>PKUO01000061.1 GCA_002869585.1 Sedimenticola sp.
TGATGGGTCAGAATAGCTGTTGCTAAAAGGGGATAAAGAGTTGAACTCATGAAGCCTATCGGGAAAAGAGAACCGCTGAATTGAATAAGTGAGGCATTATATATGAATTGGCCGCGGACAGTCAGACTATCTCTCCGCGGCCATATTCTGGCGAGGCTGTTGAAACGGCAATGGCCGTAACTGTCCCGGATTTTGCAGATTAGAAGTTTCCGGGTTCCACCTGCCCTTCGGGGGTGGTCGGTATCTTCACGTTTCTTGCCGGGACCACAGTCGAAATGGCGTGCTTGTAGACCATCTGGCTGACTGTATTTTTCAGCAACACAACGAACTGGTCGAATGATTCGATTTGACCCTGTAGCTTGATTCCATTCACCAGAAAAATCGAAACCGGTATACGCTCTTTACGAAGTGTATTAAGGAAAGGGTCTTGTAAGCTCTGCCCCTTGGACATGGAGTTCTCCTTATTGTTTGAATTGATATTATGACTATAGCCGTAGTGGCGCCAAATGCCCGCGCCAGAAAAAAACTACTAAATGATTAGTGTAGCATATCGCATTATCTCTAAGACTTAATTGAGGCCGTTCTCAATAATTTTCAAGGCCTGCGACAAAACATCTCCGGCCTCCTCATCCAGCCAGTGCACCTCGCTGTCTGAACGCAACCAGGTCAGTTGACGTTTGGCCAATTGCCGGGTGGCCACTATGCCCTTTTCAATCATCGTTTCGCGGTCCCATTCGCCAAGCAGATAGTTCAGCATCTGCCTGTAACCGACACTGCGCATCGATGGCATGGCCGGTGTCAGCTTTCTGGTCGCCAGCAGGTCCCTTACCTCCTGCTCGAATCCCTGCTCGATCATCTTGTGGAAGCGTGCTGCGATCCGCTCATGAAGTATAGACCGCTCTTTTGGCGCACGCGCCAGCTTCAGCAATCGATACGGCAATATTTGACCCTGTTGCTCGGCAAGAAGTTCCGACATCGGCCGTCCCGTTAATTCACAGACCTCCAGGGCCCGCTGGATACGCTGGGGATCGTTCGGGTGAATGCGTTCCGCCGTGACAGGATCGAGACTTTGCAGGCGCCTGTGCATCTGCTCCCACCCAAACAGCTCAGCCTCTTGCTCGAGCCTGATGCGCAGCCCACGATCCGCCTCCGGGAGGTCTGACAGGCCCCGCTCCAGCGCCCGGAAATAGAGCATGGTGCCACCTACCAGCAGTGGAATGCGCCCTGAGGCCGTGATCTGAGCCATCTCACCCAGGGCATCCTCACGAAATCGGGCGGCGGAATAGGCCTCCTCCGGATCACAGATATCAATCAGCCTATGTGGAGCCAGGGCCAGTTCTGCAGCATCCGGCTTGGCCGTACCAATATCCATACCCCGATAAACCAGGGCGGAATCGACACTGATAATGTCGCAGGGCAGATGTTTGCACAGGTCAATAGCAAGCGCGGTTTTTCCCGAGGCGGTCGGACCCATCAGGAAAATCGCCAGCGGCAGCCTCCCCTCGCGGTGCGCTGGGTCCATCACTGCCCCCGCATGAAAAACTTGTCGAGATCCTCCAGCGTCAGCTGAATCCAGGTCGGACGACCGTGGTTGCACTGGCCGCTGCGTTCAGTCTGCTCCATATCCCGCAATAACCCGTTCATCTCCTCAAGGCTCAACCTCCTGTTCGCCCTGACTGAACCATGACAGGCCATGGTGCCCAGCACGGCGTTGATCTCATGGCGTATGCGGTCACTACTCCCGTATACCACGATATCCGCAAGGATATCCCGCAACAGTCTTTCACTGTCTGCGCCCTGCAAAACAACCGGAATCGACCGCACCACCAGGGTTTCTGCCCCAAGGCGATCCACCTCCATCCCCAGTTCGGAAAAAATGGCGGCATGTTCTTCGGCAAGATCCGCCTCGCGGCGACTGACGGCGACGCTGACCGGCACCAACAACGGCTGACTCTTGATGCCAGCCCCCTCCTGGGCCTGCTTGAAGCGCTCGTAGGTGATCCTTTCATGGGCGGCATGCATATCGACCAGGATCATTCCCTGGGCATTTTCCGCCAGAATATAGATGCCCTTGAGTTGGGCGATGGCATAACCGAGGGGATGCAGCTCGACAGATTCCTGATCGGTTTCAGACGATAGTGGGGAATCCGGGGGGGGCGCCTGCAGATCGATACTGGATTGATAGCTCCCGGGGCGCTCCTGGATTTGAAAGCGGAAGGGACGCTGATAGGAAGGCACGGATGCCATCCCCATCTTTTCCTGGAGAGCCGGATTCGGCGATGCGGCTTGTGGTGGGTTGGGCAGTATCTCGCCCGTCTCCAAATCCACCCCAGCGACGCTATTTGCCCCTGAATCGATAACCGGACGCTCCTCGGCCAGGGTGCGATGCAGGGTGCGGAACAGAAAATCGTGGACAAACCGGCCATCGCGAAAGCGCACCTCGTGTTTGGTCGGATGCACATTGACATCCACCAGCACCGGATCAATGTCCAGAAACAGGACATAGGCCGGATGGCGCCCATGGTAGAGGACGTCCTGATAGGCCTGCCTGACCGCATGGGTTACCAACTTATCGCGCACGGTACGCCGATTGACATAAAAATACTGCATATCGGCCTGACTTCTGGAGAAGGTCGGTCGCGCCACCCAGCCGTGCAGCCTGAACCCGGCATGTTCCTGCTCAAAATAGAGTGATTGTTCGAGGAAAGCGGCACCCAGAAGATCCATCACCCGCCGTTCGAGTTCATGACGCTGCAGCGCCACGGGCAAGGAGAGCACCTCCCGCTGGTTATGCCGCAGGGTGAAAGCGACTTCGAAACGGCTCAGAGCAAGACGCTTGAGCAGTGTTTCGATATGAGCGAATTCGGTCTTTTCGGTACGCAGGAATTTTCGTCTGGCCGGGGTATTGTAGAAAAGATCATGCACCTCAACCGTGGTGCCTTCCGGGTGCGCCGCCGGCCTGATCTCTGCCCTATCCTCGCGGCCATCGCCGGCAACCGACCAACCCGATTTGGCGCCCTGCGGGGACGATGTCAGTGTCAGCCGTGATACCGAGGCGATGCTGGGTAGCGCCTCGCCACGAAAGCCCATGCTGGCAACTCTCTCCAGTTCATCAAGACTGGAGATTTTGCTGGTGGCATGGCGGGAAAGCGCCAGCGCCAGATCATCTTTCTCTATTCCCTGGCCGTTGTCCCGCACCCGAATCAGCTTCACCCCACCCTGTTCGACATCCAACTCGATTCGGCTCGCACCCGCATCGAGGCTGTTCTCAACCAGCTCTTTGACCACCGAGGCCGGGCGCTCAACAACCTCACCGGCGGCGATCTGGTTTATCAGTTGGGTGGGTAAGGCGTGTATTCGTTTGGTCATTGTCATCCGTATAAACAAAAACGGCGCTCTACAGGCGCCGTTCAGATTGTGCCACTCAGCAATAACCAAAGTCTATCAGGTCCCGGGGATTTTCAGCACCTGACCAATTCGAATGCTGTTGCTGGACAAGCCGTTGACCTGACGCAGGGAGTTCAGAGTAACCTGGTACTGTTCGGCAATTTGCGACAACGTATCGCCACGGCTGATCACATGCTTGCGCGGTGCCGCTTTGGCCAGCAAGGTGCCGGGGGGTGGACTCTGGTTGAAGTAGTCCTTGATACCGTCCAGCATGGCACGCGCCAGTTTGTTCTGATGGCTGCTGCTCTTGAGTCTTTTCTCTTCGGTCGGGTTGGTGATAAATGCCGTTTCAACCAGTATCGAGGGCACGTCCGGGGATTTCAGCACCAGGAAACCGGCCTTCTGGACCGTGTTTTTGTGGGTCTTCCCAACCTGCCGCAGATTTGACAACAGATTATTGGCAACCTGATGGCTGGCCTGCTGGGTTGCAGTCTGCGACAGATCCAACAATACCGACGCCAGGACATCATCCTTGTCTTCCAGGGTCACGCCACCGATCAGATCCGAACTGTTTTCCCGGTTTGCCAGCCAGCGCGCCGCCTCGCTTGATGCACCACGGTTTGAGAGGGTATAGACCGATGAACCGTGGGCGCGCGAATCTTTGAATGCATCGGCATGGATGGAGACGAAGAGATCTGCGCGATGTTCACGCGCCAGGGACATGCGCTTGCGCAGTCCCAGATAGTAGTCGCCATCACGAATCAGAACGGCCTTCATTCCGCTCTCTTTATTGATCAGGGCCGCCAGTTTTCGGGCGATCTCCAGCACCACCTCTTTCTCGTAGGTGCCGTTTCTCCCCTTGGCGCCTGGATCTTCACCACCGTGCCCGGGGTCTATCGCCACCACCACGTCACGGTAGCCGCTGTCACTGATGCTCTTTACAACCCGCTTCCCGCTCTGCTGTTGCGGACTCTCTTCGGACTGATAAAGGTCCAGAACCAGACGATGGCCATACTGGCGGTTCGGTTTCAGCTCAAAGCTTTTGGGTTTTACCGCGGTTTTCAGGTCCAGCACCACCCGCAGATCCTTGTCATCCCGGCTGGCGCTGCGCAAACGGCTGATCAACGGATGACTGCCGAGTTTCGGCAGAGCACCGTTTAACCTGGCATTCTGCAAGTCGATCACCAGCCTGTTGGGGTTACTCAGGGTAAACAGCTTGTGGCTCACTGGGTCGCTGGTATCGAACACAAGTCGGGTATGATCCGGCGCCGACCAGAAACGCAAATTTTCGACCAACGCCTGCCCGCCAATGGCTTGACCACCTAAAAACAGCAACAAGAGTGCGACGATTTTGTTCATCTTGATAGCGTTATCGTGCATACGTTGAAATACTTAACAGAAAACTAGCATAGCATTTTAAAAATATCTAGTAATTTCTTAAAGATAGAGAGTTTTTCTCGTGCCAATAGTTAACAATTCAGGGCAGCTTCCCTGATAAGGCCTCTAAAACAGCTTTTCCTGGGATGCTATTGGCCACCAGGGCCAGTAATCTACCCTGTTTCTGATACTGAATCGCCACTTCCAGATCCGCGTTGGGCAACTCCCCTTCGCCCCGGTCCGGCCACTCAAACAGCAACACTGCGTCTGACGTCAGCAGATCGCGCAGTCCCAGGTATTCCAGCTCTCCGGGGTCGGCCAGACGGTAGAGATCGAAGTGGTAACAGTGACGATCACCGATCTCGTACGGTTCCATCAGGGTATACGTTGGGCTCTTCACTGCTCCCTGGTAACCTAACCCACGCAGAAAACCCCGGACCAGTGTTGTTTTACCCGCACCCAGATCGCCCTTCAGATAGATGACACAGTTGGTAGGACAGACCGCGGCCAGGGCAGCGCCTATCTGTTCTTGTTGCTCTTGAGTGCTGGCCTCAATCGTCAGCATAACCCAACTCCGGATTGATCAGGGCGCGGATCTCGGCAATCAGATCCCCTGCCAGCATCCCACGCTCACCCCGGATGGCTGCCACATCCGCAGCCTCGGCATGCAGGGTTACACCCATCTCAGCAGCGGTTTCAAGATCCTGACCCTGTGCTACCAGTGCGGCAATGATGCCGGTCAGCACATCACCCATACCGCCAGACGCCATGCCGGGATTACCACCACTGCAGACGCCCACCGGACGCTGCCCCGCCCCGTCGATCAAGGTGCCTGCACCTTTGAGAACACAGACGCCACCAAATTTCTGCTGTATTCGTTGAGCGGCCTGAAAACGGTCGTGCCTTATCTCATCAAGCGGCACCCCGAGCAAGCGCGCGGCCTCGCCGGGATGCGGGGTCAAAACCCAATCATCACGCTTTATCGGATTATCGCAGAGCAGATTCAAGGCATCGGCATCCATCACCAGGGGCAGATTTGAATCCAGCGCGGCAGAAAGCATGCGCTGCGACCAATTGCTCCGGCCTAAACCTGGACCGATGGCGATCACACTGACACGCTCTATCAATGCTTTCAGTGCGGTTTCGGACTCAACACCCCGACACATCAACTCAGGCCGAGTCATTACCAAAAATGCTGCATGGGATTCCCGGGTTGCGACGGAGACCAGACCCGCACCGGATCGGGCCGCAGCCTCTGCCGCCAGTCGTGCGGCACCGCTATAACCGTGATTGCCACCAATCACCAGGACATGCCCGCAATGGCCTTTGTGCGCGATTCGTGACCTGATCTGTAACTGGTTCTTGAGTTTTGCCCAGTCCAGACGCCGTGCTGCGAGAATCTGACTCGCATAGATGGCAGCGGGGACATCCAGCGCATCGAAACTGATCGCACCGCAATAGTCGGGTGCATCGCCGGTGAACAGACCCTGCTTCAGACCAATAAAACTGATCGTCGCTGCGGCCCTTACAGCCACACCCAACGCCATACCGGTATCTGAGTGGATGCCAGAGGGGATATCCAGGGCTAACACCGGCGCCGGATGAGAATTCACCGTCTCCAGCGCTTCTCGCCAGATACCGGTGACTTCCCGCTCCAGACCGGTGCCAAATATCGCGTCGACGACCAGATCGGTCTTCTGAGGCATGCCCTGAAAGGCATGCACCTGACCGTCAGCTGCTGTGTAGGCCTCGGCACTGGTCAGGGCATCACCCTTCAACCTGCTGCCATCACCCAGTTGCAAGACACGCACAGTCAGTCCCTGTTCCAGGGCCAGGCGTCCAACAACATACCCGTCGCCTCCATTATTGCCAATGCCGCACAGCACAGTGATATCCCTAGCCTCAGGCCACCTGGATTGCAGAAGCCGGAAGGCAGCTGCTCCCGCCCTTTCCATCAAGGTGATACCGGGAATTCCGAACTGCTCGATTGCGGTGCGATCCAACGCCCTTACCTGCTCGGCCCGATAGAGGGCATGAGGCAGTTTGTCGGTCTTCAGTTTATTGATGCTCATCGGCACAGGGTTTCCTGCAGACTTGTCATATCGGCTATTGTAGCGAGTGAGCTTGTCCCGCGCCTAGAGCTGTCTCCTGTTTCGATAGCGATTGGGGTTGGTTGCGACTCAAACAGAAAGGTATATTAGGGCCTGTTATCACTATGCGAATATACATCGACGGAGACCCTTCGGGTTGGCTCTCAAATGAAAGCCATACGGCGTTGCGCATCGTTTATTTGGAATAACCCTAGCCATGACGCCGCTTGACCCCAACAGAGCTTCAGCCGATCCGGACCAGTACCACGCGCTTGCCCGGATGATCAGACAGTGGGCCGAGGAGTTGGGCTTCCAGCAACTGGGAATCGCCGACACCAACCTGGCCGTTGCCGAAAGCCATTTCGAGCAGTGGCTGGATCAGGGGTTTCATGGCGAGATGGAGTATATGGCCCGACATGGTCAAAAACGGACACGGCCACAACAACTGGTTCCCGACACCCTGCGCATTCTTTCTGTCCGCATGGACTATCTGCCCGCCAATGACAACCCCTGGCAGGTGCTGGAGGACGATCAACTGGCCTATGTCTCCCGCTATGCGCTGGGACGCGACTACCACAAACTCATGCGCAACCGGCTGCAGACATTGGCGAAACGCATAGAACGGCAGATCGGCCCATTTGGCTATCGCGTATTCGTAGATTCCGCCCCGGTACTGGAGAAACCCCTGGCGGAGATGGCTGGCCTCGGCTGGCAGGGCAAGCACAGCAATGTATTGAATCGTAAGGCCGGTGGCTGGTTCTTCCTGGGTGAGATATATACCGATCTGCCCTTGCCGGTTGATACAGCAGAGCACAACCATTGTGGCCGATGCACTGCCTGCATCGACATTTGTCCCACGGCCGCCATCGTCGAACCCTACCGTGTCGATGCCCGGCGCTGCATCTCCTATCTCACCAGTGAACACCCCGGCAGCATTCCCGAGACGCTACGCCCACTGATGGGCAATCGCATTTATGGCTGCGATGACTGCCTGCTGGTCTGTCCCTGGAATCGATTCGCCACACCTTCAGCGGAGGCAGACTTCACCCCACGCAACGGGCTGCAGAGCGCCAAGCTGACGGAGCTGTTTCTCTGGAGCGAGGATGACTTTCTGAAACGGTTGGAAGGCTCACCGATTCGACGCATCGGACATACCCGCTGGCTGAGAAATATTGCGGTTGCCCTGGGCAATACCAAAGCCGATCAGGCCGTTACCACAGCCCTTCGTCAACAGGCCGAGCATCACAGTGAACTGGTCAGGGAGCATGTCCTGTGGGCGCTGATGCAACACCCTGCAACCTGATTCAAGGCGTTTTTGGGAACTAATAGACAGTTGATAAACAACTGATAATGCACTATTTATAGCATATCGGTCATGTTTTCGAGTGTGAGAATAGGATGCAGATCAGCGCCTTCAACCCGGTTCAGCACCCCGCCTACACCAAGGATGACCCAGCCGAGAAGGGCAAAAGTCGATTAAATCCCATCGAACCAGCCGACCCAGCGAAAAATGAGATCGAAAAACGTCAACCCCTGCAACAGCCGAACAGCCCCGAAGCAAAACAACTGGCCGAACTGAAAAGTCGTGACCGCGAGGTCCGTACACACGAGCAGGCCCATATCGCAGCCGGAGGACGCCATATCACCAGTGGCGCCCAGTTCCAGTTTCAACGTGGTCCAGATGGTCAACTGTATGCGGTGGGTGGGGAGGTCGGCATTGATACCTCTCCGGTTCCTGGCGATCCTCTTGCGACACTGGAAAAGGCCGAGACCATTCGCCGCGCCGCACTGGCACCGGCACAACCCTCATCCCAGGACAGAAATGTTGCATCCCGCGCTACGGCGATGGCGGCCGAGGCACGAGCTGAACTGCTGATGGTAAATCAAACAGAGAAGCAAAACGAACCTGAGACCAATAGCGAATCGATCAGCCTGAAAAAGCGTATTGAAGCCAGTGGCGCAGTAGCATCAGGCAACTCCAGCAGCACCATCAGTCTGTTTGCCTGACTCTCGATATCTACCGGGTCTATGTCAACGCTGGGTGATACTTGCCCTGTTACCCCCCAGGCCTGTCTGGGTGATTATCGCCACATCACCTACTGTCGACTGCACAATGGTTGCACTATTGACCCAACCGGAACTACCGATACCCGTTTGTTTCACTGCAGAAAACCCGGAACCAGTTTGCGTGATACTGCCGATGTTCCAGGCGCCTGACTGGGTAACTTCGGAGATATTCAGTGTATTTCCCTGGTCAATATCCACGCTGTTGTTTTCACCGGATTGGATGACCCGTACCGTGTTTGATGTTCCCCTCTGATTCACAACTGCAGAACCGTAAAGTCCCGACTGGGTGAGATCAGCCGCGTTATCTGAATCGAACTGAAAAAGAGCGGCATGGTTATGGTTGCCACTACTCTGCTTGATGAGCGCTGAATGCGAGTTTCCCGATTGTTCAATGGTGGCGATACTGCCCTTGCTGGCATCCTGAATGACCACTGCATAGTTTTCAGAGCCGTCTTGAGTTATTGCTGCAGAAGCTTCTGCACTGTCCCTCGCCTGGTAAATGGATGACGAATTAAAATCACCACCTTGATAGACCCGGGTATCTGCTGAACTGCCATTCAAGTCCTGGCTACTGCCAAAAACTAACCCTGAAAAACAAAGGTTGATTATCAGGACCGTGCAAAAACTCTGGCTGTTGACTCGCATCGTATTCGACCTTTTTAAGTATTGATTCCTACCAGCAGCAGAAATAGTTATCTTCCAGGTTGAATATCGGGCAAAAGAACAAAAACTTTAGGGATATTAAAATATAAGTATTCGCTACTGCGATTTGAACGCAGATAACCTGAGTTATTTTCTCATTCGCGTTAAACTAATTACATTCCCAATGTGTTACTTGTACTGCAGCTACAAGGAGATGTTGTACCTATGGACGATATTCGCCAAAAGATCGACCAATGGAAGCAATTAGTCGAACGACTGCCGTTGGCCATCTATACCGCCGAAATCAACGAAAACAGCACGACAACCTATATAAGTCCACAAATCGAAAGGATGCTTGGATTTGCCCAGGCGGCATATGAAGCCAATCCGAATTTATGGCTAGACCTCATTCACAAGGATGACCGAAAAAGAGTAATCAGCGATCTAACTCACTGCCATGAATTTAGCGGCAAGCTCAACACGGAATATCGCATAATAACTCGTGACGGCCATGTAGTTTGGGTCAACGATACTGCGGAAGTCATTCGTGATAAAAATGTTGGCGTTTATTATCTGCTCGGTATTTTAACCGACATCTCAGACCGCAAGGCCTTCCAGAAAAAACTGGCGGAAAGCGAGATAAAGTATCGTCACATTGTCGAAAATACCAGCGATCTCGTGGTCAAGGTGGATCGGGAAGGCAGGTTTCTGTTCGTAAGTCCAAGCTACTGCGAATTATTTGGTATGACAGAGAAGGAGTTACTGGGTAACAGATTTATTCCGCTGGTACATGAGGAAGACCGTGAAGTGACGGAACAAGCGATGCAAGCCTTGTCTCGCCCTCCCTATACCGCATACGTGGAACAACGCGCCATGACTAAATCCGGTTGGCGTTGGCTGGCCTGGAAGGACAACTCGATCGTTGACGCAAAAGGTCAGATTACATCCATCATTGGAGTGGGCCGGGATATCACGGACAAGGTAAATATTGCCGAGGCATTGGAAAAAAGTCAGCATCAATTACACGATACACTTGAGTATGCGCGTTTAGGTTACTGGGAACTTCATAAAGACATACAGACTGCAAATTGGTCCGATGAGATATATCAAATCTTTGGCATAGAAAAATCTTCCGAGACGGGACCCCAGACGTTGAAAAACCTGGTCCACCCCGACGATTGCTCTGCAGTCATTCATTCGCTCAACATGAGTCTAACCAAAGGCCATGAACACCATATTGACTATCGCATCAAGCGGCCGGATGGTACTCAACGATGGGTCGAGTGCAAGGCAAAACCGGTCAGACGGACTGATGGAACGATTGAAAAACTCTCCGGTTTTTTACAAGACATAACTGCACGCAAAAACACCGAAGAAGCACTAAAGGAGAGTGAAGAACGCTTCCGCATAGTGGCCACCGCAAGCAACGATGTTATCTATGAGTGGCATATCAACAATGACAACTTACGCTGGTATGGTGATATCGACCAGGCCCTGGGCTATTCACCCGGAGAGTTCTCACACACCATAAGTGCATGGATTGCTGCAATTCACCCTGATGATCGCCTGCTAAAGGAAAAAGAGGTGAAGAAAATCCAGTCGCATGGTGGAAAAATTGATATTACCTATCGAATCGCCGCCGCGGATGGCAGTTGGCGCATCTGGCGTGATACCGGTCAAACAATAAAGAGCGATGATGGAGAATCCTTAAGTTTGATCGGTGGCTGCATAGACATTACCGAGCAAAGAACTGCCGAGGAGAAGATCCATCATCTGGCGTTTCACGATTCGTTAACCGGCCTGCCTAATAGGGTCATGTTCAAGGAAGAACTGCAACAGGTGCTGGAAAATTACCGTCGTAGCCGTGATCTCTTCGCCCTACACTATCTTGATCTCGATTATTTCAAAGACATCAACGACAGCCTGGGACATCAGGTCGGCGATGAGCTGCTCTGTGAAGTTGTGTCTCGGATAAAAGGCATCACGCGCGGAGCAGACCTGTTTGCGCGACTGGGTGGCGATGAATTCGGTCTCATACAGTCAAAAATCGATGATGCTTCCCAGGCATCCATTTTCGCATCCAAGGTCATCCAGCAGATCGCCAGGGAATTCAAACTCAAAGACAAATCTATTCGGATAAATACCAGCATTGGAATCATCGTACCGGATGATGAAAATACCAGCGCCGATGATCTTCTGAAAAAAGCAGATACGGCTCTGTATAAAGCCAAGGATGCCGGAAGAGGTACCTACGCATTTTTCCATGATTCGATGACCTTAAAACTTCAGCGTGAAATGGAATTGATCCACTACCTCTCCTCCGCCATTAAGCATGGTGAGTTTTTTCTGGAGTACCAGCCGCAGTACAGCCTGTCGGATAGACGTCTCGTCGGGCTTGAAGCCTTGATCAGATGGGATCATCCAGAACGCGGGATACTGGTGCCGGACGACTTTCTCCCCATCGCCGAAAAGCGTGGGTTGATCCGGGAGATATCGGAATGGGCACTTCTGACAGCCTGCCAGCAGGCCAGGCAATGGAGCGAGGAAGAGCGCGATTTCGGAAGAATTGCAGTAAACCTTTGCGCCATCCAGGTAAATTCCGATGATTTTTACGAAAAAACCCTCGATGTTCTCCGCATGACCAATCTCCCACCTCACCTGCTGGAGCTTGAATTTACCGAAACCGTCTTGATGAAGACCACTGATAGCGCCAAAAATGCCATTAAGCGTCTATCTCAATTGGGCATTCAATTTGCTATTGACGACTTTGGCACGGGCTTTTCATCACTGAGCTACCTGAAATACTTCCACGCGGATAAAATTAAAATCGATCGTGAATTCATACAGGACATGGTTGCCGATCCCAGTGATGCGGAAATCGTCAAGGCCACCATCGCCCTTGGCACAGCACTGGGTATGGAGATCATGGCTGAAGGGGTTGAAAACCAGGCGCAGGAAAATTTTCTAATCGAGCATGGGTGTAATCATGTGCAAGGCTTCTATTATGGTCGTCCCATGCAGATTTCCTATATTGAAGATCTGCTTGGGTAAAGATCCATCTCAGCCATCAATCAGGCCAGTTTCAGAAACTGGTCCCGGTAGTGGGCCAGTTCATTGATCGAATCCTTGATATCTTCAAGGGCCAGATGTTTACCGTTTTTCACCACGCCCTTGGCCACATCCGGCGCCCAGCGTGCCACAAGCTCCTTCAGAGTACTGACATCAAGGTTGCGGTAATGAAAATAGTCTTCGAGCTCCGGCATCAGGCGCGCCAGGAAACGACGATCCTGACAAATACTGTTGCCACACATGGGTGAAGCCCCCTTGGGGACATAATCACTCAAAAACTCGATGGTCAATCTCTCGGCGCTCGCTTCATCGCAGCTGCTATCCTTGACTCGCTGAGTCAGGCCGGAGCCCGCATGCTGGCGGGTATTCCAGTCATCCATGGCAGCCATGACCTCATCCGGCTGATGGATGGCGATCATGGGGCCTTCGGCAAGGATATTCAGCCTGGCATCTGTGACAATGGTGGCGATTTCGATAATCTGGTCATTCTGCGTATCCAGACCTGTCATCTCCAGGTCTATCCAGATCAAATTGTTGGGATCCTGCGCCATGTGAACACCTTTCTGGGTTAATATATCTGAACTTTTGAACATTCTAACAGAGGCATACCCTGGTCGACATGCATAGCTTCACCCTGATTTTTCTAATGGTTCTGGCAGCCGGACTAGCTATAGAGCTCTGGCTGCTGGCACGTCACCAACGTCATATCAGAGACCACCGTGGCGAGGTGCCTGAGGCCTTTGCCTCCCAACTGACATTGGAACAGCATCAGAAGGCCGCTGATTATTCCGATGCAAAGATCCGTGTGGGCCGGGTTTCACTCGTCTATGGCAGTCTGCTTTTACTGGTCTGGACCCTGGGTGGGGGCATCAATACCCTTGATCAATGGTGGTCAACGACAGGGCTTGGTCCAATTGGCGCCGGACTGGCGCTGATCTTTTCCCTGTTTTTCATCAGCGGCACCCTGGATCTGCCCTTCACCATCTACCGCACCTTTGTCATCGAGGAACGTTTCGGATTCAACAGAAGCACAGCCAGGCGCTTCATCGTCGACCTGCTGCTTCAGACCCTCCTGGGCATTGCGCTGGGTGCGCCTCTACTTCTCGTCATCCTCTGGCTGATGCAGGAGGCTGGCAGTTACTGGTGGCTTGCCGCCTGGGTGGTATGGATTGTGTTCATGCTGTTCATTACCTGGATCTTCCCAACCGTGATCGCCCCCATCTTCAACAAATTCACCCCATTGGATGATGAAAATCTCAAAAACCGCATTCAGGCCCTTCTGGAGCGCTGTGGGTTTGCCAGTAAAGGCATCTATGTGATGGATGGATCTAAACGTTCCGGGCATGGCAACGCCTATTTCACCGGATTCGGCAAAAACAAGCGCATTGTCTTCTATGACACCCTGATCGACAGCCTCACAGAACAGGAGGTGGAAGCCGTCCTTGCCCATGAACTCGGTCATTTCAAGAAGCACCATGTAAAGAAGGGCATGGCGCTCTCGTTCGTGATGACCTTGGTGGGACTGGCGCTGCTCGGCTGGTTGTCAACCCAACCCTGGTTTTACCATGCCCTGGGGGTCGAGCGCTCCTCCAACGCCCTGGCCTTGACCCTGTTCATGTTGGTAATACCGGTTTTTACCCAGTTCCTTACGCCAATCAGCGCCTGGTTTTCCAGCAAGAACGAATTCGAGGCTGACGACTTCGCTGTGGATCAGACCGGATCTGAACCCCTGATCACCGCACTGGTCAAACTCTATCGAGAGAATGCGAGCACATTGACACCGGATCCACTCTACTCTGCCTTTCATGACAGTCACCCCCCGGCGCCGGTGCGTGTGCAACATTTATCATCTAAAATCAGACAAACAACCTGATCACACAGAGGCAAAAGCATGAAACTACCGATATTCACTGCCCTTCTGGTCTTTTCAGTCTCATCCGCAACCGCGTTTGCAGCTGACACCGCTCAAGGCAAAAAACTGATCGACGAGAACTGCTATACCTGCCATGGCAATGATGTCTATACCCGCGAGAACCGCATGATCCAAAACCGCCCCGGACTCGCCAAACAGGTGCAACGATGTGAACTTGCCCAGGGCCTTCAATGGTTCGATGAAGACGTGGAAAACGTAGCTGAGTATCTGAATCAACAGTTTTACCATTTCAAATAGGCCATTCACCAGCAAGGATGGCAAAACGAAAACTCTCAAAACGTCAGAAAGAGCGCATTCAGACAATACAGGAACGCCGCCGGCAGAAGATGGAGCTTCGCGCCGAGGCGGCGTTGCAGGATTCTGATGACGAGCAACTGTTCGAAGGTCTGGTCATCACCCGCCACGGACAGAATCTGGTAGTCGCCGACCAACAGGCCAACTATGTGCACTGTCTGTTCCGACAGAATATCGGCCATGTAGTGTGTGGCGACCGCGTGGTCTGGCAACCCACCACCGAGGGCCAGGGTGTGGTCACCGCCATCCTGGAGAGAAGTTCCGCCTTGGTGCGACCCAATTTCAGCGGCGAAGAAAAACCTCTGGCTGCCAACATCACCCAACTGGTGATTGTCATCGCCCCTGAACCGCCACCCAGCCAGTATCTTGTCGATCAATACCTGGTGGCGGCCGAAAACATCGGGGTGAAAACAGTGATCGCACTGAATAAATCCGACCTTTTCAATTCCGAGTCGCTACAGGATTTTGAACAAGAGTATGCGCACTACCAAGCCACCGGTTACCCGATAATCCAGATCAGCGCAAAATACGAGCACGGTCTCGACCCACTGGTGGAGCACCTCAAGGGGGAAACCAATATCCTGGTAGGACAATCCGGAGTGGGCAAATCATCACTGATCAACGCCCTGCTCCCGGATCTCGACCTGCTGACCGGCAAGCTCTCTGAGGCCAGTGGCCTGGGTTGCCATACCACCTCCGCCACCACTCTCTATGATCTGCCCCACGGTGGCCAGTTGATTGATTCCCCTGGCGTACGCAGCTTTCGCTTCGGCAATCTGACGCGACAGGAACTGGAACAGGGTTTCAAGGAGTTTCTACCCTTCCTGGGTCAGTGCAAATTCAGCAACTGCTCTCACCAGCAGGAACCCGACTGTGCCCTGCGCCAGGCAGTTAAGGATGGAAAGATTGATCCTCAGAGACTGAAAAACTTCCTGCACATGGCTGCCAACCTGAACAAAGAGTATTGAAAGTGAGCACGCCATACTGTGTCTGCATTTAAACAACAAAAAAGAATACTGCAGAATCGCACTGAACCACCCCAGAGTCGATAGAGAGTCGATAGAAAGACGTCGTTGGAAAGGCTCTGGATTTCAGGCGATCAATGGCACCTGGTCTTAACGTATAGATAGCTTCTTTCATTTGCATCAAGAAAGCGCAGTTGCAAGCGCTCATCATCTAGCAGCATGATTTTTGCTCTAACGACTGTTTTCTGAATAGGCTTCACTGAATCACGTAAAATATCAGAAGCAATCAGTTCAAATTTGACCCAGTCATTATCTTCAATCCCATAATACCCAGCCACTGTAGCAGACATATTATCCACAATAGTGACTTCACCATTTTCTCTGAACTGAATAGTCCCTGTCTCATCGGAAGAGTGCCAACATCCGACTATTCTCGGCTGTGCTGCACATGAAGAGAGTACAATGAGAATCACAGCCAGTAGTGATGCAAAAACACCTATAGTTTTCACACTATCTGTATGGATTGGTGAGCGTGAGTTTAGATTTTGCATTTGTAAGGAGTTTAGCAAAATAGTCTCTGAACATCACAAATCTGATTACCAGACTCAATTGAGATAAAATAGGTCTGTGGACTCAAATCGCGACTATGCAGACTTTAGCGGAGCTAATTATGAGATTCATGCTGTTAATGGTCCCCGTATTTCTACTCATGGCAGGTTGTCAGTCTCCGGGACTTGAGAAACTCCTGGGACCCAAGCAGCCACCCCTTGAAGACTCCATTTACATTTCCATACCCGATAAACGCATCCCCGAAAAATACGCAGTCTATTCAGGATTATGGGAAGGTGGCTGGCTTGTTAATCGCAAAAACCTGCTGAAAATAAAATTTGCTGTACAAAAAATCGACACGGCGGGAAACGCTAGAGGCGTGTACGCTTGGGGCGATGACCCTCTTGGAAGATTCGACGCTGGCAACTCACACTTCAGAGGGGAAATAAACAAAGGCATCCTGAAGCTGACTTTCAGTAATGGCGCTTATGCAACCTTTGAAATCGAGAGCAAGAATACATTAAATGGAATTTATTCCATCGGAGGGAAAAAGAGCTATGGTAAATTCTTTAAGCGCGACTTGGAATAAAATGCAACAAGAGGAAACAGAGCAATGAACTACTGGCTGATGAAATCCGAACCTGATGTATTCGGCATCGACCATCTGAAGTCCCGTCCGA
>PKUO01000042.1 GCA_002869585.1 Sedimenticola sp.
CTCGCCTGCCAACACAGAAGAACAGCGCCATCCATGAACTGCTGCCCCATAACTGGCAGCCGGTGACTACTGGCAAGGTGTGATCACCGGACGGTTACACTACAACCCCCGTCATCTCTCCTGATGCAATAGAATCCATCATCGAAGACGTGCGGCTCAATATGCTCCCGCGCCTCAAGGTACTCTCTGTACCTACGGAGTCTGCGCTTTCGCAAGAAATACAGGATCAATCCGATAAAGGCGCTAGCACACGCCAGATAAATGGTAAGTGCGATAGAAGTATTACCCATATTGCTAGTTTACTAGGTAGTTAATACTGCCTACAACAGTGTAATCGCCGCTAAATCGGGGTAGAACCCGAGCCACATTTTTTATGAAGCGGTCAACGCCACGTTCCGAGGCAGCCCTGGCAAATCCAGAGGGTGCTGGCCCATCCGAGGCCACACCGGCCAGCTTCTTGCGCCTATAAACAAACCAGCAGTAGGTCAGCGACCGTTGCTTACAGTACGCCATTCAAGAGGTCTGCCACTCCGTGATATGCTGCTGCCAAAGCCGTTCTCGTTCGCGGGCCATGCTGATTCCTCCTGGGGTTGAAGAGGGAATCAGTGTGTTCAATCTCAGGAGCTTTTATTTTTTCCCCGACGCACACCTGGCGCACTTTTCAAATTATCACATTACATCATCAAGAACTTATGCAGCAGGCACTAATCTGTTGCAGGGTTGCGCGATAACGCACTCTTTCGCTGGTGATACGTTCAACTTGCACACTTGGTAGCACTCGGATGATAAGTACCTTAGATCATTCAGAGTTGGGTACTTTGAAATGGAGTAGGGTGCACTGTTCGAGGGGGATTTCATCATCGAAATGCTCTCCAAGCATCATCTCCATTGCTTCGAAAATGCGGTGTAGGAGTATTCCTGCATTAGCATGATAGAGCTTTATGCTGCAGGGAATGGGCTCATGGAGATTTGTTCGTTGTTCAATTTTAAAATCAGTCCATGCGATGATGGGGAAGTCATTGAGTGCACGGTCAACCACTATCCATGCATCTGCTTGCAGAATTAGATCCAGAGTTCTCAGGCGTGGGAGTTGCAGACGGATATTATCGTTGATACGTTTAAGGACGGAACGAACATGATTGTAATAGTTTGCCTCTACCTTCCCATTTCGGTGCTCAAAAACAGGGACTTCGTTATGGCGGTTGTAATCTGGCATAAAGTTAGTCCCGCTGGTTTGTAGCTTGTCGCACTCTGAATTGCCAGATATCGTGATACTGGCTTATCAGAGTGCGAAACGTCGCGCAGGTTTTCTTTGTGCTAATCAGCAGCCACGTTGCTGTTTGCTCGATGTAACCTCTATTTGGTGAGACTGGCAAACAGTACCGGCAGCTGTTCCGGCAGACGGTCAACGTGATCGATAACGGTGTAGTTATTCTGCCCGAATATGCGTTTGACGTAGTCGTCTGCATTTGGATCCAGTGTCAGACAGTAGGTCAGCACACCGGTCGAATAGAGTTCTTCCACCGCCTTTTTTGTGTCATGACGCAGATGCTGCGGATCGCGTTCATCGATGTCCGCCGGTTCTCCGTCGGTGACCAGAAGAATCAGTTTACGCCGTTCCGGCTGCTTGAGTAGGTGCTGTCCGGCATGGCGCAGCGCGGCCCCCATACGGGTCGAAAAGCTACCCTGCATTCCTGCGAGTCGTGCTTTGGCATCATCATAGAAATGCTGGTTGAAATCCTTGAAGCGAAAATACTGTACATCATGACGTCCATCTGAAGAGAAGCCATGCAGGGCGAAGGGGTCGCCGATGCCGTCGATTGCAGTTGAGACCAGCGTCGCTGCCTCGCGTGTCAACTGCAGCACAGTCTTGTCTGAACCCTGCATGGATTCATTGGTAGACTCGGACAGGTCCATCAATACCACAACGGCAAGATCACGGCTCTTCAGTATATTGCGCATGGTGATGCGGGGATTGGGTTGCTCTCCCATGCGGATTGATATCATCGCATCGACTGCGGCGTTGATATCAATTTCGTCTCCATCTTCCAACCCGCGCTGGCGTTGAACACCTTCCGGAGTTAAAAGATCGATGATCTGTTTGATGCGGTGAGTTACAGGGCGGTATTCAACCATGATGTCACGGATGTCTTCCGGATCACCCTTGGGTTGACGGCGTTCATAAACGGTCACCCAGTCGGGGCGATGTAATTGAATTTGGTAATCCCACTCCTGATAATGAAAGGGGTCCGAGATGGGTTCTTTACCCCACCAGTCATTGAAGCTTTTCTGATCCTCACTGAGATCATCCTCGTAGGGATACATTTCAGTAGAGCAGACCCATATCTCTTGTGCATCATCGCCGGCCAGCTCACAATCCACCTCGTTGGCCATTTCAACGACACTGACGGTTTTGCGCACCTGGCGCTGGCTTGCTGACACATACTAATATTCTGTATTGAAATCGAACTCCTCGAATTCCCACACGTAACGGTTATCATCACGGTAAGGAATAGCGATTCGTTCCAGGATACGCAGGCTGGGTACTGCTTTGCGATCAGCAAACAGGTGGAATAGCTCCATACCCATGTGCCAGGAAAACTGGTTGTCATCCTGACGCGCCTGGATTTCATTGTGGAATTTTTTCACGAACGCGGTGATTTGCTCATCGTCGATGGTCACGGTTTCGTCCATCAGCATATGAGCGATGTGCAGCAACACCGGCATGGTTTCATGCTCGGCCTTTTCCTGGTTCTCCTCGTCCATGGTAATCAGCGACATCCAAAGCTTTTTAAGCCCAGGAAATTCCATGCCCGCCTCGTACTCCACGCGCGCATCCTCCAGCATACCGATGAAGAACATCTGTGCAGGACTGAGCTGCTCTGCCGAGATAGGTGCAGTGCTATAACACATATGGGAGGCCATATGGCCTGCTGTGGCGCGATAAAGATCCAGACCACTAACGTCTCCAACATTATCCACTGCATCTGGTACGTGCAATATTCGATGTTCGATGTAGGGACGGAAATCGGTGTAGTCGGCACCTGTCGGGCGTACGAAAAAGTCTCGACCCCAGAGTGCTCGAAGATAAAAGTTCAACTTACGCTGGATGCGTACGAACAGAACCCCGCGACGCTCTTTCTGCAACATCGCTTTTGAATCGGCAGACTCCAGGTTGAAATAGGTTACCAGGTTATCAAAATCGCGGCGGTAAGCTTGGGCACCGAAGGTTGCCCAACGTCGCAGGCCACTCAGCGTCAGTTTCGTCAACAGTTGATCAATGTGATTCAACATTGGGCGCAGTCCACGCGCTGCTGTTGATGCGAACTGGTGAATGAAGGTCAGGTAACCTCGCAGTAACTGTGCATCACCTAAGTTTCGAGCCGCCGAGGGTAGACTCTGGAACATCAGCATGATGACTTCACCTGATGTCATTGATGAGAGCTTCATCGCTGCGGTCAGACAATCTTCGATTATGTCTTCACCGCACTCCTTAACTACCAGTGGCATTTCCTGGAGGTAGGTAACCACCAAGTCGTTACCTCTCCCCAGGTTACACAGGGCTTTGGCTCCGTTCAGATAGTTTTCCAGCCCGGTGGGTGACATGGTACGCGCCGCTTCATGGAAGGTTCCCTCCAGTACGTCACGTATCGCAGGCACATCGGACAAAAAATCTTCGTAATCTTCGAGCTTTACTGACATGTTTGACCTCAATTTTCGCTACCTGATACTGCGTAATAAGCAGATAGCCATATCACCTGATATCATCCTGAAATGTCGGTCCCACCGCCAATCCTTTGTGGTGTTAGGCACGCATCGTTTCGACAAACTGTCGTCGCTGTAAATGCTTTAGCTGAAGAATGTCTGTACTGCTGCGTCCAGCGTATCCCGCATATCGGGGTCATCGGTCAATGGTGTCACCATGGTCATACTACAGGCTGCTAACGGATCAATACCTTTACTGATTAATTGACCTGCATATACCAATAGACGGGTAGAGATGCCTTCATCGAGACCGTGGCCCTTGAGGTTACGTGCACGATGGGATATCTGCACCAGCTTGGCTGCAATATCCTTATCGACGCCAGATTCTTTGGCGACAATAGCAGTTTCGATGGATTCTTCTGGGTAATCGAAATCCAGACCACCAAAGCGCTGCTTGGTTGACTGTTTCAGATCTTTCATCAGTGACTGATAACCTGGGTTATATGAGATAACCAGTTGAAAATCCGGATGGGCTTCGATCAACTCCCCTTTTTTGTCCAGTGGCAGGGTGCGACGGTGGTCGGTTAGTGGATGAATGACAACGGTGGTATCCTGACGTGCTTCTACAACCTCGTCGAGATAACATATAGCACCGATTCGCGCCGCATTTGCCAGTGGTCCGTCCTGCCATTTGGTGCCATCTTTATCCAGCAGGAATCGTCCAACCAGATCGGATGCCGTCATGTCTTCATTACAGGCCACGGTAATCAATGGGCGACCCAGCTTGTATGCCATATATTCGACGAAACGGGATTTTCCGCATCCAGTGGGGCCTTTCAGCATCATTGGCATGCGTGCGTTATAGGCCGCTTCATACAGTGCAACCTCGTTGCCTACCGGCTCATAGTACGGTTCTTCTTTAACGAGGTACTGTTTGGAATCTACTGTAATATCTGACATGACACACCTTTTGTCTTTTCAGTTAAATTTAGTCTTCGTCATCGGTCTCGGCTTCACCACTCCAACCGGCAGCTTTAGCCCGCTCAATGGCTTCATCATGGATTTGCCGATGACGTTGATACAATTCTGCAGGCAGGTTACTAACCAAGCAGCCGTACTTGTCCCACTCAGCATTGACTTTTTGCAGTAGTGAATCAATCCCGGCCAGGTTCCAGCCTTCACAGGTTTGTGATTCTTCGATAATACCGAACACCCAAGCATCACGGATGATCTTACCAATCGTTGTCATACCACCATTTATGTCATTGTGAATGCCAACGTATCGGTCGGGTTTGGTAGCCATTGATCGCCTTTAACATTTTTAATCCAAAAATACCTTTATTTGATGCATCCCTGTTTATTCAGACTGCCTCAAATAAAAAGCCCCTGCCCCATGAAGGAAGCAGGGGCTTCGATGTCCGATCTAATTAGAGATTAGACAGCTTTACCGCGGTAGATAACCATGGCTGCACCAGCGCATTGAGCAAAGTTATCCAGACCCAGCAGACGAACATGATTGTTCGGATGGGCTTTATGGCAAGCAGCACATTCGGCCAGGATAGCGTCTACATCGGTTTCACCGAACATAGGCAGCTTCCACATGTACCAGTAGGAACCGGTCGAATTTTCAGGCTCGGTGTGCTCGACGGACGGATTCCAGCCTTTTGAAACAATAAATTCGATCTGTTTACGAATCTGGTCATCGCTCATTGAAGGCAGGTAAGAGAAAGTTTCAAACTTACGACTCGCAGTATCGCTCAAGCTTGATTGGTAATCTTGCATTCCACTCATTGTGTTATACCTCTAAATATACATTTTCCAAAAGAATCAAGTTTGGTTTGCCGGTCAGATCAACCCGATCTGACCGGTTTCAACACGTTACTTATGCTTCACGTCGAGCTTGTCGACGGTATCGAATTCAAACTTGATCTCTTTCCACGTCTCCATCGCAGCCTTCAGCTCTGGGCTGTTATTGGCAGCTTTGGTCAGAATATCTTTACCTTCTTTCTCAAGTTCACGACCTTCGTTACGTGCTTCTACACAAGCCTCAACCGCAACACGGTTTGCAGCAGCGCCAGCAGCGTTACCCCATGGGTGACCCAGCGTACCGCCACCGAACTGGAGTACAGAGTCATCACCGAAGATGTTGACCAGTGCAGGCATGTGCCATACGTGGATACCACCGGAAGCAACCGGCAGTACGCCTGGCATCGCACCCCAATCCTGATCGAAGAAGATACCGCGTGAACGGTCTTCTTTAACATAGCTGTCACGCATGATATCGATCCAGCCAAGTGTTGCGTCACGGTCGCCTTCCAGCTTACCCACAACAGTACCTGAGTGCAGGTGGTCACCACCGGACAGACGCAGGATCTTGGTCAGTACGCGGAAGTGGATACCGTGGTGCGGGTTACGGTCGAGAACCGCGTGCATTGCACGGTGGATGTG
Source organism: Sedimenticola sp. (assembly GCA_002869585.1). Taxonomy (GTDB): domain Bacteria; phylum Pseudomonadota; class Gammaproteobacteria; order Chromatiales; family Chromatiaceae; genus BM503. The sequence goes on from PKUO01000042.1 coordinate 6,154, forward strand.
CAGCAGCATGCCGTTGTTCTGACACCACTGTGCCAGCTGGGTGTTAGCAGACCAGCCACCAGTTATGTAGTCATGCATGATGATCGGTGCGCCGATCTCTTTGGCATACTCGGCACGCCTCATCATTTCATCAGATGTCGGTGCAGTAACGTTCAGATAGTGACCTTTACGCTCACCAGTCTCGGCTTCGGCTTTATGGATTGCTTCCATAACAAAGTCAAAACGGTGTCTCCAGCGCATGAACGGCTGGGAGTTGACATTCTCGTCATCCTTGGTGAAATCGAGACCGCCACGAAGACCTTCATAACAAGCGCGGCCGTAGTTTTTGGCTGAGAGACCCAGCTTTGGCTTGATGGTACAACCCAGCAGAGGACGACCATACTTGTTCAGCATATCGCGCTCTACCTGGATACCCTGCGGTGGTCCATTACAGGTCATTACGTAGGCGATTGGGAAGCGGATATCTTCCAGACGCAGGGCACGCAGCGCCTTGAATCCGAATACGTTACCGACCAGTGAGGTCATGACGTTAACCACGGAACCCTCTTCAAACAGATCGATAGGGTAAGCAACGAAGGCATAGAAACAGGTGTCATCACCCGGTACGTCTTCAATCGCGTAGGCACGGCCCTTATAGTAATCCAGGTCGGTGAGCAGATCTGTCCAGACCGTTGTCCAGGTACCGGTGGATGATTCGGCAGCAACTGCCGCCGCGACTTCTTCACGAGGCACACCCGGTTGCGGGGTGACTTTGAAGCACGCCAGAATGTCAGTGTCCTTCGGAGTGTAATCGGGCATCCAATATGTTTCGCGGTACTCTTTTACGCCTGCATTGTAGCTCTTTACAGCCATGTTAACTTTCCTCCTCGTTTGAGGTATTTAGAGAGAAACACACCAATTAACACTGTGTTTCACGGGTTAATCATCACGGTTGCCAAATTTAGTGGACAACAACGATAAATAAAAGTTAATATTTTTTATATTTTACATAAATAAATACTTATACATGAAATCTCCCAATCAGCGGCCTCCTCCAGGTCAAGCGCCCGAAAAGGCCGTGGCATGCCATTTTTATTGTGAAAAAACCGGAAACGGATGGGTATTTCTTACTGTTCCGGACTGCACGTTGTTCAATGCCTGCCAGACTATATATTCGAGTGCAGGAGGCGTCTCGATCTCTCTTTGAATGAAATTTAGATTGAGGTAGACAGTCCGCTTGGAATCGGAGTGGTGACGACGGCAAACTATGATACTGCCACATCTTTATGACGACTTTCTTCGACTTTACCCGGGTATTGAACCCTTGCATTGAATAGGCTGCCGGTATACGCAAGACATTCGAGAAACTACGCTCATTTCTCAGAAAAAACCCCTCAATGCCTGGGCAATATTATCTACCCAGGCGTCAGATAATGCCACTATTTATCAACGCGATCTCTATCCTGGATCTGGTCACGGTCGAGTACTGCATCTTCACTGGGCATCGCCTCACTCTGATCCCGACTCTGCATCTCTGCACGTTGCTGATATTGGGCATCTCCCTTTATCTGGTTGCGGTGACGTTGCTGGACCATTTCACCTACACCCGGAACGCCCACGCCCTGATATGCTGCGGCGGTACCTGAACCACCGTCGGAGCCAGATCCTGCCCCAGCACCACCACCGCCTGCACCTCCGGCACCACCATCACCCGAGGCGATTGCAATGGCTGTCAACGTCGTAAACAAAAATGCAAATATCACTTGAAATAACCTTTTTGCTTTCATGACACACCTCGTCCGAATTCAGCTTGATGAGAAAACTTCTCTACTTCACCTGCAAAAAAGTCTATGCCAGAGATATAGTATCTGTGTTGCATAACCAAGGCTTTTTGTATCAGTGTGTTACAAGGATCAAGGTTATTGAAACAAGCAGCCACGGCTGCAACATACTCCGAGGTTGATATTGAACAATCGTCAGGGTGAGCGTAGTGTTGCTCATACAACGAATCGCCCAACTGATTTCAGCGGATAAAACGCAGGATAAAAACCATGTCGTCATCGAACGAAACAGCAACGACTGAATACACGGAACAGGAGATCAAATTCGCCTCGAATGCGGCACTGGCATCCATCCTCAATCTCACCTTTCTTCCGGTTCTGGGTTTTATCTGGTTAGTGACACATTTGAACAAATCCTACCAGGAGAGCATTGGCCATTATCATGTCGTGCTAGGCATAAAGCTGAATATAATCGCCGCGTTTTCGCTGCTCGTGGTGAGCGGACTGATGATTGCGTTCGGCGGTTTCGACTCCCCCTGGACCTGGGTTTATGTCATTACCTATTTCACGCTGGTGCATACCATATTCATCGTGATTGCTGTCTGGGCGATGGTCAGATCATGGTCTGGAAACCGCCTCAGATAGACGCACTGGAAATGCAACTATTGTAAAACAGCAATATCCCCCTGGGGTTTACGCCCCAGGGTAACCACTGCGTCTGTGCCGCCACCCTGACGGCGTTGCAGTTGCACATCCCAACCGTAGGCCATCGCCAACTGCCTGACGATGGCAAGCCCCAGACCACTGCCACCGGTACTCTGATTCCGCGATTGCTCCAAACGGTAGAAGGGTCTGAAGACATTCTCCAGTTCCTCTTCCGGGATACCGGGACCCTGGTCACTCACAGAAATCACCATCCCTTTTCCCGAACAGCCACAGTTCACCGCAATCGGCGAGCCTTGCCCATAGCGCACCGCATTTTCCAGCAGATTGGAGACGATGCGGCTCAGCGCCATGGCATTCACCTCCTCACGGCACCCGGGACAGGGATGCCAGTCAATCTCGGCGCCACGCTCCCTGAACTGCTCAACCAGATCGTTCAGCAAAGACTCAATCAGCAGGTTCTCATGAGGACTCCCCTCCAGCCCCCTGCTGATATCCAGAAACATACCTATCAGACGATTGATCCGTTCCAGGTCGCGGCGAATACCGGCCATCAGCACGGGGTCCCCGCCCTCCTGCGGCAGCATCTCCAGGGCCAGTTGAATCTGCGTAATCGGTGTGCGCAGGTCATGGGAGATCCCCGCCAGCAGCGTGGTACGGTTGGCCAGAAGTTCCCGCACCTGGCCGGTCATACGATTGAAGCTCCTGGCCAGACCGGCCAACTCCTCGGGACAGGTTTCAGACACCGGTTCAGGCCACTCCCCTGCACCCAGGGTACGCACTGCCTTCGATAACGATTCCAGCGGTGATGACAGGCGTTTGACCAACACCCCCACCGTCAGCAAAGTGACGCCTATACCCACGGTCAGAACCAGCAGCAGAGCCGCAGGCGGGTGAACGCCGATACGCGAGCGGGGAAAGCCCACGCGCACCCTCTCCCCTTTCAATGGGATGTCGACCCAAAACCATTGCCCCCGCTGGCTGGTGTTATGTTCAAGCAGTTTGGCCGGTTCGCCGGTTCTGGTGGCGAGCGCCTTCTCAAGAAAAAAACGATAGGGAAGCCAGCTCTCGCTTACCGCGTATTGGGTATCATCATCGGTCAGGGTAATGTTATAGCGCTCCACGAAGCGTTGCTCCAACAACGGCCGTTCAGCAACAGCCACCTGCCACATCTCGGCGGACGAGATCATCAGTGCTGCCAGATCATCTGCGGAGCGTTGACCCAGCGGGATCAGCATCAGAGAGCCAACCACAATCAGGATAAAGAGCTGAAACCCGATAGAGACCACGGCAATGGTATTCAGGGTTCTGCCGAACAGCGTACGCGGCTTGAAAATACTCACGGAGCGCCTTCAGGGATCAGGTGAAAAGAGGTAACCCGCACCCCAGATGGTGCGCAGATAGACCGGCTCCGATGCATCCACCTCGATCTTGCGTCTCAGGCGGTTTACCCGCACGTCGATACTACGGTCGAAAGGTGAGCGCTCGTAACCCTTGGTCAGGTCCAGCAGACGGTCACGGCTCAACACGTTATTGGGGTTCTGCACAAAAATGCGCAGCAGTTCAAACTCCCCCAGGGTCAAGGGAATTTCAGCCTTCTCCCGGGTCAGCTTATGGCTGTAGAGATTGAGTTCGAATGGACCAAAGCGCACCATCTGCTCGGCGCTGCCATCAGCATGCGCCTTGTTTCGGCTGCGACGCAGCACGGCGCGCACCCGCGCCAGCAGTTCCCGTGGATTGAACGGCTTGGCCAGATAATCATCGGCGCCCACCTCCAGCCCGACGATCTTATCAACCTCATCGCCACGCGCGGAGAGGATGATAATCGCCTGGTCACCCTGCTGGCGCAGGCGACGCGCCAGCGTCAGGCCATCATCTCCCGGCATCATCAGATCGAGAATAATCAGATCGACACTGTTTTTCTTCAGATAGCGCTCCATCGCCGCGCCATCGGCAACCGCGTCCACGGTATAACCCTGCTCCTTGAGATAGCGTTTTAACAAGGCCCGCAATTCAGGCTCATCGTCTACCACAAGCAGGTGTTCATGTTGCTCAGTCATGGTAATCCTGGCAGCGAATTTGTAACAACACTGAAACAAGTTGATACAACATGTTACCTCACCGCAATCAAATCCCGATAAGTTTTCGACAATCTCAATACTACAAAAACAAGAACGCAACACAATCCGTTTCGTAATTCATAGAAACCAATGCAAAGAGGTCAAACGCCATGCAACCCACAATGAACACCATTAAAACCACCCTGAAGAAAGGTACCGTGCTGATTGCAGCCATGGGCCTGTCCACCATCATCAATCTGACACATGCGCAGGATGCCGCGCCAGATATGCAGAAACTGCAGCAGATGATGAACAAGCAGATCAGCCTCATGAAACCGGAGCTGCAGGAAAAGGTCAAGGCGCTGTCACCACAAACCAAGAAACTGCTGCTTGGTATCTATGGCGCACACAGCCGCCACAGCGACAAAGTCACCCTCCGCCAGGTGATGCACGAGGCGCAATCCGACTATCAAAGCATGCTGGTAGGTGTTTTGACGGACAACCAGGAACAGGCCGCTGACAGCGCCCGCCGCCTGGCCAATCACCGCATCCCCATCGGCGGCCTGCTTCCCTACCTGGATATCAAGTTCATCAATGACCAGGGTCTGAGCGCACTGGCTGGTTTCAACGATGCCGTCGAAGGTAATGCCCTTCGCCTGGCTGATGCCGCCGATCAGGGCGACATGATCAAGGCCTCCTCTCTGGTAGGCACCATCACCAACGGTTGTTTCAGTTGCCACGCCATGTTCCGTGGTGTTCCCGGAAAATCACAATTGCTGCGCTAATAAAAAACAAACAGAAACACAGCAAATTAACCTTTAGTTGGAGGAGATTACCATGCAAAAAACACTCACCCGTGTATCCATCGCGCTTGCGCTAGGCATGATTGGTTCGCAAGCATCCGCCACCAACGGCGACCAGATGCTGGGCGTTACTGCCATGCAGTGGGGCATGGCCGGCGCCTATACCGCGGCCCCCCAGGATGCCGCCACGGTATTGACCAATCCGGCCGGACTGGCCGATCTGTCCATGCAGGAGTTCCGCTCCGATTTCGGCTTCGGCTTTCTGAACCCGCCACGCAAGGTCAACGGTCAGGATAGCGACTCAGACCTCTATCTGATCCCCTCCGGCGCTCTCGCCTACCGCGCCAACGATCGGCTCACACTGGGCATGGGCATGGCCGGTCTCTCCGGCATGGGTGTGGATTTTCCTGACAGCGCCCCTGGCCTTGCCGGCAATCAGGCGATCGTCACCACCAAACAGTTCTTCAAGATCGCCCCTGGCTTTGGCTACAAGCTGAACGATAAGCTCTCTCTGGGCGCTGCGCTGAACATCGATTATCAGAGTCTGGCCCTCTACAACCCGATGTTTCAGCTGCCCCAGAACCAGGTCTATGGATTTGGCGCAACCTTTGGCCTGACCTTCAAACCCAGCGAACGCCTCTCGGTCGGGGCCTCCTACACCACCAAGCAGCAGATGGATGAGTTCAAGTGGAACACCCTGAACGGCACCTATGGTATGACCATGGATGGCCCATCGATCCTGAGCCTGGGCGTCGCCATCAAACCAATGCCGGGATTGCTGGTTGAGGCCGATGTCAAACACATCGGCTTCAGTGATGTCCTCGATAGCATCGATTTCAAAACCCCGGCAGGCACCAGCAAGATGAAGTTCGGCTGGGACGACCAGACGGTATTTGCCATCGGCGTGCAGAAGCAGATCAACCCCAAGACAACGGTTCGCATCGGCTATAACTACGGCGAGTCTCCGATCGGACCGGAGGATGTGGATAGCAATATCGGCTCACTGGCCATTACCGAGCAGCACCTGACTTTGGGCCTGACCCGTCAATTCGGCGATCGCCTGTTCACATCGCTCTCCTATGCCCACGCCTTCCACAACGAGGTCACTTCCAACAGCGGCAGTGGCAACACGATCGAGCTGGAACAGAACGTGGTCAACCTGCAGATGTCCTACCGTTTCTAACGGCGACAACCGATAAGAGGAGAACGAGATGACTGTAGATCGCATCGTGCATCTGGTAGCCGGACTGATGGTGCTGCTGAGCATCGCCCTGGCACACTATGTCCACCCCTACTGGATTGGACTGGGCGTGTTTGTCGGTCTGAACCTGGCGCAAAGCGGCCTCACCAACTTCTGCCCGCTGGCGAGCATCCTGAAAAAACTGGGTGTGCCGGATGGCAGTTGTTGTTCCTGACTCAACCCCCTCCGTTGAGAAAAAAGCTAGAAGAAGTTAGCAGTAGTCATTGGTGAGTTTGAGCAGCGACACCCCGTCGCTGCTCATTTTTTTCGTCGCTCTCTCAACCCAGCGCCCCGGTAAAACAGGCTAACGGCGTTCCATCAGCAGATAATCAGTGCTGTTATTGCCGGTATAGACCTGGCGTGGCCGGGCAATCATGCCACCGGCCTCCTGGTTCTGCTCCCACCAGTGGGCAATCCAGCCTGGCAGCCGTCCGATGGCAAACATCACGGTAAACATGCTGGTCGGTATACCGATCGCACGCATGATGATGCCGCTGTAGAAATCGACATTGGGATAGAGTTTGCGCTCAACAAAATAGGGATCTTCCAGGGCGATCTCTTCCAGTTTGCGGGCGATATTCAGCAACGGGTCATTCTTGCCGCGATCACGCAGCAGGCGCTCAGCCACCTTGGCCAGCATCTTGGCGCGCGGGTCGAAGTTCTTGTAGACACGATGCCCAAAACCCATCAACCGAACCTTGCTCTCCTTGTCCTTGGCCATCGCCACGTACTCTTCGGGGGTGATCTGGCCTGCATGGATCTGCTCGAGCATGTGCAGGACTTCGACATTGGCGCCGCCATGCCGCGGTCCCCACAGGGCGCAGACCCCGGCAGCACAGGAGGCAAACAGATTCGCCTGGCTCGAACCAACCATGCGCACCGTCGATGTCGAACAGTTCTGCTCGTGATCGGCATGCAGGATCAGCAACAGATTGACCGCATCGCGGACATCCTCGTCGCAGTAGTAGGGCTCATAGGGCTGGGAAAACATCATGTGAAGAAAATTCGGCACATAACGCAGGTTTGGGTCCGGATAGATATATGGCTTGCCAAGGGAGTGCCGGTAGGCATAGGCGGCGATAGTGCGGATCTTACTGATCAGCCGGGCCGCGGCGCGGCGAAACTGGGTCTTGTCCTCCAGCTCCATCAACTCCGGATGAAAACAGGAAAGGCCATTGATCATCGCCGACAGGATCGCCATCGGTGGTGCGCTGCGCGGGAATCCCTGGAAGATATGCTTCATGCTCTCATCCAGGTTCGCATGGGCATTCAGGTCATGGGCAAACTCGGTATATTCGCGCATCGTCGGCAGACGCCCGAAAATCAGCAGCCAGGAGACCTCGACAAAGTTGGGATGGGCGGCAAACTGCTCGATCGGTATGCCCCGATAGTGCAGCAGCCCCTTCTCGCCGTCGATAAAGGTAATGGCACTTTCACAGCTGGCGGTATTGGCATACCCCGGATCCAGGGTGACATAGCCGGTGTTGTTGCGCAGCGTCTGAATATCGACTGCACGTTCACCCTCAGTACCAACGACCAGTGGCAGTTGATGCTCCTTGCCATCCAGTATCAGAGTGGCAGTATCGGTCATTCTCTAGTCTCCGAATAAATAACAGTTAGATAGATCAGCGGCCACGTTGTTCCAGGCGCCGGACAAACTCTTCAATAATTCGCTGGTAAAGCCCTTCCCCGAGCACTGCATCCTCGACGCCGGCATCAAGATTGGGATTGTCATTCACCTCGATCACAATCAGTCCCTTGGTGGTCTGTTTTATATCGACGCCATACAGACCATTACCCATTAACCGCGCGGCGCGTTTCGCCAGACTGACCACCTCCTCAGGCACCTGGTCCAGGGGCAGTGTCGAGTGGCGACCGGCAGTGGGACGCTTTCCGGCATGATTGACAATCTGCCAGTGGCCTGGCGCCATGCCATACTGGCAGACGAACAGCAATTCATCGTTGAGAATGCCCACCCGCCAGTCGAACTCGGTGGGAGCAAACTCCTGGGCCAGCACCAGCTCTGTATCACGAAACAGCCGCTGTATCTCCCTGACCAGCGAGGCGCGATTCTCCACCTTGATCACACCCCGGGAGAACGAACCGTCGGGAATTTTCAGCACCATGGGAAAACCCAGTTCATCGATCAGCCGATCGACGGCGTCGCGCTGCACGGTCAGGGTCTTGGGGGCAGGCAGACGCAACTGGGTCAAACGCTCGGCCAGATAGATCTTGTTGGTGCAGCGCAGGATGGAATCGGGATCATCGATCACCACCAGCCCTTCGCGCTGGGCCTTGCGTGCGAAGCGATAGGTGTAGTCGCTGACCGAGGTGGTTTCGCGTATGAACAGCGCATCGAACTCGGCGATACGCCCATAGTCGCTCGCGGTGATCAGCTCCGCGGCAACCCCCTGCTCCCGTGCCGCCTTGATAAACAGCTGCAGCGCCTTGCGATTGGAGGGCGGCAGTTCCTCGTCCGGATTATGCAGAATCGCCAGGTCATAGCGCGCCTCGCGCTTTGAGCGCGGCTGATACCAGCGCCTGTTCAGGTGATGCTTGAGTCCCTCGATAAAGCGGGACAGATCCTCCTCGCTCAGATCAGCAGGCGAAACGATATGCACCGAGGATATGCGCCAGATCGAGTCATACTCCAAGACCACATGCAACAGCGGGGCGGGAAATGCCTCGTACAGGGCCCTGCTGATCGCCGCCAGTTCATCGACCGGCGCCTGGCCAAATACCAGGATCAACTCCAGACGGGTGCTTGCCAGCTTAGAACGGCGGCGGTTCAACAGCCGCTTCATGCGCCGGTTGAGGCTGTCCAGATCCACCGGATAGCTCTCGCTGCCGGCCAGGTCGTTGATCGTGCGTACACTCGGCAGTACCTTGTGTCCTCGCGCCTCGGCCAACAAAGAGCAATAGTAACCGACATCCAGGTAGTCCCGATCACGGCACAGATTGATGGCCCGCAGACCTTTACGGCTGGCCCATACCGGGTCAGTCAGATAGTCACGCGCGGCAACCGGGGAGATGGGGAAATCCTTGCCCAGTTTTTCCTGGGGCCATTCACTGGGGTCTTCAAGCAGAAGTATATGATCAGTCACTGTCCTGGCGCCTGTTTAATCAGCACGATGGCGCGCAGACCGCGTCTGCCATATCGTGCTATGTGATGGAATGTATCGATGCTGATCGGGATATTGATCGAGTCAATCTCGGTCTCGCCCAGTTCCACATCGACATAGGGATCGTTCAGATAAACGAAGTGGTCGTCAAAGCCGGATATCACCACCCAATGCGGCACCCGGCTCTCATAAATCTGCCAGGAGCTGATCAACGCGATCGGTATCGCCCCAGCATTGAAGTGCTCGCGCAGCTCATCCACGTCCGGTGCCTGCTCGTGGATCGGTACCTTGAGTTCGGCCAGCTGCTCCTCCATATCCTCCTGGACCAGGGTCATCACCTCTTTCTTTTCATCGCTGCGAACCGAATCGATCAGGTGGATGCTGGTTTCCGAGACATAGACCGCCACATCGAAGCCGCGCCGCGCCGCGGCCAGCGCCAGACCGTACGGGCCGCAGCCGCCATGTCCCGCGGTCATGAAAATCGTGGTTGCCTCACGCCACAGACGCAGCTCCAGCTTGCGGCTCGGCACCAGGGTGGGATCGAGTGCCTGCATCGCCATGATCAGGGCTGCAGGGCCGCAGGTAAACTCCAGGCTCTGGCGATAATAGGGGACGCGCACCGGCTGTGCGACGAAGTCCGGAGCCAGGGTTTTTTCATAGCGCCAGGCATCGGCATGATCCTCGTAGTAGTCGAGATACTGTCCGAAACGCCGGTAACCGAGGCCCTCGAACAGCTTGATCGATGCCGTGTTGTCCTTGCGCACTTCCAGACGAATCCAGGCGCGACCATGATCCCAGGCGTTGGTTTCCGCCGCCTCCACCAGGATTTGGCCCACCCCCATGCGGCGTGCCGCCTTGGACACAGCAATCGAATAGAGACGCGCGGTGGAGGTGGCCCGGTTGAACAGCACCACCACATCTCCCAGCAACTGGCCATCCTGCTCGGCAATCAGAACAGCCGCATTGGCACGCGTCAGCAGGTGCAGAAACTGGCGTCGGCTGATCTGGTCTTCATCGAAGCTCTGCTGTTCAAGGGCTACCAGGGCAGACAGGTCAGACTTGCTCGCCAGACGGCATTCGATCTGCCCCGGTTGTGTGGATATCAACATATCGCCTGCACTCAATCTACGGACAGCAAAAAGATAATGTGTGAATCCCTGAACATGTCGATTCACCACTGATAATGATAGCGTGTAAATCCTGGATTGGTCCGTAAAAACGGCCATCGCAGCTCCCTACACAGCAGATTTCAGATAAAGAACGGCGCATTGATCAGGCAATCATCCAAATAGGTATTCCGACAGCGCTAGATACGCCGAAAGCACCGCACTGAATAGCGATATATTCTAATCGTCGCAACAAAAAATGGTGGTTAAACACCGGCACCCCGCGGCGGGGGAAACCGCCTAATCCCCAGTGATCCTAAAGGTATTGTTAAATCGGCCGCAACCCTCCCTACACCAACAATAAAAACGCATTGAACAGGATCACCTGTACATTTGTGGAGGCATCGAAGAATGGGTAAAGTTTTCCAGTCACTGAAAATCAGCCAGAAGATCTGGGCGGGATTCATCGCGATCCTGATCATTCTTGCCGCCATCTCCGGCGAAACCATGTGGAGCCTGGCCAAGGTCAAGAGCGTTATCGGCGCCCTGGTCAAGGAGAATCAGCCGACCGTGCTGATCTCCAAAAACCTGGAGACCAGCCTGCATGCGTCGGCAAATGCGCTGGGATTTTTTCTTTCCACAGAAGAGGAGATCCATAAAACCAATTACCTCGACAGCATCCGGGAGGCAGAAACCCTGCTGGGCGATCTGAACCAGCGTGAGTCGATTCAATCCGCCCCGCAATCGGCTGAATTGACCCAGGGCCTGGCTACTGACCTTGCCACATACAAGGCCCTGGGAGATCGCCTGATTCAGACCGCCACGGACAACGAGACCAATTTCCCCGGCATCGCCTTCGCCAACAGAGAGATCAATCCGCTCAGCCGTGAGTTGGCCCAGCTCACCTCACAGATGATCATCTCAGAGCAGGAGGAGGAGGCAAACGATGACAGAAAACGCCTGCTGACCCTGGTTGCCGATTTGCGCTATTACGGCAGCAACATCATGAACGGTATCCGTGGTTATCTCGCCTTCCGCTCCAAGGAGGCGCTCGCAGACCTGCATCTCTATTTCGACCAGCAGGACCGGCTGCTGGAAAAGCTGGCGGAGTATGAGGATATCCTGACCTTCGACCAGGAAGACTCGCTGATGCGCTTCAAGGAGAAGGTCGTCGCTTACCGTGCAAACATCAAGACAATGGAACAGATTCACGGCAGCGAGCAGTGGCGCACCGATGCCTGGCTGGTGCGCAGTGAGCTTACCCCGCTATTCGAAAGCATGGACAGCAAGCTTGGAACCCTGGTGACCATCCAGGAGCAGGCTATCGAACAGACCAGCGGCGATCTGGTCAGCACCGCACAAGGCACCTCCAAGCTGGTGACGATCTTCCTGGTCGCCGGATTGCTGCTAGGCGCGCTGTTTGCCTGGCTGATCACACGCTCAGTCAACCGCCCGCTGACCCATATTGTGCAAGCCATGAATGATATCGCCGAGGGTGAAGGCGATCTGACCAAACGTCTGGAAATCAGGAGCAACGACGAGATCGGCCAGGTGGCACAGGCGTTCAACACCTTCATCAAGAAGATCCAGGAACTGGTGCGTCACACCGCCGACTCCACCGGCGAGGTGATCAGCGCCGTGGCCCAGACCACCGAAAGCGCCAACAAAATCACCCGCAAATCGGCACAACAGGCGCTGGAAACGGAACAGATCGTGCAGGCCGTATCCGATCTGACCGCGACCATCACCGAGGTGGCCAATAATGCCTTCAGCGCTGAAGATGCCACCAAGAGCGCGACCGCCGAGGCGCAGATCGGACACAAAACCGTGGCCGAGACCGCCGCGGCCATCCAGCAACTCAGCAACGATGTGCGCCATGCGGCGACGATTATCGTCCGTGTGGAGAAGAGCAGCGAGGAGATCGGCAGCGTACTCGACGTGATCAAGGCGATTGCCGAACAGACCAACCTGCTGGCCCTGAATGCGGCCATCGAGGCCGCCCGCGCCGGCGAACAGGGACGGGGGTTTGCCGTGGTCGCCGACGAGGTGCGCGGCCTGGCCACCCGCACTCAGGAATCCACCGGTGAGATCGAACAGATGATACGCCGGCTGCAGGGGGATACCCGCGAAGCGGTGCAGGCGATGGAGACGGGCAGCAGCCTGGCCCAGGAGAACGTCGAACAATCCACCCGCGCCAAGGCCTCGCTGGAGGCGATCAGCCGCTCAATCGAAACCATCAGCGCGATGAACTCCCAGATCGCCAGCGCGTCCGAACACCAGCGCAGCGTGGCCGATGGGATCAACGTCAACATCAACTCCATCAACCAGGGCAGTATCGATGTCGCTGCCTACTCCCGCGATACGGAAAGTGTCACCGAACACCTGGGCAAGCTCGCCTCGGACCTGCAGCAGGTAGTCTGCCAGTTCAAGCTCGCGGCAGACCAGGCCTTCGATTTCCAGACCGCCAAGCAGGCGCATATCGCCTGGAAGGCGCGCCTGCGGGGATTCCTCGATGGCCGTCAGTCACTCAGCGACAAAGAGGCGGTCTCCCATCACGACTGCATCCTCGGCAAGTGGTACTACTCCGAGGGCATGAAAAAATACGGTGGAATCGCCGAGATGCGCGAACTGGAGCCACCACACGAGCAGTTGCATCAGATCATCAAGACCATCGTCGCCCTGAAAAAGGCCGGCAAGCTGGAACAGGCCGAACAGGAATACACCAAGATTGAGCCTCTGTCCCTGAAGATCATCGGCCTGCTGAGCCGGGTGGAAAAACATGTCAAGTACTGATCAGTATCCGTCAGATCCCTGGCAATCCGGGGGTCTGCGCTTGCGCAGCGGCCTGAAAGCCTGTCATCATTCGCAGACTTTTCTGTCGCCACCGCTACCACCCTTATGACAACCCTGTTTGTAAACGCCCTTACCGTCATTGACGCCTCCTATCTCCACCCGGTCCGTGGGCTGCTGGGGGCAAGCTGGCTGGTTGATATCGAACTGGACGGCACTCTCGATCATCAGGGGATGGTGCTCGATTTCAGCAGCGTGAAAAAGCAGGTGAAGCGCATCATCGACGAGAGCTTCGACCACAAACTGCTGCTGCCCGGCCAGTATCCCGGGCTGAATCTCGAACAGCAGGAGCACCGCTGTGATCTCAGCTTCACCACAGAATCCGGAGAGACCTTCCGCCACAGTTCGCCGCTGAGCGCGGTCACCCTGATCGATAGCGGTGAAATTACCGGTGAGGCCCTCTCGGCCGCAATCATCCGGGAGGTGAAGCCTGCCCTGCCGGACAATGTGCAGGCGATTCGCCTTACCCTGCGTGACGAACAGATCGAGGGATCCCATTACCAGTACAGCCACGGGCTGAAGCACCATGACGGCAACTGCCAGCGCATCGCCCACGGCCACCGCTCGCGGATAGAGGTCTATCGGGATGGCGTCAGAAATCCACAGCTTGAAACCAACTGGGCCGAGCGCTGGAGAGATATCTACATCGGCACCCGCACCGACCTGTTGGACAGCTTTGAGCAAGCGGGCATTCTCTATCACCGCTTTGGCTATACCGCCAACCAGGGGCTGTTTCAGCTCGAACTGCAGGCCGCGCGCGTCTATCTGATCGACACCGACTCCACCGTGGAGAACCTGGCGCAGCATATTGCCGACACCCTGAAAACGGAGCAGCCAACAGCCTCATTCCGGGTGCGTGCTTACGAGGGTGTCGACAAAGGGGCGATCGGCACCGCCTGACCGCCTGCTGTCAACGCATTAGCGATCGAAGGTCAGACGTACGCCCCGGGTCGACTCGTTGATACGGCCGTTGTAGTAGGCGAACTGGCCGTTCACCAGGGTGGCCACGATCCGTGAGCGCAGGCGCTCGCCCTCCAGCGGCGACCAGCCGCACTTGTAGAGCACATCACTGCGTTCGACCCGATAGGGACTGTCCAGATCGACCAGGGTCAGATCCGCCCAGTAACCCTCGCGCAGGTAGCCGCGCTGCTGCACATTAAACAGGCGCGCCGGGGAGTGGCACACCTTCTCCACCACCTGCTCCAGGCTCAGCTGATGGTTGTGATAGAGCTCGAGCACCATCGGCAGCGCCCACTGCACCAGCGGCAGGCCGGCGGGCGCCTTGAAGTAACTACTCAGCTTCTCGTCCAGGGTATGCGGCGCATGATCGGTGCCGATCACATCGATACGGTTCTCGGTCAGCGCCTGGATGATCGCCAGTTTATCCTTCTCGCCCTTGATCGCCGGGTTGCATTTGATGAAGGTATCCTTCAGCTCATAGGCGCTCTCGTCGAAATAGAGATGATGCACGCAGGCCTCTGCAGTAATGCGCTTTTCATCCAGCGGCCTGGGCTCAAACAGGCTCAACTCCTTGGCCGTGGTGATATGCAGCACATGCAGCCGGGTACCGTGTTTTTTCGCCAGCCCGACCGCCATCGATGAGGAGAGATAGCAGGCCTCCTCGCTGCGGATCAGGGGGTGAAAACGAATCGGGATATCCTCGCCGTACTGCTCGCGGTAGTTCGCCTCGTTCCGCTCGATGGTCGGCGTATCTTCGCAGTGCGTGGCAAGCAGCACCGGCGCATCGCGAAAAATCGCCTCCAGCGCCTCCGCGTTATTGACCAGCATATTGCCGGTGGAGGCGCCCATGAACACCTTGATGCCACAAGTCTGCTGGGGCTTCAGCGCACGAATCTGGTCAATGTTGTCATTGGTCGCACCCAGGTAGAAGCTGTAGTTGGCCAGTGAGCGTTGCTGCGCCAGGGTGTACTTATCCTCCAGGGCCTCTATGGTGACGGTCTGGGGATTGGTGTTCGGCATGTCCATGAAACTGGTAATGCCGCCGGCCACCGCCGCGCGCGACTCGCTGTGCAGATCCGCCTTGTGGGTTGCGCCCGGCTCGCGAAAATGCACCTGGTCATCGATCATACCGGGCATCAGCAGCCGGCCCTCGGCATCCAGGACCTTGCAGTTGGCCGAGGCGCCGATCTCGGCGTCAATGCGGGCAATGCGGCCATCACTGACCAGCAGATCGCCCTCCTGGCGCTGCCCATCGTTGATCATCACTGCGTTCTTAATCAGAATATCGTTGGCCATATCAATCGTACTCTTTGTCTTTCCAGGTTCGGATGGCGGTAAACACCCCAGCGCCATCAAGGTGTTTTTTTCCGCTGTATTTTTCCGCGGCGGCAATTACCCCGGCCACCCAGGTACGTAGAAAGGGATTGGTTTTCAGCTCCAACTCCAGCAGCGAAGGGACGGTGGACCGCCCCTGGGCGCGCAGTTGCGCAATCGTCTCGGCGCGCGCCAGCACATCCGGGTTGTCCGGTTCCACCCAGCGGGCAAAGCCGATATTCGCCTGGGTATACTCGTGGGCGCAATAGACTTTGGTGTCGCCAGGCAGCTGGGCAAAGCGCTGCAGCGAATGGTGCAGTTGCTGGTGGGTGCCGCTGAACACCCGGCCACATCCTGCGGCAAACAGGGTATCACCACAGAACAGCACACCCTCAGTGTAGTAGGCGATGTGGCCTTCGGTATGTCCGGGAACCTCCATCACCGTGAATTCGACATCCAGGAATGGCAGCGTGAGCAGATCACCCTCTTTGAGCGGATGGGTGACCACCCTGATCGGCTCGTGGGCAGGGCCATAGACGGGCAGATCCGGAAACGCCTGTTTCAGCCCCTCCACCCCGCCGGTGTGATCCCCATGCTTATGGGTCAGCAGGATCGCCGCCAGATCGAGACCCTGGGCGCGCAATACCTCCAGCACCGGATCTTCATCGCCGGGATCAACCACCGCCACTGCCGCAGCACCCGGTTTGCGCAGCAACCAGATATAATTATCCTCAAATGCCGGGACAGGTGTGATCTCGAGCATCAGCAAACCCCTCGGATTACTTTCCGTAAAGCGTTTCCGGATCGATCAGCGGCTCGCTCACCACTTCAACCCGGTCGCCCCTTACCGCATTATAGAAGCAAGTGCGCCGTCCGGTATGACAGGCCGGCCCGGTCTGATCGACCAGCAGCAGAATTGTGTCGCCGTCGCAATCAAAGCGCATGTCCTTGAGCATCTGTACCTGGCCGGAGGATTCACCCTTGCGCCAGAGCTTCTGGCGGGATCTCGACCAGAAGCATACCCGCCCGGTCCGCAGGGTCTCATCCAGCGATTCACGGTTCATCCAGGCCATCATCAGCACCTCGCCGGTGTCATGCTGCTGGGCAATCGCCGGCACCAGTCCATCCGCGTTGTAGGGCAGGCCATCCAGCACCTGTTGCAGTGGAAGCCCCTCCCCCATTTTGAGTTTTTCTGTCTGTTTCATTCTCATCACCCTCAATGCCAACTCTTGGAATGATAACACCCTTTGCGCCTCAGCCCTGCGTAGCCGATCGCTTTTTGTCGGCGCTCTGGTGTTATACTCGTTGAGAGACATTGAGCCCACGAGAAGAAGGAGTACGGCAGTGTCGGAAATTTCCCATAAACTCAAGGAAGCGGGGCTGAAAATCACCCTGCCGCGGATCAAGATTCTCGAGATACTGGAGAACAACCGCGGCCAGCACGTCAGTGCCGAGGACATCTATAGGATGTTGTTGGAGAGGGGCGAAGAGATCGGCGTGGCAACGATTTACCGGGTACTGACACAATGCGAGCAGGCGAGCCTGGTCAGCCGGTTGCAGTTCGAGGGCGGGCGCTCGGTATTTGAAATTGCCGAGGATGATCACCATGATCATATTGTCTGCGTGCGCTGTGGGCATGTGGAGGAGTTTCATGACAAGGTGATTGAGCGCCGCCAACAGGAAGTGGCCGCCGAAGCGGGTTTCGAAATGGAAGATCACAGCATGGTCCTCTACGGGCTTTGCCGAAAATGTAAGAAGCAGTGAGGACCAGAGCACAACCATGCGCATATTCAGAATCTCGTTCGTCAACCATGGTAAGATCTACCAGCTCTATGCCGAGAGTATTCGCCAAGCGGAGGTCTATGGTTTTGTCGAGATCGAAGGGCTGGTGTTTGGCGAATCATCAACCGTGGTAATCGACCCGGCTGAGGAGAAGCTGAAAAGCGAGTTCCACGGCGTCACCCGCACCATCGTGCCGATGCATGCGGTGATCCGTATTGACGAGGTCGAGAAACGCGGACCAAGCAAAATTCTGGACATTGACCCTAACGCCAATGTCACCGCCTTCCCTGGCTCATTCTATTCCCCAAAAGGGTCTGACAAATAACACGGCTGATACTATGCATGACCACCAAGCTATCCGCGAGCTGTTGCTCAAGCGTCGCGACGAACTGAACCGCCGAATTCATGAGATTACCCAGGATGTGCGCCATGCCGATGGACCCCTCTCCTCGGATTTTTCCGAGCAGGCGGTGGAGAGGGAACATGAAGAGGTCCTCGATGCCCTGGGAGAGGCCGGCCGTCGTGAACTCAGTCAGATCAACCGCACCATCGCCCGGATCGATGCCGGCGAATACGGGATCTGCGCCGAATGCGGCATCGAGATCCCGGAAGCCCGTCTGAAGGTACTGCCCAACTCTGAGTACTGCGTGGCCTGTGCGGAAAAACTGGACAAACAGCACTGAAGATTGCGAATGATCATTGCCAGGAATCTGGCCTGAACCCGATGATCCGACTCTCGACACCATCTGCTGAGAGTCACCATGAAGAATACACCCCTGGCCTGCCTGACACTGTTTCTTGCAGCACTCACCCTGGGCGCCTGCAGCAGCCCGGATGACCCGCTCAGCGGCGAGGATGGAGAGGTGCCGGCCCTGATCAACGCCGCAGAGTCGGGCGATCTGACCCAGGTCGCCGGGCTGCTGGATGCCCAGCAAAATGCCGATGTGCGCGATGCCTGTCACTGGACACCGCTGATGAAGGCCGCGCTCTATGGGCACACCGAGGTGGCCCGCAGGCTCCTGCAGGCAGGCGCTCAGACTGATCTGCAAGATAAGGGGGGTTACACCGCCCTGATGCTCGCCGCATCAAACAACCATCATCAGCTGGTGACACTGCTGCTGGAGTTCGGTGCCGAGGTAAACCGCACCGAACAGACCAAGGGCTGGAGCGCCCTGATCTGGGCCGCCAAACAGGGGCATGTCGAGAGCGTGCAGGCCCTGTTGCAGGGTCAGGCTCGATCCGATATCAGGGACCTCGAGGGAAAAAGCGCACTCGACTGGGCACAGCAGAACAACCATCCGGCGGTAGTTGCCCTGCTCTCCGGCAATCAGGGATAGACCCTTCGGCGCAATACCTCATAGTATCTTGATTGAATTGCAGCTTTTTACTTGACACAGGTCATCCCGGAACCACACTTCTATTCATAATATTAGTCAGAGCGAATATCTTAATGCTGTGACCCTCATCCAAGCTGCTGGGAGACATCTAACATGGGAAAAATCACCAACGATCAGGAACTACGCCTGGCACTCGATACCCTGACCACCGATCAACAACGTGCTCTAGGCGCCCTGTTCGCCCAAAGTGTTGCCGCACTCGGCAACAACCCCAGACTGAACAAGAACCTGGATATGGCCATGGCAGCGGATGCGACCGAACACGACCGGGAAGATGCCTACCGAACGGCCAAGTCGATTGCAGTAAAGACCTATACCGCTTGCGGCCGGGATGCCGACTGGAGCGCCCAGGCGGAACATTTTGTCGCCGCCGCTTGCGCAGCTGCGCTTACCCCTGACGCCCTGATCACCGAAAAACAGAATCTCGCCTGGAAGGCGGCGATCCAGGCGCGCATGGCGCAAAACTGCATGATGATCGAAAACAGCGAGGGTGATGTGGAAAACGAGGCAGTGAAGCAGTACGAAATTACGGAAAAATACCTTTCTGCCTAACAGGTTACAATCCGGGCCGGACGCCACCGAACGGTTGTCAGGCCCGGGGTTAATGCCCTTTTCCACCGAATACCCCAAGTATTGCCTTTTTATTCTCCGGGTCAGGCAAATTAGTATGCACGGATACTAACCGACCCGAGGTCTGTGTGATGATACGAGAACAGATTGAACAGCTATTGCGTGAAACCCTCACCCCGATGCATCTTGAGGTAATCAACGAAAGTCACATGCACAATGTCCCGGAGGGCTCAGAGTCCCACTTCAAAGTGGTGATCGTCAGCAACAACTTCGAAGGTAAAGGGCTGGTGGCCCGTCACCGCGAGGTGAACAAACTCCTCGCAGACCATTTTCAGCAGGGGCTGCATGCCCTGGCGTTGCATACCATGACCCCTGAAGAGTGGTTTGCCAAGGGCGGCACTGCCCCCGAGTCACCCCAGTGCATGGGCGGCGGCAAGTAACAGGAAGATGAACATATGAGTTTCTGGGATCAAATCGGCGGCATCACCGGCAAAAGCGACGGGGCAGAACCCCGTACCCCTGAAGAGCAACAGGCGGTAGATGCCGAATGCCGCCGGTTATCGCTCTACTATTACGCGGCCTGCCCGTTCTGCGCACGGGTGCGCAACGCCATCAGGCGCATGGGCCTGACCATCGAAGAGCGCAACACCCACCACTCACAGGCCTACGGCGATGAGCTGATCCACGGCGGCGGCATGTCGCAAGTGCCCTGCCTGAGAATCGACCATGAAGATGGCACGACACAGTGGATGTACGAGTCGAACGACATCATCAACTACCTGAGAGAGCGCTTCCAGCCCCAGGGCTAGGCCAAGGTGTGCGACGCAGCATTTTTACGTCAAATTCAAGCGCTTGCATGAACCATCGATATTCCATATTGTAACCAGTGAAATCACATTCGATTTCACCCAACAGACAGGCCAGTAAGAAAGCAAAGAGAAGCCTGCGGGGTTACCACGAAAGGAGGAATCGATGTCTGTTTGTTCCAGAATCAAGGGCTTTACCCGCCATCACGAACACATTGCCGATCTGTTTTCACTGCTGGCCGTCGTGCTGCTGTTTGCCAGCATCTGGTTTGCGATAGATTACCAGGGCGTCATTTTTCACTGGATGAAGGAAAACGTGATTATCAACGGCTCCCTGATGATTCTGGCCATCGTCGTTGTCGTCTTTATGATCTTCGCACTGCTCAATATCGGCTCGGCCCGCTTCAGCGAAGGGGATACAGACGCCTGTTTCGGCACCTTCAAGGGCCGCAGGCACGGCGGCACATCAATCGGCTCGGCGCTGAAAAACTGGGTCAACCACATCGAGCATGTGAACAAAAAGCACCGTTAGCCGAAGCCTGCAGACTACTGTCAGATTGAAGCCAGAAATCAGCAACCTGTTACGCGATCTCCCGCCACTGGCGGGTGAAGAGATATTTGAGATCCTGCTGAGCTGCCGGAATCTTAAAATTGAACGCATTTCCAGTCCCGCCAACACCCGCTCTGAGTTGTTCATCCAGGAGCAGGACGAGTGGGTGGCGCTCCTTCAGGGCGAAGCAGAAATGCGCGTAGACCATTCGACTGTACACCTGCAGGCCGGCGATTTCCTGAGCATACCGGCGCAGACGCCCCACCAGGTGCTCACCACCTCAAGCGAGCCGCTCTGTGTCTGGCTGGCCATCCACCTCTTTCCCGCTGGGCTGGATCGCCGTCAATCCAATCAGCCAAGCTGACCCTGACAAACACCACTCTCGATCAATTGCTGTTCGATGTAGTTTGACGGGCGCAGCTTCTCCCGGGTCCAGGCCGGCGCTATCAGCTCATCCCAGCGGCTGGCAACCGCGGCCAGACGCTGCACCGCGATATGCGGCGACAAATGCTGCAGGAACAGCACCACCCGCCGGCTGTATTCTTCCAGCTCCAGCGGCTGAAACTCACCCTGTCGATAGAGGCTCTCCAAAGGGGTGTTCTTCAGCACATGCAGGTTGTGCAGCTTGACGTTGGATACCGGAAGACTGTTGACCATCCGCGCCGCCTCGATGATCTGCGCCTCGCTCTCCCCGGGCAGACCGCACATCAGATGGACGCCGATATCCACCCCGGTCTCCTGATGTAACCGCTCGATCGCACGGACCGAGCAGGCAGCGTCATGCCCACGCTGCAGGAACAACAACTGATCGTCATTGAAGCTCTGCACCCCCAGTTCGACCATCACATAATCCCGCTCATGGGTCTCCCGCAGCAACGGCATCACTCTTGCCGGCAGGCAATCGGGACGGGTTCCGACCACCAACCCGCACACACCCTCCTGGGCCAGAGCGATGTCGAAGCGTTCCTGCAACCGGGCAACCCGATCAAAGGTGTTGGTGTAGGACTGAAAATAGACCAGAAACCTGTTGGCCCGGTAGCGCCTGGCAATCCTGTCACGATTGACGCGTATCTGGGTTTCCAGATCCCGGTCGCGTTCCAGATGATAGGCCGCCGAGCCCCACTCATCACAAAAGACGCAGGGCAGGAGCTTACCGTTCGGCTGCCGGTTGGGACAGCTCTCAGCGATGCTCACCGAGACCTTGTAGACCTTCTCCCCGAAACGCTCGCGATAATACCGGCTGATCGGGTAATAGCAGGCGGAGGGGGGTGACATGGGAAGGACCATCAGCCCCTGAGGCTGCTGAAGTCTGTCCCTGGGTTCAAGCCGTAGTGCTGGTCGAGGGACAACTCACGGATCAGCCTGTCGACCGCCGACTGACCATGCTCGATCTGCACTTCGCTGAGAATCATGCGAACCGCGTTGCGGTTATAGCCGCTGGAAAACTGCAGCTGCACCTGGATCAACTCCCGGGCCCGATCCAATGTCATAGTCACCTCCCATAAAAAATGCCAGGGCCATACACGACGGACCCTGGCACAGACCTTAGCCTGTCTCCCCGCGCCGGGCAAGCCGGCCGATTGTCAGGCGCTCGCCCTGCTCAGAGCTGCGGACCCGAGTCTTTCACCTCATCGGACACCAGCGCCTCGAACTCCTTGAAATTCTCCTGGAACAGCCGTGCCAGACCCTCTGCCTGCTGACGATAGGCGGCCTTGTCCTCCCAGGTGTTTTCCGGGCGCAACACCTCGCTGGGCACCCCGGGGCAGCTTTCCGGCACCATCACCCTGAAGATCGGGTCTTCGGTCATCGCGACGCCGTTCAGGGCGCCGGAGAGCGCCGCATCCAGCATAGCCCGGGTGTGGTTGATGTCCATGCGTCTACCGACACCATAAGGACCGCCAGTCCAGCCGGTATTGATCAGCCAGCAATCGGCGGCATGCTCCTGCATCTTTTGCATCAGCAGGTTACCGTAGACGCTGGGGTGCAGTGACATGAACGGCGCTCCGAAGCAGGTACTGAAGGTGGCGCGTGGCTCGGTCACGCCGGTCTCGGTGCCCGCCACCTTGGCGGTGTAGCCGGACAGGAAGTGGTACATCGCCTGGGCAGGCGTCAGCTTGGCGACCGGCGGCAACACCCCGAAGGCGTCGGCGGTCAACATCACGATATTCTTGGGATGCCCACCGATACCCGGGTACATCGCGTTGGGGATGTGAGTGATCGGATAGGCCGCACGGGTGTTCTCGGTGAGTCGGTCATCATCCAGATCGAGCTTGCGATGCCGGAAGTCCATGCCGACGTTTTCCAGAATGGTGCCAAACCGGCGGGTGGTCGCGTAGATCAGCGGCTCACGCGCCTTGTCGAGGCGGATCACCTTGGCGTAACAGCCCCCTTCCAGGTTGAAGATACCCGAATCACCCCAGCCATGCTCGTCGTCGCCGATCAGTTGCCGATCCGGGTCCGCCGACAGGGTGGTCTTGCCGGTGCCGGAGAGGCCAAAAAAGACCGCCGTGTCGCCCTCGTCGCTGACATTGGCCGAGGCATGCATGGAGAGAACACCCTGTTGCGGCAGCATGTAGTTCATCACTGAAAAGATCGATTTCTTGATCTCGCCGGCATACTGGGTCCCGCCGATCAGCACCAGCCGCCGCCCGAAGTGGACGATGATAAAGGCCTCGGAGTTGGTGCCGTCGACCGCAGGCTGGGCATGGAAATGGGGTGCCTGCAAGACGGTGAACTGGGGCTCGTCGACGCCGATCTTGCGGTTGAAATTTTCCGGACGGATGAACATATTGCGGGCGAACAGGGAGTGCCAGGCCTTCTGGGTTATCACCCGGATCGGCATTTCGTACCGGGTATCCGCGCCCACCAGCAGATCCTGGACGAACAGCCCCTGCCCTTCGAGAAAATTGCAGACCTTCTTCAGCAGCTTGTCGAAATTCTCCTCAGAGAAGGGCCGGTTGACCTTGCCCCACCAGATCTTGTCGCGGCTGCCCGGCTCATCGACCACGAATTTGTCGTTCGGCGCACGGCCGGTAAAGCTGCCGGTACGGGTGACCAGTGGCCCGTGGTGGGCGAGGAACGCTTCACGCCGGCGAATCGAGGATTCATACAGCTGGGCCGTGGAGAGATTCCAGCGGATCGTATCCAGGTTCCTCAGGCCAATGCGTTTTTCCAGAACATCTTCCAGGGCTTCGATACCCATCTAACTCTCCCGGTCATGAAATCAAGTAGGATTTGAAAAAATTGCCCAGGCAAAATAGAAAATGGAAATGCCGAACCGGCATTCCCATTTGCTATGAAGGCATTGGACAGATCAGCTGCACTTCAGATTCAGGGGTAATTATATACCCCTATAAATAATTTTAAAGGGCTATCTGACTGCTCAACGGTGACCCAGCAAGGCATCCAGGTGCGCCATCACGCTTCTGGCCAGGGCCCCAAGCACATACCCCCCTTCAAGCGCCGAGATGATCCGCCCCTCTGCGTACTTGTCAGCGATATCCTTAAGCTGGGTGGTGACCCAGTCGTAATCGGACTCCCTGAGGCGCAACTGCCCCATGTCATCCTCGGCATGGGCATCAAAACCGGCTGAAATCATCACCAGTTGCGGTTGAAAATGCTTCAGGGCCGGAAGCCAATGGGCCTCCACCTGCTTGCGGAATTCCGCGCCATCGGCGCCCGCATGCAGCGGAATATTGATGACATGGTCGGTTTCTGTCTCGTGGCCGGTAAAGGGATAGAAGGGGTGCTGAAAGCTGGAACAGAACATCACCCGCGGATCTTCCTGAAAGATATCTTCAGTACCATTGCCGTGGTGCACGTCAAAATCGATGATCGCCACCCGGTCCAGCCCATACACCTCGAGGGCGTGGGCCGCCCCGACGGCGATGTTGTTGAAATAGCAGAAACCCATGGCGCGATGCCGCTCGGCGTGGTGGCCGGGCGGGCGCACAGCGCAGAATGCCGCCTTGCACTGCCCGGTCATCACCAGATCAACCGCATGCACCACCGCTCCGGCGGCGCGCAACGCGGCATCCAGGGTTTTCGGCATCATGAAGGTGTCGGAGTCGATACGAAAGATGCCTTCGTAAGGCGCCTCGGTAAAGATTCCGGTGACATAGTCGGGATCGTGCACACGCTCGAGATGTTCGCGTTTTGCGACCGGCGCGTCGATTTGTTGTACCGCCAGCTCCATGCCGGTGCTGATCAACTGATCCTGGATGGCGCGCAACCGCGAAGGGTGCTCGGGATGATCTTGACCAACGTCATGTAGCAGGCAATCTGGGTGTGAAATGTAGGCAATAGGCACAGCTTATACCCCAAAAAAAGAGTAAAATGATTCGCTATACAGCTACTTTATTCTTTTCGTTAATATCAGGCAAAAAAAACCATGGGCCCCCATCATCTAGATCCGCTTTTTTCACCGAAAACCATCGCAGTTTTCGGCGCCGGCGAAAAAACCGAGAGCGTTGGCTACAGAGTATTCCGGAATCTCATTCAGGCAAAGTTCAAGGGTGAACTCTTCCCCATCAATCCGGAGTATGAAAAGGTTCAGGATCACAAGTGCTATGCGAAAATTGCCGACATCGACAGCAATATCGACCTGGCGGTAATCGCCACCCCGGCGAAAACCGTGGTCGGCATCATCCGCCAGTGTGGTGAGAAGGGGGTCAAGGCGGCTGTGGTGCTGACCGCAGGATTCCGCGAAATCGGACCGGCCGGAGCAAGGCTCGAACAGTCCCTCATGGAAACCGCCCAGCACTACAACATCCGCATCGTCGGCCCCAACTGCCTCGGCATCATGCGCCCCAGCGTCGGGCTCGATGCCACCTTTCTCGATACCCCGGCACCCAGCGGCGGGCTGGCGCTGGTCTCCCAGTCCGGCGCGCTCTGCACCGCTATTCTGGATTGGGCGAAACCCCACCAGCTGGGCTTCTCCACCGTGGTGTCGCTGGGCAATGCCACCGACATCGATTTCGGCGATGTGCTCGACTATCTGGCATCCGACTACAAAACCTCGGCCATCCTGCTCTACATCGAAGGCATACACGACTCACGTGCCTTCATGAGCGGCCTGAGAACCGCCGCCCGCTCGAAACCTGTGATCGTCCTCAAGGTGGGCCGACACGCCAAGGGCTCGCTGGCCGCCAGCACCCATACCGGCGCGATGATCGGTTCTGACGATGTCTTCGATGCGGCACTGGAACGGGCCGGCGTGGTGCGCGCGATGACCTTCGGACAGTTATTTGCCGCCGCGGAGATCCTCTCCAGCGGCAAAAAGGTGAAGGGCAACCGTCTGGCTATCGTCACCAATGGCGGCGGTCCTGGCGTGCTGGCCACCGACCGCGCTGAAGATCTGGGGGTAAGCATCGCCGAGCTGAGCCCTGACACCATCAAAATCCTGGATCAGACCCTGCCGCCCAACTGGTCGCGCAACAATCCGATCGACATACTCGGCGACACCCCCCCGGAAAAGTACGGCGATGCGGTGCTAGCCTGCCTGAAAGATGCCAATGTCGACGGCGTGCTCACCCTGCTCACCCCCCAGGCCATGACCCACCCTCTGGAGGCGGCTCAGGCGGTAATCGAGGTGATGAAAAAGACCAAGGAGAAACCGGTGCTGGCCTGCTGGATGGGCGAGACCCGGGTCAGAGAGGCGCGTGAGCTGCTGTCCGCCAGTCATATCCCGAGCTTCATCACCCCGGAACGTGCCGTCGAGGCCTTCGCCTACCTGTCGCGCTACTCCCGCAACCAGCAGTTGCTGCAACAGACCCCCGGCCCCCTGACCGACCCGCGTGAGCCTGACATCCAAGGGGTGCGCATGATCATCGAATCGGCACTCGCCGAAGGCCGGAACATGCTCTCCGACATGGAGTCGAAGGCGGTCCTCAGCGCCTTCCATATCCCCTGCACCAGAACCCTCGAGGCCAGAAGCCCCACCGAGGCACTGGTTGCCGCCGAGACCCTGGGATTTCCAATCGCCATGAAAATCAGCTCGCCGGACATCAGCCATAAGACCGATGTCGCCGGCGTGCGCATCAATATCAACAATGCGCCGGATGTGCGTTCGGCCTACAAATCCTTGGTTGAAGACGTGGCAAAACGCTGTCCCGGAGCGGATATCCGCGGCGTCACCATCGAACCGATGGCGAACAACGCCAACGCCCGCGAACTGATGGTCGGGGTGAAGCGCGACCCGATTTTCGGGCCGGTGATCGCCTTCGGCGCGGGTGGCACCACCGTCGAGATTCTGCGCGACAGCGCCGTGGCGCTGCCCCCGTTGAACCGGCTGTTGGCACAGCGGCTGATCAGTCGCACCCGCGTCGCCAAGCTCTTGGAGCCCTTCCGGCAGATGCCGGCGGTGGATAAGGAGTCGGTGGAAAGAGTGCTGCTGCGCATCTCGGAGATGGTGTGCGAACTGCCGCATATCAACGAACTGGATATCAATCCGCTGTTCGTCGACGACAAAGGTGTTATTGCCGCGGATGTGCGGATCAAGATCGACCGGCCGCCCACCCGGCCCGAGCCCTATGCCCACATGGCGATCCACCCCTATCCGAGCCATCTGGTCAGCCACCATCATCTGCCAGACGGCACGCATCTGACGATTCGTCCGATACGCCCGGAAGATGCCGATATCGAACAGGAGTTTGTACGCAATCTTTCACCTGAGGCGAAGTATTTCCGCTTCATGCAGACCCTTGATGAACTGACCCCGGAGATGCTGGTCCGCTTCACCCAACCGGATTACGACCGGGAAACCGCACTGATTGCGGTAATCACCGAGAACGGCAAACGCACCCAACTCGGCGTGGCCCGCTACACGGTCAACCCGGATGGCAAGTCCTGTGAATTCGCCCTGGCGGTATCGGACAAGCGCAGGAACCAGGGAATAGGCTCACGCCTGATGGAGGCGCTAATGGAGGCGGCACGGAACCGGGGCATCCGGGTTATTGAAGGTGAGGTGCTGGCCGATAACCACTCCATGCTGTCGCTGATGAGACGCCTCGGCTTTGCGGTAAGAAATTCAGCGGATGATCCGGGAATCCGGGCAGTAGAACGCTGGTTGTAACCGCACAGCCCCAGACGGCAAAAGGGCACCCGAGGGTGCCCTTTTGTTCAGGTTAGTGCTGATGGGGTCAGGCGGTAATTTCGTGTTTCTGTATACGATAGAGCAGCGTATCGCGACTGATGCCCAGCAGGCGCGCCGCGCGACTGCGATTGCCGCCGGTCATCTCCAGCGCCTGACGAATCACATCGCTCTCCAGTTCCGTCAGGTTGATGCCGCCTTTGGGCAGCACAAAACCGACACGCTTGGTCTGTTCGTAACCCCGGCAGATCTCGATGGGCAGATTCTCCGGCTGGACATTCTGGCCTGCCATCAGCACGACCATGCGTTCGCAGAAATTGCGCAGTTCACGCAGATTGCCTGGCCATTGATAGCGTTTCAGCAGATTTTTGGCGGTGACCGAATAGACCGGCGCCTTGCGTCCGTGTTTGCGCGCCAACTCGCAGGTGAAGTGCTTCAGAAACAGCGCGATGTCGTCGGCGCGATCGCGCAACGACGGCACCTACAGCGGCACCACATAGAGACGGTAATAGAGGTCCTGACGGAATTCGCCGGCCTGGACCATGGCGTGCAGGTCATTACTGGTGGCTGCGATAATTCGCACATCCGCTTGTGAATGCCGGCCCGCCTCCTGCTGCTCCAGGAAAGCCATCAGCTGTCCCTGGGCCTCCTGCGACAGATCCGCCACCTCGTCCAGATAGAGGGTTCCCCCTTCCAGCCCCTGCCCGCCGACAGAAAGCCACTGCTGCAACTGATGCTCGGCGCCCGCCGAGCAGGCCAGCATTGAGAACTGCTTTTCGCGCCGGTAACTGATGCGGTGAATCTCCCCCGCCAGGGCAGTCTTGCCGGTCCCTTTTTCACCGAGCAACAGGACGGTCGTATCGGTGACAGCAACCATTCTGACGGCATTGATCACCCGCATGAATTCTGCAGACTTGCCTATCAACTGTTGAGTATTTTCATTCATAGCGATAACCAGATTTACAAATCCATTCCCGGCTGTATTACACACTGACTTCCAGCAACTCAGGAAACCACAGGGTCAAAAGACCAAATAATATTATAGTAACCCCTACCGCCTCTTTGAGGTAAGGTTTTCGGGACAACTGATACAACCTTCCCGCCAGCAAACCGGTAGCCATCACGGAGGGCAGCGTCCCCAGCCCGAAGGCGGCCATGTACAGAGCGCCACTCACAGGGCCGGTTTTCGATGCCGTGGAAATCAGCATAGTATATACCAGCCCACAGGGCAACCAGCCCCAGAGCGCACCGTAAATCAATGCCTTTGGCATGCTCTTCACCGGCATCAGGCTGCGGCCAACAGGCTCCAGACGCCGCCACAAGGGCACGCCCAGACGCTCAATCGAGGCCAGCCTCGGCAGCCAGCCGGCGACATGCAGGCCGATAAATACCATAAACAGGGCTGCCAGCCACTGCAGCCAGCGGTGCCCCTGACCCTCGCCCAGCAATTCGAGCAGCTGCCCGCCAAGGGCGCCTAACAACCCGCCGGCAATGGCGTAGCTCACTATCCGTCCGAGATTGTAACTGACCAGATAGAGCAGGTAGCGGGGGGTATCCTTGCGCAGTTCCGCCGGCAATCCATAGCTTAGCGCTCCCATGATGCCACCACACATTCCGATGCAGTGCACCGAGCTGAACAGACCTACAGTGAAAGCCAAAGGATAGGACAGATCCACTACTACACCCGATTGGAAATTAAGGGGGGCATCATACCCTGTCCCGCCGCCTGACACACCGCGTGTCTCAGAGCGCACCCTCTCTTTCGCTGACAGTTTGTCAATAAATTATCGCAAAAGAAGGATCTGCACATTGATCGAACTCAAGTGGATATAATGGTCATTCCAACAAGGTCAACCCCACAGGTGAGATATGTCCGAATCGGATCAGTTGTTCAGCGCGGCGAGGCAACTCCTCTCCGGATCGTTCAGCGGCATCCTCTCCACGCACAGCCTGGAAATGCCCGGTTATCCGTTCGGGTCGCTGCTGCCTTACTCCCTGGGGCCGGATGGCTGGCCGGTGCTGCTGATGAGCCACCTCTCGAAACACACGAGGAATGTCGAAGCCGTCCCGCAATGCAGCCTGACTCTGGTTGAAAAGGGCGGCGGCGATATCCAGACCCTGATGCGACTCACCTGTCTTGGTGACCTGCGGGCGGCTGAGGTAATCGATCCGGCAGCGACAGAGCGCCATTTCAGATACTTTCCCGACAGCCGGGACTACTACCAGCAGTTGAACTTCCGCTTCTACCAATTCCAACCCCAGCGGTTCTACTGTGTGGGAGGCTTTGGTGCGGCACGCTGGATGGGTGCCGACCGCCTGACGTACATAACACCCTTCAGACCCGACCAGGAACTGCTGCTGATCCGGGAAATGCACACACGCCACAACGACCCGCTCAGAG
The DNA here is from genome assembly GCA_002869585.1 of Sedimenticola sp. Taxonomy (GTDB): domain Bacteria; phylum Pseudomonadota; class Gammaproteobacteria; order Chromatiales; family Chromatiaceae; genus BM503. The sequence goes on from PKUO01000042.1 coordinate 36,628, forward strand.
AGTACCTGAACCGGCAAAGCCAGATCCCGGCGCTGACTGAGACCATTGAAATAGCAGGCATCGACGGACTGGGCCTGGATATTCGGCTGTCCCGGGAACTGCTCCGGATCCCTTTCATCCGCCCCGTTACCAAAGCCGCGCAACTGGATCGGACCCTGGTCGAAACACTGGAAACAACCTCAACCAATCGGCAGAGTCCAGGATAACCTCTTATAATACAGGGTAGAAATACCTTGTAGTTATGATTAGAATCGCTCTAAAATTAACACAGTATTTTACTAAAGAATTATTTTGGAGTAACAAACATGAGTGTTGAATTACCTGCACGCGATGGTGATGGCTATCTCACCGACATGAATGCCTGGACCCCGGAAATCGCCAGGGCCATGGCCGAGGCCGACGGTTTTGATCTGAACGATGAAAAATGGACCCAGATCGTTCAGGCCCGTGAGTATTATGAAGAGCACTCCGTTGTACCGCCGATCCGTAAATTCGCCAAATACATCCAGGCCGACCAGAAAGAGATGTTCAAGCTCTGGCTGACCGGCCCGATGAAACCGATCACCAAATACGGCGGCCTGCCCAAGCCCACCGGCTGCGTCTGATCAATCCTTGCGGGGGCGGCGTTCTATGCCGCTCCTGCAAACCATCCCCGTTGCCACCCCAATTGCCAGCCCAGTGCCATTCAGTGACCAAGGCTGGTAAAGTCCGGTTATTGCGTTCTCCGGACAGGCACGATGAAAGAACAACACGACCTCGAACTGCTGCTCACCTCCCACACCCCGATTATCGTCATCGAGTCGATCGAAGAGATCAGAGCGGTGCAGCTGTTTGCGCGCCTCGGTCTCAAGCTCTCCAATCCGATCTTTCAGTGGGCCGTCACCGAGGGCCTTAAACGGCTGGAGATCGATTTTGGCGCCCAGGGATTTACCGCCGACCCGACCGAGGCGCTGAAGCACATCAAGGCGCTCTCCAAGCCCGGCTACTTCCTGCTGCTCGACTTTCACCCCTTCATCAATGACCCGGTGCATGTGCGACTGATCAAAGAGATCGCCCAGGAGTTCGAGACCATCCCCAGAACGCTGATCTTTCTCAGTTATTCATTCGACATACCCAGGGAAATCCGCCACCTGACCGCCCGGTTCAACCTGCACCTGCCGGATAGCGCCGGGGTCAAGATGCTGATTCGTGACGAGGTCAACCGCTGGCAACAGAAGACGCGGAGAAAGGCCACGGCCGATGGCGAAGCGCTGGAACATCTGGCCCGCCAGCTGACCGGCGTCACCGCTACGGATGCCAAGCGCCTGATCCGCTAGGCGATCGAGGATGATGGCGCGATCACACACGAGGATCTGCCCAGCGTGATGAAGGCCAAGTACGAACTGATTGGCCAGGACGGGGTGATCTCCTTCGAATACGATACCGCCAATTTCGGCGAGGTCGCCGGTCTCAGCCGGCTCAAGGAGTGGCTGAGCCACAGACACAAGGCCTTCACCGGCAAAGGAAGCAGCCTCGACCGCCCCAAGGGCATCCTGTTGCTAGGCGTGCAGGGCGGCGGCAAGAGCCTGGCGGCCAAGGCCGTGGCCGGTACATTCGGTGTGCCGCTGCTGCGGCTGGATTTCGGCGCCCTCTATAACAAGTACTATGGCGAGACCGAGAAAAACCTGCGCCATGCCCTGGAGATCGCCGAGCTGATGGCCCCCTGCGTGGTGTGGATGGACGAGATCGAGAAGGGTATCGCCCACAGCGGCAACGACGAGGGGCTGTCGCAGCGGGTGCTCGGCACCCTGCTCACCTGGATGCAGGAGAACAGCGCCCATGTGTTCATCGTCGCCACCTCCAATGACATCGAGCGCCTGCCGCCGGAGTTGATGCGCAAGGGCCGCCTCGACGAGATCTTTTTCGTCGACCTGCCCAACGCCGAGGTGCGTGGGGAGATATTCGAAATACACCTGCGGCGACGCAATCTGGCGCCCAGCGGCTTTGACCTTGCCGCCCTGAGCGAGGCCAGCGAAGGTTTCACCGGCGCTGAAATCGAGCAGGCGGTGGTTTCGTCGCTGTATGCGGCACATGCCCAGAACACCACCCTTGATGATCAACACCTGCTTGAGGAGCTGGCACGCACCCGGCCGCTGTCGGTAGTGATGGCGGAGAAGGTAAATTACCTGCGTGATTGGGCACGTCATCGCACCGTGGCCTCCGACTTATACGCCCAGGCTACATTATGGTTATTCCCCTTGTCTTCCCAGGTAATCATCCCCATCTCTATTAGTATCTGAAATATCAAGAGATTCCCAAAGCTATGCAGTACAAGGACTATTACAAAATCCTTGGTGTGAAACGGGATGCCAGTGCCGAGGAGATCAAACGCGCCTACCGCAGGCTGGCGCATAAATACCACCCGGACGTCAGCAAGGAGGCCAATGCGGAAGCACGCTTCAAGGAGATCAATGAGGCGGGCGAGGTGCTGCGCGACCAGGAGAAACGCGCCGCCTACGACCAGCTCGGCGCCAACTGGCGTGCCGGTCAGGATTTCAGGCCTCCACCTGGTGCCCAGGGATCTGGCAGCCGCTTCAGCCATGATTTCGAAGGCGCCAATCTGGGTGGCTTCAGCGACTTTTTCGAATCCCTGTTCGGGCATGAGTTCCGTGCCGGCGGCGCACAGGGGTTTCAGTCGCCGGGCAGCGACCAGAGCGCGAAACTGATCATCAGCCTCGAGGACGCCTATCATGGTGCCAGCCGCACCATCCAACTGGACATTCCCGAACCGGACCATCATGGCGGCGTGGTCAACAAGCGGCGTCAGCTCAAGGTCCGCATTCCTGCCGGGATCAGCGAGGGTCAGAAGATCCGTCTGGCCGGCCAGTGGCTGCCGGGATTAGGTAGCGGCCCCAAGGGCGATCTCTATCTCGAAATCGAATTCATGCCCCACCCCTTCTACCAGGCGCAGGGGAAAGATATCTACATCGATCTACCCATCTCCCCCTGGGAGGCAGCGCTGGGCGGGAGCGTATCCGCGCCTACCCTTGCGGGTCCGGTCAGCCTGAAAGTGCCTCCAGGCACGCAATCCGGTAAAAAGATGCGACTCAAGGGGCGCGGACTGCCTGGCAAGCCTGCGGGGGATCAGTATGTGATCTTCCAGATCCGGATTCCCCAGGCGTCGAATCCGCGCATCGAGGCGATCTACAAACAGCTGCAACAGGAGAGTCCGTTCAATCCCCGCGCCGAGCTGGGGGTGTGATTCAACGACAACAGGAATTCGCCATCCCGGACACCTTCGGCTACTATTAGCGCCCATTTTTAGTTGTCAGTGTTAGGTGCCGGGATGAACGATCACAATTTGCTAGGGCAGCTGAGCAGCCTGCATGAAATGATGACCCAGCTGGTTCAGGGTCAGGCGGAGGCAGACTGCTACCGCAGCTACCACCCGGAGCTTGCGCCCCTGGCCTGGTACTTTGGCTATGCCATGTACCGCGAGACCCTTTGGGTCCGGGAGCTGATTCAGGGCGACCGGGATATGACCGAGCGGGTCCGGGATATCTTCCACGTGGAAGACCCGGGCCCTGAGCAGTGGCGGCAACTTCCCCCCAAGGATCACCTCCTGAACTGGGCGCTGGAACTGCAGGATGAGAATCTGATGCGCCTGGCCAATCCCGGCGTCCTGCCCGACCACCCCCTGCTCCAGGAGCAGCGGCTGTTACCCATCATTCTCCAGGAGCAGGCCAAGATCTATGAGCAGATGCTGGTCGTGGTCAACCAGCGCCAACTGCAACTGCCACACAACTACACGGTGAGTGAACCCCTGATCGCCACCCTGCCTGGCGCAGACTGCGTCAGCGTATCCCAGGGTCATTACCGGGTCGGGGCAAAGGGCGATCCGGCCGCTTTCGACAACGAACTGCCAACCCAGATCGTCGATCTCAGCAGTTTCCGTATCGATCGTCGCCCGACCAGTAATGCCCAATATCTGGCCTTTATGGAATCCGGGGGATATGCAAACCAGGCACTCTGGAACGAGGCGGGCTGGCAGTGGCTGCAGGGCACGGCCAAGCATCCCCACTACTGGCGTCAAGGTGGCGGCGGTAATTGGTATGCGATTGGATTAAACGGCCCTTTCGAGCTGAGCGCCGATGACCCGGTGACGGGGGTCTCCCATTACGAGGCGATGGCCTACGCCAACTGGGTCAATAGTCTCGGCGGGGAACTGCAAGGGGCCGTACTGCAGCACGAATATCAATGGGAGGCGGCGGTGCGCACACAGGTGATCCGGGAGTTCGGCCGCGTCTGGGAGTGGTGCTCAAACCCGTTCAAGCCCTACACCGGCTACATCCACTCACCCTACAAGCAGGAGCGTACCCTGGATTTCAGCGACCAGCGCTTTTGCCTGCGCGGTGCCAGCCTGCATACCCAGCCCAGCCTGCGTCGACTGAGTCTGCGCAACCGCGCTGCGGCAGCGCAAAACTATCTGTTCACCGGCATCCGGCTGGTCTATCCACCGATCGAGGATGCCTGAGGGCAAACGCAGGACCGGCGCCCAGGCCGGTCCCGCTTGCACATTTACTCGGCAGGCTGCTTCTCTTCTGCCTTTTTCTCTTCGAACGAGATCAGCTCAAGCTCGAAGATCAGGGTCTCATTCGGCCCAATCGAGGCGCCAGCGCCACGTGGGCCATAGCCCAGCTCAGACGGGATAAAGACCTTCCACTTGGCACCGGGCTTCATCAGCTGCAACGCCTCGCTGAAGCCGGGAATCACACCCGTGACACCGAAAGTCGCCGGCTGGCCGCGCTTATGGGAGCTGTCGAACTCTTTACCGTCCAGCAGGGTGCCACGGTAGTGGACGGTGACTTCGCTGTTAGGAGTAGGACTCTCACCGGAACCGGCTTCGACAACCTGGTACTGCAGCCCGCTGGGAAGCACCACGACGCCTTCATTCTTCTTGTTCGCTTCTAGAAATTTGCGTCCCTCTTCGAGGACCATCGAGGCCTTTTCCTGCTTGGCCTTGGCGACCGCCTCGCGGCCGTCCTTCATCGCCTGCTCCATCTGCTCCTGGGTCAGTTGCGAGGTATTACCCTTGAATACATCATCAATCGCCGCACCAAACGCCGTACCATCGACCTGTACATCCTGTGCCATGAACTGCTGGGCATAACGTGCACCCAGAGCGTAGCTGAATTTCTGTTCGGTTGTCTCCAGTTCGACCGCGGCAGCAGAAAGGGAGGCGCCTGCGACAGCCAGGGCGCAAAGAGTGCGTGCTATTGAAAAAGTCATGTAGTTTTCCTTCGGTTTTTGAATTGTCATTAGTGCTTCAAAAGTTTTTTGAACAGTAGCAAGTATCTTCAATCATTGCGATTACGAATGGCGTTCGCCAAGTAATTGCAATTTGTCACATTTTTGACGTATCCTGCTTGGATTTCAACCGGATCGGACTATGATTTTATCAAGACCATCCAGAACAGAAACTGATTATGGCGATTACACCACTGTCACGCACGGCCCTGCAGGGCATACACCGGGGTATTCTGGGCATACGCCAGAACGCCGCGGAGATTGCCGGCGCGCAGCAGGCAGAGGGCACCATTCCCTCCAAGGATCTGGTCCGGTCAATGGTTGAACTGCACAGAAACGAGCAGGTTACCGCCGCATCCGTCAAAGCATTCAAGACCGCTGATCAACTGATAGGTTCCCTGCTCGATATCAAAGCGTGATCCGGTTCCTGGGGCAGGAACCCGCTAGACAAAACGCATCGACAGATCGATCGCCCTGACATCCTTGGTCAGCGCACCTACCGAGATATCATTCACCCCGGTTTCGGCGATCGCGCGAATGGTATCCAGCGAGACATTGCCGGAGGCCTCGAGACGGGCACGGCCATTCGCTGCCTGCACCGCCCCTTCCAGCATATCCAGCGAGAAGTTATCCAGAAGGATGCGTTGGGCGCCCGCCTGCAGCGCCTCCTGCAACTCCTCGAGCCCCTCCACCTCGACCTCCACCACCATATCCGGCGCGAAACGCAAGGCGGCCTGCAGCGCGGCGGTTATGGAACCCGCCGCCAGAATGTGATTCTCTTTGATCAGAATGGCATCGTACAGGCCGATACGGTGGTTGTGACAGCCACCACAGGCAACCGCGTATTTCTGTTGAATGCGCAGACCCGGCAAGGTCTTGCGGGTATCCAGAATTCTGACGCCGGTCCCCTTCACCGCATGGGCATAGCGGCGAGCCAGTGTCGCGGTGCCAGAGAGGGTCTGCAGGTAGTTCAATGCCGTTCGCTCGGCCGTCAACAACGCGCGGGTTTTACCACTGAACTGGCACAGTACCCGGCCCGGCGAGACCTGATCGCCATCCAGGGCCGACCAGTTGATATGCACTGCCGCGTCGAGCTGGCGAAATGCCTCGTCAAACCAGGCGGTGCCACACAGCACCGCCTCTTCACGACACACCACCTGGACCGTCGAGACATCATCCTCGGGGATCAGCGCTGCCGTCCTGTCACCACTGCCCACATCCTCAGCCAGAGCAATGGCAACCTGCTCGCTGATCAGCTTGTCGGAGGGTAAATGCGGGGCCAATTCAGAGAATCTCCAGCAGTTGAATCTCGAACACCAGGGTGGCGTTGGGCGGGATCACGCCACCGGCGCCAGCGGCGCCATAGCCCAGCTGCGGGGGAATGGTCAGCTTGCGCGTCCCACCGACCTTCATGCCCTGCACACCCTCGTCCAAGCCGCGGATCACCCTGCCACCACCGAGAGGAAAGACAAAGGGGTCGTCGCGATCCAGACTGGAGTCGAACTTGCTGCCATCGGTCAACCATCCGCTGTAGTGAACCTTGACTCGCTGTCCGGCCGCCGCGACCGCGCCATTGCCTTCAACCAGATCTTCATACTTCAAACCGGAGTCTGTCATTCTTTCACTCATGGGAGCCTCTCGTTGTATCGGGTTTATTCTCGAATGCGCCATTGTAAGGCAAGCCACTCCCCGGATGCCACGACTGGTTGCACAGCCACCCAGCAGCAGACCAAAAAAAGCCCTTGACGGTGCAAGGGCTTGTCGATGTCGAGATACAGTATGGTGATCAGGCGCTTGGACTTGCCTCGCCGCTGGTCTTGCGCAGGGCGCTTACCATGGCATCCAGCGCCCGGTCCATGAGCGGCTTATCCACCTCACCGAGGATAGTGGCCTTGCCTTCGCGTAACAGCATGGCCAGACCATCCGGGGTAAACTCAGCAACCTTCAGTCCCTTGCGATTGACAAACAGGCAGGCGCCGGTGACATTGCTGCGCCATGAGAGCTTGGCGCGGTACTTCTCGCCATCCTCCTGGGTCATCTCCAGCCAACTGCCAGATTTAAGGGTCCGGGCCTGTTCGTCATAGGCGTCAGCCACTTTCGGGGTCTCTTCTTCGGTAGGCTCCACCGATTCAAGCACGATCTCTTCACCCACCAATTGGCTTTTCCCGGAAGCAGGCTCACCCTCTTCTGCAGAGCTGGTCGATGCGGATTTATTCACGGAGGTCGGCGGTGTAACTGGATCAGTGCCGATTATAGGTGCGGTTTCCGCAGAAACGCCGCGCAGACACCTGACATGATAGGTCTGTAACTCTTTAAACAGACTGGTCAGCTGATGCTGGTTGTAGGAGATATTGTTCAATCCCTGGCGCAACCCCTTGAGCAGGCTCGGTATCAGTTTCAGCAGCTTCTGACGATCGGCGTAATCCGCTTTAGGCTCGACACTCCAGATCAGATCATCGGCCAGCAACAAGGCATTTTTCCACTCAGGCGAGTCGGTGCCGCTCTTCAGGGAGACCAGCAACATCACATCCTTCCAACCCTCACGCAGAAACCCCCTGACCACTTCCGGAATCTGCCGATGCTGCGCGAGACGTTGATTGATCTCATCAAACACCATCTGCTTGGCCTGGTTTAACTGCTCCTTGCCCTGGGTGACCTGGGTCGCCCGGTTTTCAGCAATCTTTGCGCTCTTCTTTTCGGTCTCCAGAAAGGCACTGAATTGGTCATTGAGCTCTTCAAACAGGCTCAGGTCGCTTTCGAATTCATCGACTATGCGACGCACGATTTTGCTGACCCGGTCAAACACACCATCTTCCTCACGGCCATTCGCCTCGGTCCAGCCGACTGCGGCCTGGGCCAGATTGTTCAGCAGACGGCGCGCCGGATGGCCCTTGTTGCTAAAGAAGCGCTTATCGAGAATCGCCACTTTGAGCATGGGTATCTGCAGGCAGGCGAGCTGCGCCTTCATGGCCTCATGCAGATTCCGGTCTTCGAGGATAAATTCAAACAGCATGGAGATGACATCGATGGCGTCCTCATCCACCTGGTCGATACGATGTTTGTCATCCTTGGACTCGACAGCCTTGAGAGTGGTCTCCAGCCCGGTGCGGATGTCATACAGGGTCGCTCCGCTCCTGATGGTCTGATCCAGAGGCTGGGTGTGCTGCAGGGAGGTCAGGGCATTGAGAACCTGAGCCGCCTCGAAAACCGGGACTGAAACCGACTGACGCTGAGCCCCGGCCGGCTGGCCACGACGCATATTCAGCAGATTCTGCAGGGTCGAAAACAATTCCGCCTGCACATCAGCATCGGTAATCGGCAGATTGGTGGGATCATAGTCCGGCTGTTGTGCGTCTGGCTGATAGTTCGAAGAGGCGCCACGCATCGCCGGTGACACCGGATTGCGTTTCGCGTGCCGGTGCAGTTTGGGTACGATTCCGGCATTGCCGAGCAGGTCATTCATCTGGTCATACATGCCCCCCAGATAGGCGATGACCTCTTGCTCGAACTGTTTGTAGATCACCAGCTTGACCGGCAGATCGATATCCGTGTTGCTGATTGCATCCTTGAAGCTGTAGGCGATCGCCGTGGGGGAAACCGGGTTGGAGCCATCCTCGACCTTGGCGCCATTGAGCATGTGACTGAAACGCTGATCCAGTGCGTAGAGTTCACGGAAAAACAGGCTTTCGCCCTTGGCGATCATGTTATTGATCGCGAGAGACTCCTCCAGATCCTCATTGTCTATCAGGGAGAAGTCATCTTCCGTGAGAGAGAACACCGGCTCTTCGGTCAGATTCATGCCGGGCCCTTCGCGCCAGAACTGCTCATAACGCTTGATGATGCCGGTGTTGAAACTGTTCTCGATACTCTCGCGCGCTATACGCAGCTCGCGCATGGCATCGAAGTAGGAAGTCTGCTGGCTGTTGTTGGTGGCTTTGTCCGCCATGCGATAGAGGGTGTCATCCATTTTTTCAAACAGATACTCCACCACCTTGGGCAGATTTTTCAGCAAAACCTGTCGACATGCCTGGACAGCGTTCTTGTACTCATCCTTGAGTTCAACTGATTTAGCGCTTCCAAACGAGATGATATTGTTTAATGCCATCGTCCTGTATCGCCTTACAATTAAACTGGAGCGCTCCGGAGTGGATTGCCCACGACTTACAATCTAGTGACATAACCCGCCAATCGTTGTGATTACATTCACAAATCGCTGAAAGTCGAATTTTTGACAACCAGAAACGTGACCTGGTTCGTAAAGAGATAGATAATAACGCGCCAAATTACAAGAGCTAAGGAATTTTATTCGTTTTTTCGACCTATCTTATTCTCTGATTAACAACAAACCGGTGCTCGTGTATCTTCCCTAGTATGTATCAGTTAATCAGACACCTCTGGGGTTCATTAAAAGAGAGCATACGCGATCTTACACCGATTATCATCGTTATCGCCTTTTTTCAGCTGGTCGTCCTGCAGCAGCCGATACCCGATCTGCTCGGCCTGGTGACGGGTACCGTGCTGGTGGTGGTCGGGCTGACCCTGTTTGTGCATGGATTGAAAATCGGGCTGTTTCCAATCGGTGAATCCATGGCCCATGATTTTGCCCGCAAAGGCAGTGTCTTCTGGCTGCTGACCTTTGCCTTTGCCCTGGGCTTCGGCACCACGGTGGCAGAGCCCGCGCTGATTGCCATCGCCAAGGAGGCGGCCAATATCGCCGCCACCGGCGGGATGATCGAGCAGAGCGACAGGGCAAGAAACGACTATGCAGACGGACTGCGCCTCACCGTGGCGCTCTCTGTAGGGGCGGCAATCGTGCTCGGGGTGCTGCGCATCATCAAGGGCTGGCCGGTGCAGTATCTGATCCTCGGCGGCTATATCGGGGTGGTGATCATGACCATGTTCGCCCCGCCCGAAATCATAGGCATTGCCTATGTCTCCGGCGGCGTGACCACCTCGACCATCACCGTACCCCTGGTCACCGCCCTGGGCGTGGGCCTGGCCACCAGTATTCGCGGGCGCAACCCGATGACCGATGGCTTTGGCTTGATTGCCTTTGCCTCGCTGACTCCGATGATTTTTGTCATGGGCTATGGAATGCTGTTGTGATGGGTGGAATTACCAGCTTTCTGCAAACACTGCTTTCCACCGTTCAGGATGTGCTGCCGATCGCCACCATCCTGTTCGGCTTTCAGTTCATCGTACTGCGCAAAGGCATCAAAAACCCCGGACAGATTCTGCTGGGATTTGTTCTGGTCCTGTTCGGCCTGGCCTTTTTCCTGCAAGGACTGGAACAGGCGCTCTTCCCGCTGGGAAAACTGATGGCGGAACAGCTCACCGCGCCGGAATTTCTCGGCATCAGCGAAACGGCAAACACAGCCGGCGAAAACTGGCACCACTACCTCTGGGTCTACCTGTTCGCCTTCACAATCGGCTTTTCCACCACCATTGCCGAGCCTTCGCTGATCGCAGTGGCGATCAAGGCCAACCAGGTCTCCGGTGGCGCGGTCGGCATCTGGGGGCTGCGCATTGCCGTGGCGATTGGCGTGGCCTTCGGCATCGCACTGGGCGCCTACCGGATCGTCAGCGGCACCCCTCTGCATTACTACATCATCTCCGGTTACATCGTGGTGATCATTCAGACACTCTACTGCCCGAAACAGATCATAGCCCTGGCCTATGACTCGGGAGGCGTCACCACCTCGACAGTCACGGTCCCGCTGGTTGCCGCCCTGGGACTCGGCCTGTCCAGTAATATTCCCGGTCGAAATCCGCTGCTGGACGGATTTGGCCTGATTGCCTTTGCCAGCCTTTTTCCTATCATGAGCGTCATGGGCTATGCGCAACTCAGTGAGTGGTTCGCCAAGAGACACTCCCACAAGCAAGCCCACCGGCCTGGAGAATAAACATGCACTTCAAACTGATTATTGCACTCATCGAAGATAGTAAGACCAATGCAATCGTCGATGCCGCCCGCCAGGCCGGCGCCACGGGCTCCACGGTGATCAACCAGGCACGTGGCGAGGGGGTGAGCAAGAGCAAGACCTTTTTCGGCCTCAACCTGGAGGTCCAGAGAGATATGATTCTGATGCTGGTCGAAGAGCACCTCAGCCGCTCGATCCTGGAGACCATCGCCCGGGTGGGCGAGTTCGAGGAGAAACCCGGAACCGGCATTGCCTTTCAAATCGATGTCGAGGACGCCATCGGTGTCACTCACCAGATCCAGGAACTGACCCGCGTTGTCGAGGAGGAGCTGTGAACGCTGGCACAATCATACGTGTTCGGGATGTTATGAAATCAAATTTTGACACCGTGGACGGCATGGACACAGTCGCTACCGCGCTGGATAAAATGGCCCATGTGGAAACCAAGTCACTGGTGGTCAGAAGGCGCGATGAGAAAGACGAATACGGCATCGTCATGCTCTCCGACATTGCCCGCAAGGTACTGGCCAAGGACCGACCGCCAGAACGGGTCAACATCTACGAGATCATGACCAAACCGGTGATATCCGTGGATCCCGAGATGGACATCCGTTACTGCGCGAGACTCTTTTCTCGCCTCGACCTGTCACGGGCACCGGTGATCAAAAACCGCGAAATCGTCGGTATCGTCAGCTTCACCGACATGGTTATCAAGGGGCTGCGCAGCAAGTGATCATCGACCCCCAGGGGATGCTCCCGGCGGCGCGCCAGTGCCCCTCGCCGAACCGCGATCTGCGGCCCGCAGGCTGTGACCCGGAACTGCTGATCATCCACAACATCAGCCTCCCCCCCAACCAGTACGGTGGCCCCTGGATCGATCAGCTGTTTCTCAACTGCCTCGAAGCCGATCAGCACCCCTATTTTCAGGAGATCTGCCACCTGCAGGTCTCCTCGCACATTCTGATCCGGCGCGACGGGGAAATCGTGCAGTACGTGCCACTGGGCGAGCGCGCCTGGCACGCCGGACAATCGGAATTTGAGGGACGCCCCCAGTGCAACGACTTCTCCATTGGCATTGAACTCGAGGGGTCGGATGATATCCCCTATACTGACAGTCAGTATCAACGGCTGACTGAGGTTGCTGCGGCGATAATAGAGCGCTTTCCCGGGATCAGCGCGAAACGCATTACCGGCCACAGCGATGTGGCGCCTGGGCGAAAAACCGATCCCGGACCGGCTTTTGACTGGGACAAATTCCACAAGCTATTGGCAGAGCGGTCGGCAGACCGATAAAATCCATTTATTAAAGCAACCAACAGGCAATTCGCATGGCCTTTTTATCCATAGTCATCAGTCTGCTCATCGACCGTTTCTTTCTTGAAAGCGACAGCTACCGCCAGCATCACTGGTTCAAGGACTACGCTGGTTGGGTGGCAAGGCGCACGTTTGCCGAGAACACCTATAGCCGCAACCTGGGGCTGCTGCTGATCCTGGCCCCCCTGCTGCTGATCGTCGCCTGGCTGCAGACAAAGTTTGATTCGGGCCTGCTCGGCCTGGCATTCAACAGTGGCATGCTGTTGCTCTGCCTGGGGCCCATGGATCTGGATCGCCAGGTCAATGCCTTTCTAGATGCCGATGACAAACAGCAGGTGGAGCAAGGCCACTCCCTGGCCGGTGAGATCATCCATGGCCCGGTACCGGAAGATGAGACCCAGCTCAGCCGGGTGCTGGCGGAAAGCATCTTCATCCAGGCCTGCAGCCGTATCTTCGGTGTGCTGTTCTGGTTCCTCCTGCTCGGTCCGATGGGAGCGGTACTCTTCCGTCTCACCCAGCAGTTGCTGAAACAGACAGACGATGTCGGCGCCATCCAGCATCTGCTGAACATTCTCAACTGGATACCCGCCCGCCTCAGCGCCCTGGCCTACGGCATCGGCGGCAGCTTCGACGATGCCCTGCATGGCTGGCGTCAGCACTACACCCTGATCAACCAGTATCCAGGTGACAGCAGCGCACCGATTCTTGCTGGCGCCGGGATGGGGGCGTTGAAACTGAACGAGAGCGATGACGGCGAGCTCCCCTCCCCGGCAATCGCCGCCGAATCGGCGCTCAACCTGGTCTGGCGGGCCAGCCTGATCTGGGTCGGTCTGCTCGGCTTCGCCTATCTGATCAACTGGATCAGCTGATGACAGACAGCACCCTGATCGATCTGCTGCGTCACGGCACGCCAGAGGGAGGACGTCGCTACCGGGGACGGCAGGATGACCCACTGAGCGAAGAGGGCTGGCAGCAGATGTGGCACGCCGCATCCGGAGAAACGCCCTGGTCGCAGGTGATCAGCTCGCCATTATCACGCTGCCGAGCCTTTTCCGAACAGTTGGCCGACAAACTGTCACTACCGCTGACCATCGACGTTCGCTTTCAGGAACTCGGTTATGGCGTTTGGGAGGGGAAATCCGCCGATCAGCTCAAGGCGGATGATCCGGACATTCTGAAACGCTTCTTCTATGATCCGCACACTCACCGGCCACCCGACGCTGAGCCTGTGGTCGATTTCATGCAGCGCGTGGGAGAGGCCTACAGCGAGGCGGTGGCAAACCACGCTGGCCAGCATATACTGATCGTCGCCCATGCCTGTGTGATCCGCGCGATCATCGCCAAAGTGCTGAACGCGCCGCCCGAGGCGGTGTTTCGCATGCATGTGGAGACCGCGCACCTGAGTCGGATCAGGGAGAGCAGCGAGCGGCCGCCGACCCTGATGTTTCACGGCCAGGCGCGGCTCTAACTAGGCATCCTGCCGATGAAACAGCATATCCAGCAGCATCAGCGCCACGCCGACCGAAATCGCTGAATCGGCCAGATTGAACGCGGGCCAGTGCCAGCCGGCGTAGTAGAAATCGAGAAAATCGATCACATGGCCGAACAACAGCCGATCGATCAGGTTGCCTATCGCACCGCCGATGATCAGCGCGAAGGCGATCGCCACCCATTTCTCATGCCGTTGCAGCTTACTGAGCCAGACCACCAGCAGCAGACTGACGCCCGCCGCAAGCGTGGCAAACAACCAGCGCTGCCAGCCACCCTGGTCACTGAGAAAGCTGAACGCCGCGCCCTCGTTATAGGCCAGGGTCAGATTGAAGTACGGCATAATCGGAATCGTCTCGTACACCAGCAGGCTGGACTCGACCAGCTGTTTACTGACCTGATCCAATCCTACAACCAGCACGGATAGCCATAACCAGTTCAACATAGCCCTGTTTCCTTATCAGGCATATTGGCGCTTTTCACCCTCGGTAGTGACATTCTCAACACAGCGACCGCAGAGCTCCGGATGCTCGGCGTGAGCGCCAACATCTTCACGGTGATGCCAGCAGCGGGCGCACTTGGGGTGCTGCGACGGCGTGATCAGCACAAACAGCCCGTCCGTCTCCGTTGCCACCGCCGATTCCGGCTTTTCCGCGAGCGGATGAATCCGCGCATAGGAGCTGATGAACACGAAACGCAGCTCGTCGGCAAGCTTCGACAGCTCATTGTAGAGTTCATCGTCACAGTAGATATCGACCTCGGCATCCAGTGAGGAGCCGATGCTGCGCGCCGTGCGCAGCCGCTCAAACTCCCCGGAGATCGCCTCGCGCGCATCCCTTACCCTGTCCCAGAACTGGCGGTCAAATGCATCCCCCTGATCCAGCGCGAACAGTCCCTGATACCAGGTCTCGGTAAAAATGGTGGCGCTGCGCTTGCCGGGTATGAAGGGCCAGATCTCGTCGGCGGTAAAGCTCAGAATCGGCGCCAGCCAGCGGCTCATCGCCTCAACGATGTGATAGATAGCGGTCTGACAGGAGCGCCGCGCCAGACTGTCGGTCTGGGTGGTGTACTGGCGGTCCTTAATGATATCCAGATAAAAACCGCTCATCTCGTTGATGCAGAAGTTGAGGACCTTCTGATAGATCAGATGAAACTGGTACTCTTCATAGGCGGTGATAATCTCCTGCTGCAGCCGGTTGGCGCGATCCACCGCCCAGCGGTCCAGTTCGATCATCTGATCCGCCGGCAGCAGGTTCTCGGCCGGATCAAAGCCGTTCAGGTTGGCCAGCAGAAAGCGTGCGGTGTTGCGGATGCGCCGGTAGGCGTCCGCCGTACGCTTGAGAATCTCATCGGATACGTTCATCTCGCCGCGGTAATCGGTAGCCGCCACCCAGAGGCGAATGATATCGGCGCCCAGCACCTTCATCACCTTCTGCGGGCTGACCACATTGCCCACCGATTTGGACATCTTGCGGCCATCGGCATCGACCGTGAAGCCGTGAGTCAGCACCCCTTTGTAGGGCGCGCACTCATTGATCGCCACCGAGATCATCAGCGAGGACTGAAACCAGCCACGGTGCTGATCCGAGCCTTCCAGATATAGATCGGCCGGAAACTGCAGATCATCCCGGTGATTGAGCACGGCAAAGTGGGTGGCCCCGGAATCGAACCAGACGTCCAGAGTATCCGGCACCTTCTCGTACTGGTCCGCCTCGTCTCCCAGCAAGTCCTTCGGCTCAAGGGCGAACCAGGCCTCGATACCCTGCGCCTCGACCCGTTGGGCAACCGTCTCGATCAGCTCCGCGGTTCTGGGGTGCAGCTCGCCACTTTTCTTGTCGATAAACAACGCAATCGGCACGCCCCAGGTGCGCTGGCGGGAGATACACCAGTCCGGGCGGTTCGCCACCATGCCTTCGATACGCGCCTTGCCCCAATCGGGGGTAAATTTGACCTTCTGGATCTCGTCCAGCGCAGTCTGGCGCAGCCCTTTCTGATCCATACCGATGAACCACTGCGGGGTTGCGCGAAAAATGATCGGCGTCTTGTGCCGCCAGCAATGGGGGTAGCTATGCGCCAGGCGCTGCTCGTGCAGCAGGGCGCCACGCGCCTTGAGCACATCAATCACCTTCTCATTGGCCTGAAACACATGCTCACCCTCGAACAGCGGCGTACCCGGCAGAAACCGGCCGTCGCCGCCCACCGGATTATCCACCTCCAGGTGATAACGCTGACCGACAATATAATCATCCAGGCCATGTCCTGGCGCGGTATGCACGGCGCCGGTACCGGCCTCCAGGGTGACATGCTCGCCGAGAATAATCGGCACTTCGCGCTTGTAGAAACAGTGGTTGAGCTTGAGCCCCTCGAAGGCATCACCGCGACCGTAGGCGATAACGCGATACTCCTCGATATTCCAGCGGTCCATGGTCTCTTTCAGCAGACCCTCGGCGACCATCAGGCGCTCCTTGCCGCGCGCGCCATCGGCCTGCACCACGACATACTCCAGCCCCGGATTGAGCGCCACCGCGCGGTTTGCCGGCAGGGTCCAGGGTGTCGTGGTCCAGATCACCACTGACAGGGGTCCCTCGCCATGACCATTGGGAATCGAGTGGCAGCTGGCCATAAAGGCCTCGTCTTCCACGGCCTCGAAGCGCACATCGATCGAGATTGACTCCTTATCCTTGTACTCCACCTCGGCCTCCGCCAGGGCGGAACCGCAGTCGGTACACCAGTGGACCGGCTTGTAGCCCTTGTGCACGTGGCCGTTTTCCACGATCCGCCCGAGCGCGCGGATGATATTGGCCTCGGTCTTGAAGTCCATGGTGAGATAAGGATTATCCCAGTCACCCAGCACCCCCAGGCGCTGAAAGTCGATGCGCTGCTTGTCGACCTGCTTGGCGGCATACTCACGACAGGCGACCCGAAATTCTGCCGCGCTCACCTTGGCGCCGGGCTTGCCCACCTTCTTCTCGACCTGCAATTCAATCGGCAGACCATGGCAGTCCCAACCCGGCACATAGGGAGCATCCTTACCGTCCAAAGTCTGGCTCTTGACGATGATATCCTTGATCACCTTGTTGACCGCATGGCCGATATGGATCTCGCCATTGGCATAGGGAGGACCGTCGTGCAGAACGAACTTGGGCCGCCCTGCGCTGGCCTCGCGGATCTGTTGATAGAGGTTTTTCTCCTCCCAGCGCTTGAGCATTTCCGGCTCGCGGTTGGCGAGATTTCCCTTCATCGGAAAACCGGTTTCTGGAAGATTTAGGGTACTCTTATAGTCAGTCACGGCCTGCTGCCTTTTTCGCGTCTGAAATTCATAAAATGTGCAATCGGCGATTCGCCACCAATTGCCCTGCCATGTCAACCCGCCAGAAAATAATCCCTGGCCGCCGACGCGTCATGTTCTATTTGCTGGCGCAATGCATCAAAGGATTCGAAGCGCCGTTCGTCACGTATCTTTTTACAAAACTCCACCTGCAGATGCTCGCCGTAGATGCTGCGGTTGAAATCAAACAGGTGCACCTCCAGCAGGTAGCGGCTGTCACCCTCGATCGTGGGGCGATTGCCGATGTTCGCCACACCAGGCAACCAAGCCTCATCCGACAAGCCATACACCCGCACCGCATAGACACCCTTCAGCGGGCTGACCTTTCGGTGCAGATTGATGTTCGCCGTGGGAAAGCCGATGGTCCGGCCCCGGGCATCCCCGTGGGCCACCCTGCCACAAATTCGGTATGGGCGCCCCAGATACTCCTGGGCAAGGGCCAGATCCCCACAAGCGAGCGCCTCACGAATCCGGGTGCTGCTGACCCGCTCCTCGGCAACCGCAAAGGTGTTCATGTTCTCTATGCCAAAGCTGTGCGCCAGCGCCACCTGTCTCAGCAGCTGGATATCGCCCTGGCGATCCCGCCCGAAACGGAAATCATCGCCAACCAACAGGTAGCGCACATCCAACCCCTCAACCAGCAACTCCTGAACAAATGCCCCGGCCTCCATCCGCGCCAGCTTGGCATTGAATTCGAGAAGTACCACGCGATCGATCCCAGCCTCTTTCAGCGCCTGTAATTTCTCGCGCATGCGGGTCAGTCTGGCGGGTGCGCGATCAGGGACAAAAAACTCCTGGGGCTGGGGTTCGAAGGTCACCACCGTGGTCGGCAGACCCAGCTCTTGCGCCTTGTCATGCAGATGCCGAAACACCGCACGATGCCCGAGATGCACACCATCAAAATTGCCGATGGTGGCCACACAGCCGCGGTGTTCTGCTCGCAGATTATGTAAGCCCCGGATTACCTGCATAGATTTCGTCTAGTGATGCTGCCAATCAAAAACCGTTGATTATATGTGAACTTTGGATTCAAGTCCCTGTTTTTCCATCGAAACTTGAACAGCAAACACCGAATCATGTTTCGCTGCTACGAAAATGTCCCGGGCGAATGCCGACGATCAATAATGCCGAAAAATAGACCAGTGCACCCACCAGAATCAAGCCCAGCAGGCGCCAGACACGCTCGACGCCCGGCATCACCAACCAGCTCTGGATATCCTGCGCGCCCCACAGAAGCACCAACCCCATGACAAGGGCCGCCGCCCCGCCCTGCGCAAGGAGTTTGCCCCAGCCTGCGGCGGGCTGATAGACCCCCGCACGCCGCAACCCCCGATAGAGCAGAAAGGCATTGAGGGAGGCAGACAGGGTGGTCGCCAACGCCAGACCCGCATGGGCCAGAGGAAAGACCAAAGCAATATTCAGGGCCATGTTAGTCGCCATGGCGATCACCGCGTAGCGCACCGGGGTTTTCGTGTCCTGCCGTGCATAGTAACCCGGTGCAAGCACCTTGATCATGATAAAAGAGAGCAGACCCAGGGTATAGGCCATCAGACTGCGCTGGGACATCAGCACGTCATTCGCCTGGAAGGCATCCGAGTAGAACAGGGTAGCGATCATCGGTCCGGCCAGAAAAAACAGCCCCACAGCCGCTGGCAGTCCCAGCAGCAAGGTCCAGCGCAGACCCCAATCAATGGTTTGTGAGAACCCTTGGGGTGAATCGGTGGAGTGCTTGCGTGACAGGTGCGGCAGGATCACCGTCCCCAGGGCCACGCCCAGCACGCCCAGTGGAAATTCCATCAGGCGATCAGAGTAATAGAGCCAGGAGATACTGCCTGTCACCAGAAATGACGCAATCAGCGTATCCAGGAGCAGATTCAACTGGGTCACCGAGACGCCGAACAGTGCCGGCACCATCAGCTTGAGAATGCGCATGACACCCGGATCCTTGGGGGCCAGACGGAAGCGCGGCAGCAATTTCAACTGCTGCAGAAACGGCAGCTGGAACAACAGCTGCAGCACTCCGGCCAGCAACACACCCCAGGCAAGCGCCATGATCGGCCGCTCCATGAGTGGCGCCAACCAGAGGGCGCAGCTGATCAGGGCGACATTCAACAGCACCGGCGTAAAGGCGGGTACCCCGAAACGATTATGGGCATTGAGTATTCCCCCGGCAAAGGCCGTCAGGGAGATAAACAGCAGGTAGGGAAAGGTCAGGCGCAGCATGTCCGAAGCCAGCGCCAACTTGCCCTCATCCCCGTAAAAACCTGGCGCAAACACCATAACCAGCAAGGGCGAGGCTAGCACCCCGACGATGGTCACCGCCAGCAATACCGCCCCAAGCGTGCCCGCCACATGGTCGACGAACAGTTTCAGATCGGCGTAGCTGCGTTTTTCCTTGTACTCGGTGAGAACCGGCACAAAAGCGACCGAGAAGGCCCCTTCAGCAAACAGGCGACGGAGAAAATTGGGGATTTTGAATGCCACAAAGAAGGCGTCGGTTCCGGCGCTGGCTCCGAACACGTGTGCCAACACCAGATCCCGGACAAAGCCGAGAACGCGCGAGACCATGGTATTTGAGCCGACCTTGGCCAGAGACTTGAACATAGACCGCCCTGAATTCCCGCAACTGGATCAAAAACAGGGTGCATTATAGACACTAAATAGCGTACACAGGCAATTGGCTGCACATCCTATGTTGACAAACTGAAAATATGTCATCAAAATACCGCGCTCTTTGAGCTTTAAACCGATTTATTTGGGAGACACACCTTGGCCAACTCTGCACAAGCCCTGAAACGCGCACGTCAGGCTGAAAAGCATCGTCAAAACAATGCATCACGCCGCAGCATGATGCGCACCTACCTGAAGAAGGTACTCAGCGCGCTTGGAGCCGGCGACAAGGAAGCAGCTACCGAAGCTTTCAAACAGGCTGTTCCGGTGATAGACCGTGCGGCGAACAATGGCCTTATCCACAAGAATAAGGCCGCTCGTCACAAGAGCCGTCTGAATGCGCGGATCAAAATGCTGTAAACAACAGTTCCGCGTAGCTTAAAAACCGGCCACAAGCCGGTTTTTTTATGTCCGCAAATTCTCATCCACGAAGGCACATATTGCACGGGCGGCAGACACCAGCACTTGCAAAAAACCGCTATATATAAGATAATAAGGATATTCTTATATGTTTGTGGGTCACGATGATGTTTAGCTGTAAAATCATGCGCATTGCACTGACCACCTCTGCCGGCCTATTGTTGACTGGCGTCGGGATGATTTACCTGGTCTCTTCAGTGGCCGCTGACTCGGGTGGAATTTCCTTGGTAATCAATACACTGGGAATACTCAGCCTGCTATCGGCGCCCATCCTGTTGTTGGCCATTCTGGTGCTCGCGCTGCTCCCGGGGACACGCAAATCCCTGTCGCTCTGTAATCATTGAACAGCCAACCTGGTTCCATCCCCTGTCTGACATAAAGCGCAGAGGCCTCCCTTTCTCTGGTCAATGAGTATCCTGGTATTGTAAGCTTGCGGCTGTGGGTAAATAGCAAAGCAGTTACAGTCTCCACCTTGCACCGCCAAGATTATAAGCGAAGGGATGTCATTATGAGGTTTTTAAGTTGCGAAACCATGCGTGAAGGGGTGATTGTCTCTGCGTCATTCCTGGTGACCGGGGTGATACTGCTATTCCTTATCTCAAGCGGAATCATCCCGTCAGCCTTCTATCTGCCGCTGATTTTCAATGTCCTCGGGATATTCTGCCTGCTATTTGCCCCGCTGATACTCATTGGCACCTTCATCACCACGGTACTACCCAAGTCGCGCAAGAAACTTGAGAATTGCGACCGCTAGCCAGCAGGGGCTGAAACAGCACATCCACCGGCCAGCTTATTCACCACCCATCAGTCGTTCGGCGGCACCTGCCTCCAGACCGAACTCTTCCTCAATCATGCGATTCCAGGCATCCCGCTTGAAGGTCTTCTGATCCGGCACCTTCCTGTGCACCAGATTGTAATGACATTCGATACAGCTCTTATTTTTGGCATCCTCTACATGGATGGCGTTGGTATGTAGACGTGATCCGTGGATGGCCTCCTGCTCGTGGCAACGTCGGCAGGTGGCTGAATCCTTGCGCAGGAACCACTCTCTGGCAGCAAAGGCCGCTTCCGGCAAATGCAACGCCGTGATTACCGGATCGTCATAATCCGGCCCGAATATCTGTTTCCACAGATCCGAGACCCCCATGACGTGATCCAAGGTAGCGGCAAAAATTCCTTCAGAAACATGACAATCTCCGCAACTGGCCCGCACGCCAGAGACTGAGTTGAAGTGCGCGGACTGGCGGTAATCCTCGGCAGCGAAGCTCATCGAGTGGCAACTGGTGCAAAATGCCTCGGTACCCGTGTATTGATCGAACTCAATCAAAAACAGGATAAACAGGATCCCGCCGCAGCTGCCGATAATCAAGGCAAAGAGTACATGACGGGTGATATATTGCGATAACCAGCTGGCCTTACTCATCACGCCGCTCCCCGGTGGCGTCCGGGAGAGAACCCAGAACTGCACTCGCCTGATCGGGCTGGCCCAGCCAATTGTGAGCAGGCTGACTTAGGACATGTTGTTGAATCAGGTCAACAGCCCCAACACCGGCCACTGCCCGCACCTGGGGCAGAAACTCGCCATAGAAACTGCGTGCAACAGCATACATCCCGGCAAATGCACTATGGTCCGGACTGGCCATCGCCGCCCCGTGGCGCGCGGCGGCGCCATGCTCATGCCAAAGATCCCAGTAGATGAACTCGATCGGCTCATCAAAGGGTGCCGGGGTCAGCAGCCCCTGCTGATACAGGCTCTGCATGATGGCCTGGGAAGGTGCGCCAAATTTTGTGTTGAACAACTCCACCAGTTGATCGAACTGGTCCATAAAACCATTGGCAAAGGACTTGCTGTGACACTCGCGGCAGACTGCACTCATCACCTGCCGTCTGCGATCGGGGGTAGCCACAAACTTCACCGTGCCGGGATTGCCATCGAGCTTCTGCATTTCGGCGCCACGTTTGGGGGCATCCGCCGATACCGGCCACTCCCGTTTGTCACCGTCCTCGAACATCACCAGGTGCTGCCGTTCCGAGACTGGTCCGTACAGCCCCCAGGCGCTGCGCATGCCGACATCATGGGTCGCGGCAACCTTCCCTGCCGCCCCCATATGACAGGTGACGCAGGTCGGGGCGGCAGAGTAGTCCTTCCCCGCACTCCAGCTATCGCTGTCAAGGTTCATATCACCGATATGCGCCTGATAGGCCATACCGTGTTTCGAGCTGTCGAATACGGCCTGATCCGGGGATTTGGGACTGGCATGACAGCGGGCGCAGGCAATTGGTTGTCGCGCCTGCGCCTTGGAAAAACGATGCCGGCCATGGCAGGCGGAACAGGACCCCTTTGAGCCGTCGGGATTGATACGGCCAATGCCAGAATTAGGCCAGGTTGCAGGATCCAGCGTGCCATCACCCTTTACCTTGACGACAGATCCGTGACACTGATCACAGCCGCTCGTGGTCAGCGCCGGACCCGCCAGGTTATCTCCCAGTACCGACCGGTCTGCATTGCCCAGGGCGACAGCTTCGGAGTGTACCGAGCCCTTATGCTCACTGAACTCCCGGTCATGGCAGCGGCCACAGTCCGTGGGTGAGACGATGGTGGCGATAATCTGCCCCTCGTGCTCGAAGGCATCGATCTCTTCGGATTTGGCCTGATGGCAGTCCATACAGTTGACACCTGCCTCTGCATGAGCGCTTTGCTGCCACTCCGTGACCACCCCCGCCGAGGCCTTTTTGTGGCAGCTGACGCACTCATCACCGCCGGAATGCCCCCAGTTGGAGGGATCTAGTTTGACTTTTTCGGCGACAACCGGTGCGCTGAGAAACAGCAGCAGAAAGGCCCACCCCCATAGACAAGTAAAACCCAGCCTGGATTCCATCGACCCGACTCCTCCTCCAATTATTATTTTCTTCGGAGCTAATACCAGATACTACACAGGTAACATCATCTCCAGCTTGTTTACAGCAACGTTTGAACGTATCTTACATTTTTTTAAGATACATTGAGAATTATCAATGTATTTTCAGAAAACCCGTGTACTGTTCTAAAACAATAAAACAATTATAAGTCCGGTCTTAGACCGGGCACGCCAAAGCTGATCTAGGAGGATCATATGAAAATGAGAGTGGCCCGTTCCTTTTCTCTGCTCGCTGCCGGTATTTTGTGACTAACTGGTATCGTTTTATCGGCATACGCAGCAGACACACCCCTGCATCAAACCAGCGCAGACACCTGTCAAACCTGCCATAAGGACATCTACAAGCAGTGGCAAGGCTCAATGCATGCCAGCAGTTCCGCAATAAAAGACCCGATCCATGCGACCTTCTATAAAAATGTCGCCGGTGATCCGACCCAGGAAGGTGTAGTGCTCAAGGCCTCGGGCAAGTACCCGGTCTGCCTGCAGTGTCATGCACCCAATGCGGCACGCGATAAAACCACCAAACTGGACGCCATGCCGGCCTATAGCGAAGGCGTTAATTGTATCGCCTGCCATACCCTGAAAAAATTCAATGGACTGACCGGTGCAGATGGAAAAATGCAACTCGGGCTCAAATCCTACGAGATTTCCGACAAGATCCAAGCACCTACCGGTATGAATCGCGGTCTGTCGAAACTCTCCCAGGGCTCAGACATGTTTGGCGGCAGCGCCACGGATGATGAACAGAAACCCAACCCGCACCTGGGCGAAGCGGTCACAGTGGATGGTGTGGAGATTCCCTCACTGCCGATGGAAGGCAACCCCAAGCAACTGAAAACCAACGATGCCTGCATGGGTTGCCACGACAAGCGTAACAATCCCCACGGTGTGGCCCTCTGTCAAACCGGCGACGAGTACTCGCTGAGCAAAACCAATGTTAACTGCCTGTCCTGTCATATGCCGATCAACAACGGGGTTGCCGATCACTCCATGGGTGGCGGTCATGACCAGAGCATGCTCAAACGCTCCATCGTGTTTGATATGGAAGTCACGCCCAATGCCGGCAAATTGACTGCCAACCTGCTTCTGAAAAACCAGCAGCCTCACAGCCTGCCCACCGGCGCGCCTTTCCGCAATATCGTAGTTAAGGTCACGGCTTACAACGCAGCTGGCGAGACAATCTGGAGCAATGCGGCAGATCACCCGGCAAAGAGCGACCCGCAGGCCTACCTGGCCTATGGACTCACAGACAGCGAAGGCAAACCGGCCTCACCTCCGGAAGCGACCGCCCTGGGTGAAGACACCCGCCTGAAACCCTTCGAGGAGCGCACCCTGAGCTATGAAATCCCTGGCGAGGGCGTGGCACTGGTCCGCGGCGAGGTCTTCTACAACCTGCTTTGGGACGGCTTGGTGAAGAAATTCAAGCACCTGCCGGCTGACCTGACCGCCCCGGTTCTGATTGCAGAATCAGAAAAGGATGTAACCGGTTCATAATCTGATCAGCCCTGACAACGGCTAACAAAAAAGCCCAACCGGGAAACCCATTGCGGGAAACCAGGTTGGGCTTTTTTTCGGCTTGAGGAGGTGGCTACACCAGCACCAGGTTATCGCGGTGGATGAGCTCCTCCTCGTCGATATAGCCAAGAATCTGGTTGATTTGACTGGAGGGCATTCCGGCAATTCTGGCGGCATCCGCCGCACCGTAATTGACCAGACCGCGGGCCACTTCAATTCCCCGCTCATCCACACAGGAGACCACCTCGCCACGCGAGAAGTAGCCAGAAACCTGTTTCACTCCAACGGCGAGCAGGCTCTTGCCGGATTCGCGCAACACCCGGACCGCGCCCTGATCCAGCACCAGGCGCCCGCGCACCTTCATGTGCCCCGCCAACCAGCGTTTGCGTGACGCCTCGGGCCCCTGGGTCGGGAGCAACAGGGTTCCCAGAGATTCTCCCTGGGCAATACGTGTCAGCACCCCTTCACCCTTCCCCGGCGCGATAATGGTGGCCGTCCCGGAACGGGCAGCAAGACGTGCGGCCCGCACCTTGGTCTGCATACCGCCACGACCGAGTCCGCTGGCGCTGTCGCCTGCAACCTCATCCAAAAGCAGATTATCCACCCGGCTTTCCGTGATCAGTCGCGCCTGCGGATTGAAACGGGGATCGGCGTCATACAGCCCGTTCTGGTCGGTCAGCAACACCAGAAGATCGGCCTCAACCAGATTGGCGACCATCGCCGCCAGGGTATCGTTATCGCCAAAGCGCAACTCGTCGTTGGCGACCGTGTCGTTCTCATTGACCACCGGCACCACACCAAGCTGTATCAGGGTACGCAGGGTGCTGCGCGCATTCAGATAGCGCACCCGGTTGGTGAGATCGTCATGAGTCAGCAGCACCTGTGCGGTGTGCAGGCCACGCTTCTGAAAACAGGACTCATAGGCGCGGATCAGGCCCATCTGGCCGATTGCCGCTGCTGCCTGAAGCTCATGCAAGGTTGTCGGACGCTGCTGCCAGCCCATGCGGCTCATCCCTTCGGCGACTGCGCCGGAGGAGACCAGCACCAGCTGATTACCGGACAATACCAGGGAAGCCATCTGCTCAACCCAGGAGGAGAGCGCCTCGCGCGCCAGTCCCTTGCCATCTGCGGTCAGCAGGGCGCTGCCTATCTTCACCACCCAGCGCCGTGTTGCCGGCAATTTATCTCGCGACATGATCATGCACTATCACCCTTCCAGCGGATTCCAGGGGGCGTCCTCATCCTCCGCCGGCTTCTCTGGAACAAGCGGATCATCCAACGCCTTCAACTCATCCAGGCGCACCATCAACGCCTGCAGCAACTCAGCCGTACCTTCGCCGGTCAGGGCCGAGATGGCGAATACCGGCCCCTGCCAATCCAGGGCTTTGACGAGATGCGCCTTGCGCTCCTGCAACTCCTCATCCAGCAGCATATCGGTCTTGTTCATGACCAGCCAGCGTTCACGACTGGCCAGGCCAGGACTGTATTTGTGCAATTCGGCGACAATCCGCTGCACCTCATCGGCCGGGTCGATAGTCTCATCCATCGGCGCGATATCCACCAGATGCAGCAGCAACCGCGTGCGATCCAGGTGCTTGAGAAACTGAATCCCCAAACCGGCGCCTTCCGCCGCCCCTTCGATCCCCCCGGGAATATCGGCAATCACAAAGCTGCGCTCGGAGCCGACACTGACTACACCCAAGTTGGGGTAGAGGGTGGTAAACGGATAGTCAGCCACCTTGGGACGGGCGCTGGAAACCTTGCTGATAAAGCTCGATTTGCCTGCATTGGGCATGCCGAGCAGACCCACATCCGCCAGCAGAATCAACTCCAGCAGAAGTTCACGCTTCTCACCGGGCGTGCCGGGAGTAAACTGGCGAGGGGTGCGATTGGTACTACTCTTGAAGCGTGCGTTGCCAATGCCATGAAAGCCGCCCTGGGCAACCAGCAACTGCTCACCATGGCGCAACACCTCGCCAATCACCTCCTCGGTCTCCAGGTCCTTGACCCGCGTACCGATAGGCACCTTGACGTAGAGATCGGCACCACTCTTGCCGGTACAGTTGCGCCCCATCCCCTGCTGACCGCTTTCCGCACGATGACGGCGGTGATGACGGAAATCCACCAGGGTGTTCAGGCCGGAATCGGCAACCAGATAGACACTGCCCCCATCACCCCCATCGCCCCCATCAGGGCCACCCTTGGGGATGAATTTTTCACGGCGAAAACTGACGCTGCCTTTACCGCCTTTGCCAGCCTCGACATGAATGGTTGCTTCATCTACAAATTTCATCGCGATCTCGGTCTATATAAAATCATCGTTCCATAACGCAAAAAGCCCCGTCAAAAGACGAGGCCCTTGCGATACAGCTGTCTGGCGCGATCAGGCCGGAACCACGCTCACAAACTTGCGGTTCTTGGGGCCTTTGACCTCAAACTTGACAACACCATCTGCCTTCGCGAACAGGGTATGGTCCTTGCCGCAGCCGACGTTGTTACCAACGTGGAAGCGGGTACCGCGCTGACGGATGATGATACTGCCGGCTGAAACGGTCTGACCACCGAACGCTTTTACGCCAAGGCGTTTCGATTCTGAATCGCGGCCGTTACGAGTACTACCGCCTGCTTTCTTATGTGCCATGCTCTAACCTGCCTTTCAGCTAGCGCTGATTCCGGTAATCTCAAGCTCCGTGTACCACTGGCGGTGGCCCTGACGCTTCATGTGGTGCTTGCGTCTCCTGAACTTGATGATATTCACTTTATTGCCCCGGCCATGCGACTTGACGGTAGCCGTTACCTTACCGCCGTCAACATAAGGGGTCCCAACTTTAATATCGTCACCGTTGGCGACCATTAAAACCTTGTCAAGCTCTACAGAAGCGCCTTCATCGGCACCGAGCTTTTCGACCTTAAGGGTGTCACCTTCGGAAACCCGGTACTGCTTACCCCCGGTCTGAATTACGGCATACATACCAAATCTCCGCATAAAATCTGCTATTTTTGACGCAAAACCCGATATGCGCCAACGAAAGAGGCGGAATTCTACCTTCGAACCCCCTACAGGTCAAACCTAATTTGCAGAAAAAACGGCGGCCCGTTTCCCAAGAGGAGGATCGTACCGCCTCCCGCTTGACAGTTGCAAACAGCCCTCCTAGCATGCTCCATTCCTTGACAATAACAACATCTGACCGGGGCTTACAGAGAAATCGATGGATATCAATACTATCCGTGAACTGATCGCGGACGATATGAATAACGTCAATTCACTGATCATCGATCGCCTCAGCTCGGATGTTGTCCTGATCAATCAGATTGGCCACTACATCGTCAACAGCGGCGGCAAGCGGCTGAGACCGATGATCGTGCTCCTCGCGGCCCGTGCGCTCGGCTACCAGGGCGACCGACACATCGACCTGGCGGCCGTCATCGAATTCATCCACACTGCCACCCTGCTGCATGACGACGTGGTCGATGAATCCGATATGCGGCGCAGCCGCGACACCGCCAATGCCGTCTGGGGAAATGCCGCCAGCGTGCTGGTAGGCGACTTCCTCTACTCCCGCGCCTTCGAAATGATGGTGGAAGTGAACATGATGAGGATCATGGAGATTCTCTCCCACGCCACCAACCGCATCGCCGAAGGCGAAGTGCTGCAACTGCTCAACTGCCACGATGCGGACACCGATGAAAGCAAATACCGGGAAGTGATTCTGCGCAAAACCGCCACCCTGTTCGAGGCCGGCGCGCAACTTGGCGCTGTGCTGTGTCAGGGCAGTAAAAAGCAGGAAGAGGCGCTGGCCGCCTATGGCCTGCACCTGGGTATCGCCTTCCAGATCATCGACGACGCCCTCGACTACAGCCCCTCCAGTGAAGATATCGGTAAAAATATCGGCGATGACCTGGCCGAGGGCAAACCCACGCTACCGATCATCCGCGCCATGCAAACCGGTACCCCGGAGCAAAAGGCAGCGCTTCGCGAGGCGATTGAAAAAGGGGGCCGGGAGTATATCGAAACCGTCATGTCCGCCATTGAATCGACTGACGCTATCGAGTACACTTCGCGCCTTGCCGCAGAAGAAGCAAACAAGGCAAAACAGGCACTCTCAGCACTCCCACCCTCACTCTACCGGGATGCACTTGCCGCCATAGCCGACTTCTCTGTAGCACGCAAAAACTAGTATTCGGGGTGTAGCTCAGCCTGGTAGAGCACTGCCTTCGGGAGGCAGGGGCCGGAGGTTCGAATCCTCTCAC
>PKUO01000039.1 GCA_002869585.1 Sedimenticola sp.
CTAATTGCGCCGATCGCTATGGAAGAAGGTCTGCGCTTTGCAATCCGCGAAGGTGGTCGTACAGTTGGCGCCGGCGTGGTTTCCAAGATCATTGAGTAATACCTTTTTTCGGTATTGCGGTTGATTGGGTTTACGGGCCAGTCGATGACTGGCCCGTGACTCGTTGATGATCTGGATTTGGGTAAAGATTTAGGCCAGTAGCTCAATTGGTAGAGCAGCGGTCTCCAAAACCGCAGGTTGGGGGTTCGAGTCCCTCCTGGCCTGCCATTATTTAAGGCGCCTGATTAGGTGCTGTGGCAGGTAATGAACGCAAAAACAGAAGTCGAAAGTTCTACGATGGACACGGTTAAACTGCTGTTGTCAGTGCTGATGCTGACCGGTGGTATAGCTGTGTTTTACTATCTGGAAGGGCAGCCGTTGTGGGTCCGTATCCTTGGGTTGCTGGCGATTGTGGGTGCCGCTGCTTTTGTAGCGCTGCAATCGGTGCCAGGTCGTAATGTCTGGGATTTTGCTGTCGCCTCACGTGCCGAAGTCAGGAAAGTGGTTTGGCCGTCCCGTCAGGAAACAATTCAGACAACGCTGATTGTTTTCGTCATGGTTCTGATTATGGGTATTGTCCTTTGGCTGTTCGACATGCTGTTGATGGCCATCGTGCGTGGCGTTACCGGATAGGGAGTTAGCTATGGCAAAGCGTTGGTATGTAGTGCATGCCTATTCGGGATTAGAGGCGCAGGTCAAGCGCTCTCTCGAGGAGCGTATCAAGCGCTTTGGGATGTCCGATTTTTTTGAAGAGATTCTGGTGCCCACCGAAGAGGTGGTAGAGATGCGTGCTGGCCAGCAGCGTAAGAGCGAGCGCAAGTTCTTTCCGGGTTATGTCCTGGTGCGCATGGATATGACTGACGAAACCTGGCATCTGGTCAAGGATTGTCCGAAGGTGATGGGTTTTATCGGTGGTACGGGTGACCGGCCAGCGCCGATTTCCGAAAAAGAGGCGGACGCCATTCTGCAGCGTGTTCAGGAAGGCGTCGAGAAGCCGCGTCCGAAAGTTCTGTTTGAACCGGGTGAGGTTGTGCGTGTCACCGATGGGCCATTCAATGACTTCAACGGTGTTGTTGAGGATGTTGATTACGAGAAGAGCCGACTCAAGGTGTCGGTGCTGATCTTTGGTCGCTCCACACCGGTTGACCTCGAGTTCGGACAGGTCGAAAAAAGCTGATAGATTTTTTTTCGGTAACTATGTGTTGCCGAGTGGTGTGTTTACACCGGTTTTTGTATCAGGGGAGCCGCAAGGCGTTTGTACCCACTTAGGAGAAGATTGTGGCTAAGAAAATTCAAGCTTATATCAAGCTTCAGGTTCCGGCTGGTAAAGCCAACCCGAGTCCGCCAGTCGGCCCTGCACTGGGTCAGCATGGCGTCAATATCATGGAGTTCTGTAAGGCATTCAATGCCAAGACCCAGGAGTTGGAGCAGGGTCTGCCGATTCCCGTGGTTATCACCGTCTACGCGGACAGAAGCTTCACCTTTATCACCAAAACCCCCCCGGCCGCAGTGCTGTTGATCAAGGCGGCGGGCATCCCCAAAGGTTCTGGTACGCCGAACACCAAGAAGGTTGGTAAGGTGAACCGTGAGCAATTGGAAGAGGTTGCCAAGGTCAAAATGCCTGACCTGACAGCGGCGGATATGGATGCTGCGGTGCGTACCATTGCCGGTACTGCGCGCTCCATGGGTCTTGATGTGGAGGGGGTGTAAGTCATGGCTAAGCTAACCAAACGCATTCGCGCCATCAAAGAGAAGGTGCAGGTGGGTAAACTTTATCCGATTTAAGAGGCCGTCACGCTGCTGAAGGATCTCTCTACAGTCAAATTTACCGAATCAGTTGATGTATCCGTCAATCTTGGCGTTGATCCCCGTAAGTCAGACCAGGTGGTACGTGGTTCCACGGTACTGCCAAATGGTACTGGCAAGACCGTGCGCGTAGCGGTGTTCGCTCAGGGTGAAAACGCTGAAGCGGCCAAGGCAGCCGGGGCCGATATTGTTGGTTTCGAAGATCTGGCTGAGGACATCAAGAAAGGCAATATGGATTTTGATGTCGTGATCGCCAGCCCCGATGTCATGCGTGTTGTGGGTCAGTTGGGTCAGATACTGGGTCCTCGTGGCCTGATGCCTAACCCGAAAGTCGGAACTGTTACCCCGAACGTAGTTGAGGCCGTGAATAACGCCAAGGCCGGTCAGGTGCGTTTCCGTACCGACAAAGCCGGTATTATTCATTGCACGATTGGCAAGGTAGGCTTCGAGCCTGCTGCACTGAAAGAGAATCTAGAGGCGTTGTTGAACGACCTCAGGAAATTGAAGCCCAGTGCTGCCAAAGGCATTTACATGAAGAAGATTACCGTTTCCTCGACCATGGGTCCTGGCGTGACGGTTGACAAGGCTTCCCTGGAAATGAAGTAATTAGATGCCGGCAGCCTGAGGCTGTCGGCGAAACAGACTTTGGAGCTTGCAGTCGCTTGCGACTGTTGCTGTCAAAGACCGCAGGGGCACCTTGTGCTTAATCTTTCCCTGCGCAGACGGGGCTCTCGATTCGGGTTTTTTTTCCTGATGACAGCGCACCTTGTAAGAGAGGGCAACCATTGGTTGCTGTTGTTTGAATTGGGGTGATTTACTGCCCCGACGTAGTCAGGAGGTGACGCGTGCCACTCAATATTGAGCAAAAGAAAGCTGTCGTCGCCGAAGTCGCTGAAGTGGCTAGCAGTGCCTATTCAGTAGTTGCGGCCGAGTATCGTGGCTTGAGCGTGGGTGAGATGACGGAATTACGTGCCAAGGCGCGTGAATCTGGAGTTTATCTGCGAGTAATCAAGAATACGCTCGCTCGCCGTGCTGTTGAAGGTACCGATTTCGCCTGTATGCAGGAAGACATGACGGGTCCTCTCGTTCTGGCTTTCTCTATGGACGATCCGGGTGCTGCAGCCCGCGTGATCAAAGACTTTTCAAAGGGACATGATCGACTGGTCGTAAAAATGGCCGCTATCGGGGGTAAATTGTTGGCAGCGTCCGACCTTGACACCCTCGCCAAGATGCCTACCTACGATCAGGCTATCAGCTTGCTGATGGCGGTCATGAAAGCACCGACAGAAAAGTTGGCCCGTACCATCAACGAGGTTCCGGGCAAGCTGGTCCGTACCATCGCAGCTGTTCGCGATGCGAAGCAGGCGGCATAGGACGCTTTCACTTTAATTTTATTTTTTGTGCTAACAAGTTATCAGGAGTTTTACAATGGCCGTTTCTAAAGACGATATCCTTGAGGCTATTGCCAACATGACCGTTATGGACGTCGTTGAACTGATCTCCGCAATGGAAGATAAGTTTGGCGTTTCTGCTGCTGCAGCTGTTGCTGCTGCACCTGCGGCGGCTGCCGGCGATGCCGCTGCTGCTGAAGAGCAGACTGAGTTCGACGTTGTTCTGGCCTCTTTCGGTGCCAACAAGGTTGGTGTCATCAAGGCAGTACGCGGTGTTACCGGACTGGGTTTGAAAGAAGCTAAAGATGCTGTAGAAGGCGCTCCGACTACTTTGAAGGAAGGTGTTTCCAAACAAGAAGCCGAAGATGTCAAGAAGCAGCTGGAAGAGGCTGGTGCCACTGTCGAAATCAAGTAATTATTCTTGTATTCGGTATTTGCATTGCCTTGAGTAGGTTTGGGCTGGTGGCTATTTGCCACCGGCCTTTTCCCGCTTGAGAGCGGTTTTTTGAAAAGGGTTAAATGAATAACCTTTTTCAAAAAACCATTACATATAGAAAGCGATATCTGCATTCTGCCCACTTGTTTCGATAAGTGGTTTGCATAAACCTGACGGGGTTGTCGGGTAGGAATACAGCAGCAGGGAAGTAACGCCGGCACGGAATTTTAGCTGGTAAAATTAAAACTTTCTTTAGTTTTAAGGGAGATCATTAGATCTTTTTTACGCCTTTGAAACCGAGGGACGGCAACATGGCCTATTCTTTCACCGAGAAAAAGCGTATTCGTAAGGATTTCGGAAAGCGTCCGAGTATTCTGGAAGTACCTTTTCTTTTGGCGACACAAATCGACTCATACCGTGGTTTTTTGCAGGCAGACAAGTCTGCAAAAGAGCGTCAGGACGTGGGTCTTCATGCGGCATTCAAATCTGTATTTCCAATAGAGAGTTACTCTGGAAATGCCATGCTCGAGTACGTCAGCTATCGCCTGGGCGAGCCGACGTTCGATGTGCGCGAGTGTCAACTGCGTGGGGCTACCTACGCTGCGCCTCTACGCGTTCTGGTGCGTCTGGTCATTTATGACAAGGAGGCGCCGGCCGGTTCGAAAGTCGTCAAGGATATTCGCGAGCAGGAAGTCTACATGGGTGAACTCCCATTGATGACGGATAACGGTACCTTTGTGATCAACGGTACCGAGCGCGTGATCGTCTCCCAGCTGCATCGTTCGCCTGGCGTATTCTTCGACCATGACAAGGGTAAAACCCACAGCTCAGGCAAGCTGCTGTTTTCCGCGCGAGTGATTCCCTATCGTGGCTCCTGGCTCGATTTCGAGTTTGATCCGAAAGACGCCGTTTTCGCGCGTATCGATCGTCGTCGTAAATTGCCTGCGACCATCATTCTCCGGGCGCTTGGGTATGATGCCGAGCAGATTCTGGCGATGTTTTTTGACACCGACTCTTTCACGCTGACCAAAAAAGGCACCAAGCTGGATCTCGTGCCCGAACGTCTGCGTGGCGAAACCACCACCTTTGATATCAAGGTAGGCAAGACGGTTGTCGTTGAGGCGGGACGCAGGGTGACCCAGCGTCACATCCGTGAGCTTGAAAAAGCCGGCCTGAAGTCTCTGGAAGCCCCGTTTGATTTTCTGCATGGCAAGGTGCTCGCGCACAATATTGTCGATACCGAGACGGGCTAATTGCTGGCCAATGCCAATGACGAGATCACCCAGGAATTGCTTGAGGTGTTGCTGGATAAGGGCGTCAAGAAGCTGGAAACCATCTTCACCAATGATCTTGACCAGGGTCCCTATATCTCGAGCACCTTGAATATAGACTCGACAACCACCCAGCTTGAAGCGCAGGTTGAGATCTATCGCATGATGCGTCCGGGCGAGCCGCCCACCAAGGACGCCGCCCAAAACCTGTTTAACGGCCTGTTTTTCAGCGCCGACCGTTACGATCTTTCCGCTGTAGGACGCATGAAATTCAACAAGCGTCTGGGTCGGGATGAGGTGACAGGTGAAGGCATTCTCTCAAACGAGGATATCGTTGATGTTCTCAAAGAGCTGATCAATATTCGTAATGGACGGGGCATGGTCGATGATATCGATCACTTGGGCAACCGTCGCATTCGTTGCGTCGGCGAGATGGCCGAGAACCAGTTCCGTGTCGGACTGGTGCGTGTCGAGCGTGCCGTCAAAGAGCGCCTTACCCTGGCTGAATCCGAAGGCCTGATGCCACAGGAGATGATCAACGCCAAGCCAGTTTCTGCTGCAATCAAAGAGTTTTTCGGCTCGAGCCAGCTGTCGCAGTTCATGGATCAGAACAATCCGCTGTCGG
Organism: Sedimenticola sp.; assembly: GCA_002869585.1. Lineage (GTDB taxonomy): Bacteria > Pseudomonadota > Gammaproteobacteria > Chromatiales > Chromatiaceae > BM503. The sequence continues at coordinate 5,569 of PKUO01000039.1, forward strand.
AAGTCACCCACAAGCGGCGCGTGTCGGCGCTCGGGCCTGGCGGTCTTGCGCGTGAGCGCGCCGGCTTCGAGGTGCGTGACGTACACCCGACTCACTATGGTCGCGTCTGTCCAATCGAGACCCCTGAAGGTCCGAACATTGGTCTGATCAATTCACTGGCGGTCTATGCCAGAACCAATGATTACGGTTTTCTGGAAACACCATACCGTGTCGTCACCGACAGCGTGGTGACCGATGAGATTCACTATCTCTCGGCGATCGAGGAGGGGCGTTATGTAATCGCCCAGGCGAATACCGCACTGGACGAAAAGAATCGTCTGACCGCGGATCTGGTCTCCTGTCGTCATCAGAATGAGTTTACCCTGTCGTCCCCTGATCGCATTGAGTACATGGACGTCTCGCCGAAGCAGATCGTTTCGGTGGCTGCATCGATGATTCCGTTCCTCGAGCACGATGACGCCAACCGCGCGTTGATGGGATCAAACATGCAGCGTCAGGCAGTCCCGACACTGCGGGCCGAAAAGCCGTTGGTGGGAACCGGCATGGAGCGTGCAGTTGCCGTTGACTCGGGTGTGACCGTGGTTGCCCGACGCGGTGGTCTGGTCGATTCCGTGGATGCCGGGCGTATCGTCGTGCGTGTCAACGACGATGAGACCGAGGCAGGTGAATCTGGTGTGGATATCTACAATCTCACCAAATACACCCGTTCCAATCAGAATACCTGTATCAATCAGCGTCCCCTGGTGATGCCGGGTAATCAGATCGCTCGTGGCGACGTGCTTGCCGATGGCCCCTCCACCGATTTGGGTGAGCTGGCGCTGGGACAGAACATGCGCGTCGCGTTCATGCCCTGGAATGGCTACAACTTCGAGGACTCCATTCTCGTATCCGAGCGGGTGGTGAAGGAGGATCGTTTCACCACGATCCACATCGAAGAGCTGACCTGTATGGCTCGCGACACCAAGCTCGGGCCGGAAGAGATTACCGGTGATATCCCGAATGTGGGTGAAGCTGCGCTGGCGAAGCTGGATGAGTCCGGCATCGTTTATATCGGCGCTGAGGTGAAAGAGGGCGATATCCTGGTCGGTAAGGTAACGCCGAAGGGCGAAACCCAGCTAACCCCGGAAGAGAAACTGCTGCGCGCCATTTTTGGTGAGAAGGCGGCTGATGTAAAAGATACCTCTCTGCGCATGTCTTCGGGCATGGTCGGAACGGTAATCGACGTTCAGGTATTCACCCGCGATGGCGTGGAGAAGGATGCCCGTGCGCTGCAGATCGAAAATGCCGAACTGGATCGCGTGCGCCAGGATTTGAACGACCAGCTGCGTATCATGGAAGACGACACCTTTGATCGTGTCGAGAAGATGCTGCTGAACAAGGTCGTTGATGGCGGCCCTGCCCAACTCAAGGCGGGTTCGAAAATTACCAAGGCCTACCTGAGTGAGCTGGATCGAGATCGTTGGCTTGAAATACGTTTGCGCAACGAAGAGGCCGCCGCACAGCTTGAGGCTATATCCGAGCAGATCAAGCAGCAGCGTGAGAGCTTCCGCGAAAAGTTTGAAGAGAAACGGCGCAAGCTGACCACAGGCGATGATCTCGCCCCGGGTGTGCTGAAAATGGTCAAGGCATATGTGGCGGTCAAACGCCGCATTCAGCCGGGTGACAAGATGGCCGGGCGTCACGGTAACAAGGGTGTTATTTCCACCATTGTTCCTGTTGAGGACATGCCGTTTTCCGCAGATGGCGAGCCGGTCGATATTGTACTCAATCCGCTTGGTGTCCCTTCGCGTATGAACGTGGGGCAGGTGCTCGAGACCCATCTTGGCTGGGCTGCCACAGGTCTCGGTCGCAAGATCGGCCGGATGCTGGAGGCGCAGGCCAAAATTGTCGAGATGCGCAAGTTTCTCGAAGAGGTCTACAACACCAGCGGCAAGAAAGAGGATATCGCCTCATTCAGCGATCAGGAAGTGGTTGAACTGGCCACCAATCTGAAGCGTGGTGTACCGATGGCGACCCCGGTCTTCGACGGTGCCTCGGAAGATGAGATCAAGGCCATGCTGAAGCTCGCGGACCTGCCGGAAAGCGGCCAGACCACACTGTATGACGGACGTACCGGCGAAGAATTTGATCGCCCGGTCACCGTGGGATACATGTACATGCTGAAACTGAATCACCTGGTTGATGACAAGATGCATGCGCGTTCGACCGGTCCGTACAGCCTGGTTACCCAGCAACCGCTGGGTGGTAAGGCACAGTTTGGCGGTCAGCGCTTCGGTGAGATGGAAGTTTGGGCGCTGGAGGCATACGGTGCCGCCTATACGCTACAGGAGATGCTGACCGTGAAGTCGGACGATGTCACCGGGCGAACCCGGATGTACAAAAACATCGTTGATGGCGATCATCGCATGGAGGCCGGCATGCCGGAATCCTTCAATGTACTGGTTAAAGAGATCCGCTCGCTGGGTATTAACATCGAGCTGGAACGGGAGTAAGGGTCCGGGTGTGAATCCGGTAACCGTAGCAGTGAACATCTAGGACCCGATTGCAGGAGAAACGATCTTGAAAGATCTACTGAAAATTCTGAAGCAGCAGGGGCAGAGCGAGGATTTCGATTCCATCCGTATCGGCCTGGCCTCTCCCGACATGATTCGTTCCTGGTCTTTTGGCGAAGTCAAAAAACCAGAGACCATTAACTACAGAACCTTCAAGCCTGAGCGCGATGGTCTGTTCTGCGCCAAGATTTTTGGCCCGGTCAACGACTACGAATGTCTGTGCGGAAAGTATAAAAGACTGAAGCACCGCGGCGTGGTGTGCGAAAAGTGTGGCGTGGAAGTGACGCTGCAGAAGGTGCGCCGCGAGCGCATGGGGCATATCGAACTGGCCAGCCCGGTCGCGCACATCTGGTTTCTGAAGTCGCTGCCGTCGCGCATCGGTCTGCTGCTGGACATGACCCTGCGCGATATCGAACGCGTACTCTACTTCGAATCTTTCGTGGTGGTTGATCCGGGCATGACGCCGCTGGATCGCGGTCAGCTTCTGACCGATGAACAGTATCTCGAGGCGATTGAAGAAAACGGCGATGAATTCGATGCGCGCATGGGTGCCGAGGCTGTCTACGAATTGCTGCGTACCTTGGATCTGACGCGTGAAATCGAGACCCTGCGCGAGGATATCGTCAGCACCAATTCCGAGACCAAGCTCAAAAAACTGAGCAAGCGGCTCAAACTAATCGAGTCACTGAACGATTCCGGAAACCGACCCGAGTGGATGATTCTGACTGTCCTGCCGGTGCTGCCACCGGAGTTGCGTCCGTTGGTGCCGCTGGACGGTGGTCGCTTCGCGACCTCCGATCTGAACGATCTCTATCGTCGCGTAATCAATCGTAACAACCGTCTCAAGCGTCTGCTGGATCTTAATGCGCCGGATATTATCGTGCGTAACGAAAAACGTATGCTGCAGGAGTCGGTGGACGCGTTGCTGGACAATGGTCGTCGTGGTCGCGCTATCACCGGCACCAACAAGCGCCCGTTGAAATCACTGGCCGATATGATAAAGGGCAAGCAGGGACGTTTCCGTCAAAACCTGCTAGGCAAACGTGTCGACTATTCAGGTCGTTCGGTCATCGTTGTGGGCCCGACACTGAAACTGCATCAGTGCGGTTTGCCGAAGAAGATGGCACTGGAACTGTTCAAGCCGTTTATCTTCTCCAAGCTGCAACTGCGCGGCCTGGCAACCACGATCAAGGCCGCCAAGAAACTGGTCGAGCGCGGCACCGGTGAGGTCTGGGATATTCTCGAAGAGGTGATTCGCGAGCATCCGGTCATGCTCAACCGTGCGCCGACACTGCATAGGCTCGGTATTCAGGCATTCGAACCCGTACTGATCGAGGGTAAGGCGATTCAGCTGCATCCGTTGGTCTGTACTGCATTCAACGCGGACTTTGACGGCGACCAGATGGCGGTGCATGTACCGCTGTCAATCGAGGCGCAACTGGAAGCGCGCAGCCTGATGATGTCAACCAACAACATCCTCTCGCCGGCAAATGGTGATCCCATCATCGTGCCATCCCAGGATGTGGTTCTCGGTCTCTATTACATGACTCGTGAACGTGTCAACGCCAAGGGCGAGGGCATGATGTTCTCCAATATCGACGAGGTGCATCGCGCCTACGAAAGTCGCAATGTTGAACTGCAGGCGCGCTGTAAGGTGCGGCTGAGCGATTTCGTCAAGGATGAAGACGGCGAGTTGATCGAGACAAACAAGGTTGTGGATACCACGGTTGGCCGTGCCCTGCTCTCGAGCATTCTGCCCAAGGGCTTGTCGTTTGACCTGATCAATAAGGCGATGGACAAGCGTTCTATCTCCAATCTGGTCAATGCCTGCTATCGTCGCGTAGGTCTGAAAGAGAGTGTGGTTTTCGCTGACCAGATCATGTACATGGGCTTCCGTTTGGCTACCAAGGCGGGCGTCTCCATCGGTATGAACGACATGATCATTCCGGATGAGAAGGAAGTGATTCTGGCGGCAGCCGAGCGTGAAGTGAAAGAGATCGAACAGCAGTACGCTTCGGGTCTCGTCACCAATGGCGAACGCTATAACAAGGTTGTTGATATCTGGTCGCATACCAATGATCAGGTAGCCAAGGCGATGATGTCCCATCTGGGTAAAGAGCGGGTGATCGATCGTGAAGGCAAAGAGGTCGAACAGGACTCCTTCAACTCTATCTTCATGATGGCTGACTCCGGTGCGCGTGGTTCCGCTGCCCAGATTCGTCAGCTTGCCGGTATGCGTGGCCTGATGGCCAAGCCGGACGGTTCCATTATCGAAACACCGATTACCGCCAACTTCCGTGAAGGTCTTGATGTACTGCAGTACTTCATCTCCACCCACGGCGCACGTAAAGGCCTGGCGGACACCGCATTGAAAACTGCGAACTCAGGTTATCTGACCCGCCGTCTGGTCGATGTGGCCCAGGACATGGTCGTGCTGGAAGAGGATTGCGGCACGGAAAATGGTCTGTGGATGCAGCCTATCATCGAGGGTGGTGACGTTGTTGAGGCACTCAGGGAGCGTATTCTTGGACGGGTTGTCGTCGAAAACCTTTACCGTCCGGGTAGTGATGAAATGGTTTGCGAGGCAGGCACGCTGCTGGATGAAGGTTGGGTAGAGCTTCTTGAAGAGGCTGGTATCGATCATGTCAAGGTTCGCTCCGCGATCACCTGTGACGCGCGGGTCGGTGTCTGCGCCAAGTGTTATGGCCGTGATCTGGCCCGTGGACATCAGGTCAACATGGGTGAAGCAGTCGGCGTTATCGCTGCACAGTCAATCGGCGAGCCAGGTACACAGCTCACCATGCGTACCTTCCATATCGGCGGTGCGGCGTCACGAGCTGCGGCAGTCAACAGTATTGAGGTCAAGACGCCGGGCATCGTGCGTCTGCATAACATCAAGACCGTAGAGCATCACAGTGGCCACCTCGTGGCAGTATCCCGTTCGGGTGAGTTGACGGTTGTTGACGAGGTCGGACGTGAGCGTGAGCGCTACAAGGTGCCCTATGGTGCGCAGATTCTCGCTAACGACGGCGATGCCGTCGAGGGCGGCCAGATGGTCGCCACCTGGGATCCGCACACTCACCCGGTAATTACCGAGGTGGCGGGTAAGGTGAAGTTTGTCGAGTTTGTCGATGGCGTTTCCGTTCAGAGTCATGTGGATGATGTTACCGGTCTCGCCTCACTGGCGATTATCGATCCCAAACAGCGCCCATCGGCCGGTAAGGACATGCGGCCAATGGTCAAGCTGGTTGGTGATGATGGCAAGGATCTGAATATTGCCGGCACCGACATCCCCGCGCACTACTACCTCCCGTCAGGGGCGGTGGTTATCGTCAAGGATGGCGGCACCATCAAGGAAGGTGACACCATTGCGCGTATCCCGCAGGAATCATCGAAAACCCGTGATATCACCGGTGGTCTGCCCCGCGTGGCTGACCTGTTCGAGGCCCGCAAGCCGAAAGATCCTGCGATCCTGGCGGAAGCGACCGGAACCGTTGGTTTTGGTAAGGACACCAAGGGTAAGCAACGTCTTGTCATTACCGATGCGGATGGTGAGCAGCATGAAGAGCTGATCCCCAAGTGGCGCCACGTCAATGTGTTCGAAGGTGAACACGTCGAAAAGGGTGAAATGATCTCTGATGGCGAGCTGATCCCGCACGATATTCTGAGATTGAAAGGGGTTACCGAGTTGGCGGAATACCTGGTCAAGGAGATTCAGGACGTCTACCGGCTCCAGGGTGTGAAGATCAATGACAAGCACATTGAGGTGATTATCCGCCAGATGCTGCGCAAGGTGGAAATTATTGCTCCGGGCGATACCAAATATCTGCGTGGCGAGCAGGCTGAAAAGATGCGCGTGCAGGAGGCCAACGACAAGGCTATTGCCGAAGGCAAGCAGCCGGCACTCTATGAGTATATGCTGCTGGGTATCACCAAGGCATCGCTGGCGACTGACTCGTTCATCTCGGCGGCCTCCTTCCAGGAGACAACGCGGGTTCTGACCGAGGCTGCTGTCAGGGGCTCCGGAGACTCTCTGGTAGGATTGAAGGAAAACGTGATTGTTGGACGCCTGATTCCGGCCGGAACCGGACTTTCCTACCACAACCAGCGGCGCCAGCGTCGCACAATGGAGGTTGAGGAGGACAGTGCGAACAAGGTCGAGATGGCGGCGGAGGATGTCGAAGAAGCAATCAAACAGGCGCTGAATACGGCGGATAGCTGAAAGCGGTCCTGATTTCCGCAAATCTGGGGCCGCAGATGATAGCCTGCGGCCCCAGACACGGGAATAGATGGTTGAGAGTTTTATTTCCAGTTGAATATCTGGGTGTTTTGTTTAGTTTTGGCTTGACACCTATTTTGTGCGTACGTAGAATACGCGCTCTTTCGACGAGCTAAATGCAAATTTGGCTGTCTGATCTGGCTCATATTCAGGTTCGGTTGTTTCCTGGTGGGTAGTTTTTCGATAGCAATCGATTTTCCGGTCAAATTTGTGGCTGGAGGGGTCGGTTGTTCGCTTTTCTGGTGCGAGAGGGTGCGCAAATTGCGTCCCGGAGACGGAAGTAGATGGCAACAATTAATCAGTTGGTGCGCAAGCCCCGCAAGCGCAAGATAGAAAAGAGCAACGTGCCGGCCCTTGAGGCCTGTCCGCAGCGTCGTGGTGTATGTACCCGTGTATATACCACCACCCCGAAGAAGCCTAACTCGGCACTGCGTAAGGTTGCTCGTGTGCGTTTGACGAACGGGTTTGAGGTAAGCTCCTATATAGGAGGTGAAGGGCATAACCTGCAGGAGCACTCTGTGGTGCTGATTCGTGGCGGTCGTGTAAAGGACTTGCCAGGTGTCCGTTATCACGTGGTGCGCGGTAGTCTCGATACCTCGGGTGTTGAGAAGCGTCGCCAGGGTCGCTCTAAGTACGGCGCCAAGCGGCCGAAGAGCTGATTGGTCCATTAACAGAAGGTTGAGTAGAGAGTCATGGCAAGAAGACGAGTAGCCGCAAAGCGTGAAATTCTCCCTGATCCGAAATTCGGAAGTCAGTTGCTTACAAAATTCATCAACATGGTGATGGTCGACGGCAAAAAATCTGTCGCGGAAAGCATCATGTATGGCGCTCTCGATAAAATGAGTGAGCGCTCCGGCGGTGAGCCGATGGAAGTTCTTGAGAAGGCGCTGGAAAATGTACGCCCGATGGTCGAGGTTAAATCCCGCCGTGTGGGTGGTGCAACCTATCAGGTGCCGGTTGAAGTGCGTCAGGCGCGTCGTAATACACTGGCCATGCGCTGGTTGATTGATGCGGCCAGAAAGCGCAGTGAGAAATCAATGGCCATGCGTCTGGCTGGCGAGTTGTCTGACGCGGCTGATTCGCGCGGTTCTGCTGTTAAGAAGCGTGAAGATACGCACAGAATGGCTGAGGCCAACAAGGCGTTCTCACACTACCGCTGGTAATTTTGATTACCTAACAACCATTTTAGCTCTTTTACATTGTTGAACGGGAATTAGACGTGGCACGTAGCACACCTATTGAGCGTTATCGTAACCTCGGAATCATGGCACACATTGATGCCGGTAAGACCACTACGACCGAGCGTGTACTCTATTACACTGGTGTATCTCACAAGATTGGTGAGGTGCATGATGGTGCTGCGACTATGGACTGGATGGAGCAGGAGCAGGAGCGTGGTATTACCATTACCTCCGCTGCGACCACCTGTTTCTGGAGCGGCATGGATAAGCAGTTTCCAGAGCACCGCATCAACATTATCGATACCCCTGGACACGTTGATTTCACTATCGAGGTAGAGCGCTCCCTGCGTGTGCTTGATGGCGCCTGCGCCGTCTTCTGCGCCGTTGGTGGTGTTGAGCCTCAATCAGAGACTGTTTGGCGTCAGGCCAACAAGTACCGCGTTCCTCGCTTGGCTTTCGTCAACAAGATGGACCGTATGGGTGCCAATTTCCTGCGTGTTGTCAATCAGGTAAAGACGCGTTTGGCCGCGAATCCCGTTCCAATGCAGATCGCTATCGGCGCTGAAGAAGATTTCAAGGGTGTCGTCGATCTGGTCAAGATGAAGGCTATCTTCTGGGATGAAGAGAATCGCGGAATGACCTTCGTTGAGAAGGATATTCCAGAAGACCTGGTTGACCTTGCCAATGAGTGGCGTGAGCACATGGTTGAGGCAGCAGCCGAGGCCAATGAAGAACTTATGGAGAAGTATCTTGAAGGAGGTGACCTCACTGTCGCCGAGATCAAGAAAGGCATACGCCAGCGTACGCTGAATAATGAAATTACCCCGATGTTCTGTGGCTCTGCCTTCAAGAACAAGGGTGTTCAGGCGATGCTGGATGCGGTGATTGAATATATGCCTGCTCCTACCGATGTGCCTGCCATTACCGGTATTCTCGATGATGCGGCCGAAACAGAAGCGTCTCGCCCATCCAGCGACAGCGCGCCGTTTGCTGCATTGGCATTCAAGATTGCCACCGACCCGTTTGTGGGTACCCTGACCTTCTTCCGTGTCTATTCCGGTGTGCTTTCGTCCGGCGACAGCGTTTTCAATCCGGTGAAGAGCAAGAAAGAACGTATCGGTCGTATTCTGCAGATGCATGCCAACTCTCGTGAAGAGATCAGAGAAGTGCGCGCAGGCGATATCGCCGCCGCGGTTGGCCTGAAGGATGTCACAACAGGTGATACCTTGTGCGCCCTGAATGACGTGATTACGCTTGAGCGCATGGAGTTCCCTGAGCCGGTAATCGCGGTTGCGGTAGAGCCGAAGACCAAGACCGACCAGGAAAAGATGGGTATCGCACTTTCCAAGTTGGCGCAGGAAGATCCTTCTTTCCGCGTATCCACTGATGAAGAGTCTGGCCAGACCATTATTGCTGGTATGGGCGAACTGCATCTTGAGATCATCGTTGATCGCATGAAGCGTGAATTCAAGGTTGAGGCGAACGTGGGCGCGCCCCAGGTTGCCTACCGCGAAACCATTCGTACCACCGTTGAGCAGGAAGGCAAGTTTGTACGCCAGTCCGGTGGTCGAGGTCAGTACGGTCACGTCTATCTGCGGATTGAGCCACAAGAGCCAGGCGCCGGCTATGAATTCGTCAACGCCATCGTGGGTGGTGTGGTTCCGCGGGAATATATTCCTGCAGTGGACAAGGGTGTCCAGGAGCAGATGCAGAATGGTGTGATTGCAGGTTATCCGGTGGTCGACGTCAAGGTAACCATCTATGACGGTTCTTACCATGACGTGGACTCTAACGAAATGGCCTTCAAAATTGCCGGGTCCATGTGTTTCAAGGAAGGCGCCGCAAAAGCGAAGCCAGTACTGCTCGAGCCCATCATGAAGGTGGAAGTGGTAACTCCGGAAGACTATATGGGCGATGTGATGGGTGACCTGAACAGGCGTCGTGGTCTGGTGCAGGGCATGGATGACTCGCCATCAGGCAAGCAGATTCGAGCCGAAGTTCCATTGTCTGAGATGTTCGGGTACGCAACTGATCTGCGTTCCGCGACCCAGGGTCGTGCGACCTACAGCATGGAATTCGCAAAATACAATGAGGTTCCGGCGAGTATTGCCGAAGCCGTGACTAAGAAACAGTAATCCTTAAGGGGTAGAGAGCCGTGTCCAAGGAAAAATTCGAACGCAAAAAACCGCACGTAAACGTGGGAACCATTGGTCACGTTGACCATGGCAAGACCACGCTGACCGCGGCGATTACCA
>PKUO01000016.1 GCA_002869585.1 Sedimenticola sp.
GGCCTGCTCCACCACCTGATCCGGACTCATGCGCAACTTCTGCTGCATGTGAATCGGCGAGGTGGCGATAAAGGTATGGATACGCCCGGAATTGGCTTCGGCCAGCGCTTCCCCCGCCCGGTCTATATCCTTTTCCAGCGCACGTGCGAGACCGCAGATGGTACTGTCCTTGACGGTGCGTGCCACCGCTTGCACGGCGTCGAAATCACCGGGACTGGCAATGGGAAAACCGGCCTCGATCACATCCACGCGCATCTTCTCCAGCGCCTTGGCGATGCGGAGTTTCTCATCCTTGGTCATGGAGGCGCCCGGACTCTGCTCGCCATCGCGCAAGGTCGTGTCGAAGATAATCAATTTTTCTGGGTTGCTCATGATGCTATTCCCTCTCCAGACCACAGCACGGATTGCAGGGTCTTGGTACAAATTCGTCAAATCGGATTGTTGCGTGATTTAGCCCCCGCCAGGGCGTGTGTGTTATGTCGCCCCTCAGGGCAGCAGTCGCAGTAGAGACAGGAGTAGCAGGCTGGCAGGCAGACGCACGGAAGCCGTTGCCGCAGATCGGGCAGTTGGCTGGGTGAATTGTGCGTCGTAGATATTCATGGCGTTCATTTAGCTCGTATGCCCGAATATAACCCATGGTTTTGCAAATGCCAAGCGCGTCTTGTCCGGCCGCCTGCGTCAGCTTTCCTCACCTGATGCATCATCGCTATTGTCTGCATCATGTGCATCACGTTGTGAAGCCGCCAGCCGTTCGGCCTTTCGGCGTTTCAGATGGAACAGGGTCAACACCAGTCCGGACAGGGCATAGCCGACAAACAGCAGAAACAGCACCACAGCGGGCTGTACCGTGATCACCCCGAAGGCGAGCGCCACAACAACAATCATGAAGAAAGGCACTTTGCCCTTGAAATCCACCTCTTTAAAACTGCTGTAGCGCACATTGCTGACCATCAACAGTCCCGCACCAATGGTGAAAACACAGGCCAGGATAGAGACATCGTCTCCCTGAATATCATGATCGACCGAGACCCAGACACTGGCCGCCAGAATGGCCGCCGCTGCCGGACTGGGCAGTCCCTGAAAGTAGCGTTTGTCAGCGGTACCGATCTGGGTGTTGAAGCGCGCCAGGCGCAGGGCCGCACCGACGGTATAGATAAAGGCCGCCATCCAGCCGAGTTTGCCCAACCCCTGAAGTGACCAGGCATACATCACCAGCGCGGGCGCCAGACCAAAGGCGACCATATCCGAGAGACTGTCGTATTCAGCACCAAAGGCAGTCTGGGTGTTGGTCAGTCGGGCCACCCGACCGTCCAGCCCATCCAGCACCATGGCCACGAAGATGGCGATCGCTGCCTGCTCGAACTTGCCGTTCATCGCCGCCAGCACAGCATAGAATCCACTGAACAAGGCTGCCGTGGTAAACAGGTTGGGCAGCAGATAGATACCGCGGTTGCGCTTGGCTTTGTGCTCTTCTATTTCAGGCATCAGCATCTTTCGAGAAAAGGACTGTGGTCCCGATTATAGAGGAGGTTACCAGATCCCGCATATAAAAAAGGGCCGGTATTGAAAACAACGCCGACCCCCTTTTTTATGTATTACTGCTAGAAAGCATGCTTAATGAGCCTCTATAGCAAGCCGATTCAATTGAATGCGGTAAGCAGGCAGCCACATCTAGAATGTTAATGACAAACATTACCAATCTTGGGGGGGGGGGGGCTAGGGTAAATTTGTGCACGCAGTTTTTGTATATCCAGCGAATACACGCTACTATGTATACAATAGATACATGAAAAGGAGGTGGATATGGCTCTAACAGTGCCAATTAATATGAAGGCAGAGCCAGCCGTGCGTAGCTTAATTGATCGAGCAGCCAAGTTGCTTCATCTGAATCGCACAGAGTTCCTGCTAGAAACAGCAATCCAAAGGGCGGAGGAAGTAATTTTGGATCATCAATTGATTTCAGTTGACGAAGATCGTTTTAACCGTTTCATTTCGGCCTTAGAGGCTTCTCCAGTCGAAAACCCTCGTCTAAAGGAACTCATAAATCGTAAAGCACCATGGGAGTAATCTCCGCCCCAGAGCTGTTGGCGGAGCACCATGATATTGAGTCTTTCGATTGCGGAAAATCGACCTTAAATGAGTGGCTTAATAAAAAAGCCCTTAAGGCCCAGAAGATAGGTGGATCAGCTAGGATTTTTGTCGTGTACGATAAAGAAAAGCATGTGATTGGATACTATGGCCTTTCTACAGGAGCGATTAACAGAAATGATGCTCCAGGAAAGGTAAAGCGTAATATGCCCAATCCGATCCCAGTTGTGATTTTAGGCCGTCTGGCAGTAAGCAAGTTGCACCAGGGCCAAGGCATTGGCCCTGGACTTCTGAGAGATGCTTTGTTGAGAGTGTTATCTGCTGCTGAGGTAATAGGTATTCGAGCTGTGCTCGTTCACACACTTAATGACAATGCTAGAAATTTTTATCGCAAGCACGGTTTCTATGAATCACCAACCAATGACCATGCGCTAATGATCACGATTCAAGACATTCAAGCATCACTTAAAGCTTAGGGCAACTCTTACATGGACACCGCCCGCTTGCCAAGTGATATCTGGTGACGAGAAATAGTCGATTACAGTCTTACATCCGGCCTGTTCTTGGAGTTATTCCTCCTGGCCTCTATGAATTTCGCCGACGGGGTCCTATCTGCTTATCGAGGCTAAATAACCCTCAAGAGTTGCCTCGGGTTTGACCCGTCGCGGTTCGACCTGTTTCGTCATCTTTTCACCTGCGTAATCGTTGTGAGGTCTCCAGTACCAAGGACGGCTACGCCGTCCGCGCTATCCATCCCCGTCCTGAATGGCGGGGTTTTCCGCGCAATATGATAAAAATACCCCTTGAATCGTTGACTTAACGATACAAGGGGTATTATAGAACATAGAGAGAACTTATCAACAGATTAGCGCACCCCTTTTCTCGTATGTCCCTTTTTCTCAATCCCTATATGGAGGAAGAGTGTTTCGGGATCAGTTCTTTGACTTGTCCACGATCTTGTTGATCCAAGGCATCATCGAACGCAGTTTCTCACCCGTCTGTTCAATCGGATGGGCCGCATTGAGGCGGCGGTAGGCGGTCATTGACGGATAGCCGAGCTGGCCTTCGGCAATGAACTTCTTGGCGTATTCGCCGGCCTGAATGTCTCTCAGCGCCTCGCGCATGGCCCACCGGCTCTCTTCGTTGATCACCTTGGGACCGGTTACATACTCACCATACTCCGCGTTGTTGGAGATGGAGTAGTTCATGTTGGCGATACCGCCCTCGTACATCAGGTCAACGATCAGCTTCAGCTCATGCAGACACTCAAAGTAGGCCATTTCCGGTGCATAGCCGGCCTCGACCAGGGTTTCAAAACCGGCCTTGACCAGTTCCACCGCACCGCCACAGAGTACTGCCTGCTCACCAAACAGATCGGTTTCGGTCTCGTCCTTGAAGGTGGTTTCGATGATACCGGTGCGACCGCCACCGATGGCTGAGGCGTAGGAGAGTGCTGTGTCTTTCGCCGTGCCGCTGGCATCCTGATAGATCGCGATCAAATCAGGGATACCACCGCCCTTGACAAACTCGGAGCGAACCGTGTGGCCAGGGGCCTTCGGGGCAATCATGATCACATCCAGATCGGCGCGCGGTACCACCTGGTTATAGTGAATGGCAAAACCGTGGGCGAAAGCCAGGGTTGCACCCTGCTTGAGGTTGGGTTCGAGTTGCTGGCGATAGAGCACTGACTGGAATTCATCGGGGGTCAACACCATTACCACATCGGCCCAGCTGACCGCGTCTTCGACGTTCTTGACCGTCAGGCCGGCGTTCTCAGCTTTGGCGGCAGAGGCAGAGCCCGGTCGCAGACCAACGCAGACATCAATGCCGGAATCCTTCAGGTTGTTGGCGTGGGCATGACCCTGTGAGCCATAACCGATGATCGCCACTTTCTTACACTGGATGATGGAGAGATCGGCGTCTTTGTCGTAATAGATGTTCAAACTCATTGTCAATTTACCTTTAATATTCGATTTTTCTATTTAAATTCAGTGCGCGGAAAGGGGCGCTGTCTCTGGTCGTGATGGATGCTCAGAGGGTCAATCCTTTCGCACCCCGGGCAATGCCGGACGGGCCGGTCCGCACCACCTCGACAACCTGATCACTTTCCACCGCATTTATGAAGGCATCGAGCTTCTTGGTATGTCCGGTCAGCTCGACGATATAGCTGGTTTCGGTGACATCAATGATCTTGCCACGAAAGATATCCACCAGGCGCTTGATCTCCTCGCGCATGGTGCGTTCCGCCTTCAGCTTGATCAGCATCATCTCGCGTTCGATATGCGGTCCCTCTGTGAGGTCCAGCAGTTTGACGATCTCGATCAGCTTGTTCAGCTGCTTGGTGATCTGCTCGATGATTGCCTCATCGCCACGGGTCACCAGGGTCATGCGCGACAGCGAAGGGTCTTCAGTGGGCGCCACGGTCAACGACTCGATATTGTATCCCAGCGCGGAGAACAGGCCGGCCACCCGGGAAAGCGCACCGGATTCATTTTCCATCAGAATAGAAATAATGTGTCTCATTGCCTTACACCAGCTCGCTTTTGGACGGGAGATACATCTCGTGATGACCCTTGCCTGCCTGGATCATCGGGTAGACATTCTCTTCGGGGTCGATCACCACATCCATAAATACCAGCCGGTCCTTCATGGCAAAGGCCTCCTTCATGGCACCTTCGAGATCTTCCGGTTTTTCCACCTTCATGCCGACATGCCCGTAACTCTCGGCCAGCTTGACGAAATCCGGTAACGCATCCACATAGGAGTTGGAATAGCGGCCATCGTAGAAAAATTCCTGCCACTGCCGCACCATGCCCATGTAGCCGTTATTCAGCAGTATGATCTTGATCGGCAGATTATGCTGCTTGCAGGTGGCCAGCTCCTGGATACACATCTGGATACTGGCTTCACCGGTGATACAGGCCACTTCCGCGTTGGGATGGGCCATCTGCACGCCCATGGCGGCAGGCAGACCAAAACCCATGGTTCCAAGTCCACCGGAATTGATCCAGCGACGGGTCTTGTCAAAGGTGTAGAACTGCGCGGCAAACATCTGGTGCTGGCCCACGTCCGAAGTGACGAAGGCATCGCCCTTGGTCACCTTGTGTAGGGTCTCAACCGCGAACTGGGGCTTGATCTTCGGACTCTTGCTGTCGTAGTGCAGGCAATCCATGCTGCGCCACTTCTCGATCTGCTCCCACCATACCTTCAGATCATCCGGATTTGGCTTGTTCTTGTGCTCTTTCACCACTCTGAGCATATCGCGCAGGACCATTTTCACAGGACCGACGATCGGTACATCGACCCGTACATTTTTCGAGATCGACGAGGGGTCGATATCCACATGGATAATCGTGGCATTCGGACAGAAGTGCGCCACATGCCCGGTCACCCGGTCATCAAAGCGGGCGCCAATAGCGATCAGCACATCCGTCTCGTGCATCGCCATGTTGGCTTCGTAGGTGCCGTGCATACCGAGCATGCCAATAAACTGTTTGTCCGAGCCGGGATAGGAACCCAAGCCCATGAGCGTGTTGGTGATCGGGTAATTCAGCTCTTTGACCAGGTCGGTAAGCTGTTTTGAGGCATCGCCAATCACCACACCACCGCCCGTGTAGAACACCGGTTTTTTGGCGCTCAGCATCAGATCAACCGCCTTCTTGATCTGCCCCAGATGGCCCTTGGTCACCGGGTTGTAGGAGCGCATGCTGATTTTCTTGGGATAGTCGTAGGTGACCTTCACATTGGGATCGGTAATATCCTTGGGGATATCCACCACCACAGGCCCGGGCCGTCCGGAAGTCGCCACATAGAAGGCCTTTTTCATCGTCTCGGCAATGTCGCGAACATCCTTGATCAGGAAGTTGTGCTTGACGCAGGGACGGGTGATACCAATGGTATCGACCTCCTGAAAGGCGTCGCTGCCGATAAAGGGCGTCGGCACCTGGCCGGTGAGCACCACCATCGGGATGGAATCCATGTAGGCCGTGGCGATGCCGGTCACCGCATTGGTCGCGCCCGGACCCGAGGTCACCAGCGCGACACCCGGCTTACCCGTTGATCGCGCATAACCGTCCGCCGCGTGAGTCGCTGCCTGCTCATGCCGCACCAGAATATGCTTGACATCCTCCTGCTGGAAAATCGCATCGTAGATGTGCAGTACAGCACCCCCAGGATAACCAAACACATGCTCTACGCCCTCGTCTTTCAGACACTGAACGACGATCTCGGCACCACTTAATTCCACGTTATAACCTCCCAGAGACTGGCCTGGAAAAACCCTATCTGATTCTTGTGACCTAGGGGAAAGATTGAAACTATGCAAATTACTAATATTACCGTTACAGGTCAAGGGAGTTACCGTTTGAGTTACCGTTTGATCGGCACCTGTAGCAGGAAAACAATGGCACAATGCACAGGGTTTGGCGCAGGGCAAAACCACGCTCAATAACCGTGAATTGCGACCTGGATTGAGATTATGGCGATTAGTTAGGCCAGGCTTGCGTGTTATTACTTGCCATTGACGAGAAGTATCGCATAATGCTTACTATTAGATATCGGTTACAAAAAATACGGAAATCATCATGTTAGCTCGCACATTTTTACTAGCTTCACTCGCCACACTGTTTCTGGCCACCCAGGCAGAGGCCAAGATGTACCGCTGGGTTGATGAAAGCGGCACGACGGTCTACTCGCAAACGCCACCCATCGATGGCAATGCCAGCGAGGTGACGGTGACGCCCGCCCCCAGTTCGGCTCCCGCAGCTCCACAGACCCCAGAACCGCAGCAAAGCGCCGCACCGGAAGAAGCCACACCAGAGGCTGCCGTGGATGACGAGGCGGAAATGGCCCGCAAGAAGGCGGCATCCGACAAGATCAAGGCAGAAAGCTGTGCGGCAGCAAAACACAATCTGAGCGTCTACCAGAATGCCGGCAACAAGCTGATTAAAACCCCGGAAGGACTCTATGAGCGCCTGACCGACGAACAACGCGAAGAGCGTATCAAGCAGGCCGAGGAGAACGTCAAGGAGTTCTGCAGCGAATGAACCCGGATATCGGCGCCTCAGCGCGCCGATAAATACTGTCTAACTGTAATTGGTCTCCACCCACTGGCGATAACTGCCATCCATCACCGCCCGCCACCAGGCTTCATTGTCCAGGTACCAGTCGAGAGTCTTGCGTATCCCGGTTTCGAAGGACTCCACCGGATTGTAGCCGAGTTCACCACTGATTTTTCGGGCATCTATGGCGTACCGGCGATCATGCCCGAGACGGTCCTTGACGTAGGTGATCAGCGATTCCGAGCTTTTGCCGGAAACCCGGGGTGAGTTTGGAAAACGCCCGACCATGACCTCATCGACTGTGAATTTCTCATCCAGCAGGCGACAGATCAGCTTGACGATATCGATATTGGCCCACTCGTTGTTGCCGCCAATGTTGTAGGTTTCTCCCAGTCGGCCCTGGCGGATGATCAGATCGATGCCGCGATTGTGGTCATCCACATACAGCCAGTCGCGAATCTGCTGTCCATCGCCATAGATCGGCAGTGGCTTGCCATCGAGAATGTTGGCAATCACCAGCGGAATCAGCTTTTCCGGGAACTGGTAAGGACCGTAGTTGTTGGAGCAGTTGCTGGTGGTCACCTGCAGGCCATAGGTGTGGTGATAGGCGCGCACCAGATGATCTGACGATGCCTTGCTCGCGGCATAGGGCGAGTTCGGGGCATACTGGTGGGATTCGGCAAAGGCCGGATCATCTTTCGCCAATGTGCCGTAGACCTCATCGGTGGAGACATGGTGAAAGCGGTGTTTTCTCCCCTCGCCCCCATCCAGCCAGATCTTCTTGGCCGCCTTCAGCAAGGCGTGGGTGCCGGTAATGTTGGTCTCGATAAAGGCATCCGGACCATGAATGGAACGATCCACATGGGACTCGGCGGCAAAGTGCACCAGGGTATCTATGCCCTCTGCCTGCAGCAGCTCCTCGATCAGACCCGTGTCGCAGATATCCCCCTGAACAAAGCGATACCGGGGATTCGACTCACAGGCGGCCAGGTTTGCCCGGTTGCCGGCATAGGTCAGCGCATCCAGCACCACCACACGGGCCTCGGGGTAAGTGTCCAGCCAGTAGTGCACAAAATTGGCCCCGATAAATCCAGCGCCGCCGGTTACCAGGAGTTTTTCGGGTGAGTAAGCTTGGGTTGATTCAGTCATGGCTTCATCTGGGTCTTAATTCAGGGGATAGTTCAAAAATCTACAGTTCCGCCAGCATCTTGCGCAAGGCCGAGCGCCAATGCTCACCCTCCAGCCCGAGCGCCTGCCAGGTGGGTGTCTTGTCCAGTACGCTGTAGGCGGGGCGGGCGGCGGGCGTGGGATAATCCTCGGTGCGAATGGGTTTCACCACGCAAGGTTTTGGCAGCAATCCCAGCGCGCTGGCCTCTTCATGGATGGCCACGGCAAAATCATACCAGCTGGCAACACCCGCATCGGTCCAGTGGTGCATACCGGAAAGGTCGCTTAGCACGGCACGCCAGCACGCCCTTGCCAGGCTGTTAGCCCAGGTGGGTGAGCCGATCTGATCGGCGACAATACCCAACTGGTCGCGTTCGCCCATCAACCGCAACATGGTTTTCACGAAATTATTGCCCAGGGATGAATACACCCAGGCGGTGCGGATAATCGCACAGCGATCACCCAATATTTTAGAAACCACCTCATCACCCGCTTGTTTGCTGGCGCCATAAACACCTAGGGGATCAGGCTGATCACCGACCAGATAGGGGCTGCCTTTCTGGCCGTTGAAGACAAAGTCGGTCGAGATATGCAGCAGGCGGGCACCGCTGGAAGCAGCCGCCGAGGCCAGCAAACCCGCACCATCGCGGTTCACTGCATAGGCGCTATCAGGGTCTTCTTCGGCCTTGTCAACGGCGGTATAGGCCGCGGCATTGATGATCCAGTCCGGGTCCAGACTGTTGATGAGAGACTGCACCTGCGCGGCATCGGTCAGGTCAAATCCCACCTCCGGCGGGGCCAGTAAAGTCACACCCGCAGGCACCGTGCGCTGCAGCTCAGAACCCAGTTGACCGCCAGATCCGGCCACCAGCACCTTGATGTCGCTCATCAGGGATAGACCTCGGCATCTTTGAGCCAGGCACCTGCTTCGTCTTTTGCGGATAGTGTGGGCTTCTCATTGGCCGCCAGGGGCCACTCGATGCCAATATCCGGATCATCCCAGCGGATGCTGCGCTCGTATTGCGGGGCGTAAAGATCAGTGCACTTGTAGACGAACTCGGCATAGTCCGAGGTAACGATAAATCCGTGGCCGAAACCGGGTGGCACCCAGAACATCTTTTTATTCTCAGCCGAGAGCCGTTCCCCCACCCATTGACCAAAGGTCGGGGAGCTCTTGCGCAGATCAACTGCCACATCAAACACATCACCGGAGATCACGCGCACCAGTTTGCCCTGGGGTTGCTGAATCTGATAGTGAAGGCCGCGCAGCACCCCTTTTGTTGAACTGCTGTGGTTATCCTGGACGAAAGGCAGATCAATACCCGCCTCGGCAAACCTGTCCTGCCGCCAGGTCTCCATGAAAAAGCCACGATGATCGCCAAATACCTGGGGCTCGATCACCACTACATCGGGAATCCGGGTGGGAATGAACTTCATGGCGACTCCCCCGTCTGGGCGATGCGCATCAGATACTGGCCATACTCATTCTTCAGCAACGGTTCCGCCAGAGCGAAGAGTTGCTCACGTGTGATGTAGCCCATGCTGTAGGCCACCTCTTCCAGACAGGCAATCTTGAGATTCTGACGATCCTCGATAACCTGGATGAAGTTGGAGGCATCGAGCAGCGAGGCATGGGTGCCGGTATCCAGCCAGGCAATACCACGCCCCATCAGCTCCACGGAGAGATCGCCCCGCGCCAGGTAGGCCTTGTTCACATCGGTGATCTCCAGCTCCCCACGAGGCGAGGGCTTGATCTGCTTGGCAATCGATACCACGTCGTTGTCATAAAAGTAGAGACCGGTCACCGCATAGTTGGACTTGGGTGAAGCAGGCTTCTCTTCCAGGTCCGTCGCCCGTCCCTCTTTATCGAAGCTCACCACGCCATAGCGCTCGGGGTCGCGAACGTAGTAGCCGAAAACAATCGCACCACTTTCAAGCTTGGCAGAGGTCTGGAGCGTTTTGGCCATATTGTGACCGTAAAAAATATTGTCGCCGAGAATCAGGCAGACAGAATCATCACCAATAAAGGTTTCGCCAATAAGAAAGGCCTGCGCCAAGCCATCCGGGCTCGGCTGTGCGGCATATTGGAGGTCTATACCCAATTGGCTGCCATCGCCCAGGAGCTTCTGAAAAGCCTCCTGATCCTCCGGCGTGGTGATGATCAGAATCTCACGGATACCCGCCAGCATCAGGGTCGAAAGGGGATGGTAGATCATCGGTTTATCGTAAACCGGCATCAGCTGTTTGCTGACAGCGCGGGTCAGGGGATGAAGTCGGGTACCGGAACCGCCAGCGAGGATTATGCCTTTCATGGTAAATATCTGTCGTTCGAGATCAAAGCTTGGAAAAACTGCATGAGCGGACACAAATGCCAACCCAGCCTTTGGCAGCACATTAAAGCGTGGGGATTATACCCCATTCAATTTTCTGATGGGGAAATTAAGCCGTTCCGATCAGAATGCACTCAACACATGCCCCTTGAACCAGCCCCAAATCCCCAGCGAAAAGCCTGGAAAAATATCTATCCCCATCGCCGACTTCAACAAATACAACACCAAAAGCCCTAACAGGATCGAAAAGCTAGTGAAACCAGCCAGCAACAGGGCCTTGGCCAGAATAGCCAACTCCTGCTCTCTACGGGTCAGTTCCCTCTGGTCTCTGCCCGCGAGGAAAACAAAATAGTAGTTAAACCGCCAGAACCCCAGCCTCCATCTCAGATCAACCGCATGAACACCCCAGGAGCGACCACCTAATGCCGCCTTCAAGGTGAGCAACTGGTCATCACTAAAACTGGCGTGCTGCGAGGAAGGAATCTTGCTCAGCAACTTCAAAATAACAGGATCTTGCCTGATCCCTGGCCCATTCATGCCTACCATGACAACTATCCACCCAATCAAAGGAGGCGAGACTATATCTCAAAAACCAATACCTATATAATCCCCAGGTTAAATATCATCGACACGGAATCAAAGCATATGGACAAAAATGTCGTCTGGCATGAGCCCACAGTGACTCGCGACCGCCGCGCCGCCAACAATGGACACAAGAGTGTCATTCTCTGGTTTACCGGTCTATCCGGCTCCGGAAAATCCACCATCGCCCATGCTCTGGAAGAGAGCCTGTACCAACTGGGCGCCAACACCTATGTGCTGGATGGCGACAATGTCCGTCACGGCCTCTGTGGTGATCTGGGTTTTTCCGACGCGGACCGCAATGAGAATATCCGCCGCATCGGGGAATTGGCCAAACTGTTTATCGATGCTGGCGTCATTGCCTTGACTGCCTTCATCTCCCCCTTCCTCGAAGACCGTCAAAAAGCCAGAGAGCTGGTCAAAGAGGGTGACTTCATCGAAATCTTTGTGCAATGTCCGCTCGCGGTCTGTGAAACCCGCGACCCCAAAGGGCTCTACAAAAAGGCCCGTGCCGGCTTGATCAAAGGTTACACGGGCATCTCCTCACCTTATGAGGAGCCTGAAAACCCGGAGATCGTGATCGACACCAGCGTCAGCGATATTGATGAGTGTGTTACGCAGATCATTGCCTATCTCAGAGAGCAAAATATCATCGCCCCGGCGAGTCAGGACAAAGCGGTCAACAGTTGAAAAGATAGGTAGTCAGAGGTCACATGTGCCTCAAGATTGAGGCACAAACCGGCTAGTTCAGCCAATCCTGTAGAGACGCCAGTGCCTTCTGATTAATCGTCACCGCCTCAGCTTCAGCAGACGACTCGGTATAGCATCTCAATTCAGGCGCATTACCTGATGGCCGAAGGTGTACGACCTGATCACTACCAAACACTATACGCAGTCCATCGGTCCTATCAACGGATTTAACGGTGCCAAAGTGGCGACCAAATATTTTAATAATCGCTGGATATTGGCCATCCATGTCCTGCAGGGACAACTGCTCGACGAGTTTCTTGCTGGTCTCAGTAGGGAAGTTTTTCAGCCGATCGCTATAGGTATAGCGCTGGGGTAGTTCACTGACCAGTGTGGAGATCTCCGATTGCTCCTCAACACTCATTAACAATATCGATAGAATCATGATAACCACATCACGGGTAGTCGAAGCAGCGTCTCCTGCAGCATGTTTTTTCAGATGCCAGAGGTAAAAACTGCTTGGGATAATGGCCTCGTGACAGGGGCCACAAGCGTGTCCCGGAACCACCCGACATAACTACTGGAATCATTCCTTTCTCCCCAGAATATTTTTGGTCACAACAGAATTGGGTATCCTAGCATAAAGCGTACTGTTCATACTGAACCGACAATGATATGTGTAGTTCACAAGCCGTATTTTGAACTGGCCTGTTTTCGAAAATAAGGGATACGCTGCACCATCAGATCAATATCGGCCGACGGTACATCAAACTGTTCACACGCATCCCTGAAACCATTCAGTGCTGATGCGACCTGTTCAACAATTTGCGTGCTCCTCTTGGGCGCCAAACCAAACAGCCGGCCGATATCGGGTAGCGATTGCAGTGTCGGTAGTGTTCCGGCTGAACCATAGTGCAACACATGCTCACGGCTGGCCTTTACATCCGGCAATAGATCATAGGCCGGCGTCAGACGCCAAGAGCCATCGGCATGCATCATGGCAAAGTTTTTCAGATGGTCATCGGTATTGCCCAAAAGTGCGTTGAACACTGCCTGACGATACAGCATCGCCAAATCATCACCTGGACGATCAGTCACTCGCCGTACCAAGTCGGCCATATCTGGATAACCCAGGTAATGATATCCCTGGGCGTTGAGCAGACTTTGCATACTCAGCATGTGGTTACGCCCACCACGCTCGGTGCAATCAAAACGACGCACCAATAATCCACGACGTGATCCAAACCCTTCCAGTCTATAGTCGGGCATACTGATACCTGCATCTGTAGCCAGGGATAAACAAGCTGCCTCAATCCCGACTATGTCAATCACATCGTTCACAGAGGCCAGCTTGGCGATCCAGTGGTCATTGTCACGCACAAGAACTTTGGGGCGGGCACCACCGGGCGAACTGCCGGCAAGATAAAGCCCCCTTAATAATTCACTTGATGCATCCGGTTCGCGCTCGAATTGTTCAACGGCTTGCGCCAGTTCGCTCAAATCGGTAACTCTGGCTTCTTCCGCTTTTGGGGGATGGCTGTTGGTATTCGAATAGCTCAGGGCCCCCATCGCTTCTGCACCTATCAGGGGTAACAGTCGATGAGCCTGTTGCTGTTGACGGGTAAGGTTGAACCGTCGGATCAGTATCGCTCGACCCCATGCGTCGGGGAGTGAATCCTCGAACACACCATGAATACCCGTCACAGAGTTGCCGCAATGAATGGAGTGCGCTCCGAGCGGAAGATGTATTGGGTCCAGTGCGAAGGCATTTGAATCGGACAGATAGTCAGCATGATAACGGAACTCCCCCGATAGCCGTCCACCTCGGGCTAAATCTGGCTCCGACACACGCAGTTCACCCACCAGTAGCTGCGCACCATCAGAGAGAGTCATCCAGACATACAGGTGATTCAATCGTCCCCCTCAATGTCAAACAGAGACAATGGGAATAACTCTGGCAATAGTTCAAATGCGCCATAAAGACGAATCGCCCTTACCCAGACGCCGACACTCGTCCCGGGATTACCGTTTTCCATTTTCTGGTAAGTGAGGGTTGATACCCCACAGCGAGCTGCTGCATCTTCCTGACGATCACCACGTTTTTTGCGACTGGTCCGCAGGCGTTTTCCCAGTTGTTGCAGGGCTTCTTTCTCGGAGTCAATAATACTAAACATAGTATGTATTATTGCTTATTTATGAACACAATACTAATTATTATTAGTATTTAATTACCGTCAGTTCAGTGCCCTTTCTTTTTGCATAGCCGGCCTATTTTCTCATTACCCTGGATACCTACACACACAATGACCAGTTTTCCGTGGGTTTCGGCGGCGGCGATGACCTCTTTAGGTCTTTTTTCAGCCACCGCTTTCATCCACTCCCAAAACGCCTTGCGGGTATCCTTCTCCAATAGCGTCAACGACTGAAATCCCAAAGGCAACAGTCCCTTCTGGATGTCAGTGTCCCAGTATCCAAAGCGCAGTGTTTGTGAAAATGCCTGTTGGAACTCCTCATCCAGTTGATTGAATCGCAACTTTGCCGAGGTAATATCCAGCCAGGCGTAGGGCCATGTGGGTCTCAGTTGCAAGCTGTTGCGATAATAGTCCAGGGATTTCTCGCTGAAAGTATGGGCCGCTTGGGACTGTGCTGTCTCTGCAATTTCATTCGATGCCATTAAATAACGCCACTCATACAGCTTTCCACCGAGTTGCAGGAGTCCAGGATTGCCTGAATCAAGCTTCTCGGCGAAGGAAAAATAGCCTTCCACATCATTCCAGTTCTGATCATCCGGCAGTTTTCCCGATACAGCCCAAGCATCAAGATGCTCCTGCACCAGAAATTCAGAGATCGAGGCAACACCCCTTTTCCCAGCAATGAACAGAGCAAAGCACAACACCATCAAAATGATGATGACAAGACCACGCTTCAAAATGCCGTTACCTGTTCGAGGAGCCTGCTGAGGAGAATCGATCATGCAATAGAGTATCTGTTGTTTCCGGGGTGAAAAATGTCGGATGGTTAACGGATGGAGCTTATTATCCCGCAGTGAAACGCTGTCCCACGATAGCCCAGGGATTATCCCTCACCAACTGCCAACTGGCCTCTTCACCGACAATAGCCGCAGCCGCTTCACGCCCGGCATTCAACTCCGGAAGACGGTAGTCGTTATGCGCATCTGATGCCAGCACATGAGCCCACCCCATGGATAGGATCTGTTCTGCCCTTTCCTGTGCGGGCTCCCCAAAATTACCGGCAACCGACCCGGCAGTAACCTGGAGCAGACAGCCCATATCAACAAACGGCCTGATCTTGTTCAGATCCCGGATCACATCCTTATTGCGTTCAGGATGGGCAATCATCGGGCGTATTCCCTGCTTCAACAACAGGCTGATCAATTTGTCGGTTCCGGGCAAAACATGGCTGTGGGGGAACTCCAACAGGATAATCTTGTAGCCATCCAGTTCACCAAGAAAGGGGATCAGCGATTGGCTGATCATGGCGATCATCTCAACCGAAACCCGAACCTCAGCGGCAACCGCGGTGTGCAGTTCAACAGCATTGCTTTCGAGTGCTGAACGCAGCTGATCATGGGCGGCATTGATCGAGTGGATATCGTTCTCGTAGCGCCCCGGATGAATATGCGGCGTCATCACCATATGGGTGATGCCCGAGGAAACCGCATGCCGGGCAAGGCGCAAGGCATCCTGAAGATCGGTTGCCCCGTCATCTATTCCCGGTAACAGATGACTGTGCAGATCAATCATTCTCTGCCTCTGCCACAGGAAACGGCACCTGAGGCAGACGCCGGTTACTGCGATGTATAACCATAGGAGCCATAGTAACCGCCATAATCTCCGTACTTACCATAGCGTCCATAGCTGTCTTTCTTGCCCTGTGGCACATCATTCAACACACCGCCGATGATATGCGCCCTGGACTGGCGCAAGCGCTTGAGACCATCCTGCGCAGTCGGATAGGGTGTGGAATCCGCCTTGACCACATAGATCACGCCGCTGGCATGGGTGGAAAGCACCAGCGCATCACTCACAGCCAGCGTAGGTGCACTGTCGATAATGATGTGGTCGAAGGTTTTACCCAGTACATCCAGGGCCTCTTTGAATTTCTTCGAAGAGAGCAACTCAAGCGGATTGGGGGGAATCAGCCCACTCGGCATGACGTAGATATTGCCATCCTCGACCTGATGCACGCACTCGGATATCTTGGCAGAGCCTGAAACGAACTCCGATAATCCGAACGTATCTTTGCTCAAGCCCCAGGTTTTAGCCACAGTAGGACGGCGCATATCCGCATCGACAAGCAGTACCTTGTGCAATTCACCCAGCGAATCAGCAAGATTCATCGAAACCGTGCTCTTGCCTTCACCCGGAACAGAGGAGGTGACAACGATCACTTTATAGGGATCATCCAGCCCTGAGAGCAAAATGGCCGTCCTCAACGTTCTGATCGATTCGGTATAAAATGAGTGAGTATGTTCCCGGGAAAAAGTAAGCGGCGATTCCCCATCCTTTCGTTTCAATTTCAGATGCGGCAACCAACCCAGTAGCGGCAGCTTGAGTTTTTCCTCCAGATCGGAGGCCCGCTTAATGGTGTTATCCAGATGCTCCTGCAGAAAGGCCAACAAGACCCCCAGAAACAGACCCAGCATACCGGCAATGGCCACGATCAATGATTTCTTGGGTTTAATCGGTTTAACCGCTGGAACCGCTGGGTCAGACACCCTGGCGCGAACCCGTTCGAGTCCGGTGGTTTCCTTGGCCTCCTTCATCTTTTCCAGGAACTGACTGTACAACTGCCGATTGGCCTCAACCTCCCGTTCAAGTACACGCAGTTCCTGACTCTTGCGATTGATCTGTTGCATCTCGCCCTTGGCAGATCCCAATGAACGCTTGATGGACTGCTCATTTTCACGGGCCACCTGGTACTCTTTTTCAACGCCCTTGATGACACTCTCAATCTGCCGTTGCACATTCAAACGCGCCTCGGTCAGATCGGCCTGAGCCTCGATCATCTTCGGATGCTTGGGTCCATAGCGTTTGGAAAAGCTGGAAACCTTGCGTTGGGCTTCCGCCTCCGCTTCACGAAGAGATGACACCAGGCTGTCACTCAACACGGCCGGAATCGATGCCAGGCGCTCAACGGGCTGTCCCTTCAGGGCATTGATCTGTCGAAGCGAAGACTCCGCAGTTGCCCTGCGCTGTTCTGCCATCACCAACTGACCACCCAAATCCTGCAGTTGTTGGGCGGTAAGCGTGCTGACACCACCCACCTCGATCAGCTTCTCTCTTTCCCGGTAGCTTTGCAGGGCAATTTCAGAGGCCTTCAGCTTTTCACCGAGGTCTTCAATACGCTGGGTCAGCCAGTCACTCGCCTTGCTGGTCATGGAAAGACGGGCTTCCAGGTCATTTACGATGTAGATATTGGCCAGGTTGTTCGCTACATCAGCGGCCAATTGTCGATCGTTGGCTTCGAAGGCGACACGCACCAATTGACTGTTCTTGACCGGGGTAACTTTCAGTCGCTCAAAGTAGTACTCAACAACTGAATCATAGAAGGTTTCTGCTTCATCAAGTTCAGCCCCTCCCGACTGTTGAGGAAGATAGCTTTTCAACCAGGTTTTCCAGTCAAAACTGATCAGCTTATTCTCCTCTGGCTGGAACTCCGGATGCTTGGTCAACTCAAGCTTCGCGATGACATCTTCGGCCAAAGAGCGTGATTCAAGAATGGCGTACTGGGTCTCGTAATACTACGTGTAATCGCCGTACATTCCGACCACTTCCGCCACATCCACCAGATCTTTCACTTCGGGGGTGATGTGCAGTGTAGCCGTGGATTGATAAACCGGTTTCATGGAAAACACAATCAGACCTGCCAGCAGGGCCGACAGAAAGGAGAGCCCGACTATGCTCCACTTGAACCGCATCAACACGCGCCAATAAGCCCGTAGGTCTATCTCTTCTTCCTCAATCAAACGCGATGCGCGATCCTGCTGTTCTATAAATCCGTTCATTCTGAGTGTGTTTCTATCTGTTTTGATTAATCTGGGTTATCAGGGTTGCCAATAGCTTAAAAGAAGCTGCGATCCACTGTAACGATGTCGCCGGGCTGCACCAAAGCTTCCAGTTTAACCGGAATCTGGACGCCATTCGGATCATCACCATGCACCACAAAAACCTTCTCTTTATTAGCCCTCTCCTCAAAGCCACCGGCCAGGGAAATCGCCTTGCGAACGGTCATGCCCGGCTGAAAAGGAAAACCACCCGGTTTCTGCACATGCCCGTTCACATAAAACTGGCGGTATTCAAGAATCGAAACCGTGACCTCAGGATCAACCAGGTAGGGGCCTTTGAGTTTGCCTGCAATGAATTTTTCAAGGCCGGAAAGCGTTTGCCCCTTGACGGTGATTTCACCGAGAAAGGGATAGGAAAGCGTACCCGCCTCGCCCACCAGGGTCTCCACGGTGAGGTCATCCTCACCAAAAACCTGAATTCTGATCTTGTCACCTGCGCCCAGCCGGTAATCGTCCAACGAAGCGGCCAGTCCGCTGACTGGATTGATACAGATGATCAGAAAAATAAAAGACAACAACACGGACTGTTGCCTAAACAATGCTGATTTATTTTGAAAAAACATCTATAGCCACCCTATATCAACCACAGGAATCCAAGCCATCACAATTGATGCTGACCCCGAAATCTAACCTTATCTTTAACAACATCAGGCGCAATGCCGCGCCGTTTTTCATCCCTGCAAAAACAGCAGTGCCGGGTTTCTGCCCGGCACTGCCTTAACAGCAATTAGGGTCGCGCCTAAAGGCGCTCCTACAAGCCCCCCCAAATATCGCAATTGTAGGAGCCGCTTCATCCGCAATTTGGGTCGCGCCTAAAGGCGCTCCTACAAGACCCCCAAATATCGCAATGGTAGGAGCCGCTTCAGCCGCGATACGGGTCGCGCCTAAAGGCGCTCCTACAAGACCCCCAAATATCGCAATTGTAGGAGCCGCTTCAGCCGCGATATGGGTCGCGCTTAAAGGCGCTCCTACAGACAGATTATTGCAATAATTGGGTTTACATATTCACACCAAGCTGCACACCTACAACATTATCCTTGTAGCTCAGCCCAGGCTCGTTGCTGTCAAGATCGGTATGGGTAAAACCTGCACCCACAATCAACCCCGGACGCAGACGATAATCAACCTTCACACCGGCCTGCCAGACATCATCTTCGCGGAGATCATTGCCATAGTCATCCGTGCCATAGCTGAACTGCAACTTGGAGCCCAGGTAGGTATACCAGTCATGCTTCCACTCAAGGCTGATTTCCCGACTATCAACGTAGTCGCCCACACTGTCGGTTTCATCGAAATCCTTGGATGTCGCCAGGGTAAACATGGAATAACTCAGCGGTTTCCAGTTCACGCCCAGTTCCCAGGAGGCGGAGTTCGCATCTTCCCGGCTGGCATCTTCAAAGTTCTTTTTCCCATAACCGAACTTGGCAAAGCCTTCGGTCTGGCTGGTAGCCTCCCAGAGCACACCCGCCATCAGACGGTACTGTTTGCTATCGAGGGTGGCGACATCATAATCGTATTTGGTGGCGCGGCCTTCCAGCAGCAGCGAGGTTGCCGGCATCACCTTATAAAACAGGCTGGCCTTTGCCTCCTGACTGTCACGATCCCTATAGATGGTGGCCGTGCGATTGTTGTCGTAGGTTCTGTCGTCCGTTATCAGCGCCAATTCAAAACGGGGCGCGCCGACCTGATCAAGGCCGTAGGCAAACCGTGCGCCGGCCTCGACAATCTGGTAACGATTGGGTCTGTCGAACAAGAAGGCCGCATCACCCGCCTGGGCTGCCGTACCTCTGGCTTCATGGGACTTCTTATACCCGGCGCTGACCGCAAAAGTCGCCCGCTCGGTGGGATAGAAAGAGACATCGATAGAGACATTGCCATCAAAATAGTCATCGCGATGACTATTGGCGAAGTTGCCCACCTCGGCACCCAGATTCAAGGCGACGGTTGTCGCTTCACCTTCAAATTCCATTTTTGCCTTGGGCGAGATTACCGTGACCCAGGAGCTCTTCTCGTCATTTTCCTGCAAGAAAATGTTGTCGTCATAGCCCACTTCAACCCCAACGGAGGGATAGAGGTAACCGGAGCCGACAGGAAAACCTGTCGCCTCACCTTCGCCTATAGCCATTGCGCCGAAACTCGACAGGACAGCCGAACAGGCGAAGCCAATTTTTCCCATGTGACGTTTATCCACCATTTTCTTCCCCATTTAAAAAACCCAATATCCTTAAATACCCAGCCACTCAATGAGTAGAGCCAAAGCAGTCGATTATTATCTCAGATTTTCGCTAGCGGATTGTTGAAAACTGAAAAAAAATCAAACAACCCGCGGCAATAGGCCCGCTATAGGCCTGACATCAGTAGGCGAATTTTCCGCCAAAACCCTTTAGAACCGTCAGCAACACGATCTTGATATCCAACCAGAATGACCAGTTGCGGATATACCAAAGGTCATGCTCGACACGCTTCTCCATCTTGTTCAGCGTATCGGTTTCACCGCGCCAGCCATTAATCTGGGCCCAGCCGGTAATCCCCGGTTTCACCGCATGGCGCAACATGTAACCCTTGATCTGGGCGCGATACTCTTCATTGTGCGCGACTGCATGTGGCCTGGGACCAACGATTGACATATCGCCCATCAGCACATTGATAAACTGTGGCAGTTCATCCAGCGATGTGCGGCGTAGAAAGCCCCCCAGCGGCGTCACCCTGGGATCACCCTTTGTTGCCTGACGAATTTTATCGCCGTCCTCCATGACTCGCATACTGCGAAACTTCCAGACCAGAATCTCCTGCCCATCCATGCCATAGCGCTTCTGGCGAAAGAACACAGGCCCTGGTGACGAAAGCTTCACTGCCGCTGCAATCAGCACCATCGGCACTGAAATAAGCAGCAGAATCAGTGACGCCAACACAAAATCCTGGGTACGTTTGAGCCAGCCGTCGACGCCCCAGAAGGGGGTATCGAATACGCTGACCATGGGAATGCCTTCCAGGTTCGACCATTGTCCATGAAACAGGGTAAACACCGAAAACTCGGGCACCATGTAAACACAGGCCGTGGAATCGGCCAGCTGATCGATCAACTCCATGATCCGATGCTGCGCGGTGAGTGGCAGGGTGATGTAGATCAGATCGATCTCTCCCCGGCGCGACTTCTCCACCAACTCATGAAAGGTCCCTTCCAGCTCTCCATCCCAACTCAGGCGATCCGATTCAAAGGCGCGATCATCATAAAAGCCCTGAAATCGCAACCCCAGCCAGGGCGACTCTTTCACCACGCTGGCAATCTGAACCCCGAGCTGTCCCGCCCCCACGATGGCAACGCTGCGGCTGTTGTAGCCCTGCAGTCGAAAGTGCCTGAGCAGCAGACGAACAACCCCACGCCAAATAGCCATCGCAACCGGCGTCCCGACAAACCAGAGCGAGATAACCAGCCGCGAGAACTCTACCGATGTCTTGGTGATGTAACCCAAGGCCAGAAGAAACAGGACAGTCGTGCTCCAGACGATGAAGAGCCTGAACAGTTCGGAACGGAAATGAACCCCGCGCCAGGACTGGTAAACCCCACCGATTTCGGAGATAAAGTAAAAGGCGCCCAGAGCAATCAGCGCAAGGAGTGAAAACCGGACATCCCACTGGATAGGCTGGTAGATCAGGGTCAGAACGTAGAGCACACCCGCGATGCAGGCAGCATCAACCAGCTTCAGCACAAATGTGAATTGCGGTGCGTTGCGCAAGAACCCCTTTCCAAGAGACCGATCCATGACTCCCCTTCCTTAAACCACCCTCGACAAAACCGTCGGAAACAATCACAAAAAACAGGCGTATTCTAATACTTAAATCACATTTTCTCAATTTTATTCGCTACTCACTCCGCCTTGGCATGCCTATCGCCAGCCAGGAAAAAGCCAGTAAAATCATGAAATAAACCGCATTCGCCGGAATCTGCAGATTAAAATCCACACTGGAGTGAATCATCAGGCTCAGAATGCCCATAACGCCGGCAAAACCAAGCCCGCGATAGAGTGAATGCTGCCTGCGGTAGATCGACCAAAATGCGGCTCCAAAACTCAACACAACCATCGAACCCAGCAGAAACAGCCCCGCCCCGCCGGTTTCTACCGCCATCTGCAGGTAGTCGTTGTGTGCCTGATCATAGAAGCCAGCCACATGCTCGCCCCGATAGGCAGGAAAGACCGAATAAAAGGTTCCACCGCCACTACCCAGATAGGGGAAATCCTTAAAGTATTCGATGCCATACTGCACCACTTCATCCCGCGTTTCTGAATCCACACTGGTTTTCTCCAGGCGCTCGACCACCTTATCGATGCCGAACCAGGCGCCAACGATGTAGATATCGATAACGAACAGACTGACCAGCAGAAAAACCGCAGGCCCTTTGGGCGTTTTTTTCGTAAGCAACAACCAGATCAGGCTCGCGATCAACAGGCTACTGAAAAAGGCGGTGTTACCCATGCGCGAGTGGGTGAGAACCAGACCGATCACCATCACCGCGAGATAAATTCTCAGGCGCATCTTCGGGCTTAGCAGCCACTGCGTCAGATTACGCAACCGCTGCCGCCAGGATATGGCCATACCC
The DNA here is from genome assembly GCA_002869585.1 of Sedimenticola sp. GTDB lineage: Bacteria > Pseudomonadota > Gammaproteobacteria > Chromatiales > Chromatiaceae > BM503. The sequence continues at coordinate 22,603 of PKUO01000016.1, forward strand.
CCGCCCGTATCAGCCAGCAGCAAGCCAATTCCCGCCGCCAACACCATCTCCAGATGCCCGGCCAGGTGATTACGATTGACAAAGGTGCCGGTCGCCACACCCCGGTAGCTGTCCTTTTCAAAGAAGAACCCATGCTCATAGCCGGTGAACACCATCATGGCACCCAAAACAGCCTGAAACAGCCCCACCAGAACCAGAACCGTAAGCGCCTGACGGATACGCTCCCGCGTGTTCAATAACAGCAGTGAGAGAAGAAAAACCGACAGATACATCAATGACTTGAGTAGAAATGCCTGAGTGGCATAGACATCGAGAGACAGTAAGATTGACTCCCGCTGAACATCACCGGCACGATCAGCCACCGCCAGCACAGCCGGTGAAACCACCTCAACAACAGAAATCGGTAATGGCACTATCTGAACAACCACCAGCAACAGCCAACCGCAGTAAAGCGCGATTACAAATCTTGCTTTTTTCAGCGCTGGGGGAACAACAACCGTGCCGCGTAGATAGAGAACCAACCACCAGGCCAGCAGTGCAAATACCCAGACTTCCGCCAAACTCCAGGCCCAGGCGCGGTTACTGCCCATGGGTAAAGGCACCCAGACAAGGAAAGCCAGAAACAGCCCATAGATCAGGGATGTATTATTTTTGGAGTTACCCATACTGAAACAACCGACAGATTTCCCCGAAGCAGATAAAGGAGAACACCCCGTAGGAGCGCCTTCAGGCGCGAATAGGGTCGAAGCTGAAGCATCTCCTACAGCACACCCCCACATTGTAGGAGCGGCTTTAGCCGCGAAAAGACCGAAGCCGAAGCACCACCTACAGCACACCACCCCATTGTAGGAGCGCCTTCAGGCGCGAAAAGACCGAAGCCGAAGCACCACCTACAGCAAACCACCCCATTGTAGGAGCGCCTTCAGGCGCGAATAGGGTCGAAGCTGAAGCATCTCCTACAGCACACCACCAAATTGTAGGAGCGGCTTTAGCCGCGACAACCGCACCAAATAACGCAACTACACATCGAATAATATTTTGATCAGGTTAAAAAAGCCTGCGTTGATGACTCAACGCAGGCTTTGGGTTTCTTTGACAAGGCTAATCAGGAAGGACTTACAACCCCACCACCGCCGCCACGGACGGTCACACCAGGAAGACCAGCACCACCAGTCGCAGGACCAGCAGCAGGTGCTTCAAGATAAGCGGTTGGATCTACGCCAGCCAGAATCGCACCGGAAACGACCTGATCCTGAAGTTCATCACCAGCCAGCGCTTGGGCAGTTTTGATGATGGTCGCATATTCACTCTCAGGGGCATTTTCCAATGCCGCCTGAACAACCGCCTCAACCGCGCAGGAGTGCTGTTGCAACGCCTGGGCCATGGCAGCCGTAGCTGACAAGCCATCTGCGATCAGCTTTTTAACCAGATCAGCCGCAGCAGCGGAATCCTTACAATCTTCAGCTGCAATTGGTGTCTCACCCGCAGCAACAGATTGCTGTGAGATTGCCAGACCACCACACAACAGCAGTGATGCCATTAATACTGAAAGCTTCTTCTTATCCATTCTTGCGCCCTTCCCTTAACATCCATTAGATACAATTAATGCAAATTCTATGGGGCACAAGCCCAAAAAACAAGCATTGGTTCACAAAAAAGCCACCATAACAATCTAAATTCCCAAGAAAAACCAAAATGCCCGAGAAAATGCTGTGACCAACTGATCACCCCCTCCTAGCTCGGACAGGCACCAGAACACCGCCCATCATCAACACCAACCCAGAATAAAATTATTTCTGGCAAAATACACTATCCCACAGCGTACATCGAGGACTCTCCTTTATATAATCGTACGCTACTAAATAGCCATCAGGGGCAATACGTGCTTCAAAAACCATGATCAATTCCCCCATCAACACCCAACCCTACAACCTCCTGGCGACTTTTCTTGCACCCGATAAAACAGAGCAACAAATCGCAGAACTTCAAGCACTTATCGGGCAAGACAAAATCAACTGGGGCTTGGTACTGCTACAGGCCAATATCGATTTCTGTACACCCCTCTGGTACGTCCAGTTAAAAATGGACAACCTTTTCTATCTGGTCCCACAAGACCTGCAGGAATACCTCACCGTCATATACGACGCCAACTGCGAGCGAAACCAGTTATTCAGAGAAGAATTGGAAAAAGTACTGATATTCTGCGAGGCAGAACAGATACAAACGATACTGTTAAAAGGCGCTGCAACCTTTTATGACAACCTATACGGTGATGACGGCGCCCGTGTCATGAAGGATCTTGACCTGCTGATCAAACCAGAGCAGATAGATGCTGTAGTTAGCTATTTGGTAGCCTCCAACTATCAGGTAATTCCAAATCCCAGACGCACTGTTGAGAACAAGCAGACTGACCTGCGCCACCATCACATAGACGCCTATCAGAAACGAGGTACCCCGGTTGTCATCGAGATCCATTACAACACGCTGTATGCAGAAACCGGCCAGATTTTGCCCCCAGAAGACGCTTGGAACAGATCTATTTCCTGCGTTGATCACTACCCGTTATGCAACATACTCTCACCATCTGACCGTCTTCTGCACCACGCCCTACACGCATCCAATTCGCAACGGGAGTTTATCCAGGGAAACATCTCCCTGCTCTACCTAACCGAATACCAATATCTGAAGAAAAAGTACTGCCTGACTTTCGAAGATATCACCAAAGGGAAAAATCCGATTATTCGTCACTACCTAACGCCACTGCGCACCTTTGACTACCTGGCACAAATACTCTTTTCAGAAATTTCATCATATGCAGAAGTGCCATTGCGTGCAAAACTCCACGGAAAAAGAGTGCTCGCATGGCAGAACAGCTCTCTTGCGCTGCACGAGGAAAATCACAGCTTCAGCGCCACTCTGACGAACGCACTCCTTCATAGCTATTTTCTTAGCCAGATCCCGATGTGGATGTGGCGTAACACATGCTATGCAGCAGGCTTCTCCAGCATTCCTGACCGAATCAGAATGTGCATAAAAAAATTATTCACCGCCGAGAGTTACAAAAAAATCTGATGGAGAAGAACCCGCCCTTACCCGATGACTGCAGTTTCATCCCATTCCAAGCTGGCGGGGTGGTATACATACAGGGACAGCAAAGGCTATGGGTACTAAATACCGTCTCAGCTTTTATCTGGTGCTCACTAGACGAGCATTCGACAACCAGCGAACTGGCTGGACACATCAGTAAGACATTTCATATACCTGAAGACCAGGCATTGCATGATCTGCTGCAAGTGCTTAAGCAGTTCGAAAAAGAGGGACTTATCGCTAACCACAGCCATCCAACTGCGGCGACCAGTCAAGCAAAACCCATACCCTTCCGTATTACAACACAGAGGTTGGCAGGAAACCCGAAAACGCCGGCCTCTCTGCACATTGAGCTGTTACACACACGAATCCAAATAACATGCACAGAAGATAAACTCATTACTGAGCTTAAAGTACTTTTCGATCATTTACAGCAGCAACCTCTAGCCACCCAATCAGCGAATCTGCA
>PKUO01000014.1 GCA_002869585.1 Sedimenticola sp.
AATCTGCATATAACAACCGAAAATGGAAAATACTCTATTTACCAGGACGACTTGAAGATCGAACCATTGTTACGTCCAGAAGAGATCATTCCTGGTCTCTTCACATTGATATTCGGCCTGTTCAGCGCAGGGCTGGGCATCAGATACTTAGCTTTTCACGCAGCCGTTGTAGCAAGAAACAGCCAGGCTATTATTTTTCCCGCAGAGTCTGGATCAGGGAAAACCACCCTCACCGCTCTGCTCTCAGCACATGGCTGGACGGCATACACCGATGAGCTGGCTGTGATAGATAAATCAACCGGTGAAGTTCATCCGTTTAACCTGCCTTTTAGCGCCAAAGAGGGGGGGGCTGTCCCCCTGTCAGAGACTTACGCAGGTATCGGGCAATTAAGGAGATATCTCCGCCATGACGGGAAGTGGGTTCGATACTTTATACCAAAGAAGTTCCCGAACACCTCAGAGAGCGACGAGGCGACACCTATTCGTGCCATCATCTTCCCCAAATATGCTCCCGCGCCCACAGACCATAGTCTGGAATCCATTGAAAAAGCTATAGCTCTGGAAAAAATAGCGATAAATGGTTCATCTGGCAGGTTGCTTACAGAAGAGGATGCCATCGCACTAGTGAAACTAATAGAAAACACCCCCTGCTATCAATTGCACTACTCCAATGTGGACGAGGTCATTCCGCTACTGGATGCACTCTAAACGCCTCGATGAACGCCGTCATTGCTAGCGCAGCGAAGCAATCCAAAACCCACCCCGTCATTGCGAGCCCAGCGAAGCAATCCAGGACACAACCGGGTCAATACGCACTATCTGGATCGCCACGTCGCTATGCTCCTCGCGATGACCACCACCCCGTCATTGCGAGCACAGCGCGGCAATCCAGAAACCCTAACCCATTGTAATAAATATACTTATAGTCTAGAATCCCCAAGTGCCACCTACACTAGAGGCAACTTCCATGTCAAAAGACACCAAAGACGAAGTAAACAACAGCCGCAGAGAATTCCTCAAAAAAAGTGCTTTCGCAGCCTACACGACACCCGCCCTACTATCCATCGCCGTATCAACTGACGCCGCTGAGTATACCAATAAAGAAATCAAAAGATACAACGACTGCGTCAGAAGAAAAACAAACAAAAAAGGGTGGACCCAAGAACGGGCAGAGGCTTTCTGTAGTAACAAGTGGTTGAAATAATAGCGTGAGCAGTTGACCTTTCCCCTGCCAGGGGGTAGACAATCTGAATAAGAGATTTCCCGTAGAATCGACCCATGGGAGGTCTCAATATGAAGCGCAAGCGTTACACTGAAGAACAGATCATTTCCTTTCTCAAGGCTCAGGTGCGCACACGTTTTACGCCAGTCCTTTGTCTGAATTTCTCCACAAGCAACATCCCAGCAAATTTGGCATTGGTCACCAGATAACGCTTCCACATTCGTCTTGGCTCCTGAATGACCCGGTAAAGCCATTCCAGGCCCCACTTCTGCATCCAGATCGGCGCCCTTTTCACCTTACCCGCAACCACGTCGAACGTACCGCCTACCCCCATAACGAAGGTTACGCCCAACTTCTCCCGCCAACGGTTGATAAAATTCTCTTTCTTTGGAGAGGTGATCGCGACAAACAGCAGTTGCGCACCGGAATCATGAATTTTATCCACGACAAGTTGTTCGTTATCCCAGAAATAACCGTGATGATAGCCGGCCAGTTTCAACCCCGGGTAACGTTGCTGGACCGTATCGGCAGTCTTCTCGACAACCTCACCGGTTGCGCCCAAAAGGAAAACTGAATACCCACAACGGGCACTCATGGCCAGTAGTTCATGAAACAAATCAACTCCAGCGACCCGCTCAGGCACCTGATGACCAAGTAGACGAGCGCCAAGTACCACGCCCATGCCGTCAATATTGATAATATCGCAGCCTACTATCGATTCATGCAGGGCGGTATCCTTGCGCATGTTCACCAGTTTGGCCACATTCACCACCACATGCTGGGTGAATTGCCCTTCACGGACCGCCTCTTCTATAACCCGCACTGTCCCTTCCATGCTGGCCACATCCATCGGACAACCCAGAAAATTAATTCGCTTCATCAATCAATCCTTCCTTGTATCGAATATAAAATGCCAAAGCATAATAGGCCCATGCCTGGGTCCAGCGAACATAGCTAATACGATTCGTCATCCAACGGGTTTTCTGGTAGATGAAGCGCGCTTTATTCGGCATATACATCAGGTCAATAGAACGGCCCACCACCTTGTCACAAAGCGCGATATCTTCAGGCCTACCACCCACTTTTAAAAGGGTAAATATCGCTTGGGCAAAATTATGCATATCGATGGGATAGACCGTATTGTTGTAATACTTGGCAGTTCCATCTTCGGTGAAAAAGTTCTCGATATAATACTGGTAGCCGCGGGTAATGCTGTAGTCAAACTCATCGGTACCAACTGCATTAGCCAGAAAATGCAGTGCCTCCAGATTGTAGCCGGTATGAAACCCATCAATGAATTGGTGATGATTCCGTGCCCCATAGACCCATGAGCCATCAGCCGCCTGCGCTGCAACCGACTGCCGTGCCACATGCATCGACTGTTCTATCAAAGCCGTATCATTCATTAGCTTTCCAGCAAAGCCACACCAGGCGGCACCCCATAGGCTGGCATTGTGGACAAGGGCGTCCTCACCGGGGATATAGGCGTAAAAACAGCGTTCACCTTTTTCGATGTACAGCGACTTTGAGATAAACCGTGCGCTATCCAGCGCCACTGCTTGCAAGGCTGTATCGTTCGTGAGTTCACCCAGATCATAAAGCGCCTTGGAGACATAAAAGGTGGTGATGATATTGGGTTTACCGGCAGGCACGTAAAAGGCGCGTGCCTGCCAGTCGAAGTGATACCCCCAGCAACTGTGCCGCCACATTTCCGGGTCACTGCGCTCACCCAGCAGCCAGTCAGCTAACTGGCGCGCCTCATCGAGATAGGCACCATCCTGAGTACGCCGATAATCTTCCAATAACCCGCCAATGAACAGTCCAACGCCTTTTGGATTGCGCCGCTTTGGCACACCCATAATGGGGCGAAAGTTTATGGGAGAACGCTTGCCAAATTGCAGCCATGCGAGTCTCACCCATTTACTGCGATAAAATGGCGTGGCCATCAACAGGCGACTGTTCAACGAATCGAACGGGTCGTAACCAGCGAACTCACTTGCACGACTTTGGTCTAGCAAGTGAGCATTTAACTGCGCAATGTCTAGCATAGACACGCCTACTCGGTTTTTAAAACAGCTAAATCGACATCCATTGGTACGCCTAGTGACAGAGACTCCACAGCCATAACTGACGCCAGGCTAGTCGACATTAGGCAAGAATACTCAACGCAAGGTGTACCCTTACGAAGGCACTCCAGCCAATTAGTGATCATTGATTTCTGACCCTTGTCCTGCACGCCAAGTTTAATACGTTTAGCATCGTTATCACCGCTGAACAACACAACTTCCTTGAAGTCATGAATCTGTGCAGATTTTCCACCACCAAACACCTCTATATACTCCTTGGCCATTGCTTTGGATCCATCTGCGGTATAGGTAATGTTCGCCACACTACCATTTTCAAATGTCAATGCCAGACACAGGTTATCATTGAGCAGTGCTGATTTCTCAACCTTGCTACTTCCTACAGCATAGACCGTCTTAATATTGCTGCTAACCAGTGCTGAAGCCAAGTCTATAAAATGACAACCCTCGCCAATCATCCTTCCACCACCAACCAATGGATCTTGAATCCAGTGGTTAGCAGGAATAGACCCAGCATTGATGCGAATACTAACGACCAGAGGACTTTTAACTCCGGTGAAGTGTTCTAAAAGCGTGCGGGTTGCAGGAGCAAAACGGCGGTTAAACCCCACCATCAAATGAGCTTTCCCATTACCGGCATAGGCGTGATGAATATCTGATAACTCATCAACGGTGAGCGCCAGTGGTTTCTCCACGTAAACATGCTTGCTTGCTTTTAGTGCATCACGAACGGCAACACCATGAGTATCATGCCGTGTTGTTACTACAATGGCATCGGTATCAGACTCTAACAGTTCTGTAAAACTTCCTGCACAAAATGCAAAGCCGAATTGCTTTGCAACGCCCTGTGCTGATCGGCCACTCGCCGTGACCAACCCAGAAAAGGACACCTGTCCACCCACCTGCATTGGCGGCAACAGGCTGGCAGTGGCATAATTACCTGCCCCAAAAAAGGAAAGCTTAACTTTGTCACCGGGAAGTGGCGCAGGTGAAATATCTATCCTTGTCGAATCAGCAAAATTATAAGTTTGCGGCTGATATTGCAGCAGAATGCCCAAATAAGGTTCCGTTTTGTCACCTTCAATAAGTTTATAAGCGCTGGGAGCTTCGTCAATGGGAAAGCGATGGGTGATCAACCCCTTTATATCCAAGCTTCCCTGAGATACCAGGGTTAGAAAGGTTTCCATATTACGCTGCTCGGTAAAGCGTACATAGCCATAGGGATAATCGTGTCCATTCTCCTCATACACGGGATCATAACGACCTGGGCCATAGGAGCGTGAGATTACAACACTGATCTCCTTTTTGAAGTAGTCTTCTCGTGGAATGTCCATCCGAACCGCACCGACGACCACCACCCTGCCTTTGTCTCGTGTCACTACCCCACATAACTCGGTAACTGCATTACTTGATGTGCCAGCACAAACGAGAACGCCATCCACACCGTTTCCACTGGTCAAAGACTTGCAAATATCCACAATATCGCCACTGGGAGGTATACCAATTGCACCATAATCCTGTGCTCTACTGACCAAATCAGCATCCAGATCAGATCCAATTACTGTACAACCATTTGCCTTTAGAAGTTGCACAGTTATTTGACCAAGTAAACCAAGCCCAATTACCAGAAATGTTTCACCCAGAAGCGGACCTGCCAAACGAACACCCTGCAATGCGATTGCGCCAACAGTGGTAAAAGCCGCTTCTTCATCCGTTACATTTTCTGGTATCTTCACTACCAGGTTTTTGGGGATTGAAACAAAATCCGCATGGTTAGCAAAATCAGCGCCACCACATGCTACTCGGTCACCTGGCTGAATACCTTCAACCAAGCCACCCACAGCTACAACACTTCCCGCACAACTATAACCAAGCGGTGAAGGTGAATCGAGACGTGAGTTAACAGTCTGTAGAGTCTTCTTTAAACCTTCCGTTTTGACCTTGCCAATCACCTGCTTAACCAGATCCGGTCGTGCTTTTGCTTTTTGCAAAAGATTTTTTTTACCCATGTCAATTTTGGTTTTTTCAGTGCCAGCACTTATAACTGAAGTACTACTTCTAACCAAAACAAACTTGTCAGTCAGTGTTGGTATTGGAACATCATTTATCTCGATAACGCCTGTACGAAGGGTTTGGGTTACTTGCTTCATTACGACCTCAATAATAGGGGAATTTTTCCGAGTTTTGTTTTTATTGGTGATTTTATACGCGTGTAGACTACTTCAAAGCTCGCATTGGTGAAGTCAAATAATTCCGCCCAATTAACTTTGTCTTGTTGTGAAGTAATTAATATTTCAATTTTACCAGGGTCTAATTGCTTAACCTGAATATGCTCGGCATGCTCAAAAGCTTTGTGGTGTCTTCCAAAGATCAGACCGGTTAAAGCAATATTACGACCGTTTGAATCAACAACATTATCGCTGTTTCGCCCTTCTTTGATACGAAAGCTTTCTAGTAAATTATCAGCTGTGAAAAAAGGGTCTATATAATCACCTGTTTCATAGCGGATTAATGGAGTCGCATAATTAAATAACGACGTAGCTACTAGCCCATAGCGATCGCAATTACGAACTGCTTCTGCATATCCGTAGCTATGAAAAGGGAAGTAAACGCCTGTACCAGGATCACGCTCAGCCGCAAGAACTGCCATTTCTGAATGACCATACCAAGATATTGTTCTAAGACCACAGTGTTTTTCAATATAATCTCTATAGTGGAGTGCTGGATATTCCGAACCCAAAAATACACCTTGTACTTTGTTGATTAGTGTTTTAAACACCACTATATCTATCGACTCCAACTCATGCAAAAAGCTAAACACAGAACTTGGATAACCATGAATCCATTTTATATTATGACCTTTGACTAATGCGTATAAAGTATCAATATTTTCCCTCAAAGGGCTATATGCATTAATCATGAATTCATTTTGATTAAAATTATATCGATAGTAACTACTACCGATGTTTTTACCTCTTACTGTTATTTTTTCATCCGTGTATACGTATCCTAATCGCGCCCAAATCGCATGCATATGCGCCCACTCTCTAGCATATGCAGTTTTCTCAAGATAAAAGTTTAGTGGCTGTCCAGTTGTACCGCCAGTATTGCTTTCTTTTAGTGCAAAGCTTTTATTACTACGATCTGACAGTGAATATTTTTGTAAGTCTTTTTTTGTAACAATAGGTATTTTTTGCACATGTGAAAAAGATTTGATTGTAAATGGCTTAAACTTTACTGAATCATAAAATTTACGATAAAATGGTATGCAATAGTACGCATGCTCAACAAGTTTATTCAGTTGCTTAAGCTGCTCTTGACGCAAGCGACTGTCTTCCATCTCTATTTTTTTTGAATACACCTTGTACTCATTACCCAACCGGTAATGCATGGGTACTTTCGCAATGATTCTCCCAAGTGAATACGGAATACGCTCACTTATTTTTTTCAGTGATTCTTTCATTAAATAATGTTGACTAATTGAGAGTTAGTTTTTCCAGTAATACAACCAAAGAATTTTCAAATATATCATTTGTATAATTTTTCTTGAATTTGGCCAAACTGGCTGCAGCACATTTATTCGTATATTCTGGACTTTCCATATATTGAATCATAATTTTTGCTAATTCCTCTGGTGTGTTGATGTGCAATATTTCACCAGTTTTTCCAGCATCTACAATGTCTGCAATTGCCCCTTCATCAGTAGAAATAACCGGAAGTCCGGTGGACATAGCTTCCAGTATTGCCAGTGGAAAACATTCATTTCGATACCATGTTGGGAATACAAAAACATGTGCTCTGATAAGTTCATTTGTCTTATCCGAACCATACATTCCACCAAGCAATTGAACATTATTTTGCGCGTTTAACGCAACAAGTTGCTTTATCTCATCTACATAGTCAGGGTCCACTGCCTTTCCCACTATTAATACCTGAAATTTTTTTTGATAAGCCTCTGGGATAACTCCTGCCGCTTGAACAAGAATATCTGCACCCTTTGATCTAACCAAATTAGATAGATATATAAAAGTGAATATTTCGTTTTTTGATTCTACTTTATTCTCATTAATTGGAGGTATTCCATTAGCCACCGCCGTTATTGTTTTTGACTGATCGCGAACATCTTCAATATCAGAAAATAAGCACTCTGCAAGGTGAATGACATCTACACGTTTAAACACCAATCTATAAATAACTCTATTGAAGAATGATTTTCTTACTATATTTCGAATACCCTTTCCGTGCATATGAAAGACCAACTTGCCACCAAGTAGTTTTATCATAATGGCTAGTAATCCATCTTTGTAAAACGCCAGCCCATGCGGACTGAGCGTTAAATACACCAGATCTGGTTTGAATTCCAATAATACTTTGATTGAATTTGTGTAAATACGAATAGCCGAAAGCAACTTTTGAATACTAAATTTACCGATATCTGAAAGTTCTTTTGCAGGTGATATGTTTACATATCTAGTGTCAAATGAATTATTAATGAGTGCACTATTCTGAATGCTTTTATTGACTACCGAAGCCCCATGCACTGGCGGAGGCAATTGAATCAGAAATAGTATCTTTTTCATCTTAAATTACCGGCCAATATTTGACGTTGCTCAAATACTACATGCCGACTGATATTGAACAGCAACCCAAGACTAGTCCAGAATAGGACAGACATATATGGACCTTCCAATACGACATTAAATAGCGCGAAAAACAATATACCCGCATTTCCCGCTAATAGACTAGTTAGTGTTTGTTTGCGCCATATAGAATTAGTAATATTAATTGCTCTCAATGCACGCCGATACACTGTTAACACTAAAGACAAAAATATCGTTACACCGATAAAACCAATATGGAGAAAGTAATACAGAATAGAGTTGTGAATACCAATAAACCCGTCAACGGAATAATCACGTCCAGAAAAATATAACGGCTTTATGTAATATCCCCAACCAACACCTATCAAGTAATCCAACGCATCCATATGTGATAATGCGTGCATCCATACTTCTAATCGCCAAGAAGCGTTTTTGTCTTCCATAATAGCGCTATCGAATATCCCCGTTATTCGTGATAATGCACCCTCGGCAAAATCAGGAGAAAGCAATACAAGAAGCGTAGTACCAAGCAATAAAGATAGAACGATTAAAATACCCCTGTTTAGTGTTCGATACTTTCGTCCTAACAACCACATGACTATTACAGAAGAAAGGATTAGGGCTAAACTTGCACTTCTATGAGCAATCAGAAAATTGACAACAAACAAGATAATCAGAATACCTATAAGCAATAGTATATTGTTTCTCTTCACACCTAATAGCATACCGGAGAATAAATACGAGAACAGTATAACAATTCCGACAAACTCATAATTTCCGTACCTGTATACGCCATCTGTGGTTGTCATACCACCGAGTCCAAGATAATATCTAACGAATATAAGTAATATTGAGCAACCTGCGGCGATCAGAATAGCATTCAAAAGCATCCTTGATTTACTTTCATTAGTTAATAACGTCAACACAAAAAACATAAATAACGAGTAATATACAGAGGCGTATTCACGTAGCCTAAATAATACAGTAGAGCCATTATCAAAAATATGCGCAAAAGACCCCCAGATTAGAAACGCAAAAAGCAGTTTTATGGTTAATGAATTATTAATTGCAAACGAACCAACCCCTAACTTTGCAACAACTACAAATAGGGTTAACGCCATAAATAACTCGGTAATATATACGTTTTGAATAATTGATATATATGAAAATTCCCTATAGAAAATAGTATTAAAAAACACAAATAGAATAATGAGAGTTGAAAAAGAATAATATTTATACGTTATATTTCGCATCGCGATGTCTGCACTAATTATTACTCGACTTCAATCGCCGATAACACGCTATATTTATTTATCAAGTACCCAGCAATCTTGTAGCCTAAAGCAAGCACAAGTTCTGAAACTATCAATCCTACTAAAAATGACGAAGCGCCATGTTCAGAAAAAATGTATAGAAAACTTGATATCAATACAAATGCCGAAAATGCTATTGTGGATACATAAATAAATGCTTTATCTCCTTTCATCCTCAGCAAAATAGCATCAGAACATGGAAATAGTGACCCTGATAAAATCAGAAATCCAAGTAACAAGATATAGACGTGGGAAATATCATTTGTTATATCACCGTACATAAAACCTGCAATTAGCTCTGTATAAAAAGCACAGCCAATGAACACGAATACAGCAACACAAAGAATAATGCAACTTGATAAGTTTACTATTATCTTTTCATTCAATCTGGAATAGAAAGTTTGAATAAAAAGACGCCGTATAGCCACAAATGCGAGATATACCTTGAGAATGCCATAAATCATAGTTGACTCTACATTAGTCAACATTCCAGAGACCACACCTAAAAAACCAATACGTTGAAAACCAATAACAAATGAAGAAACACCAACACCTAAAACATTCATGTATCTTTGTATATCACGCAAATTGATTACTGGAAGATAACGCACCCCAAGTGTAGTGGAAACATAAAAGCCTGAAAGAAGCAAGAAACCTAACGATAGAAGTGCATAGACAACTTCGGATATAGATGACACGATAATTATAAGTAAAAATATAACAATCGGTAACGATTGCCTTAGAAAAGAGGCAACTGCAGCTGCCACAGGCCTACCGCGCCCGTATAGTATAAAATCAACATTCAGCGCTATAACCGGTGCAAATAGAAATGGAAGCCAGCGATAGATATCGCCATTAATCACTAAACCTATAATGCCTATTACTGTTACAAACAGCGAAAGTGTCAATCTCGCACTGGTCACACCAGTGACTATTGGCACCCAAACGTCAGCAAGGGAGACATCCCTTGTTGTGGTTACAGTCAGGCCAAACCCCAAGAGTGACATAACCAGCAGCATTTGACTATCAAATACGGCGATATTCGCAATAGAATCAGCTGGCAATATGCGTGTAAGTACCGGTACCAGAAACATACCTAGCAGGTAACCTATTCCAATTACTCCGCCTACAACCAGAACTTTCTTTAAAAAAGCTGCCATTTAGTTATTAAGCCATGCGAAGCAGGTAGCATGCACGTGGTATAAAACTGCCACGTCGCATGAAAAAAACTTTCTTTCTACAGTTGAAATCACTTACCGCCAAACCCCACAACTATCAATAACGATCTTTTCCTGCAACATCGCAGGTGACAATTTACGAAATTGCCTGTGTGAAACTAGTCCCAGAATTATATCCGCCTGGGCTAATGCGGTCTCCTGGTCACAGAGTTCAACAGAAGTGTTTGCAAGTACTTTAGGCAACGTATCTATGTAGGGTTCCACTGCAAGGATGCGGCCGATGCCAGCCTCAGATAACTGCTGGGTAATATGTAGTGCCGGGCTTTCGCGTAGATCATCAATATCTGGTTTGTAGGCCAGTCCGAAACAAGCGATTGTGGGATTTTGAATGCGTGCAGCACGGGCTCGTACCTTTTCAATAACATACTCAGGCTTATCGGTGTTGACCTGCCGCGCGGTGCGGATCAATTTCGACTGCTGTGGCGCCGTGTGCACGATGAACCAGGGATCTACTGCGATACAGTGACCGCCCACACCTGGACCGGGATTAAGAATATTAACCCTGGGGTGATGGTTTGCAAGCTTAATTAACTCCCACACGTCAATGCTTAATTGCTCACAGATCAGCGAGAGTTCGTTGGCAAGAGCGATATTAACATCACGGAAGGTGTTTTCAGTTAATTTTGCCATTTCCGCTGTGCGGCTGTTGGTGGTAAGAATCTGTCCGGCAACGAATTGACGGTAGAAGTCCGCTGCCAACTCCGTGGATGCCTCGTCAATGCCGCCTACGATTCGATCATTGTCTACCAGTTCACGAATGATTTGACCTGGCAGTACCCTCTCCGGACAGTGGGCAATATGAACACTGGTATCTGCGCCATTACTGGTTGTACCTTTGAGGCTCAAATCCGGGCGTTCCTCGCTTAGCCATTGTGCGATCAATTCCGTGGTACCGACCGGACTGGTGGATTCTAGTATCACTAAGTTACCGGAAACCAGAAAGGAGGCGATGGCGCGGGTAGCGCTTTCCACATAGGCCAGATCCGGCTCATACCCATCTTTAAATGGAGTAGGCACGGCGATAATGAATACGTCCGCCGCCGCCGGACTGGTGCCTGCCTTGAGTTGGCCGCTCTGGACAGCCGATTTGACCAGGATATCCAATTCAGGCTCACGAATATGGATGCGGCCCTGATTGATGGTGTCCACTACCTGGGCATTAACGTCAACCCCGTGAACATCGAACCCTTTGCTGGCGAGCAGGCTGGCAGTTGGCAGACCGATGTAACCCAGACCCATAACACAGAGTTTACGAAAACGTTCTTCTATCTGGCTCATTGTTGTTATCTCTAAATTTTTTGGTTCTTTGTGAAATAGTGAGTGATGCTATCAACTATGCGCGCGGCGGCTCTACCATCACCGTAGGGATTATGCGCACGTGCCATGCTAGCGTATGCGGTAGCGTCATCCAGAAGGCGCATGGCCTCAAGATAAATACGCTCGCTATCAGTACCGACAAGGCTCACGGTGCCCGCTTCCACCGCTTCGGGGCGTTCCGTGGTTTCGCGCATAACCAGTACCGGCTTGCCTAGTGAGGGGGCCTCTTCCTGCACGCCACCAGAATCGGTAATGATCAGCTCGGCACGGTGCATGAGGGCGACGAAGGGCAGGTAGTCTTGTGGTGGTATGAGGTGAATATTGTCTGCGACACCCAGCAGCCTTTTTACTGGTTCCTGTACATTGGGGTTGAGGTGTACCGGGTAGACAATCTGTATATCCTTCCGTTGCGCCAATCTGGCCAGTGCTTGACATATCTGTTCGAATCCCTGGCCAAAATTTTCCCGTCGGTGTCCGGTCACCAGGATCAAACGTCGTGATGGATTGAGAAATGTAAATTTCTGATCGAGTTCCTTGCGTAAGTCTGGGTCGTTGTCAATTCGTTTCACCACTTGGAGCAAGGCGTCAATAACTGTGTTGCCGGTGACATGAATCTGTCTTGCGGGAACATTTTCTCGCAAAAGGTTTTCCCTGGCTGTAGGCGTTGGGGCAAAATGTAGTTGTGTCAGTATGCCGGTGAGTTTACGGTTCGCCTCTTCTGGCCAAGGGGAGTATAGGTTGCCAGTACGCAGGCCTGCTTCAACATGCCCTACGGGAATCTGTTCGTAGAATGCAGCCAATGTGGTTACAAAAGTGGTGGAAGTGTCACCGTGAACCAATACCAAGTCTGGCTTGAACTCTTTAAGTACATTTTTCAGATTTTTTAGGATAGCAGTGGTGACATCGTAAAGATCCTGCCCCGGCTTCATGATATCCAAGTCGTAGTGCGGATTAATTTCGAAGAGTTCAAGCACCTGATCAAGCATTTCTCTGTGCTGGGCAGTGACGCAGACGCGGCTATCCCATGACTGTAATTCCAGAGCTTTGACCAATGGAGCCATCTTTATCGCTTCAGGCCTAGTGCCAAAAACTGTAAGTATTTTCATCTAGACACTACCGTTAACGAGGCGAAGTGATATCGTGGATTACATTGCTATTTTGTATGTCTCTTGATTTCAAGCAGATATATATGCCTATATATCTCACTCTACCTGCATCAAGAATTATTTGATTCTGATTGCTACTAAACATGTCCATCTGTGTTCCCTCTTCCTGCCTTCTTATCGATCGCCTTGAGGAAAGGCGTTGTCATGTTCCCTGCGCCCGCCCTAATACCTGTGAGCTATGAAAATCCCAGGCCGTGGCTATGATCTTCCCAATATCAGTAAACCCAGGTTTCCATCCAAAATGCGCAGTTGCACAGCTGGCATCTGCCACCAGCGTTGCAGGATCACCACTACGCCGTTCCACTATCTTGTGCGCAATGGGTTTACCGACCACCTGCTCTGCCGCCTGCAGTATCTCTTTCACAGAGAAGCCGCTACCGTTGCCCAGATTGAATACGTGACAACCGGGGTTGTTCTCCAAGTATTCCACTGCCTTCAAGTGTGCGCTGCAGAGATCGTTGATGTGAATGTAGTCGCGCACGCAGGTGCCGTCGCGGGTGTCGTAATCGTCACCAAAAATTTTCAGTTCTGGTCCCTGTCCGAGTGCAGCTTTCAGGATATTGGGTATCAAGTGGGTTTCCGGGTTGTGCTCTTCGCCCAGTTCACCTTCCGGATCAGCGCCTGCCGCGTTGAAGTAGCGCAGGCTGACGGAGTTGATGCCGAAGGCGGCCTCGAAATCCTTGAGCATCTGCTCGACCATCAACTTGGTTCTGCCATAGGGGTTGATGGGGTTGGTGGGCTGGTTTTCGTCGATCCTGTCGGTTACCGGGTTGCCGTACACCGCAGCGGATGATGAGAAGATGAACTTGCCGATCTTGCGCTTGCGCATCTCTTCCAGCAGGTTGAAGGTGCCGATGACGTTGTTACGGTAGTAGAGCGCGGGGTTCTGTACCGACTCGCCCACCAGGGAGCGGGCCGAGAAGTGCATGACGACATCAAAGTGCCTGCCCTGGAAGAGTTTGACCAGATCTGTCTGGTTGAGCAGGTCGCCCCTGACGAACTCGCCCCATTTAACCGCATGGCGATAGCCGGTTGAGAGGTTGTCGAAGGTGACCACCTCGTGCCCCGCTCTGTGGAGCATTTTGACCATGTGCGAGCCGATGTAACCGGCTCCACCGCAAACCAAAACGTTCATGACCGCTGACTACCTTGTAACCCCATTGATTCTTGTTTAACTGTGCTTTGACTCATGCGCTAGAGTCTTTTTGGTCAGCAGTCTTTTGTGACTCTGTTCACAGTTCCATTTTATATGGTGCATTTTACCCAGGAATATTAGAGTTTTACTATGTCTTATTTTCCACTCTATTTGTAGGAATTTTCTTACATTAGCAAATTTAGTATTTTATTTCATGAGGTTAGCGGGGTTTTTCTGGACTGGGTATAAATACTGAGGGCGGTTTTTCGCTCCTGTTCACTTGTTACTGGTGGTTTTGACTCCAACTCCTAATCTTTTCAGATTGCTCTGTCAGTACTTCTGAAATGGCATCATCAAATCATCCAGGATCCCATAGAATCCTCATAGATGCCGTGCGAAGCTAAGGCATATGACGATATAAAATGTATGACACTACAAAAAATATAACTCTTCAACTATTTCAAAAAATGAAATCAAAATGTCTGTCCGGTGGTTTTCTCGCAAGCCATTGTTTCCAATCGACTTCATCCTCAGCCTGAAGTCCAGTAATTCCTACGGCGCTCTGACGTGGTATTGAGCCTTACCTTAGTCGCTTCGGTGGATTCCTACTTTGCTGGATGGATCGACTGCACCTTTCAGCTGTTCACATTCCCGGCATCACTGTTCACGTTCTACCAGAATTCTTTTCAACGCGATGTTTTTTACGATTACGACTGGATGCCGGCTTTTCCTATCGGCAGATTAACTCCAGTACCAAGGTGAGTGTCGGTCTCATCCAGAAGCTGATGCTCCAGGCCGATGAGTTGGGGCTGACCTGGCCACTGTTGCCGGAGTTGGACGACAATCAACTGGCCGGCCTGTTCTACCCCCAAGCCGATACCCGCACTTCCCCTGTCACCAGACTCCCGACTGGCCCACCCTCCATCAGGAACTCAAGGGTAACTTGAAGAACTGGAGTCTTGAGATCGGCCCGGATGTGCTGGAATGGGGTAGAACCCCCTGCTCAATCTCAGCCTGCAGTATCCGCCAGAGCGACGTAATGCGACCTGTCGCATCGCGCCAGCAAAGCAGGACTCTTCCGCCTCAAGCAGATCAAGTCGATCCTGGTCAGTAACGGGGACCGACTGCCCGAACAACTCAGCTTCGAAACTGAGTTGCCTCAGGACCACGAAAAGATACGTGGTCCCCGTAACTTCCACCTGAATCCGTGAATTCAGAGTTGGTTAATTCCTGAGTTACCCTGTTCAGCCCCGTAACATAATTTCTACATGAGATATTCTGCCACCAGTCGCCCGCG
>PKUO01000009.1 GCA_002869585.1 Sedimenticola sp.
CTTAAGGTGCTCATAACAAGTGTCCACTAAAAAATAAGTGGACGCTATCCTGACGGCACCAGCTGCTAGATCAAGATGGGATCACCGGACGGTTACAGAGGCTCAGTTCATGAGTCAGGTAAGCCAACAGCCGTTCTCTTGGTAAGTTTTTAAGAGCCCTATTTTCTCGTGAGTATTAACGAGTTAATTACCCCGGGTTTGTCGGAGGGTCTATTTCTTGAGAGGATAGACCTTATGAGTAGAGCAAGTAGATATTCCCCCAGAGTTTCGTCAGCGTGCAGTTCACCTATTTCAGGAGCAGCAGCCCCACCATCAATCCAAGTGGTCGGCATTAAATGTCATAGCCGGAAAGGTCGGCTGTACCGCAGAGACCTTACGTAAATGTGTCAAGCAACATGAAACCGATCAGGGTGAACGGGATGGGCTGAGCACTTCAGATCGTGAACGATTAAAGCAATTGGAACGCGAGAATCATGAATTGAAGCAAGCCAATGAAATCCTGCGCAAGTCATCAGCTTTTTTTGCCCAGGCGGAGCTCGACCGCCAACCGAAGAAATGATTGCCTTTATTGATGAGCAGCGAGAAAGCCACGGGGTCAAGCTAATCTGTTAGCAGTTGCCCCTGAGTGTATCGACTTATTACGAGCACAAGGCATGTGCGTCGGATCCGGACAAAGCCGAGTTCTCCCCACGTAGGCGTAAATCTGAGTCGTGGAGATGTCAGCATGACCAAACATGTACTGAATCACTCGGATATCGGCACGGTTCTCACGCATTAAGGTGGCCGGGGCGTGACGGAACAGTTTACAGGCATCGGGCTTCACGATTCCGGCGCGGCGAACATACTTGGACACTATCCGTTTCAACTGGTACTTTTTGAAACATCATCCCTTTGGTATCCCCAAAACAGCGTGGTTCCGGATCAGAGCTGCTGTAACCTAGAGTGGATATAATTTACATCCACATAGGAAAATTCAGTGATGAACATGATCCGACCTTTCTCACATTTACCTAAGCCTTTGTGAACAGTGACAATCTTGGCTCTGAAAGATGAGGTTATATCTAATGGATTCTAAACCAAATTGCCCTTTTTGCTCTCTCGATAAGACCCGTATCCGGCACGAGATCTCTACTTTTCTGATCATTCGTGATGGCTATCCCGTGTCCCCTGGGCACACATTGATCATCCCAAAGGCTCATCTCGTCTCCCTTTTCGATTTAAGCACTGAGGAATTCGCCGATCTTCAAACGGCCATACACTGGGCCAAAGCCGATATCGAACAGGAATTTTCCCCGGATGGATACAACTTAGGGGTTAACGATGGGCCTGATGCCGGGCAAACTGTGCCGCATCTACACCTACACTTGATCCCACGGTATCAAGGCGACCAGCCAGACCCACGCGGCGGGGTGAGATGGGTTATTCCCGAGAAAGCCAAATACTGGCGAGACGCGGATTAGGTTTAAAACGTGGCCTTGTACGACCGGGGGAACAAATGTACGTGGTTACACAGCTTGCCGTTGAGCGTGAACAGCCTCGGGGAACTGCGATATTGATACACACGGTATAGGGAGTAATTCGGTGCGTGCTGAACAGAAAACGCCACCTCGTTCTCTGACACATAGAACGGTTGATATTTACCGGAGTTAGTGGTTTTTACCTCGATGAACAACTCCTTATCCTGATCTGGCTGGAATGAACGTATATCGTAGCCGGCACCATCGCCCTTTTCTTTACTCGTCCACTCGATCTCTTCGACAAGATCCTCTCGACCAGCTGCGCGCATGCGGTTTCGCTCGAAATCAAGAACAAAAGATTCGCCTAACTCGCCAAGGTGCCGATTCTTGGTCTCCCTTTCAGCGAAGTTGTACTGTCGCGGATTGAACTCCCTCACTCCCGCTGGTGCAGGCAAATCGGTCAACTCAGGCGGCTCCTCGAGAATGCTCGACCAATCAATCGACGTCATCTCTTCTGCGGGGCTATCAATGAAACGCTCGGATTCGGTGACCAGGTCCTGATACTTACTAATCAGATAGGCCTCAACCACTTCTTTGAGTTGGCCTTGGTAATTCAGGGCTGGCCGGTAGCCTGAAATGTAAGGAAAACCCAGTTCTACGAGAATTGTGCTAATGTTTTGATGTTTAAACTCGATGGAGGCCTCTGAGCGATTATTCAGCTTTGGCTGCAATTCTCTCCGGAAAGCCGCCTTGTTATAGCGTTCCCCCCGCAGCTCCTTCTCCAGCATGGAAAAGTAGCTCTGGATAGTCAATTCACACTCAATCCAGTCCCAACCAATGCCTGGCGACAAAAGAGCACGCCGCTCCTCTTTCTGCAGCGTCGATTCGAGTGTTGAGGTCAAATACTCTCGAACGAACTGATTCTTGAGCAACTCATAGAGCGATTCATCTAGATACGCATAAGCAATATGTGCATCGATTGCCGCGCTACTGCCAACGGTCGAGAGACGATCGTAGCGCTCTCGCTGACCGGGTTTGACCTGGTGGTTCCAGAATGGCTCGGATCGCAGATGGAAAAATGGCAAATGGGGGTTATCTCGATCCTGCTCTCCGCGGTAGCGATTGAGATGGTGGGTAAAACGCTCTTTCAGCGCCATATCAAAGTAAATGCGATTGCCCGTGATCGCTCCGTTGCCGATCAGGTCGATAACCGCCATCAGCATGCACATCTTGTGGGGGCTGCCGTGCCCACCACTGCGATTGATGTTCAGCTGCGCGAACTGATTGGCGAAATATTCGAGAGTCATGTCCTTATTGGTCATAAATGAAGGCCGACCGACTTATCAGCTTAGATTACACCACAGCCCGATGAAGGCATGCCGCTGCACCGTGTGCAGTTAAGCTACTGTTGGAATGACCCAAGGTAGCTGTTAAGAGCATGGGCAACGCAGGCCCGAAAAAGTAACGCCTGATAAGTTAGAATTATCTAGCCTAAGTGGCCCGCAAGCCTTGATCCTACAACATATTCCTTTATTCCCCAATTCGACAAGCAACCCACTCTGCTACCCTTGTACTTATCAGATTGAATCCCGCGTTTCGCCGCGAAACGAAGACATGGGATATGTGCGAATCGGCCCAGCGACGTCCCTGCCCGCCCCCGACTGAGGGTCACCACCCAGCCGAATAGATTCCGTTCCAAACTGGTGGCATAGCAGCATGTCGATTTGTGCCAGACATGATGCATTCGGCGAGCGTAACAGGTGAGGGGTTCAGTTCATGGGTCCGGTAACTCAACAGACGTTCTCTTGGCAAGATTTTATCAGACCTAATTTCTCGTGAGTATAAACGAGCGATATAACAACTATAATAATTTAACACACAATATATAATGTAATTGCTATCAAAGATGCCGTATTACATCTCCACGAATTGCACTCAAAACAATTTCTTACGGTACATCAAATTATTCGTAAACACATCAATGTCATCTAACGATCAGCTGCATAGTCTGACAGAGTGTCTGACAGAGTTGATTAACAACGTATTAGTGAATAGAATCCCGAGAACGGCTGTTACACAGTGTGTTACACAAAGTTGTGTAGCAAATGAGCATCAGTCATTATTTAATAGCTAAATACTTCTTTAATATCAGATATTTATGTAGCTTACCAAGAGAATTGCATGGTACCGTGGAGGTTCAAGTCCCTCCCCGGAACCATCTATAACCATCTGATTAGTATGGTTTTTTATTTGTGACCTCTCCACGATCCCGGTGATTCATCACTCTGCTACAGAAAGCAGTGGTTCCAACACCTCGAGCCAATATGTTCAATACGGCTTATTTCTCTGAATGACAGGTAGCCCGTGAGGCGTGGACTGTTCTTCTGGCGGGAACCCAGAGGACCATTATCCTTAGACTAGGGATTATTTTCGAAATAGCGAAACATTTCAGGTTGTTAATTGTCTTCTTAACGCTAGCAATTGATTGTAATCAGAGAGAGAGAAGAGAGGCCACTTCCTGCCGTAAGATAACCGGAATGAAACAATTACTGACACTAAGATCTCTCTATACTTTACTCGCTGTCGTAGCTTGGACCCTCCTAGTCTATAGTGTTCTGGAGATAAGTGGCAGGCAGATGTTTTCAGTGGAAGTTCTGCCACAATTCTGGACCAGGGATTTCATCGCCCATTTCGTTATTTCCGCACTGATGTTCCTGATGGCGCGCAATTTTCTTATTTATGCCATCGCCTACTTGTTGCTGATGACGATTCTACATGTCAGCAATGGCTTGAAGATGGCCATTCTGGGCAGCCCAATCATGCCGGATGACTTTCTCAGTGTACGCAATATGTTCATGCTTTTCAGCGATTGGAAGCAGTGGTTGATGGTTCTCATGCTCGGCGTTCCACTCGTGGCTCTGGCAAGCATGATTCAGTGGAAAAAAGTGCGTTCCTGGATCAGCCTTTCGCTGATTGGCATGAGTCTTCTAACGCTACTGACATGGCCTGATCGGATCACGGTTGCCATGGATCAAAAGTTTGGGGACTGGATCTGGAATCAGCCGGGCAATTATCGGGAACGCGGACTTGTTATCCATCTCCTTCAGGAGAGTGCACGGAATATTTCACGTGCCGATGACATTCCCGATTACCAAGAGGTGAAAGCAGCGCTCGCCACCCTGAATCTAAATAATCGACTGGCCGCAGATACGACTGCAGGTTTCGACAAACGAAACCTGCACGTAATCCTACTCGAGTCTTTCTGGGATCCTACTCTTCTACAAGGCATTGAATTCTCGGAAGACCCTCTAACCCCGGAATTCCGTGAACTCTGGGCGCAAACTGGCAATTCGACAACACTGTCACCTGTGTTTGGTGGATATACCGCAAATGCGGAATTTGAGATCTTGTGCGGCTTCCCGGTTACTGTGGATACCGTATTCTTTGAAGGCTGGGTTCGTCAGGATGTTCCATGCCTGCCGGATCATCTGCGATCACAGGGCTACCAGACGTTTGCCTCACACCCCAATTCACCGGCCTTCTGGAATCGGGTCAACGTCTACCGCCGCATAGGCTTCGATACCTACTGGGCACTACCAGATTTTTCTCAGGATGATATGAACCGCGATTTCCTCGGTGACTCATCCCTCTACCGGCAGATACTTGAAAAGCTGGATTCAACGCTTACTGACGGTAAGCCCGTGTTTAACTACATCGTCACCATCTTTGGCCATCTTGACTATCCCCTCAACAGCAGTCGGCCCAAGGTAATCGGGGTATCTGGCGATAACAAAATGCTCGAAAACTATGTAAATCAGATGCATTACAAGTCACGCGAACTCATGTCATTTCTGGCGCAACTCCAGCAACGTGATCCAGACAGCATCATTGTGATGTTTGGCGATCACCTGCCCTTTCTCGGACCGAATTTTTCAGGCTATACCGAGCATGGCCTGCTGGAGAGTTCGCGCGATAACTTTAGCGATGAAATGTTCCGCACATTGACCAGAACCCCGCTGATCATTATCGACGGAAAGAATGGTCCTGTTGTAACCGGAGAATTACCCCTGTTCCGGATACCTGGAGTCGTACTTGATCTTCTTGGCGACAACGGCAATACCATCTTGCAGCTATCAAGACTGTCCGAAACCGAGGCCCTACGACCCCTGCCCGGCCTGCATCTGGTGGTCGAAAATAACCAGAGTAGAGTGTGTAAAAAACAGAGTGCAGATAACCCCCAGTCCTGCACACAAACAGACCCGCTGATCGATGCGATGGATATCCTCACCTACGATCTTTTTAATGGCGCCCAGCATGCATTGCAACTAATCGGATACAAAGAATAAGCCCGATTTTTACGCTAGGTTCAAACTTTTTTCAGATCTGAAATACCGACCTGGTTTTTACGCAAATCCGGCATTGTGCTGATAATGGCCATCAGCACGGCAGCTCCATAGGCAATGGACTGTACAGTCAAAACGAGAGACCAGACTCGCGTATCAAGCATATCGCCGTCTGTCCGGTAGTGAATCGTTATCGAGCCCAGAAGAAGCGCCAGCAGAAACAGACCCTCTTCGCGCACTGTATTGAGAGCGGCCAGAAGACGATTTCTTTTCGCGCGTTTCGGCGTGCGGAAAAAACCAATCTTACTGGTGATAAACCCTGCTAGCATCGCCCTTGCAATAGTGTGTGACAAGGCGAGTCCGGCGATTCCTGCAGCAATACTCTGCACAAAGTTTGTGCGCACGCGCCAGCGATACAGCACCAGCATTTTAAGTATCTTAAATACAAAGAAGGTGAGTGGTAACAGCGAAAACAAAACCTCCGGAGGAGCAAAGTTATATGGATAGACGAGCATCAACACAGTCCAGGCAATAGCCCCAAGCGTAAACAAAAGATTAATCCCATCGGCAAACCAGGGCAGCCACCCGGCGAGAAAATGGTAACGCTGGGCGATTGTAAGCCCGTTATTTCCGAATGAAAAAAACTGGGAAACGTGCTGTCTGAGTATCAGAACCGCACCGTAGGCCCAGCGGAATCGCTGCTTTTTATAATCCAGAAAGGTATCGGGTATCAGCCCCTTGCCATAACTGTGCGGAACATAGTAAGCCTTGTAACCATGCTCGAAAACACGTAGACCAAGCTCGGCATCTTCGGTGATACACCACTCACCCCACCCACCGACCTCTTCCAGCACCTTGCGACGAATCATTGTCATGGTGCCATGCTGGATAATTGCATTGCGCTCGTTGCGCGTGATCATACCGACATGAAAAAAACCACGGTATTCATTGAAACACATGCTTTTAAACAGCGTTTCATCACCGTCACGGTAATCCTGGGGACCTTGCATTATAGCAATCTCCGGATCTGCAAAACCCAGAACAAAGTCTTTCAGCCATTCCGGACGTACCTGGTAATCACTATCGATCACAGCAATGATCTCAGCATCTTCGGCGGTTTTCTCCAGGGCGAAATTCAAGGCACCGGCCTTGAAACCGGATAAAGGTGCAACATGGAAAAAGCGGAATCTGGAACCAAGGTGTTCACAATGCTTCTCAACCGGTTGCCAGATATCGGGATCAGTTGTGTTGTTATCAATCACGAGTACTTCATAATTCGGATAATCGATACGCGACAGGTAGTTCAACGTTTCAATAAGCATATCCGGCGGTTCATTGTAGGCCTGAACATGGATCGATACCTTCGGGGGTTCATAGTTGTCGGGCGTTGAAAAAGCGGGCATTCTGCGCCACTTCTGTATCCAAAGCGCCTCGGCCCACTCATGTGCTTCCGCCAGCAGAACAATACAGATACCGAGCGCTGCCAATATAATCAAAGCGGCAAACGCCAGCGTACCAACACTCATATAACGTTGTGTGAAATCGTACGCAATCCACACCGTCACGCTAACGACCAGGTAAGTGACCAGTATCAGAAATCCCCGTCCCCGTTTGTTAAGCCCGTTACTGTCCCGAAAAACTAGTGCCAGCAGAATGATCACCACTCCAATCGTTACACCGGCGAGTACGCGCCACTCGGGCACCTGCACTATATCTTCAGTAAAGACAAATTTTGGCGTTCTGTTTGCCTTGTAGACACCCCAGGCCGAGCCAGCCTCGCCTTCGATCTGCTTTTTCCAGACCTGATCAAATGCCTCAAGGACATAGTAGGTATAGCGCTCACGTTCAGCCAGATGGAGAAAACGCCTGAGGAATCTGGCCTGATTGGCGGCAGATGCCTCGGCGGCGCCTCGTGTTCGACCACGGCTGGGCCAGCCCACTTCCGTAATTACAATCGGTTTTCCGGGAAAGGTCTTTCGTAGAAGCTCATACTGTTCCGCGATAAATAAAACCGCGTTATCGACCGGTTGCTCTTCCCAGTATGGAAGGAAATGCACGGCAAGATAATCCACATGCTTAGCTAGCTCCGGGTTATCCAACCAGACATGCCACGGCTCTGCTGTGCTGATCGGCGCCTCAATTTCGCCTTGCAGGCGGTCGATGTAGGTGATCATCTGCTGAGGCGTTCGGTCCTTGCGCAGAATCGCCTCGTTTCCGACTATCACCCTGACGATGTTCGAGATATTCTCCAGATACACCTTCTTGAGCCGCTGCAGTTCGCTTTCGTTGCGCGTTTCGTCTTTATCGATCCATGCGCCCAGCGCCACATTCAGACCGTTCTGATGGGCAATTGCGGGGATCTTTCCAAACACGCCATCCACGGTATAGGTTCTGACAGCAAAGGCCGTGTCAGACAGCAGTTGCAGGTCAGAGGCTATCTGCTCTTCTGTGGGAAATTTACCCAGTTGAGGATTATGGTCAGCACGTAGCGGGGAAAACGAGAACCCCTGGATCTTACTTGGCCAGGGGGGCTCTTTCTCGGGTTGATTCAGTAAACCCCACATCAAGACGCTCAAGGCGCCTATCATCAAGGCAATAGCAAAAGAGGAGCGATCCACAGAAGTCAACTCTTAAGTAGAAAACAAAAACCGGAAGTGCGCCCGAGAACAGGAGCATTCTGGAAGCCTAACTGGGGAGATAGATACCCACTCCAAATTTGATACCAAGGGCAAACTTCAGGGTTGGGGCCTCCAAATACGATTATACACTCTATCTCCTCAGCCCTGCAGCCTATCTGCGTCTACTTGAAGGCGGTTCTAAATAGGCCACACCAAGCCTATTTCCTACCGAAAATAGGACGCTGGCAAACCATAAACCGATCTGAACCCAATGGCCCCAGGGCAAAGAGTTAAGGTGATCTGGATGCTACAGGACACCTCGACTGGCAGGACGAAACCGTTGATACAGCCGAACCATTTGCTCACGTGACATTACGATCAGCACGTTGCCTGTCAACACCAAAGCGATACCCAAGAGTGCTTCCAGCGTCCACTGATAATTTTCAAAAAGGGTGGAAATGCCAAGCGCAACGATAGGAAACAACACCATGGCATAGGCAGCCCGTTCTGCTCCGATACGTCCGAGAAGGGTCAGGAAGCCACCAAACGCCAACACCGATCCAAACAGAGCCAGGTAAATCAGCGAGCCGGTATAAGCCCAACTCAGTTCGTAGGTGAAGGGAGCATCCTCGGCCAGCGCAATCAAGGCCAGGGCGATAGCACCATAGGCCATGCCATAAGCGTTGGTTTGCACCACGGGTAGCCCAGCAAGCTGGTTGCGGGTAGAGGTCATGTTGCCCAACGATGCGATAAATGTGCCCAGCAGGCTCAATAGCATTCCCTTCAGGGCCGAACCATCAATCTCCAGATTCGTAAATTCGGGCAAAAAAACCAGACAGATGCCTACCAGCCCGACCAGGGCACCCGCTAAAACAGAGATCGCAGGACGCTTGCCAAAGAACAACGCCCCATTGGCAATGTTCATCAATACGATTGTCGAAAATACCACAGCAATCAGGCCGCTGGTCAGGTCAGCGGTAGCCCAGTAGACAACCATGTAATTAAACCCAAACAGCGTCAACCCCTGCACCAGCATCCACAGGTGCTGGCGAAAGCTAAACCGCATCGGCAGATTCATCAACCTGCACCACACCAACAGTATGAGTGCAGCGAGAGCAAACCGGTACGCGACCGAAACCTCTGTCGGTACTTCACCCAACTGGAACTTGATAGCAAAGAAGGTCGAACCCCAGATCAAAACCGTCGACAGGTAAAGAGTGGTTGTATTCATGAGCATGGTAGGTGACCTAATGTTTTTGGTATCAGCTATTGTTGTTATACGTCACTTAAATGTATTATCAAAACGATTTATGTTTATACCATCAATTAGAGTATGTAATAGATAATCTATGCCTCGCGATATCGATATCAGCCTTATCCGTACCTTTCTTGCCGTTGCTGAATCAGGCGGGATGACCTCGGCCGGCCATGCCTTGAATCTCACCCAGGGTGCGGTCAGCCAGCAGATCCGACGCTTGGAGTCATTATTCGAGGCTCCGCTATTTGTACGCCAACACAAATCGATTCGCTTGACGCCTGCCGGTGAACGTCTAGTGGCTCGGGCCAATCGCTTGATTTCCCTGAACGACGAAACCTGGCAGATGATGACCAAGCCAGCCTTCACAGGCGAGATTAGGCTAGGCGTCCCCCTGGATATCATTCGGCCTATGATGCCGCCCATCATGCGACGATTTAGCCGTGAACATCCCAGGATCCAGCTCACCCTGGTCAGTGATATGTCCGAAACCCTGCTTATCGCCTTAAAAAACGGGGAGGTTGACCTGACCCTGACAACCGAGAGTCAACCGGGCAGCAGGGATTCCCTCTTACTGAGCGACCGGCTGGTCTGGATGGGCGTACAGAATGGCGAAGCCTGTTACAAGACCCCACTACCGGTCTCTCTGGGTTCGGAATTTTGCGCATTCAGAGGGCCTGCCCTTGCGGCTCTGAATCAGGCTGAAATCGATTGGCTGGAGATATGCAGCGTCGGAAACCTGGAGTCCATCCTGGCAACCGTCGAAGCGGATATGGCGATTGCTCCCTATTTATCGTGCCTGGTGCCTGAAAACCTGCAAGCGATTGATCCAGACGTCGGATTGCCCCTGCTACCAGCCTCCCATATCAACCTTCGGATGCCGGATTCAGGAGGCTCGTTGATTGCACGGGAGTTGGCATCATATATCCGGCAGGGCTTTTCGGCTCTGCAAGTACCAGGGACTGCCAGGGGATGATAGCGGTTGAATTCTATGACGCGGCAATCCAATCTTGACAATGAGAAATCTCGCTGTAACCGGTCTGTCTTCCCGCGGCATTCTTGGCACCATCGCTTTCTTTTAATGTCTATAAAACTCGCAATGCTACCTGCCAATCATTAACAAATATATCTGATAGGTGGTGACGAGTGAATTCTCCTGATTTATATCAACAAACCATCCTCAGTCGTTAACTGCAAAGTTGTATAATTTATCTACCTGCCGAAATTCGTGAATAACTACAAACCCATTGCGCAGGAAGGCAGGGCGCAGGTTAGGTGCTGTGTGTCGTAGCGGTCTGAAACGGCGCAGGAGATAGTTTATGCACAATCACACCTTGGGTCTGAGACAACCTTGTCTCCCCTATCTCTTTGTCTTCTTGGTTGGAATTCTGCTATCCGTTCCAGTTTCAGCGGCGGATCCGGCATCCTGGGGCACACGTCCTTATGAGATCGAAAAGCCGATCTACGACCAACAAGTCAAGAAGTTGGAGAAAGAAATTCGTAAGGCTGAGCATCGCAAAGAGCAGAGTCGTAGCCGCTTGAAGATTACCCTCGGTGATCTATCGGGCGCTGAATACCAGGAGTTTGAAAAGTGGTACAACAGTAAAGAGGGTAACCGCCCCCCTGAGCTTGTCTGGCAGTTGGAAGATGCCAAAACCAAACTCTCTGACGCCCGACAGTCTTTTCAAATCTATGCCACATCAAATGGGCCTGGGCCCGATGATCCCACCTTTGGCAGTAACGTACGCGACAGCTTATGGCCGGCTCATCTGAAGATGCTCAGTGCCCAGGCGCACTACTATGGTCTACAGGCATGGGACGAGCAGTTCCGCCTTATTGCCGCTGAAAAGTATACCTATAGCCTTTTTGTCCAGATCTACGAAAATGCAATTACCGGCATGCAGTACGTGATGCGACAACATGCCGATAAGTTTTTTGGCGACCTTGCCGACTGTTTTGGCCGCGCCCTGATTCAAGGGGTGGGTGATAAGCTTTTGGTTGGCTACTCTCACCTGAAGGCATCTCAATACCCAGCCTGGCTGAAGTTTGATCTGATGCCGGGCTATGGAAAAGATTCCATTACCGGTACTGATGGCCTTGTCTTCAGTTGCCTTGATGATGCAACCCGCAATGCGGTAGTGGGTCTGGCAACGAATGGTATCCGTTACAACTTCGTCGCCAAAGTGCACAACACCTGGCATGTACCAGAAGAGGTTGCGGAATACTGGTGGGCCACGATGATCAATCCTGAGGACTCACCCGACAGTCCCTGGACGCCCCACTATAAATCCATGTATGACCGTGTCACCGAAGGGGCAATCAATGCAGTCAAACGCGCTGCCGATAAAAACAACCTGGTAGAACACACCAAGGATGCAATCAAGTTCCAGTGGGAACGGCAGATTCGTGAACGTCTTTCCAAGGATGCAAGAAAATCGGCCATTGAATGGCTCAAGTCAGCCCGGGAATCGCAGGGCCGTGTACTGGCCCCTGATAGCGTCATGCGCAATGCGACCCGAGTCGCCCATGATAATGGCCGCAAAGCGGTCGAATCGGACACCTCTGCACAGTGGCTGAAAGCAGCTGATTACGCCATCATGGCGTTTGAAACCACCTTCAAATCGGTCTATCTCAACGTCAAGAAGGCCGAGTTTGAAGCGGCGGCCGAACCGATCATTAAAGAGTACCAACGGATTGTCGCCTGCCTCAGAAAATCTGAAATGTCGACCAGCCCACAGTCAGTGATCAATATCTACAAACTAAAAAACAAGACCGATGTGGCAGATTTTTTTGCCCGTTGTGAGGGCGAAACCCCCGAACAGACTCTCGCACGTGGACAGGAGATCAATCGGAACCTTTACCGGATATTGGAAGAAGCAAGGGAGATCTATAGTCGTGCTTATCCTGTCTGTGCGAACACCCTGGGTGATATGCCCGATATTTCTCCGGCAGCAAACAGTGAGGCGGCGACACCACCAGACAACCTGGCAGAGCGCATTACTCAGTTCCAAGAGAAGGTCAATACCATTGAAACCAACGCCCGAGACGGCTTTGCTAAAGGAACCACCGTCGGCCAGGGAAAAATTGCCACCGAGGCGTCTGCATTACAGGTGTGTGAGCAAGCCGGTAATGCAACGGGGACATCTGAAACAGCAACAAGAGAACAGAATGCAACCGACGCACTGAAACTAACTCTCCGACATCGCAGTACCACCGCCAATGATTACAAGGCTATCGATGAGTTAGCCCAGACGACGCATCTGCTGATGTCTGAAGTCGCCGCTGAGGCGGATGCATTGGCCGCAATTGTTCCTGCTTCAGCACCAGCCCCAGCTACAGAAGAAGAGTCTCTAAGCCGTGTGGCTGAAATTACAGAGAAACTGACGCTCTCGCGAGAAGCCGGTGCAACGCTGCCGGAACTCGCAGGCAAAGCAGAGCGAACCTATGATCAGCAGGTCGCCGTACTGTCCAAAATAGACAACGCAACTGCCGACCGATTGCTCGATGAGGGACTTGGCTGGCTGACTGAAATCCGTGAACTGGCAGAAGAATTGAAGAGCTGCCAAGGACAACTGCAAGCAGTACTGAATGCGACATCCGAGCGCGAGGGGTCATCTGGCGAAGAAGCAGTGAATGCCGCAGTCGAAACACCTGGCGCATCGGAAACACCTATTGATGTTGCCGCACTGCAAGCCAAGGCGACAAATGCAACCAGCGAACTGGACCGCACACTGGAACTGGCAAGATCCTATGATGAAGCAGCCCAGTCCGCTGCAGACAACGCTCTCCTGTGTCACTACCTAGTGTTGATGCGTTCTACATTGGGGCAGGCGCAATCGGCAGAGGCGACTGGCAAGTCAGCCTGCAATGCCGGACAACAGATGGCCGATAAGGCCGGCAGTCAACTCACTCTACTCCAGGGTGAGATCAAAACCCTCGATGCCGATGCTGAAAGCCGCGAGCGGGAGTTATTGAAAATGGAGGCTATGGCTGATAAAGCTGCCTCACATTCTAACGATGCCAAGCAGGCGGCTACCAGGGCGCGTACGGATCAGACCTATGCAGACCAACTGCCCGGAAACGCCTGTCAACGTCTGCGTGATATTAAGTCTGCCCAATCGGTAAGTGATGTTCAGATGATCCTCGGAGAAATCCAGAGTGCCGTGTCATCCTGCAAATCTCTTGCCCAGAAAGTACGCCAGTCTGCCAGCGATGCAGAAGGATCGGCGGCGGCCTGCGCTGCCCTTGAAGCGAACTTGGGTGCCATACCACCACCATCCCCCTTGCCAACAATCGAAGGCAAGGCACGTACCCTAATGGGCCAGATCGATGCCCTGGATGCAGTGGCTGGCACCGCAGAAAATCAGGTCACGGTCGTAGCTGGCGCGAAAGGACAGGCAAATGCCCTGCTGGCCCAAGGCGAAACCCTAGCCTCACGTCTAGCGCCCGCAGGGCCGTCGCAACAGGTCATGGGCGAGATGGGAGGTATCTCCAGTCAAATAGATGGTCTGCAGTCAAATCTCACCGCTTGCTCCGGGGAAGTTCGCGCGCGTGCAGGTGATCTAAGTGCACGCTATTCTTCAGTGCAGGGATTGGAGCAAACTCTCTCTGGCAAGATTCGAAGGATCAACAGCCGACTGCAATCTGGTGGTTTCTTTCAGCAGGCCCAGGATGCAGTGCGAAGCGCACGTGACTTTGCCGAAATTGCAGGCTGGTCAGCTGACGGTATGGCGGAAATTCTCACTTCTGTGGCCACCTGCCAGGCCGTTGCCGAAACACTACTGGCCGAGGCGAATGCAGCCCAGGCAGCCTGTGCCCAGCGACCGCGTATGAAAGCGATCCCCAACCCCTCAGGGTCCGGATGGGCTTGTACCTGCATCTATCCCAAGGATAAATACAGTGAAGCAGTGGGTGGCTGCGTTGCCGATAATTGCCCACAACTTGAGCAGGCATTTTTCGGTGCTCTGCAAAACAAGCAGACCGACCGGGCGCGTTCAATTCTCCAACAGGCTGGAAGCTGCGGTTTTGCCAGCCGCGGAGAGGGTTATATACGTGAAGTAGAGTGTCTCAATAATGGCAGCCGATTTATCTCAGCACTGGAGAGCAATCAACTGAGTGCAGCAGGCGGTATCTTGTCAATTTCCCGGGATTGTGACTTCGCTGAAAGGGGCGCTGCAATACTCAATTCGGCCTATCAGAACCAAAGTGCCGAGGCCGATGCCCAGCGTAGAAACCAACAGCAGCAACTGTTCAACAATATGATCAATACCATTCGGAATATTCAAGGGGGAAACAACCGGCCACCTCCACTACCCCAACCGACTCAACCGACTCAACCGACCACGCCCCAAACCCCGTCCAGTGGCGGCAGCAACACTTGCAGTGGCAGCGGAGGCATAAACCTGCTCTGTATAGAGGCTCAGGGAACTCGATGAAACGGTGGTATAGAGCAACATCGGTGTTGTTCATCGGTCTTACGATGATAGCAAGTACAGCAGCAGCCGATGTGGCTGCCACTGATGCGCTGGGTTGGGACCACTATCTGGGCCGCAACGGTCGTCCACTGGACTACGCCAAGGCGAAAGTTTTATTTGAACAGGGTGTGCAAGAGGATTTTGCATTATCACATTATGGGTTGGCCACACTCTATAGCCGCGGTCTGGGTGTTGATCGGGATTATCTGCGGGCGCGTTACCACTATGAGAAGGCTGCTGAAGGGGGTGTCCGTCGAGCCTATTACAATCTGGGAGTTTTTTATCATAAAGGACTGGGTGTAACACAGAACAATGCCCGCGCCAGAATGTTGTTTACTACAGCAGCAAAAATGGGTGAACCCCATGCCTATCTGACTCTTGGAATATTCGATGAAGAGGGGCTGGTGGATGGATCGGTCAATCTGAACTCTGCCATACAGTGGTACCGACAGGCTGTAGCTGGGGGGGTGGTTGATGCGCAGAAACGATTGGATAGACTGGTACCGAGGCTGTATGAGGAGATCAGTGATGAAGAGTAGGTTCTGGACAGTTATCGGGCTTGTAAGCACATTGTTTATTTCGAACATCACCCTGGTGATCGGGGCCGAGGTCAAGGGAAAGGTGAGTCAGGTTTCTGCAACGACGCTGACCGCCACATTTGATCAGGCAGGGTTGGTTCGAATTGGAAATGAAGCAACTGTTGCGCTCTGGATAGAAGGTGTCGGCGCCATTCCGATCAGAGGCACCTGGCGAGTGAAAAGTATTTCAGGAAACAGCGCTGAGTTAGTGCCGCTTGCCAACGATAATGCTCAACCCCTGGTGGGTCAGAGTGTCATCATCGCAGACACCAATCACATGATTGGCACTCCCCCCGCCCCATCTCCCCTAAAGGTCGGGGAAAGAGGTAATAACACAACAGCAGCAGTTCACAATACACCCGGCACTCCACCACGGGTTGATATTCGTTTTATTCAGTCGCGTCTTGCTAGGCTGGGCTACGATCCTGGTATTGCAGACGGAGTGATGGGACCGAAGACGCGCGGGGCAATCCGCGCTTATCAGCGCGATTATGGACTGCCGATCGATGGTCGTGTATCTGCGGATTTGCACAGGGCACTGGAGATCGCGGAAGGAAACAAGAGCACCCAGATGATCAAGGGTTCACCAGAATCACACCTGTGGACGCTTCCACATAATGATGACAGGCCGACACCGGTGATTATGAAAGAGGCCAAGGACTACTACTTCGGCCTTAATGGAAAGCCGCTGGATTACGAAAAATCCCTGGCACTGAATCGTATCTGTGCAGAACGTGGAGATCACGAGGCAATCTATAATGTTGGGGTCGCCTACGCCTTTGGAAACGGAGTCAACAAGGACATTGTCATGGCGCGCGGCTTTTTTGAGCAGGCAGCAGCCAAGGGCAACTCCCGAGCAGCTTTTAATATGGCTACCCTCTATCACAACGGCATGGGGGTCAAAAAAGATGATGACAAGGCAATGACCTATATGCGGCAGGCCGCTGAAGGTACAGACCCAGAGACTTATCATGGCATGGGTAACTTCTATCGCCTCGGCATTGGTGTCGAGGCTTCGCGCGAGGCCGCAATTCACTGGTATCTTAAGGGTGCCAAGGCAGGTGACAAAAAATGCAAGGAACAATTGGAGGCTTTGGGTGTAGCTTGGTAGCAGGGTTACCTCTTCAAGAGGTGCCTCGGGTTCGACCCGCCGCGGCTAGCCCTCTACTTTTGACTCCGTTTAGAAACGGAGGGATGAATAGCTAAAAACCAAAAGGGATATATAATCATAGTGTGGGTAGCGAGTAAAAGAGGTTCGCTAAGATTGAATGCTTGAATGCCCATGGCAGCCTCCGCCTAGGTATTGTGCCTATTTGCGGTATGTTGCCTGATAAATAGTCGGTTTCATTACGTACAGGAGGTGCATCATGATTTCCGGATTGTTTCGTACGTTGACTATTTGTGTTTCACTTGCCCTTACCGGTAACGCGCTCATCGCGCAAGCAGAAGACATTAAAGGGGAAGACATAAGGAATTTAATCGCAGGCAAAACAATTTTCGGCTACAACGTCGACGATCGCGAAGACGTAACTTGGTACTTCGCTACGGACGGAGTTGTAAAGCAGCGCAAGAAAGGCGCCGTATCAGAGGGAACTTGGCGAATCGAGGATGACATAGGACGGTTGTGCATTCAGCTACGGGATCCGTATTCCAATACAAAAGCCAAAGAGCGCTGTCGTGTGCTGGCGAAACAGGATGACAAACTCGAAATGCATGGACTAAAGAAGGATGGTCGGCGATCAGGTGAAACTCTGAAGATCAAGGAAATCGTCGAGGGGAATGCGGGTAATATGTAGCCACTGTCAATCAGCAGACCATCGGCAAGTCTACTTGATTCACAAATCATCAGTTGCGCTTAAAACTGATCCAGGTTTTAAAGTAAACCTCTGGGTGTGAGGCTAGACTATAAAATAATCAGGCAGGCGCTTTCCCTACTAGACATCACTGTGGCGATGTAATCGCCTTATTTCTCTGGCCCACAGGGTTTTACACCGTTTACTCTTTGTGAATTAAGCACGATAAGCGATTTTCGAACAACACAATAAGCGAATGTTGCTACATAAAATCAGCCACCAAAAGAAACATATAAGCCTCTTTTTGTGATAAGGCCGATTAGAAGACCTAAAAGCAACTTATATATTGCCAACATGCAAAAAAGAAACTAATATATTTCTTATGGATAAATAGCAACATATGAGTTTCATCGTGAATTCACTACTCGAACAGATCAAAAAACGCCGTATAGCACTGGCACTCAAGCAGCACGATATGATGTTGCGCGTCGGTATATCGCGCCAACAATATCAGCGACTGGAATCTAAAGGTAATCCTCGGCTCGATACCCTTGAGTTAATCGCCAAGGGGCTTAAGAGCGAGTTGCTGCTTGTCCCCCAAGAAAAGCTAAATGCTGTGCTGGCTGTATTGGCCGACGATAACTTGTCATCAACTGGGGCACCAACTAAGCCAAGCCAATCGACCAAAGAAAAGAGTAAGTCACTAACCGATGATCCGTGGCAGGGGTTGCTGGGAGAAAACGAATGAGCACAGATACAAATGATGAAGGGAATGTATTACAGCTCTCGATTCACGGCGTATTGATCGGATATCTGGCAGGGTTTAAGAATGGTCGCAATGTATTGAGCATTGCAGATACATTCAAAAACAATCCTGAACGCCCGACATTTAGCTTGATTACGCACCCCAAGTTTCCGAATGCAGCCAAGCTCATGGCCGAGCCATGGGCGCGGAATCAACGGCTGCATCCTGTGCTTTCAAACTTGCTGCCAGAGGGCTCGTTACGCGAGCTGATCGCACAAGGCCTGAAGGTGCACATTGATAATTAATTTCACATTCTCTCGTATCTTGGCGAAGATTTGCCGGGGGCTATCGAAGCTACGCAGATGGAGCCTGAAGATGTTCCTGATTCCGTATTGAACACGCATGGAAAAGCCAAGGCCGTAAAATTCGGTAAAGTCACCCAAGAAAACAAGTTTTCCTTGGCTGGCGTGCAAATGAAGTTCTCCATGAAGGAAAAGGATGGGCGCTATAATTTATCAAAGGGTGATGTGCTGGGTGACTGGATCATCAAAACACCATCACCCAAGCACAAATTTGTACCGCTGAACGAATACACGGTCATGTCGCTGGCGGGACTCGTTGGCGTTGATATTCCTGAGATCAAACTTGTCGAGCTGGATAAGCTCGATAACCTGCCACAAGTTAACTTACCCGATGAGAAGCAAGCCTTTGCCATCAAGCGCTTTGACCGCGCTGATAACCAGCGCATTCACATGGAAGACTTCGCGCAGATTTTGGTGAAGTACCCGCACGAAA
Organism: Sedimenticola sp.; assembly: GCA_002869585.1. Taxonomy (GTDB): domain Bacteria; phylum Pseudomonadota; class Gammaproteobacteria; order Chromatiales; family Chromatiaceae; genus BM503. The sequence goes on from PKUO01000009.1 coordinate 19,059, forward strand.
AATACACTTCTGCTAATTACGAGAATATTGGCAAAGTCATTTATGGCTTTTCTGGCGACGGACTGGCCGACGCTCAACAGTTCGCAAGGCGATTACTGGTGAATATTCTCTTGGCCAATGGCGATGCACATCTCAAGAACTGGAGCTTTCTATATCCCGATAAGATCACGCCACGGCTGTCTCCTGCATACGATATAGTCACAACCAATGTCTATATCGAAAACGAAACCCAGTACGCGCTCAATCTCGGTAAAACAAAGGAGTGGTATGCCGTCACCATGGCGCACTTTCAGTCATGGGCAGATAAGTCAGGCATTCCATGGCGGGCAATAAAGCCACATTTGGATGACACGCTGAGTAAGGCAAGGGAACTTTGGCCTGATGCACTCAAAGCACTACCGATGGAGGATGCACATAAAGATGGTTTAAAAGCCCATTGGGGCAAACTTCACGACGATTTCAAAATAGATACCGCAAAATAAACTGTCTCGCAGTTAACGAATAATTAAGATACACAGCGTATGCTATTATTAACCCGGCAATTATATAGTTCGTGTATTATGCAGGGATGAAAACAGAAGATGCTCGAAAATTGCCACCCTCGGTGTTAAATTGCATCGAAGAATGACCCGCTTTTTTCACCATATTTTAACCCAGATGTGATCTTGTAAGTTGCACATACTGCAGTAGTATTTTTTAAAAGCGTGGGTGAATATTCAATACAAATACCTGCCATTTTTTGATCAATATTCGGTGCACTTCAACAGCAGAAGCTCAAATGGCTTCAGAAGATCGCTCTGGACGTGGAGACATCAAATCAAACCCTATCCACTAGAATAATGCTCTATATATAGCTCACAAAAGCGCCTTATGATCTATATAAAGATCATTTACTCCTTGACAGAAGCACCTAAAATCACTACTTTGGTTCATAGAAAGCCCATAAAACAGCGTTATGGGCTATATACAGATCATTTCGAACGATGCCAAAGTCTATTACACGCACCTATTCACGCTACAGCCGCGATGCAACTGCATTGCTTGGCGGGCTGATCCGTGAAGCACGCAAAGAGCGCAAGCTAACCGCGCAGGAAGTGGCCGACCGTGCGGGCATTTCCCGAGGACTGCTACAACGCATAGAAAAAGGCGACCTCAAGTGCGAAATCGGCGCTGTGTTTGAGGTGGCCACCATTCTCGGGGTAAAGCTCTTTGATACCGACGATACCACCCTTTCTAAACACCTGAGCCAGACCAAAGACAAGCTGGCTCTGTTGCCGAAGTCCGTTCGCAAGAAATCCAAGGCGGTGCGCGATGACTTCTAGTAGCCGCACCCAAAACAACAAAGAAGCCTTTGTCTGGATTTGGCTGCCGGGCGAGACCAAGCCCGTCGTGGCCGGACGACTGGAAGCCGATAACGGCAATATTCTCTTCAACTACGGTAAGAGCTATCTCGACCGTATTGGCAGCCAGCCCGCAGCAATTCCGATTTATGAACCTGAATTGCCGTTACACGCCGGAGCGCTACCGCTACCGGAAGGATTGACCATGCCCGGCTGTATTCGGGACGCTGCTCCCGATGCGTGGGGGCGGCGCGTAATTATCAACAAGAAGCTCGGACTAAAAGGCGCTGATACAGATACAGCCGAGCTGGACGAACTGACTTATTTGCTGGAGTCCGGCTCCGACCGGATCGGCGCGTTGGATTTTCAGCGCTCCCCAACTGAGTATGTACCGCGCTCTGCAAATAACGTCAGCATGGAAGAGCTGATTGAGTCCGCTGAACGTGTCGAGAAAGGCGTTCCGCTTACCCCTGACCTGGATCAGGCGTTGTTCCACGGTAGCTCCATTGGCGGTGCGCGACCAAAAGCTCTGATCCAAGATCAGGGCAAGAAATACGTCGCCAAATTTTCATCCAGTACAGACCTCTATAGCGTCGTCAAAGCCGAATTTATTGCCATGCGGCTGGCCGACATTGCCGGACTGAATATCGCGCCAGTCAAACTGGTCAAGGCCGCCAACAAGGACGTACTACTGATCGAGCGTTTTGACCGTCAACCAAAAGACGGGAACTGGTCACGCAAGGCCATGGTATCGGCACTAACGTTGCTCGGACTGGACGACATGATGGCGCGTTACGCCAGTTACGAAACACTGGCCGAAATCATACGTCACCGTTTCACCGATCCGAAAGACACACTGCGGGAGCTATTCTCTCGGCTTGCCTTCAATATCCTGTGCGGCAATACCGATGACCACGCCCGCAACCATGCAGCCTTCTGGAACGGTGAATCACTGACTCTGACACCTGCCTATGACATTTGCCCACAAGGTCGCACGGGTAACGAAGCATCACAGGCCATGCTGATATCGGGCAACAATAACATGAGCCAACTCAAATCCTGCCTAGAAGCGGCGAACCATTTCTTGCTTTCAGTAAGCGATGCCAGTGCCATTTTCACGCACCTGATAGGAACCATTGAAAACAATTGGAGTGCTATCTCTGAAGAAGCGGAACTCAGCGAAGTGGACAAGAAACTCTTTTGGGGAAGGCAATTTCTGAACCCCTACTCGACAACAACTACATAGGGTTCTTGAGCAGATACTTTCTGAGGTCTCCCAAGTATTGCGCAGGATCAAGCAAGCTGATTACGTCTTAATCCCCTTTTTATCGGGTCTGCTTTTTTATAAAATAAATCGGTTTTTCCAGGTTTTTCTACGGCATCAACGCCTCGCGTACCCGGCTGCCAAAAGCTGCAAAGCGAAGCGGCGCAGCTTTTGGCAGTCCGAGTTGACGCGATTGTTATGCCTTTGGCTTGATGGCTTCAATGGTTGCGGAAATAATATAATCCTCTATCTTGCTCTCAGGCACCCAGTTTCGGATAAATTCCCTGCTTTCATCTTGTGGCTTTATTGCTATCGCTTCAAATCCAGCAGCTTCGAGCATTGTTTCAATCTCTGTGATTGTGGATGCTCCTGACATGCACCCCGTCAATAAGGCCATATCACTCATAATTTTTTCTGGTAGCTCGGCGGTGGCAACAACATCTGAAATTGCCAACCGCCCCCCTGGCTTCAACACACGGTATGACTCTTGGAATACTTTGGCCTTTTCAGGCGAGAGATTAATGACACAATTAGAGATGATTACATCTATAACATCGTCAGTAACTGGCAGATTTTCGATTTCCCCCAAGCGAAAATCCACATTGGAGTACCCTACCTTTTCAGCATTGGCTCTCGCCTTACGCACCATTTCTGGCGTCATATCAACGCCTATCACCATTCCTGACCCTTTAACTTCTTGAACGGCAAGGAAACAATCAAATCCGCCGCCGCTACCTAAATCAAGGACGGTTTCACCTGGTTGCAATGAGGCAATTGCCTTGGGGTTGCCACAACCCAAACCCATATTGGCACCTTCAGGCACCTGATTTACATCTGAACTTGAATAACCAAGCTCCAGTGATGTTGCTTTTGCATCTGAGCCTGATTCATCACAGCATGGGGTTGCTGAGCACCCACAACCAGAATTTCCGGATTCTGCTACTTTGCCATACTGTTCACGTACCGACTTGCGGATGTTTTCGTTTGATAGTTGAGTCATGTTTGTTCTCCTGTATTGAGGTAAAAAAGTGATTTCACCCCTATAGACGGAGATGCTGAGAAAAGGACGCAGATTTCCTAGCAGAATTTGCAGTCGCTATCTTTTCTATCATATGAAACAACCTGATTCTTGTGGTTGAGTGCAAACTGGCAACAATCATTTAACATGGTTTTAAGCAGCGCCCTGCCTCTTTGAACCCTTGATTTTGCGCCTGACAACGAAATTCCTTCCAGCTCCGCAACCTCCTGTTGAGTTCGATTTTTCATTTCGGATAGTTGGATAGCACTACGATACTTATCAGGCAGTTCTTTTACCATAGGCTCAAGACAAGCTGACAACTCATACCTGATGTTTTCCTCTTCCTCAGGTTGAGGTTGCTCTATCCACTCGGGAAGTTCTTCTAATGTTCGCTTGTTACGGTAAAAATCCGTTATTTCATTACGTGTTATCTGATAGAGCCAGCTTTCAAGCTTCGTGTCGTCTTTGAGAGAGTCAATGCGTAAATGGATTTTCATAAAAACATCCTGTAGAAGATCATCCACCGCATCTTCGGCAACCCTGCTTCTAATGAAAGCCGCTAGCCTCGATTGGTATTCATGCCAGATGTTTTCGGTTACTTTCACGATGTTTCCTTTGTGGCATAACGAGCCTGTCGAAAAACCTGTTTTGAACAAACTGATTTCAGATTGTTTGTTTTTCGACTCTGCTCTTCCATAGTTTCGTTAATTATTCTGTCACTGCTGTCCCGTTAACTTTCAAAGCAAAGTCATCTGATTAATATCGGGTTGGTTCTCGCGTAGTGGGTCGCCTCTCAGCAATGCCATCAAATCCCG
>PKUO01000026.1 GCA_002869585.1 Sedimenticola sp.
CCATTTCGTTCCTCCAACCAAAAAAGTAGATGAAATGTTCGACTACTTTCAGGCACACAATACCCGAGTGGCCATTATTCTGGGTGAATATGGCGAGGTGCTGGGCATAGTTACCATGAAGGACGTATTGACGTTTATTTTTGGTGAGATATCCGGAAGGATGGAGGGGCAGGAGTATTACAAGGAAGAGGATGAAAACAGTTATATCGTTCCAGGCGATATGCGTCTGGGTGATTTCTATAATCTGACCAATTTTGATTTTGACGACCCGGTAATGACCACGATTGGTGGAGTGGCCTTCCGTTTGTTCGACAGAATCCCAAATGTGGGTGATAAAGTCTCTTACGAAGGCTATGAATTTATAGCACGTGAAGTAAAAGGCTTAAGAATCAGCCAGGTTCAGGTTCAAAAGCAATCAGCGGAAAAAGAGGTATCGAAATCAGCTGATGATGAATCCGGACGACCTGTGCCAGGGTTGCCGGAAGATGAGTCTTCCGCGGTTGAGAATAGTCAGGATACACCAGAAAAGCAGACAAAGGAGGATGACTGATGGAATGGGTCGTTGAACTTCTGGTGATTGTCCTTTTTCTCCTGCTCAAAGGGTTTTTCTCAGGTTCTGAGATCGCCATGGTGAGTTCGGATAAACTAAAACTGCGACACCAGGCCAAGATGGGTAACAAAGGTGCTGGATTGGTATTGAAATTGTTCAAGACCCCCGATGTCATTCTTGGTACAACATTGGTGGGTACCAATCTGGCGACAGTTACCATATCAACCCTGGGGGCGCTGATATTTATCGATCTGTTTGGCGCTAAGGGGGATCTAATATCAGTCATTGTAATGACGCCACTACTGTTGATTTTTGGCGAAGTGGTTCCCAAGAGTATCTTCCAGCAAAAGGCTGACACTATTTCCAGCCGTCTGATCTACGCGTTGCGCTTTTTTTCCTATCTCTTCTATCCGGTCATTTTTATATTCAGCAGGGTCGCACGGTTTATCACCCGCATTGTTGGTGATGGTACGGTGCCCCAGAATATGTTCATTACGCGTGAGGAGTTACGGGTTCTGCTGGATGTGTCTGAGACAGCGTCCGATCCATCCCCGATCGACCGTAAACGAATCCGACGTATTATCCGTTTTGCCGATACCACGGTGGGCGAAGCAATGATTCCCTTGGCTGATGTGGTTGGGTTCAATGAAGTGAGGAATATGAAGGAGGCCATCCGCACAGTAATCAAGCATGGTTACAATCGCCTGCCTGTGTACAGAGGAAACATCACCAATGTGAAGGGTGTACTCACCTTAAGTACATGGGATCTGATGCAGACTGATCTGGAAGATCAGCCGGTTTCCGACTATGTGAGCTCCACCTTGTATCTTTCACCAAAGCAGACCATAGACCGCGCGCTACCCCAACTGCAGGCACGAGAGGACCATTTGGCTGTAGTGGTCGATGAGTTCGGTTCTGCAATCGGTATCCTGACTATGGAAGATGTTTTTGAAGAGGTCGTTGGTGAGATCGATGTGGGATATGACTTTGATGAATACCAGCCGAAGCAGCGGATCTATATCGAACATGAAAGTGAGACATCTCATTTGATGAACGGACGAATGCCGATATCAGAAGTGAATGATATTCTTTACGCCAAATTTCCTGTAGAAGAAGCGCATACCATTGGCGGGCTGATCGTCAGCCGCCTGCGGCACATCCCTGAAGAAGGTGACTCCATAGAAGAGAACGGCTATCGCTTTACCGTTCTGGAGGCCGATGCCCGCTCAGTCATCAAGGTACGACTCGAGCAACTGTTGTAGGAAACAAAAAAGGTTACAACAGTTATCTCTGTAACTACCTGAATTATATGTAATGTTAGGATTGACTCGAACGCCAGTATAGGAATTGACAGAACAAAAAATGCGGTTCCTAAATAGTAACAGGAAGAAAAATCAGGGAATCATTTATGTAGCTGATGGCAGGCTGAAAATACTGAACAGCAGTGCGGGCGCGTACTGAATCTTTATTACGATCCGACCAAGCCTGTGAGGTGTTGGGGTGCCATTCTAGCGGTGATGTGTGGACTTGGATGTTAAATCTTCCATCCGGGCAGATAACACTCAGGCAGTCACATCGATGTTATGACCTAATGAACCCTGGGGCGAAGACGGCGATACGGACTGAATCATCTGTAACACCATCGCACCTTGCTGTTTCATAATATCATTTTGCTTCTTCAACACAGCAGTAGCAATTTGCACATCTGTTTTCATGGATGTCATTGAAAGAACATCGGAAATGACTGAATCCATCTTAACCTCGATTGGCAAACAAGCTTGACTAGATAATAGAGTATCGGCTGCATCGCTGAAAGCTTAAATAATCTGTATTTATATGAAAATTTCTGTGAAATGAATGGTTTATTCACCGACTCAGAGATCAAAAGATATTTCAGCATGCCGGGCTGGCGTGTAATTGAAAATATCATTGATGGAATTCAAGCCAAGTAGGATGCCTATGATAAAGCAGTTGTATTGATTCAATTTTCCGTGAAAGACGCTGAAAAATAGTAAAACTATTGTAACTATTCAGCTGAAATCTGAAAAAAGTACTTGACAGGATTTTTCTGTATATTTCCCCGTTTTGACGATAGATCTCCTGCTGCTGCAATTGTAATTCATGTAAGCCGCAGGTGCCTCGCTACGACCTTTTAGTGGGCA
>PKUO01000101.1 GCA_002869585.1 Sedimenticola sp.
CTTCCATCCTACAACTTCATTCATTCGTATCATTGTCCATGCTTCCTATAGACCACCGTCGGTCTATTACACAGGAGCAAGACAATGACTCCACTGCGACAACAGATGATCGATGCCATGCAACAGCGTGGCTTTTCAACTCGTACCCACACAAGCTATCTGGCTGCTGTGCAGGATCTGGCCAAGTACTTCCACAAATCACCGGACCAGCTTCAACAAGTACAACTTCAGGACTATTTTGGGTATCTGGTCAAAGAGCGGCATTTGAGTGCCGCCAGCTGCAAGCTGTATCTCAACGGCATTCGCTTCCTATACCTGCAGGTATTGAAGTGGAATGCGTTTGATGTGCCGATCCAGATACCCAAGCGACCTCAGAAGATCCCGGAGCTTCTGACTCGCCAGGAGGTCAGACAGATTATCGAAGCCTGTGACAATGCCAAGCATCGCACGATGTTGCTGACCTGTTACGGCTGCGGACTGCGGGTCAGTGAACTGGTCACCCTCAAGGTTCGCCATATTGATGGCGAGCGTCAACTCCTCCGGGTAGAGCAGGGCAAAGGGGCCAAGGATCGTGCCGTTGTCCTCTCCCCGCTGCTTTTGGAACAACTGCGTCGCTACTGGCTGAGCTATCGTCCGAAAGAGTGGCTCTTTCCCAACAGCAATACGCCCACGCTGCCGCTAAGTATCTCGACAGCACAAAAGGTGTTCACAAGAGCCAAAAATAAGGCGAGCATACAAAAGATAGGGGGTATCCACAGTCTGCGTCATGCCTATGCGACCCATCAACTGGAGCGTGGCGTACCTGTGTACACCCTGCAACGGCAGCTGGGCCACGCGGACATTCACTCCACCATGCATTATGTGCATTGGGTCGCCCTGCGTCATGGCGAGAGCGCAGCGGTTGCCGATCTGGTCGGGGCATTGGAGGTGGCGCATGAATGAACCCACCCACATCCAGTACTTACTGCAACACTATCTTGACGACAGGGTTGAGCGTTACACACTCGATAGCCATCGATTGAAGGTCTGTCGGCATCTGCTGAGCTGCCATACGCCGGTTTTGGGTGGTATCCGGTATCAGTGTGATCACTGCCATAGCCAGGTTCCCCAGTACCATAGCTGTAGAGACAGACACTGTCCGCAGTGCCAGGGTAGAGCCAGCAGGCGCTGGAGCGAACGCCAGCAGCGCGACATCCTGCCGGTCAACTACTATCATCTGGTTTTTACTTTGCCCCATCGGCTCAATGGCTGGGTGCAGCTTCATCCTGAATGTCTCTATGCACAACTGTTCCAAGTGGTCTGGAATACCCTGAAACGCTTTGCGGCAGACCCCAGAAGATTGGACGGAAAGTTGGGGATGACAGCGGTGCTGCACACCTGGGGACAGAACCTCAGCCAGCATGTGCATCTGCATTGCTTGATACCCGGTGGGGTATTGAAGCAAAATGGGCAGTGGCAGCCGTCCCGTGGCAGCTACCTGTTTCCGGTTCGTGCACTGGCCAGACACTTCAGAGGAACAATGGTCAGTGCGCTGCGGCACAGCGCCAACACCCACCAATTGCATCGCATCGGATCAACCGAGGTAGAGCGGTGTCTGGATCAACTGATGCAAAGCGATTGGGTGGTTTATGGCAAACACTGCCTGAACCATACCCACAGTGTGGTTGGGTATTTGGCCCGCTACAGTCATAAAATCGCTATCAGTGAGCGGCGCATTATCGATGTGAATCAGGGTCAGGTGTGCTTCCGTTACAAAGACTACCGGGATAACCAGGACAAAGTCCTTGCCCTGGAGAGCAGCGAGTTTATCCGCCGCTTCCTGATGCATGTGCTGCCCAGAGGGTTTATGCGAATCCGTCACTTTGGGTTGCTGGCCAACCGCTGCAGAAAGGGTGCTCTGGAACGGATACGCCAGTGCCTGGAGGTTTCCGCTGAGGCGGTCGATGAACATAATGAGCAGCCTTTGATTCAAATCTGTCCCAAGTGCAGAAAGGGGCATTTGATACCGACAGGGGTGTTGTGTCCCGTGTGGCAACCAGTCACATTAGAGCCGGGGTGATAGAAGAAACGCGATTAAATAATGCAAGTCGTGGCTGGAACAAGGGGCGGAAGTAGCCTAATGGTTTGGTCTGGCCAATGGGAAGAAAATACCTTAAACTTTCAAGGAAATGGGTGATGATAAGCAGGGAAAGTGCACGGAAAAAGCAGAACAAGCGACCACTGCCAAGGAGAGGTGTTCAAATACCCGCCTCAAGACCTGAGTTCAGCAGTTGCCTCTGAAATACAATCCCCTTTATATAGTCTGTGCCAATCGGACGGGCGGCATAGTCCAACTGACATTTATCCGCCATGTTGCTCACAGCAGATAAATGCTTAGCTGTTA
>PKUO01000021.1 GCA_002869585.1 Sedimenticola sp.
AAGGATTGATCTGATGTCGAAAAAAGATAAGTTAAAAAAAGAGATAAAGCGTCTCAAAAAACAGACCGACAAGGCGTTGCTGAAACAGCAGAAGGCAGAAAAAAAGCTGAAGCGCCTAAAGGATCTGGTGCGCAGTCAGGAGGAGATGCAGGCGCGCACAAAACCGAAAAAGAACAAGGCAGCACCCGTCGAGAAAACTGCCGAGCACGATCAGCAGGATGTGTCTCTGAACAGCACGGGCGTGGCGCGCAGCCAACGTGAGGCATGGAAACGCCACAGCTTTCTGCGCGACCGCTACGAGGCCTATCTGAGCGCTGGAGATGACAGAAGCGATGCGCGCGCTATGGCCAATCGTGATCTGGAGAAGCAGTTCGGCAGAGAGTTTGGCTATACTGAAGCTGAGCTTCAGGATATTTTGACTTAAAGTTTTTTTGTTATCCGGTCGAATATCTGGTATTGAAAATAGATAGAACGATAAATAACCAAGGGGAATGTGATGGCAATACCGGTAAAGCATGTCAATGGGATCGGCCCAAAAACAGTGGAATACCTTGCAACCAAAGGGATTGTCACGGTAAGCGATTTCCTAAACGCGGGTCCAGCTTCGATTGAGGATGCACCTGGGTTCAGCCCGGGGCGTGCCGAACAGGCGTATGCCGCGGCACTCTCCATCGGTGGTCGGGCTGCTGATACCTCCCTGGAGACAGCACCAGCGGTAGAGCCTGCCCCGAAAAAAGCCAAGCAAGGGAAGTCTAAAAAGAAAGACAAAAAAGAGAAGAAATCCAAAGATAAGGATGAGAAAAAGAAGAAAGACAAGAAGGATAAAAAGTCGAAAAAGTCAGATAAGAAGAAAAAGAAGAAATCCAAGAATAATAAATAGACGCGAAATCCGATCGAATGCTGTCTCCGTCACCTTGCGGGTGAGGCTGGTGAAACCCGCTGTGTTCCGTCTTGGGGGATTGGCGACGTTGAATCTGGAGGACAGCCTATGTCTCGACAATTGAAGAATATATCCGGTTCCTGTCTTTGCGGTGAAGTGACCTTTGTGGTCAGTGGTGAGGTGTCTGCCTTCCACCTTTGCCATTGCACACGCTGCCGGCGATCCACCGGTTCCGCGCATGCCTCGAATATTTTTACCAAGCCGGAAAATATCGCCTGGCTGAGCGGCGAAGATAAGATCCACCGCTATGAACACCCTTCGGCCAAAACATTCGCCAAGCAGTTCTGCGCTCAGTGTGGCTCGGGGTTGCCCTACATCAATAGGCCCGGCACGGCGCTGGTCATCCCCGCTGGTAGCCTGCAAGGTGACCCTGGCGTCGTGCCGGAAGACAATATTTTCTGGGACTCACGCGCTGCCTGGTATGACCAGGGGGTCAAGGCCGTCTGTTGCGCAGAGTATTGTTGAGTACTCACTTAGGCGCTTTTCGGCTCTGGCGGGCTGACGGTATTTCTGATACCTGCCGACCAGTCGCTGACAAATACCTGGATCGACTCGATAAAGTCCGGATCGTGCTCGTGTTTATTGATCGTGCAATGAATCAGCGTGGTGTCGCTGCCGTCGTCGCAGGTCACGGACCAGGCGAGGGCATTCGGGCATCCCGGCATGGAGAATCGGACGCCGTATTTCAACTCCTCACGATTTAGGGCGAATTCGCCCCAGACACAGTAAATAACGCCATACTCACCCTCGTCCTCAAGCACCGAGCTGATTGAACTGCAAAGTTCGGGCAGGCGTGACAGGGTCAGCAGTTGTTTCAGGTGGTTTTTATCAAGGCCTGATTGGGCGACTTCAGCAAAGAACTCCATGGATCATTGACTCATCAGGTTTGGAAATTCTGCGGCTCGGGGATGGTTGTTCCCCGGCGTTCATATTCAGCGATCACTTGGGCCCCAAGCAGCAGTATCATCGCGGCCACTTCCAGAAACAGCAGGGCGACAATGGCCGAGGCCAGGGTGCCGTAGATCAGGTTGACCAGCGACAGGGTCGAGAAATACCAGACGAGCAGGTGCCGGGCGATCTCCCAAAGCATGGCGGCAACCAGGCCGCCGAGCAGGGCGTGTCCGGGGGTGATCTCACCCAGGGGCATTACCAGGTAGATTGAGCTCAACAGCAACACCAGACCGACCACTCCGAGCAGATAGAGCACGGTGGCCGTCAACCCTTCGAGTTCCACCGACCAGAACAGCACCGTCGCGGTCTGCCCTTCCCAGACCTGCAGCGCGCCGCTGATGAGACTGATCAGCAGAACCCCTGCGCCGAGGATCAGGATATAGACGTAAGGGATGATCGCGGAGATCAGGAAATGGCGGCGATGGATTTTCACCCGGTGGAAGAAAATCACCGACATGGCGTTTTCCAGCACGGTAAAGGCCATGGAGCTGAAGAACAGCAGGATCACCAGGCCCGCCCAACCGATGGTTTCACGGTGGTCCAGGAATCGCTCCAGCTGAAGGGCAAGATCATGGCTCTGCTCGCCGAACAGCAGATTCAGGTTGCCCTCGACAATCGACAGGAGTTGCTGGCTATCGACAAAATGCGACAGCACCACCAGAAACAGAATGAACAGCGGGATGATCGACAGCAGGGTGTAGTAGGCGATGGCGCCGGAGAGCAGGAAACCCTGATTGGCCCGGAACGACCGGACCACGCGCAGCACGAAGGATATGGTTTTTTGCAGGCCGGTTTCAGGCATCAGGATTCTGTGCAGCGCTTGTGTGACAGACGGATATCGATTGTTTTCTCAACGCAGCGATGCTGCCTCTATTTGCCATCCAGCAGTCGGCCGATGCCGCCGAGCACCGAGCCTTCGCCCTTGTCGCTGCCGCCGGATGACGGGGCATTCGAGATGATGCGGTCGGCCATGCGTGAGAAGGGCAGGCTTTGCAGCCAGACAGTACCTTGCCCCTTGAGGGTGGCGAGAAACAGGCCTTCGCCGCCAAACACCATCGATTTCAGGTTGCCGGAGCGTTGGATGTCGTACTCGATGCCTCCGGTGAAGCCCACCAGACAGCCGGTGTCCACCCGCAGGGTCTCACCGCTGAGCCGTTTTTCGACCACGGTGCCACCGGCCTGGATAAAGGCCATGCCATCTCCATGTAGGGTTTGCAGTATAAAGCCCTCACCGCCGAATAGCCCGGTACCAATCCGCCGGTTGAAGGTGATATCCACCTTGGTCCCCAGCGCAGCGCAGAGAAAGGCGTCTTTCTGGCAGGTGATCTTTTCGCCGAATTGGGCCATGTTGAGGGCGACAATGTTGCCCGGATAGGGTGCTGAGAAGGCCACGCGCCGTTTGCCGACGCCGCGGTTGGTGAAGTGGGTGGTGAAAATCGACTCGCCGGTGAAGACGCGCTTACCCGCGGAGAAGAGCTTGCCCATCAGCCCCTCATCGGGGTTGGAGCCATCGCCCATCTTGGTCTCGAAATCGATATCCTCTTCCATGTAGGTCATGGCGCCGGCTTCGGCAACCACGGTCTCGCCCGGGTCGAGCTCGATCTCGACCAGCTGCATTTCCGAGCCGAGAATTTCATAATCCACTTCATGACAACGCATCGATGGCACTCCTCTGGTGTTGTTGAGGATTATAGTTTAATCCGGCAATTTCGTGTTTGGCGGCTACTTCAGCTGGAATGCCATGGCATAGGTAACATTCATCGGGCACTCCACCCCTTCCGGCGGTGAGGGTAGTGGCTGGGCCTTTTCGATGGCGTTCAGTGCCCCCTTTTGTAATAGCTTATGCCCCCGGTTGATCTCGATGTTTTCCGCGTAGCCGGCGCAGGTCAGGGTGAAACTGACATGGATGTTACCCTGGATGCCTTTCCGCCGGGCGCTGTTGGGATAAAACTTCTCCCGCTCAATCCGGCTCAGAATCTCTGCGATATAGTGCTTTTTGAGGTCGATATTCGGTAACGGCGCCGGCACGACGGGCGCAGGGACGACCACCTCCTCTTTTTTCGGTTGTTCCGGAGGGGGGGGAGGCTGGGGTACCGGTTTCGGCTTGGGCTTCGGAACGGGTTTAGGCTTGGGCTTGGGTTCAGGCTTCGGCTCGGGTTTCGGTTCCGGCTTCGGTTCGGGTTCGGGTTCGGGTATAGGTTCCGGCTCGGGTTCAGGCTCCGGCTCCGGCTCCGGCTCCGGCTCCGGCTCTGGCTCTGGCTCAGGTGGCTGTTCGATGATGACCGGCTGCGGTGTGGTGAAATTGATACGTACCTCGGTCAACTTGGGCAGCGCCTGCATCTCCGGGGCGGCGCTGAGCAGTTTTTCACGAAACTCCAGCGCCACCGCGACATGCAGCACAATGGATAGCGTGATCGCCAGCAGACGCCAGCTCCAGTCCTGTCTCCTCATGGCTGTACGGTAACTATGTCCAGGGATTCAGCACCTGCGTTCCTTGCGGCATCGATGATTTTGACCGCCTTGCCGAACTGGGCGCCATGATCACCGCGCAGTCGCACAAAACGTTTGTTTGGCGCATGCAAGGCGCCGCGTATGGACTCTTCCAGTTCATCTTCCGGGACAATCGCCTCGCCGATATGCAGCAGGCCATCCGGTGTCAGAATCACTTCCACGAATTCGTCAAGCTCGCTGCTGTCCGCGCTGGTGGCCTTCGGTAGGGCGATGTCGATGCTCTGCTCTTCGATAAAGTGCGCGGTGAGCATGAAGAACACCAGCAGCAGAAAGACGATATCGATCAGCGGCGTCAGATTGAGAACGACATTGGAGTGGCGCTTGCGCTCATACGCCATCCGTTATCTCCTCCCAGTGATGGGGCTCGGTGCTATGGGTGGTTGAATCCTGCTGGCCGTTTCTGCGCTCCAGCAGCAACGAGATGCAGTTTTCCATGGATTGGGCGCGGCGCTCCACCACCCCCTCCAGAAAGTGCAGCAGGATCAACAGCGGGATGGCGACTGCCAGACCGACCCCGGTGGTGATCATCGCCTCCCAGATGCCGCCGGCCAATGCCTGGGCATCGACCTTGCCGCCGGCCGCCTCGATCACCATGAAGGCCTTGATCATGCCGGTGATGGTGCCGAGCAGACCGAGCAATGGCGCGGTGTTCCCGAGGATGCCGAGGGTGCGCAGGCCGAACTCCATGCGCTGCAGCTCCTGGGCGCGGACCCGGCCGCCGACGCTTTTCAGGTCCTTGACCCCGGATTTGTCCGCCGCGAGGATATTCTGGATGATCCGCGCCTCCGGGCCTTTCAGGGTTGCAACCTGCTGTTGTGCATCATCCTGTTCGAGCATTGTGTCGAGCTCGGGCCAGAGCGGCTTGGGGAGCTTCTGCTGGCGCAGAAACAGCAGGTAACTCTCCAGTACGATCGCCAGTCCGATCGAAGAATAGGCGGCCAGAATCCAGACTACCGGTCCGCCCTTGATCATCATTTCTGTCAAATTCATGGTGTTATCCATCCGCTAGCTGTGCCTATGCCCATCAGAATCAGCAGGCCGACGCTCGAGGTCTCCAGCGCCCCGCGCCACCGGCCGAGGTGTAACTGTAACTGCTTGCTGAAGTGGGCAATGCCAAAGGTGAAGATCAGGGTGGGAACCAGCACCGCGCCCAGCCCGAAGCCGATGCCGAGGGAGAGTCCGGCGAGGCTGCTGGCGGTGGTTGCCGCCGCCAGAATGACGGTGGTCAGGGGTGCGCAGGGGTTGAGGGCCATCCCTGTACCCATCAGAAACAGTCCGCCGGGCAGCAGGGGCTTTCCGGGTGTCGGTTCGAATCTGACCTGCTGCTGGCGTGGTTTTTTGGGGCTGCAGGCGTGCCGGTTTTTTCTGAACAGAATGGACAGGGCCACCAGGATGGTTGCGCCACCCAGCAGCCAGCGCACCCAGGGGCTCTGCACCCAGTCCTGCACAAGAACCCCGGCCCAGCCAGCGGCGCCGCCCAGCAGGGCATAACCGCACAGGCGCCCCAGGGAGAAGGGCAGCAGGGTGCGCCAGGAGTCCCGGATACCCTGGCCGGAGGCGGTGAAGACCGGACCCAGGTAGGGCAGGCAGGCAATGTTGCATGGGCCTGCGCCAAAGCTCAGACCCAGCAACAGGGCTGCGCCAAAGCTCAGGGTGACCGGTTCGATCGGCATCATGTGGCTTTCACCTTCTTCTCAGGTTCGCCCTTGATCAGCCTTTTCAGGGTGTTCTTCTCCCACAGGGTCTGGGCCTTCTTGCGCACCTTGAAGTACTTGGAATCGGCGGAGAAGACCGGAAAGGTGGCGTACTTCAGCTGCAGCACGTCCTTGTCGCGGCAGAATTCCACACAGCGCCCGCACAGCGTGCAGTCTTCGAAGGTGACATCGCGTTTCACCATCTCGGTATGGATCTCTTTGATATCCATCGGACAGGCCTTGGCGCACAGCCCACACCTGTCACAGCGTGGCGTGGCGTTCTTCACCAGGCGCAGCAGACCCAGTTTGCGGAATACCGCATGCAGCGCCAGCATCGGACAGATGCGGCAGAAGGGCTGGCGCACGGTCAGAGCCAGGGCGATCATCAGGCCAAACATGAAGTCGGCAATCAGCGAGATCACCAGGGTGGTGGTGGAGGCGGTATCCACATAGAGCTGATTGGTTTCGCCGTTGGCCAGGGTGGTGAGGATGCGGCTTGGACAGATCTTGCAGAAGGGGTCGCCTAGGTCGTGATTCACCCAGCCGATGCCGGCCATCAGCGGGAAGCCGAACACCAGCAGGGCGAGGATGGCCCATTTGATTGGCCGCATCTTCTCTACCATGTTGGCGTTCAGGCTCTCGTGACGTTGCAGCCCCAGCTTCTGGCCGATCAGGTGCAAGAACTCCTGGAAGGTGCCCAAGGGGCAGATCCAGCCGCAGAACGCCTTGTTGAGGACCACGAACAGCAGCACGAAGGTGCCGAGGGTGATCAGGGTTGGCATCAGCCCCATGAGGATGTTGCCGCCACTGGCGATTACTTCGCCCAGGCGGTGGTCCATCTGGTGCTGAAACGGAATCAGGGTGCAGAGGTCGGAGCCGTTCAGATCGTAGGCGCAGCTCAGCGCCGGCAGGGCGCCGCTGAGCTTGTCTGCCAGATAATAGGCGCCGATAGAGCTGCCATACACCAGCAGGACTAAGGCGGCGAGTTGCACGACCTTGCGAATCACCGAGAGGTTTTTCAGCGGATTCATCACTTGCCCCCCTTGTTGCTCTTGGCGCGACCGATGAAACCGCCAACCAGCAGGCCCAGTCCGGCGACTGCGATCCCCATGTCGAGTGACTGCCAGTGGCTCTGGTTGATGCGGTACTCGGCATTCAGTGCGCTGCGATAGGTGATGCCGTTGTCGACATGTTCGGCAGTGACTGTGAAATCGGCGTTGCGCCGATCGCGTTCGCCTTCCACGATGCCCGGAAAGTCGTCGGGCAGGAGAAAGGTCACCTCACCCTGGGCATTGGCCTGCGACTCGATGCGACTGCCGTTTTCCGTCTCCAGCACCACCGGCAGATTGGCCAGGGGTTTGTTCTGGAAACGCAGCTTAAAGCCCCATTCCTGCTGGGTGTAGTAGTGATAGTGACCGCGCGGCAGAGGGGCGGGGACTACCTCGAAGGTGGTTTTTTCAGCATTGACCAGCCGCATGGGGCTCTCCTTGCTGGGCTTGCCGCGCCGGTAGATGTACTGCACCAGCGCCTCCTTGTACCTGCCCCAGTCCTGCTCAATGACCATGGCGTGGTAGTTGTCCACACCGGTCTTCGGCAGGCTGATTTCACCCTGCTCGATGCGGGCGGGCTGGGTGGAGAGGTCTGGCGCCCAGAGGGTGACGCTGGCCCCTTCAGCATTGGCGATCATCGGCTTTTTCTCGCCGCGCCGATGCTGATTGGCCATAGGCGCTTCAGGTTGATGGCCGGGTGCCTGCTGGGCGTGCAGTACCGGAGCTGGGAGCCCCGACAGCATCGTGCAGGTAAATAGTAAGGCTCTAACATGGTTGCCCATGGCATGCACTCCGTCAGAAGTTATAGGTATATGTAAGCATGGCGTTGCGCGGTGATCCCGCCGAATAGTAGTAGCTGCTGCCACTCTTTTTCGCTTCTACCGCGTAGTGCTTGTCGAACAGGTTGTCGATGTTCAGCGCCAGGCTGTGCGGCCCCTTTTCGTAGCCGATCATCAGGCTGGTGAGGAAGTCGTAGCCCTTGTACTGTTCACTGTTTTCGTTGTCCATCCAGTAGGCACCCCAGGTGTCGGACTGCAGCCGCGCCTTCCAACCGGAGGCGTGCTGATAGCCCATGCTCAGGCTGAGCTGGTGCTTGGGCACATAGGGGATGTAGTTGCCGGAACGGTCGACCAGGGTAGCGCCGGTACGGCCGTAGACGATCTCCTGGAAGTCCTGGAAGGTATAGTCGCTGTAGGCGTAGTTGGCGCCCACCCACCAGTTGGGGGTGAGGTTATAACGGCTGCTGATCTCGAGTCCCTTTTTCAGGGTTTCACCGGCATTCTGGAATTCCGTGGACCAGCCATTGATGACCGAGACGATCTCGTCGCTCACCTCGGTGCGATACAGGGCCAGATCGAAGCTCCATGTCTTGCTGCGGCCTTTCAGGCCAAGCTCTATGTTGCGCGCCTTGGCGGCATCCAGATCCGGGTTGGATTGAATCTCTGACTCGGAGGGTACCTGCCCGGACTGGGCAATGGTGCCATACAGGTTGATGCTGTCGTTGAGTGCATAGGTGACACCCAGTTTCGGCGAGAACAGCTTGAACGTGGTGTTGGTGTCAGTGACTACCGGTGCGGCAAAATCTTCATAGAGTCCGGTGCGGTAGCTATATTCGGAATAGGCGGTATTGCTGATGTCGAAATTGTTGCGATCGTAGCGGAAACCGATATCGATGTTGATGCGATCGTTCGGTTTCAGTGTCTCCTGCATGAACAGCCCATAGAGGGTATTGGTGGTCGATTCCACCTCCATCAAGTCACCGGTGGTGTCGGTAACGGTCTGGGTCAGACCGTTCTGGATATCCAGATACTTGTACTTGAAGGATTCGTCCGTATCGTCAACCCGGGCGGTTACGCCGGCCACCAGGGTGCTCTCACCCAGCAACTGGTGCTTGTAGGCAAACTCCAGATCGGTGCCGAATACATTGGTTCCGGGATTGTCATTGATTGCGCCGGTAACCGGATGAAAGTGGTCCCAGTTGTTGAAATAGACACGGGGCTTGAAGGTGAGGTCGCCGAACTCCTTCTCCAGCCGGCTGTTGAAAAACCAGATGGTGGAGTAGCGGCCGTTGCGCTGCCAGGGGCTGCTGGTGTCATGCTGCTCCCCGGTCTGCTTGAACAGCTCGAACTCCTCCTTGGTCATCGAGGCGGGCAGTTGCATATCCGCCTGGGAGTAGCTCAGCTCGGTCTCCAGGGTGGCGCCGTCATCCAGCATCAGGCCATGTTTGAGGCTCAGTTGCTGGGTGTCGAATTCGTTCCAGTCGCGCCAGTAATTTTCCAGTTCGCGGTGGGAGGCGGTAATCGAGAAGGCGTTATTGTCGTTGATGTCACCACTGATGCGGCCATGCAGGTTGCGGCTGCCGTACTCGCCCACCCCGACCCGGACGCGATTGTCATCGGTCTCGAATACCTACTTGGAGATGATCTGCACTGTGCCGCCAGCGGAGCCGCTGCCGTACAGGGAGCCGGGGCCCTTGGTGATTTCGATACGCTCGATATCCTGGGTGTCGATAAAGTCGAAGCGGGAGAAGCTGTCCGGGTCGGTCATGGGCACGCCATCGCGCAGCACCATGATCTCGCGCACGCCGTAGTTGGCCTTCTGGCCTGCGCCACGAATCATCAGGCGGACATCGTAGCCACCGTTTTTCGAATCGATCAGAACGCCGGGTGTACCCTGGATGGCGTCCTTGATATTGAGCATTTTTGCATCTTCGATCTTCGCTTTGTCGATTACATCGATGGCGCCGGGGACCTCCTTGGTGCCACGGGCAACGCGCGATGCGGTAACGCTGATGGTGTCCACCGCCTCGTCGTTCTCATCCTGGGTGGTCTCTTCCGCGGCGTACAGCGGGGTGGCAATGAAGGCTAGTGCACTGCCGGCCAGCAGGGAATGGATGGCAAGGGAGATTATTTTTTTATTCATCATGGCAACCTTGGTTACTACTTAATCGGGCTGCCAATTTTATGCTTACTGTTAGTGGTATTTTTTGTTCAAGATCAAGTTGTCAGATAGAGATTGTTTGTAAATCAATGAGTTATGATTTTTTCTGGTGTGAAATGGTGAATTGCCTGGGGCATGTCACCTGTCGGGTGTGTGATATCACGCACAAACAGGGGGGGTATGGATGGGGTGAGCGCCCGCTATGCCTTGCTGAGACGCGGTTTGCGGGCGCCGGGACAGTCGATCTGGATTGGTTTCGGGGCCTTGCGCTTTTTCAGGCGGATCGCGGTGAGTTTGCCGCCCCAGAGGCAGCCGGTATCCAGCGACCAGACGTTGTCGATATGGAGATAGCCGAGTGTGGACCAGTGACCAAAGATGATGCGCTGATGCTGGCTCTTGCGGCCCGGGGCCATGAACCAGGGCAGGTAGGGCTTTTTCTGGCTGCCTGGCGGGCCTTTTTCACGCATCGCCATATTGCCTTTGCTGTCGCAGAATCTCAGGCGGGTGAAGGCATTGATGATGAAACGCAGGCGGTCGTAACCGGAGAGCGAGTCGGACCAGCAGACCGGTTCGTTGCCGTACATCTGATCCAGCAGTTCGGGGTATTGGCTGCTGCGCAACACCGCCTCCACCTCGCCTGACAGTCGCAGGGCGGTGGGTATATCCCATTGCGGCGGCAGGCCGGCATGCACCATGGTGTAGCCGAGCTTGGCGCTGTGGTGGAGCAGGGGCTGATGGCGCAGCCAGTCGATCAACTGGTCGCGGTCGTAGGCCTGGAGGATGCTGTCCAGGGTATGGTCCTTGCCCAGATGACGGGTATTGCCCTGGGCGACCGCCAGTAGGTGCAGGTCATGGTTGCCGAGCACGGTGATGGCCCGGTCACCCAGACCCCTGACGAAGCGCAAAACCTCCAGCGAACCGGGTCCGCGATTGACCAGGTCGCCGGCGAACCAGAGCTTGTCTTTCTGGGGATCGTATTCAATCTTATCGAGCAGGCGTCTCAGGTCGTCGTAACAGCCCTGAATGTCACCGATAACGTAAACGGCCATCTAAAACATCTCTCCCTGGTCAGGTCGCTACCTGCCAGTCTGCTGATCGGTTAGTTGATGTTGAGGTGGGATTGTAACTGTCTGCGGTGGAAAGGCCCAAGTAATAACTGGGAACAGAGTGCGCCGATCAGGGCCAGAAACATGTCCCACTGGGTATCCCAGTGGTCACCCTGGGTGCCGAGAAACGCCTCCGCCGCCTCCTCGCTGATCAGCGCCGTCCACCATTCGAGCATTTCATAGAGGGCGGAAAAGGCGAGGCAGATCGAGGTGACGATCAGAAACAGCCATTTGCCCTCCTGCAGGGGGGAGCGGCGCAACAGGATCTCCCGGGCGAGGATTGCCGGGATAAACCCCTGGGCGAAATGGCCCACCCGGTCGTAGTGGTTGCGTGATAGCTCGTAGGTGTCGCGCAGCCAGTTGAACAGAGGGACCTCGGCGTAGGTATAGAAGCCACCGATGATCAGGATCACGGCGTGTATCGCCAGCAGGCGATAGAGCACGGGTGTCAGTGGAAAGGCTTTGTAGGTCGGCAGCAGCAGGGCGATGCCGATCATCACCGGTGCGGTCTCGAGAAACCAGGTGTAGCGGTCCGCCACCGGATCTATGCCGCTGGCTACGAGAAACAGGCTGACGGCGATCAGCAGGTAGAGGGGTTCCTGTCTCTGTGTGTTGAGCATCCGGCCGCTAGTGCAGGGTCTTTGGCTTCGCCAGCGAGAAGGCCGGTATCGGGGTGTCGAAATGTTCGCCGTTCTCGCCCTGCATCTGGTAGCTGCCGTGCATGCTGCCCACCGGGGTCTCGATGGCGGCGCTGCTGGTATAGACGAAGTTTTCACCGGGCTTCAGGAGGGGCTGTTTTCCCACCACGCCCTCGCCCACCACTTCCTGGGTCTGGCCGTCGGCATTGGTGATAATCCAGTGGCGTCCGATCAGTTTGGCGGCGCTGCTGCCCCTGTTCTGGATATTGATGGTGTAAGCAAACACATAGCGCTGGTCTTCTGGCGCTGACTGCTCATCGATGAAGGCGACATCCACATCGATGACGATGTTGTGCTGGGTATCCTGTGGCATATGCAGATGGTCGAGTTGGCATTGGCTGAATTGCCGCATGAAGGTATCGGCAGCGGCCCGGAAAAGCAAGGCCAATTTTAGGCCAATTTTAGATTGTTTGCGTTTGGCCGCTAAACAGGGCATGAGTGAATTCGGGAGGTTCGAATGTTGAACAAATCGGGTGTTTTTCTGTTGCTGACGTTGTTGGCCGGGACCTGTCTGGCGGCGGATATGGGACAGCGGTTGGTGGCCGCCGCTGCCAGTGGCGATGAGCGGGTCGTGCTGAATATGCTGGCCCAAGGGGTGGACGCCAACACCAAGAATGCCGCTGGCCGGCCGGTTTTGCTGCTGGCCGCCTACAATGGGAATATCCGTACCTTGCGCGCCCTGCTGGGCGCCGGTGCGGATATGAATGCGGTGGATGGTGCCGGTAACAGCGCCCTGCACGAGGCATCGGCCTTTGGACGGGTAGACTCGGTGGAGGCGCTGATTCTGGCGGGCGCGGATGTCAACCTGAAGAACAGCGCAGGGCAGGGCGCGCTGAAACGCGCCGCCCTGGGCAAGCATCAGGCGGTTATCAAGTTGCTTGAGGAGGCAGGCGCCACGGAGGATGCCTCTGCCAACTGAGACGTGTTTGAGTCGCAACACGCATTCGTGTCGGAATTTGCCACCTTTAGTGTGGCCTGGTTCCCGCCTCGCCCGGACCCGGTTCAAAAAAGTGGCAGTAAATGCCCGCGATTTCCCCTGATGTGAAATGGTTCAAGGTGCGGTTATGGGCTATGATCCATGCTTGCACTTCCAGCACTGCCGTGACATCAGGAATTTACACAATGCAACGTTTACCAAAATGGCGGATCAAGTTGGATCCTCTTACCCTGTTGATAATGCTGGTTGGGGTGGCGTTTTCGGCGACGCTGTTGGCTCAGGTACATCTTCTAGGTGGGATCGTGGTGGGAGGCTGAGGCTGTTTTCAGCCTCCCTTCTCATTCCATGACCAGGATACCAGTTCACTAGTACAGAACAGAGCCACAAGCCCCCGTTCTCCTGTCGTCAGGGCGATTTCAGATCGCTGTACAGATCGTCCTGAGTTTTCTATCCATCACTTCTCCTCTGCGTTTGCCTGAGCTATTTTCTGCCATTGTTTCTATGGCCGTTCAAGTGTGTGTCGGTGGCATAAACAGATCCACGACACCATCATTAATTAAATTTATATAATTATTAGTTATTATGATAATTATCTGTCAGCTGCTATAGTTTACTTAATCCGCACTGATCGCCAGTGCGGTCGAGTCAACCATTTCAGGATCAGACGGCCATGAATACGACACATTTTGCTGAATATTCGGGCCTGGACACTCAGGTCGCGAATCTGCCATTCGATGACGATGGTTTTCTGCTGGACCCCAAATTATGGAATGACGGGGTTGCCAAGATGATTGCCCAGATCGATGGCATCGGGGATCTCACTACCGAGCACTGGGCGGTCATCCGGGTGCTGCGTGATCTCTATCTGCGGCTTGGCGCCATTCCGCCGATGCGACGCATCTGTCGGGACAGCGCCCTCAGCCGCGACCAGGTCAAAAGCCTGTTTGGTAGTTGCCGTCAGGTGTGGCGTATCGCCGGGCTGCCACATCCCGGCGATGAGGCGCTGGCTTACATGAGCTAATGGCCGAGTTGTGGCGATCTAAGGTCGCAGTTGCATTGGGCAATGCGGAAAACTAAAGACTGCATTGCCTGGTACCTCCCTTCGCCCGGCCTGTCCGGGTATTTTTTTCTCGGGAGGTCTATGCCTGCAGAGCGGGCATCAGGTCTTGCGGTTTTCGACCAGCATCCGGGCGGATTCTATGGCCGCCAGCAGGCTGCCCACTTCGGCTTTGCCGCTACCCGCCAGTTCCAGGGCTGTTCCATGATCGACCGAGGTGCGGATGATCGACAGACCCAGGGTGATATTGACCGCATGCCCAAACCCCTTGTGTTTGAGCACTGGCAGCCCCTGGTCGTGATACATCGCCAGGGTTGCATCGGCCTGTTCCAGAAAACGCGGGGTATAGAGGGTGTCGGCCGGTAAGGGTCCCTGCAGTTGCATGCCTTCTCCCCTGAGTTGTTCGAGCACCGGGGTGATGGTCTCGATCTCCTCCATGCCCAGATGCCCCCCCTCGCCGGCATGGGGATTCAGGCCGCATACCAGGATGTTGGGTCGTGGGATGCCGAAGCGGTTCACCAGGTCGTGGTGGAGGATGCGGATGACCTTCTCCAGGATCTCTCTGGTGATCGCTGCGCTCACCATCGCCAGGGGCAGGTGAGTGGTGGCAAGGGCGACCCGCAGTCCGGGGCAGGCGAGCATCATGACCGGATAGCCGCCGGTGAGATCGGCTAGAAATTCGGTATGGCCGGTGAAGGGGAGCCCGGCATCGTTGATGATGCCCTTGTGGACCGGCCCGGTTACCAGGGCCGAGAACTCACCGGTCAGACAGCCTTCGGTGGCGGTTCGCAATGTATCCAGCACATAGTTGGCATTGCGGCTGTCGAGCTTGCCAGCGCTTGCCGCTGTCTGGAGAGGTACAGGCAGAACAGTCAGACGGCCTGGGGCGGTTGCCACACAGGACTGGCCCGCTTGAAACAGCTCTATCTCCAGAGGCAGATTCAGTTGTCCGGCGCGATCGCGCAGCAGTTGTGGATCACAGACCACTACAATTTCGGCGGCGCGCGCCTGTTGGGCCAGTTGCACACAGAGGTCAGGGCCTATGCCCGCCGGTTCGCCCGGTGTCAGGGCCAGGGGGGCCTTGGGTTTGTTCATCACGCTCGGCCTGTCCCGGATCAGTTGTCGTCCAGGCGCATGTCCACATAGGCCTCATCGCGCAGACGCCGCAGATAGAGCTCGCTCTCCTCTTCCATCTTGCGCTTGATGATCGCCTTGCGCGCCTCGGCCTTCTGGATGGTCGCGGTGTTGTCATGCTCCCTGCGCTCCATCACCTGCACCAGATGCCAGCCCAGATCGGTGCGGAAGGGCTCGCTCAGCTGGTTGGGCTGCAGCTCTTTCACCACCTGCTCGAACTGCGGGAACAGGTCGCCGGGTGTGGTCCAGCCGAGATCGCCGCCGCTGATTGCGGTGGATTTGTCATCGGAATGGGAGCGGGCCAGATTGGCGAAGTCATCGCCGTTTTCAATGCGCATTTTCAGCTGTAGCAGGCGGGTTCTGGCGTCGTTGTCCGAGGTCACTTCATTGGTATTGATCAGGATGTGCCGAACATGGGTCTGGGTGATGATGTGCCGCTGTTCACCCTCAGCTTCATTGAGCTTGATGATGTGAAAGCCGCTCGGGGTATGGATGGGATCACTGATGTCGCCCACGCCCATGTCGCGTACCTGTTCGACGAAGATGGTCGGCAGCTGATTGGCCGGCCGCCAGCCCAGGTCGCCCCCCTCCAGGGCCTGGTTGCCATCCGATTCGGCCACAGCCAGGGATTTGAAGTCCGCTCCTTCGCGCAGCCGTTTGATGATGCTTTCCGCTTTCGCCTGGGCGTTTTGCAGCTGTTCGGGTGAGGCGCCCTCAGGGGTGGCGACCAGGATATGCGAGAGATGGTAGTTGTTGCGCGAGCCACTGTCCTTGGCGTGCTGGGTGAGGAAGACATCCACCTCCTGGTCGGTGACGCGTATGCGGTTGCGGATCTCCTGATCCTGCAGCTTGGCAAGGATAATCTGGGAGCGGATATCCTCGCGGTAGCTGTTGAAGCTGACACCCTGCTGCTCCAGCGCCTGACGGAACTCGGAGAGGGTGAGGTTGTTCTTTTTGGCGATGTTGTTGATGGCCTGGGCCAGCACATCTTCGCCTACGTTGATCCCCACCTGGGCTGCGGCGGCCAGCTGCAGCTTTTTCAGCACCAGGCGCTCCAGAACCTGTTTTCTGAGGGTGTCCATCGACGGCAGATTGGTGTTGCTCTGTTGCAGCTGGATCAGGATGGTTTTCATCTCCCGGTCCAGTTCGCTCTGGGCGACGATGTCGTCGTTGATCAGGGCTACGATGCGGTCAACCTGGGTAACTTCGGCGTTGACCCCGTGAGCGGCGAGAAGGCATGTCATGCCCAATACCAGGGCGCGTAGTTTTTTTGCGTGCATGAAAATTGTCATCTGTGTCCTGCTTGTCATCTCAGTCGGCGTCATAGCCGAGAATGCCACGTTCAAGAAAACGATCTATTCTATCACCGATGCTGGTCAGTCCCTTGAGTTCCAGTTGCAGGAACAGCGAGGAGACCAGATCGTCGTTGGCGGCGGTACGGTGCTGCCGGGTGATCAGGCGGGTGGTCAAGCAGCAGCTTTGGTACTCGATGCCGGCGAAGCTCTCCAATGTTTGATTGTGTAACAGGGAATAGTTCCATCGCGCAACGCCATGCAGACGGGAGGTTATCGGCCAGCGGGCGGAGATGTCGGTCTGCTCCAGGAGGCCGTCGGTATGGCGATAGGCCAGGTTGAGGATGCGCTGTTCCCGGTCCTGGTACTGCAGGGCTATGCCGCTCTTTTCCCGTTGCTGCTGTTTGTTGTGGGGGTTCCACTGAATGCCGGCCCGGCCTTTCCAGTGACTGCTCAGCTTGGCGGCGACTTCCGCAACAATCGCTGAGCTGCTCTTGTCCGCCGGGGTATCGCCGGTGAGCTGGATCTCGCGGTCGGCAAAATAGATGATCTGTCCCAGGCTGGCACGGAACAGCTCCTCGCCCGTGCGGTTGCTCAGGCTGCGCGTGCTCAGGGCGGCGGTCAGCTGATTGGCGTCGCCAACCCGGTCGGCGCCACTGAAGCGGTTCTCGCGAAACAGGTTGGCAAAGCTGAAATCCAGCTCGGCGCTGTCGAAGTCGGGCAGCTCCTGCTGATCCTCTCTGGTGGTGTAGAGGTAGAAAAGCCGGGGTTCCAGGGTTTGCGTGATCGCGTTACCGAACCAGTTGGCATCGCGCTCGTAGAACAGGCCGCTGTCGAGACTGAAGGTTGTCGTGGTGCGGGTGGGTTCGTCATCGTAACCGGCGAGCTGTTCCTGCAGGTCGTAGGCTGTATGGCGGGCGCTCAGCTTCGGCGTCAGATAGCCCCAGCTGCGCCGCAGCGGCAGGCTGGCCGAGGGGAGAATATCGATGCGGCTGCCATGCACTGTGTCATCCTTGCCAAAGTAGACATACTCAGAGCGCAGCTGGTAATTCAGGCCAAAGGCCTGGTTGGGTTTGTTCAGGTTGAACAGCACCTGGGGCAGGCGGCTGTAAGGCCGATTGACTGCCGCAATGCTCTCATCAATGGTTTGGAACTTCTGCAGCCGTCCGAGCAGGTTCCAGTCCTGCCCCTGGTAATGCAGATCGCCGCGCCGCTCGATGTGCTTGACGCTGGTGGCTGCCAGGCTTTCGCCGAGATCGTCGAGATAGTCGTTGTCCGAGATGTAATTCAGATTGATGTCGTAGCGCCAACGGTGCCAGGGTCGCCCCTGGGCCAGCAGCTTGGCTGCCCCGCGGCCGCTCTCATCTTCGACATTATGCTCGCGGTCATTGGGTAGCCACTCCGCCTGCAGTTGTGCCCGGTGCTCATCCTCCAGGTAGCGCAGCTCGGTGCCCAGCATCAGGCCGCGCTTGCTCATGATGCGCGGGGTGAGGGTGGCGTCGTAGTTGGGTGCGAGGTTGAAGTAGTATGGAACGGAGAGGTCCAGGCCGCTATTGCTGCTGGCGCCGATTTTCGGAATAAGAAAGCCCGACTTGCGCCGGTCATCGATCGGGAAGCTGGCGTAAGGGGTATAGAAAATAGGCACGCCTTTGAAGCTGAGCGTGACGTTCCGCGCTGACCCCTGTCCCGCGTCCTGATCAATGGTCATGTCGCGCGCCTTCAGCTGCCAGTCCTCATTTCCCGGCGCGCAGGTGGTGTAACTGATGCCGGAGAGCTGGGCAGTGGTGTTGTTTTCGATCTGCAGGCTTTCAGCCGTGCCACGTGCGGCGCGGCTGATCAGCCGGTATTCGACCTGCTCGGCGCTGCCGCGCTTGTCTTTCAGGTTGTAGCTGGCCCGGGTCGCCGCCAGGCGCAGCCCCTTCTGCTCGAAGAATACCCGGTTCTCGGCGTCAATGGTCTCCTGCAGGCGGTCGTAAACGGCGTGATTGGCGCCGATTCGCTCACTGTCGCTGATGATTTCGACATTCCCGCTGAAAACCGCCTTGTTCTCCGTGCGGTAGAGCTCAGCGGCATCGGCATGGATCTCGGTGGTGCCCATTTCGGGCCGTGGCAGTGCAGGCTGGGTAAAACCCTGTTTCGGAGAGCATTGGCTCCAGTCCAGACCCTGATCAAGCCGGGGATCGGCGCTGACGCTCTCGTCAACCGAGCAGTCCCAGTCTTCACGGGTGTTGGATTCACACTGCCATTTGGAGGCGGCCTGTGAGGCTGGCATGATCAGCAGTCCGCTGATGGCAATCGGCAGGATACGTCTTATTCCTGGCACTGGTTGTCTCGGTTTGATCGTTATTGTCGAGTACATGGCGGCTGTTGTTGTTAACTTCCACGCAATGCACTGTGACAGGAAACCACCGCGATAACATCGATTGTCAGCAGATGGTAAGAGTCGCATAAAATCGCATAGAATCACCTTTTCTTCAATGACTATGAAGTCGTGACGGGCTATTCCGGCCTTTCGCTGGCCATAGCGGGCGGGGGTGAGCGGTGGACAGACAATGATGCAGAGACTGGGCATGCTGGAAAACTGGCTGGCGACACAGGTGGGCCTGACGGGGTTTTCGATCGAGGCAGCCTCGGGGGATGCCAGCTTTCGGCGATATTTCAGGGTAACCCTGGCAGATGGCTCGACCCGAATCGCCATGGATGCGCCACCCGAGAAAGAGGATTGCCGGCCGTTTATCCGTGTGGCGGAAAAATTGGAGCGGCTGGGGCTGAATGTGCCGACCGTCTATGCACGCGATCTGGAGCAGGGATTTCTGCTGCTCAAGGATCTGGGCTCGACGCACTACCTGGATGCACTCAATACTCAGAGTGCCGAGCGGCTCTATGGCGATGCGCTCGGGGCGCTGGTGGTGATCCAGGCCTGTGCCTCAGAGGATGGGTTGCCGGCCTATGACGAGGCGCTGCTGCGCCAGGAGATGGCCCTTTTCCCCGACTGGCTGCTGACCAGGCAGCTGGGCCTGGAGTTGTTCGGGGATGAAGTCAGGATGCTGGAAGATGTGTTCGAACTTCTCGTCGCTAATGCCCTTGAGCAGCCGCAGGTCTGCGTGCACCGCGACTACCATTCGAGAAATCTGCTGGTCACCCCCTCACCCAGTCCGGGGATCATCGATTTTCAGGACGCGGTCTACGGACCGGTCACCTATGACCTGGTGTCACTGCTGCGCGACTGCTACATCAGCTGGCCGATGGCGCAGGTCGAGGCCTGGGCGCTGGGCTATTTCCATCTGGCGAAACAGTCCGGGGTGCTGCGGGATCAGGATGAGGCCCATTTTCTGCGCTGGTTCGATCTGATGGGGGTTCAGCGTCAGCTCAAGGCCAGCGGTATCTTCGCGCGGCTCAACCGGCGTGACGGCAAGCCCGGCTATCTCAAGGATATCCCGAGAACGCTCGGTTACATCCTCGACGTGGCGGGCAAATATCCGCAACTTTCCGGGTTGGCGCAACTGCTCGGCGAGCGGGTGATGCCACGGCTTGCCGGGTATGCGTCCGACTGATCACCCCCGCGGTACGCTACGGGGTTTGATCGGGGATACGCCCCAGATGTTTTCGGCATACTCACGCACGGTGCGATCACAGGAGAAGTAGCCCAGCCGCGCGACGTTGAGAATGGCCGCCCGGTTCCATGCGGCCTGGTCGTGATACTGCTGGTCGGCCTGGGCGTCGCAGGCCAGGTAGCTGTCGAAATCGGCCAGCAACATGAACGGATCGCCGCTGTGAAACAGGTGATCAACCAGGCGCCGGTAGCGGTTTGGCTCCTCGGGCGAGAAGTAGCCGCCGGCAATCATATCGAGGATTTTTTTCAGCAGGGGATGGCTTTCGTACAGGGCGCCCGGGTTATAGCCCTGCTGGCGCAACACGGTGATCTCATCGGCGCTCATGCCGAACTTGAAGAAGTTCTCCGCGCCTACCGCCTCTCTGATCTCGATATTGGCGCCATCCAGGGTGCCCATGGTCAGCGCGCCATTCAGCGACAGCTTCATGTTGCCGGTGCCCGAGGCCTCCATGCCCGCGGTGGAAATCTGCTGAGAGAGCTCGGCCGCCGGGATGATGTCGCAGGCGGTGGAGACATCGTAGTTGGGGATGAACAGCAGTTTCAGTCGGTTGGAGACAGCCGGGTCATTGTCGATGATCGTGGCGATGTCACTCACCAGGCGGATGATCAGCTTGGCGATGCTGTAGCCAGGGGCCGCCTTACCGCCGATCAGGATCGTGCGCGGCGCCATCACGGTGTCGGGATTGTCGCACAGCCGCAGATAGAGGGTGATCACCCGAAACAGGTTAAGCAGCTGTCGCTTGTACTCGTGAATGCGCTTGACCTGGACGTCGAACAGGGAGTGCGGGTCGATGTCAGTGTTCAGGTGGTATCGGATCAGGCCGCTCAGATGTTGCTTGTTGGCCAGCTTGGCGGCTGCGAACCGCCGCTGGAATTCGCTGTCATCGGCCAGTGGCGCCAGCTTCTCAAGCTTGCTCAGATCCTTGATCCAGTCATGCCCGATGGTGCTGCAAATCAGCTTGCTGAGCGGGCGATTCGCCTCCAATAGCCAGCGGCGCGGCGTGATGCCATTGGTGATGTTGATGAATTTTTCCGGGTAGAGCTGGTGGAATTCCGGAAAGGTGGTCTGCTGCAGCAGCCTGGAGTGCAACTCGGACACGCCATTCACCTTGTGGCTGCCGACGATCGCCAGATGCGCCATGCGCACGCGCTTGCCGTCGTTCTCATCGATGATGGAGAGGCGACGGAGTATTCCCGCGTCGCTCGGGTGAAGGTGCGTGACCATCAGCAGCATGCGGCGGTTGATTTCGTAGATCAGCTGCATGTGCCTTGGCAGCAGTCGGTTCAGCAGCCCCACCGGCCAGGTTTCCAGCGCCTCGGGTAACAGGGTGTGATTGGTGTAGCTGAAGGTTCTGACCGTGATATCCCAGGCCAGCTGCCACTCCAGGTGCTGCTCATCGAGCAGGATGCGCATCAGCTCGGGTATCGCAATTGACGGGTGGGTGTCGTTGAGCTGGATCGCCACCTTGTCCGGCAGTTCAGCGAGGTTGTCATGGTCGTTGAGAAAGCGCCGCAGGATATCCTGTAGTGAGGCGCTGACAAAGAAATACTGTTGGCGCAGCCGCAGTTCCTGGTTCTCGGAGGCGCGATCGTCCGGATAGAGCACCTTGGTCAGGTTTTCCGACAGGGTCTTCTCCTCGACCGCCTTGAGGTAGTCACCCCGGTTGAACTGCTCCAGGTCGAAGTCGCGGGAGGCCTTGGCCGACCAGAGCCGCAGATTGTTGACGGTATCTGTGTGAAAGCCCGGAATCGGGGTGTCATAGGCCATGGCCAGGATTTCATCGCCATCGATCCAGTGGAAATGGCGTCTGTCCTGGCTGCCCTGATACTCCATTACCCGGCCGCCGAAGCGCACCTTGTAGACCACTTCGGGTCTGGGGAATTCCCAGGGATTGCCCTCGTCCAGCCAGCTCTCGGGCAGCTCGACCTGCTGACCATCCTGGATTTTCTGCCGGAACATGCCGTATTCGTAGCGAATGCCATAGCCCACGCCGGGCAGGTTGAGGGTGGCGATCGAGTCGAGAATGCAGGCGGCCAGTCTTCCCAGGCCGCCGTTGCCCAGGGCGGCGTCGTGTTCGAGCTGTTCAAGGCCTTCCAGGTCCAGGCCGAGGCGTTTCAGCGCTTCGATACAGTTGTCGAGAAAGCCGATGTTGAGCAGGGCGTTATTCAGGCTGCGGCCAATGAGAAATTCCAGCGACAGGTAGTAGATGCGTTTGGAGTCGTTGCGATAGTAACGGCGTTGGGTCTCCATCCAGCGTTCAATCAAACGTTCTCTGACGGCGAAGGCGAGCGCCTGCAGCCAGTCTTTGTCATTGGCGGTATAGGGGTCCTTGCCGATGGTGTAGACCAGCCGGTTGTTGATAGAACGTTGCAGGCCGGGAACATCCGTGTCCAGGTAATCGTGGTCAAAGGCGTTGGGGTCGAATTCGCTCACACACTTGGCCTGTCAGTTGTGAATGGGGCGGCTCTGCCTGGGTTCAACTATTTGCCGGACTTTTTCCGGGCCACGGCACGGTAGCCGATGTCTTTGCGGTAGTGGGCTTTGTTCCAGTGGATCTGTGCGGCCAGCTCATAGGCGCGCTGCTGGGCCTCGGCGACGGTATTGCCCAGGGCTGTGGCGCAAAGCACCCTGCCGCCATTGGTGACCACCTCGCCGTCCCTGATTGCCGTGCCGGCGTGAAATACCTTCGCTCCGATGATTTCGGTTTCCGGCAGGCCGGAGATGACATCGCCTTTTGGGTAGTCGCCGGGATATCCCCCCGCCGCCAGTACCACGCCCAGTGCGGCGCGTTCATCCCACTCGGCATGTTCATGGTCGAGTTCGCCTTTCAGCGCGGCCAGGCAGTGGGCGACCAGGTCGGATTGCATGCGCAGCATGATCGGTTGGGTCTCTGGGTCGCCGAAGCGGCAGTTGTATTCGATCACCTTGGGGGTGCCGTCGGCCATGATCATCAGCCCGGCATAGAGAAATCCGGTGTACGGCAGCCCTTCGGTGGCCATGCCGGCGACCGTGGGGCGTATCACCTCATCCATGATGCGCTGATAGATGCGTTCGGAAACCACCGGCGCCGGACTGTAGGCCCCCATGCCACCGGTATTGAGACCGGTATCCCCATCGCAGGCGCGCTTGTGATCCTGACTGGTGGCCATCGGCAGGATGTTTTTTCCATCGGCCATGACTATGAAACTGGCCTCTTCCCCATCCAGGTACTCTTCGATTACCACGCGATGCCCCGCCTTGCCAAAGGCATCGCCTGCGAGCATATCCCGTACCGCGGTCTCCGCCTGGCGTTCGGTCATGGCGACGATCACCCCCTTGCCAGCGGCCAGGCCGTCGGCCTTGATCACGATCGGTGCGCCCTTGTCCTGGATATAGGCGAGGGCCGGTTCGATCTCGGTGAAGGTATGGTAATCGGCCGTCGGAATATTATGGCGGGCGAGGAAGTCCTTGGTGAAGGATTTCGAACCCTCCAGCTGGGCCGCTCCCCGGGTAGGGCCAAAGCAGTTGAGGCCTGCCGCGCGGAAACTGTCCACCACGCCAATCACCAGCGGCGCCTCGGGGCCGACGATGGTCAGACCGATATCGTTTATCTGGGCAAAGGAACGCAGCCCCTTGATATCCTCGACATCGATGTCGACATTTTCCATGTTGGCTTCGCTGGCGGTGCCGGCGTTACCTGGTGCAACAAAGACCTTGTCTACCAAAGGGGATTGGGCGGCCTTCCAGGCCAGTGCATGTTCACGTCCACCGCCGCCAATAATCAGGATTTTCATCGCGTCTTACACCTTGTTGTTGTGCCGTGAAATTTTGCCGCATTGTCATTCATGCTGAGCAAAAATGCCATTTTCTGTCGCTATTGTCTAATGGGCTGGTGCAGGCTTGATGTCAGCCCTGTGTCAGATGCCCCAAGCATAGTTACAGCGTGGGCGCTTGAGAAGTGCATCCCGGATTATGCGAGAGCACGCCACGGCTGCAGCGTGCTCTCCTTGGATGGGATCAGTGGCGGAAGTGGCGCATGCCGGTGAAGACCATGGCGATGTCGTGCTCATCGGCCGCGGCGATCACCTCTTCGTCGCGCATCGAGCCGCCGGGCTGGATGACGGCGCGTATCCCGGCGGCGGCAGCGTTGTCCAGGCCGTCGCGGAACGGAAAGAAGGCGTCGGACGCCATCACCGAACCGGGTACCTGAAGGTTGGCCTGTTCCGCCTTGATGCCGGCAATGCGCGCAGAGTTGACGCGGCTCATCTGTCCAGCGCCGACGCCGATGGTCATCAGGTCACGACCGTAGACGATGGCGTTGGATTTGACGAATTTCGCCACCTGCCAGGTGAACAGCAGATCTTCCATCTCTTTGTCTGTTGGCTGGCGCTTGCTGACTACCTTCAGGTCATGGTGCAGCATCAGATCGGCATCCTGTACCAGCAGACCGCCGTTGACCCGCTTGTAATCGAAGCGATGCACCGATTCCACATCCCATTCTCCACAGACCAGCAGGCGTACATTCTTCTTGCTGCCGACCACTTCGATCGCTGCGGGTGCAACCGCGGGGGCGATGATCACCTCGACGAACTGGCGATCGACGATCGCCTGGGCGGTCTCCGCATCCAGGGTCTGGTTGAGGGCGATGATGCCGCCGAATGCCGATTCCGGATCGGTGCTGTAGGCGCGCTCATAGGCCTCGAGCAGGCTCGCACCGATAGCCACGCCGCAGGGATTGGCGTGCTTTACGATCACGCAGGCCGGGCCTTCACTGAACTGCTTGACGCACTCCAGGGCTGCATCGGTATCGGCAATGTTGTTGTAGGAGAGTTCCTTGCCCTGTAGCTGTTTGGCGGTGGCGATGCAGACCTCGGGTTGATCGCGTTCGATGTAGAAGGCCGCATTCTGGTGAGGATTCTCGCCGTAACGCATGGTCTGCACCTGGTGGAACTGCAGATTGATGGTGCGCGGGAATTCACAAGGCTGTTCTCCCAGGCGGGCGCCGAGGTAGTTGGCGATGGCGCCATCGTAGTTCGAGGTGTGCTCAAAGGTCTTTACCGCCAGATCGAAGCGCGTTGCGGCACTGACCGCGCCGCCGTTCTCATCCATCTCGGCGAGTACGCGCGGGTAATCGGCTGCATCCACCACGACCGTGACATCGGCATGGTTCTTGGCGGCGGCACGCAGCATGGTTGGTCCGCCGATGTCGATATTCTCAATGGCGGTGCCGAGATCGCAGTTGGGATTGGCGACGGTCTGCTCAAAGGGGTAGAGGTTGACCACGATCATGTCGATCTGCGCAATGCCGTTCTCCTGCATCACCAGGTCATCGGTGCCGCGACGGCCGAGAATGCCGCCGTGTATTTTCGGGTGCAGGGTCTTGACCCGTCCGTCCATCATCTCCGGAAAGCCGGTGTGCTCGGAGACCTCGATGACCGGCACCTGATTCTCCGCCAGGAGCTTTGCGGTGCCCCCGGTGGAGAGGATCTCAACACCCTTGGCGCTGAGTGCGCGGGCGAAGTCCAGAATGCCGGTTTTGTCTGATACGCTGATGAGGGCTCGGGTAATAGCTGTCATGATGCTGTCTCTGCGATGCTTGGTGAGGGTGCGCTACATAGACCGCACCGGTTATCAGGCCCTAGTCCAGGTTGTACAGGGCCAGTTTTTTGCGCAGGGTGCTGCGGCTGATACCCAGGATGGTGGAGGCCCGGGACTGGTTGCCTTCGGTGTGCTGCATGACGGTCTCCAGCAGGGGCTTTTCCACCTCAGCCAGAACCATCTGATATAGGTCACAAGCGGTGTGGCCGTCCAGTTGTTTGAAGTAGCTGTTGAGTGCATCCTTCACACATTCGCGGAGCGGTTCTGTGCTTTTGTTCTTGGCCACGGTAAATCGGGTTGATATCTGCTGTTCCGCTCTTATGGCTTCCACTGTCATGCTGCCATCCCCTTGTTTATTATCAGTTGATCGAA
The DNA here is from genome assembly GCA_002869585.1 of Sedimenticola sp. Taxonomy (GTDB): domain Bacteria; phylum Pseudomonadota; class Gammaproteobacteria; order Chromatiales; family Chromatiaceae; genus BM503. Next base: position 25,873 of record PKUO01000021.1, read on the forward strand.
AAAATCATCGATCATCGACAACTGCTCTTCGGCAGTGTTCGAGTTGTTGACGTTGTTTCTGAATAGCGCGCTGCCGGGCAGCGTCTTGCTGTACCAGGCAATGTGCTTGCGGGCCACGCGAATGCCCAGGTATTCCCCATAAAAGGCATACAGATTCTGCAGGTGTCCCTTGAGCGTTTCGCGAATCCACTCTGGGGTGGCTGGCGCGAGTTTTTCCCCTGTATTCAGGTAGTGCGCGATCTCTCTGAAGATCCAGGGTCTTCCCTGGGCGGCCCGACCGATCATGATGCCGTCAGCGCCGGTATCATTCAAGACCTGCTGGGCCGTTTCCGGGGAATTGATGTCGCCATTGGCGATCACCGGGATGCCTATCTGTTGCTTTATCTCGTGAATCGTCTGGTGCTCGGCCTGGCCGGAAAAGCCGCACTCGCGTGTACGACCGTGTATCGCCAGGGCCTGTATCCCTGCGTCCTCGGCGATCCGGGCAATCTTCAGGGCGTTTTTTTCTGCCCTGGACCAGCCGGTTCTTATTTTCAGTGTCACGGGGACATCAACGGCCTCGACCACCTCTTTCAGGATGTCGGCGACCAGAGCCTCGTTCTGCAACAGCGCCGAGCCTGCGGCAACCTTGCAGACCTTTTTTGCCGGACAGCCCATATTGATATCGATGATCTGGGCACCGTGCCCGACATTGATCCTGGCCGCTTCCGCCATCATACGGGGATCGGCGCCGAGAATCTGCACCGAGATCGGCCCAGGCTCTCCCGTGAAATCCAGCCGTTTGATGGTTTTTTTAGTGCCCCAGAGCGTGCTGTTGGCCGAGACCATTTCGGAGACGGCCATGCCGGCCCCGAGTTTTCTGCACAACTGCCGGAAGGGGCGATCAGTCACGCCCGCCATCGGTGCGAGCAACAGATTGTTCTCCAACTGGATGGTGCCGATGTGCATGCCATGCCCTGAATATTAAAGAACTGCGCCAGAAAGCTGAACCAAAGACACCGTATGTTACGACGAATTGACAGGCAGGCAAAGGCCCAAGTATGTAAAAAAATATCAGATTTTCGTTCGTTGTCGGGGCCGGTTACTCGAATTCAAAACGAAAGCCGCTGACCTGATCGTCGGGTTCTTCCAGGGACATGGTGATGACAATGGTTTCCCGGGGCTTGATCAGTGAGTGGTCACTTACCGGTCTGCCCATGTATTCCTCGGCCCTGAAACCGCGCCTGGCCAAAAGCTTCTCGTCACCGGCATAAAGATTGAGACGCAATCCCGGGTAGGGCTGGGGAAAGTTTGCGGTATTGGTGAAGCTGAGATTGAGTTGCAGAATGCCGGGCTTGTCGGGGGCGATGACCAGGGAGCGGCTGACCACCTCGAATTTTTCCGGCGCGCGCTTGACCGGCAGCTTGCAGTCGACCAGCGCGCAGAACTGATTCAGGTAAGCCTTGGTCAGGGGGATCTCCATCAGGCGTTCGCGGTAGAGCCAGGCCATTTGGGCGCCCGCTGCCAGGAGCAACAGCAAGACCAGCAGGCTGAGCAGGATGCGTTTCTTCCGGCGTTTGGTTTTTCCCGTGAGGAGTTCATCCAGGGTCAGTGGCTCCTGGTCGCTGGGCTTGATGTCGGGGACATTTTCGGCCAGCCGGAAGGGGAGCGGATCGGGCTCACTCGCCTCATCTGTCCAGGCCGGTTCTATTCTGTCTGCGCTCTCCTCGACGATATCGAAGTCGTCGCGATCATCCTCACCATGCCTGCTTTCCGGGGGAGTGATCTCGATAAAGGGTGATTCGTTTTCATCCTCGTCCGGTTCGTCGCTGTCCAGGTTTTCTGCAGAGATTGCCCTCTCTTCAGAGTCCGGGCCTTCGATAAAGGGCCACTCGAAGCGCTCCTCTTCATCCGCTTCATCCGGTGTTTCATCGTCAGAGTCCTGCGGCTTCTGGTTTTCGTTAGTCACACCAGCGGGATTGGGATCCTGCAGGATCGGCAGATCGAGGGGCTGATTCTCGTCAATGTCCAGCGAATCGAAGAAGGCCTTCTGGGCGTCTGCAAATGAGATATCCGCGAGGTGGTTACTGTCAACTCCTTGGGTGAGCTGGTTGACCTTGTTTTCCAGTTCGGCCAGATAGTCGCTGAAGCGGGTATCCACTGTTGGCTGGGTGGGTGCCTCGCCCTCGGTGGGGGGTGTTTCATCCTCGGAGTCGATGGTGAAACCGGTCTCCTCTGCCGGAGCCTCGTTTGGCAGGTGGAACCCCCGGTAGGGATCGGTCAGTTCCGTGAGCAGGTCAGGGGCATCGCTGGGTTCTGCTGCGTCCGTTGCGGCTTCGGCATGGGCCTCCAGGGTCGCCTGCTCAAACTCGGCTGTATCCTGCTCGTAGTCGATTTTTCGGATGAAGTGTGATTCCGGCCAGCTCTCGGTATCGCCCTTGGTTTCGGCGAAATTCTCCAAGGCATTGAACACCTGCTGACACTGGCTGCAGCGCACCTGGCCATAGGCAGCGCGCAACTGTTCGGCGTGTATGCGAAAGGTGGTATGGCAGTGGGGGCAGTGTGTGTACACGGATGCTGGGCCGTTTCGTTTGCAACAGGTGTGCTGATCTTACCAGATCGACAGGCGAAGTCGTCTACTCAATGGGTGACGCCTCAGGGTTTGCGCTTGCCGGTGAGTAACACCCATTCCTCCATCAGTTCCGGCGGTTGCATGGCGAAGTGATGGCTATAGCTGTTACGGACATCCTCGGCCTGGTTTTTCAAAATGCCCGAGAGGGCAATCAGACACCCGGGTACAGCCAGCTCTGACAGCAGCGGTTCCAGTTCTATCAGGGTTCCGGCGAGGATATTGGCCAGCAGTATGTCGCAGTGGACGGCGGGGGCCTGATTGCTGTCATGAATCATCAGCCGGTCGGCAACGCGGTTTTTCTCCGCATTGGCCAGCGTTGCTTCCAGCGCCTGGGGGTCATGGTCGATGGCAATCGCCCGCTTCGCGCCCAGCAACAGGGCAGCTACCGCAAGGATGCCGGAGCCGCAGCCGAAATCGATGACGGTTTTGCCGTTGAGATCCTGGCCATCAAGCCAGCGCAGGCAGAGCGCCGTGGTAGGGTGGGTGCCTGTGCCGAAGGCGAGACCCGGATCCAGTTCCACCACCACCGCATTGTCGGCGCCGGGTGGCTGGCCATTCGGGCATACCCACAGCCGGCGACCGAACTGCATGGGATGGAAGGCGTCCAGCCATGCCCGTTCCCAGGCCTGGTCTTCGAGTATCTCGAGCTCCAGGCAGTGGCTGATCTCTTCGTTCAGGGCCTGGTTAATGGCGCTGCGCAGGTGGTCGGGATCCGTCTCCCCGCTGAACAGTCCGGTCACGCGGGTCTGCCGCCACAGGTGGGATTCGCCAGGTTTGGGTTCGAGCAGGGGTTCGTCGGCGGCGTCACCCAGGGTCACCGACAGGGCGCCGAGGTTTTCGAACAGCAGTTCGATCAGCGCCGCCCGTTCTTTATCAGTGGTGAGGTGAGCCTGCAGCCAGGACATGGTTGGTTGAAGCATCCTGAATGATGGCCGCACTCGCAGGAGCGCGGTCATCAGGTTAGGGGTTGTCAGATACCCAGTTTCTTTTCCAGGTAGTGGATATTGGCGCCGCCGGCGATGAACGCGCCATCTTTCATGATCTCCAGATGCAGCGGGGCGTTGGTCTTGATGCCGTTCACCACCATCTCCGACAGAGCGGTTTTCATGCGGGCTATGGCGGCATTACGGTTCTCGCCGTGGGCGACCAGTTTGCCGATCATGGAGTCGTAATAGGGTGGCACCCGATAGCCGGCATAGATATGGGTGTCCACGCGAATGCCCGGGCCGCCGGGGATATGCAGATCGGTAATAGTGCCGGGGCTTGGCATGAAGTTTTTCGGGTCTTCGGCGTTGATGCGGCATTCGATGGCATGGCCGTTGATCCGGACCTGATCCTGGGTGTAGGTCAGTTTTTCGCCGGCGGCGATGCGCAGCTGTTCCTTGACGATATCGATGCCGGTGATCATCTCGGTGACCGGATGTTCGACCTGTACGCGGGTATTCATCTCGATGAAGTAGAACTCATCGTTCTCATAGAGAAATTCGAAGGTGCCCGCGCCGCGGTAGCCGATTTTGCGGCAGGCCTCGGCGCAGCGTTCCCCGATGCGTTGTCTCTGTTCATCGCTGATTCCCGGTGCGGGGGCCTCCTCGACCACCTTCTGATGGCGTCGCTGCATCGAGCAGTCGCGCTCGCACAGGTGAATCGCCTGTCCATGGGTATCCGCCAGCACCTGGAACTCGACATGGCGCGGATTCTCCAGGTATTTCTCCATGTAGACGGTATCGTTGCCGAAGGCCGCGCCGGCTTCAGCCTTGGTCAGTGAGATGGCGTTGAGCAATGCGGCCTCGGAGTGGACCACGCGCATGCCGCGCCCGCCGCCGCCGCCGGCGGCCTTGACGATTACCGGGTAGCCGATCTCGCGGGCCAGCTTCAGGGTGCGTTCGTTATTCTCATCCAGCGGTCCGTCGGAGCCGGGCACACAGGGCACGCCGGCGGCCTTCATCGCTTCGATGGCGGTGATCTTGTCACCCATCAGCCGGATGGTCTCGGGTTTCGGGCCGATGAAGATGAAACCGCTCTCCTCGACGCGTTCGGCAAAGTCGGCGTTCTCAGAGAGAAATCCGTAGCCGGGATGGATGGCGACCGCATCGGTCACCTCGGCGGCGCTGATGATGGAGGGAACCTGCAGGTAGCTGTCGGCCGAGGCCGCCGGACCGATGCAGACCGACTCATCCGCCAGCCGAACGTGCATCAGGTCACGATCCGCCTCCGAATGTACGGCAACGGTCTTGATGCCCAGTTCCTTGCAGGCGCGCAGGATGCGCAGTGCGATTTCGCCTCGATTGGCTATGACGATTTTTTCGATCATGGCTCTTCCATACCCCTTTATTCGACGATAAACAGGGGTTGGTTATATTCGACCGGCTGACCGTTCTCGACCAGGATCTTTTTGACCGTGCCGGATTTGTCGCTCTCGATCTGATTGAGGATCTTCATCGCCTCGATGATGCACAGGGTTTCGCCGGCGCTGACCGTCTGCCCTTCCATGACGAACGGCTTGGCGCCAGGGGTGGGGGCGCGGTAGAAGGTGCCTACCATGGGTGAGCGGACCTTGTGCCCGCTGATCTCCTCTTCCACGGGTGCTTGGCCGGCGGGTGCTGGCGCAGGGGCTGCAACGGGTGCGGCAGCGGCAGGCGCCGCCACCATCGCCGGTGCGAAAGAGCTCATGCGGCTGATGCGTACTGATTCTTCATTTTCATGAATCTCGATCTCGGCAATGTCCGATTCCTCGAGCAGTTCGATCAGTTTTTTTACTTTTCTGATATCCATGTTGTGTTGTCTCTGTTTTCTGTGGCTAGGCGCTGATGCGGGTCAGGGCGGCTTGCAGGGCCAGGTCATAGCCCTGGGCACCCAGTCCGCTGATCACGCCTTGGGCAATATCTGAAAAATAGGAGTGTTTCCTGAAGGCTTCCCGGGCATGAACATTCGATAGATGAACTTCAATAAAGGGAATGTTCACCCCCAGCAGTGCATCCCTCAGGGCGACACTGGTGTGGGTAAAGGCGGCTGGATTGATAATGATAAAGGCGACGTCCTGATAGACGGCCTGGTGAATCAGCTCGATCAGTTCATGTTCTGCATTGCTCTGGTGGAATGCCAGGGTGTGTCCGGCCGCTTCGACATCTGTCTGCATGCGCTGCTTGATCTGGGCCAGGGAGTCGCTGCCGTAGTGCTTCGGTTCACGGGTTCCCAGTAGATTCAGATTGGGGCCATTAAGTACCAGGATGCAGGACATGTCATCTTTACCAGGTGGTTCAGCGCTCAATTACAGCGGTTGCGCAGTGCTGTTGGTCTGTTGCAGTAGCCGTACGGCAGCTTTGCCGTCCAGCCCGGGAATTCTCGCTGATATGCGTGGAATTGTCTAGATTTGTTGTCCGATCCCGCCAAGATCGCAGCATTTCGTACACATTATTTCCCGCGCCCTCAGAGCAGCGGGATGATTTTATGGGCGATATCCCTCTCGCTCAGCTGCCCCGCTTGGATATAGCGGGCTTTTCCAGTACGGTCAAACACGGCCGTGAAGGGAAGGCTGTCGAAGCGGTTACCCATGCTGTTTGACAGTTCGATGGCCTTTGGTCCTCCGGTCAGGACCGGAAAATTGAGGTTATAGATATCGTAAAAGTCCCTGACCATGTCCGGATCGTCAATGGCAATGCCGAGAAACTGCAGGTCGGTGTCGGCATACTTTTTCTGGGTCTGAACAAACAGCGGCATCTCCTCCTTGCAGGGTGGGCACCAGGTGGCCCAGAAATTGACCACCAGAACCTTCCCTTGCCACTCGCTGAGACTGTGCAGGTTGCCGTCCAGATCGGGCAGGCTGAAGTCCGGCAGCGGCGGCATTTCGGCCGATGCCAGTTGTGGGCCTCCGCTATGCTGCTGGTAGATTATTGGCAGTGCCCAGACGGCCAGCGCGAGCACCCAAACGAGGATTAAGCCTGCAACCAGTTTCAGCATGTCATTGCACCGCCTTGCTTATATGCGCGGCAAACTGATCCGCAGGCATGAAGCCGACCACGCGGTAGTTTTTTCGCTCCTGACCGTCCCGCCCGTAGAACATGATGCTGGGCGGTCCAGGCAGGCCAAAGTGCCCCTGCAGCAGAGCCCGGTCGGCTTCGTCGTCGGCGGTTACATCGGCCTGCAGCAGCACGAAATCCTTGAGCCCGGCGATAACCGCGGGGTCGGAGAAGGTATAGCGCTCCATCTGCTTGCAGGAGACGCACCAGTCGGCATAGAAATCGAGCATCACCGGCTTGCCGGCGCTGCTCGCTTCGGCCACTTCGCGCTGCAGGTCATCCACTGTTTTGATGCGCTTGAAGCTGATGTGTTGGGCATCGCCTGCGCCACCGCCGGAGAAGGCGGCGATGCCGCGCAACGGCTGCACCGTGTCTTTGCCGCCCGCGGCGACGCCCACCAGCATCAGTGTGCCGTAGATCATGATGACCAAACCCACGCCCTTCCAGAGTTTGCTCCAGCCCGAGGCCTCGATCGCCAGCTCGCGCAAAGCGCCCATGTAGATCGCGCTGATGATCAGCAGCATGCCCCAGAGCAGCATGGCCACGGCTGGCGGGATGATGCGCTCCAGCAGGATGATGGCGACCGCCAGCATGCCAACGCCGAATACCGCCTTGACCGCATCCATCCACTTGCCTGCGCGCGGCAGCAGCTTGCCGGCGGATGTGCCCAGGGCGATCAATGGAACGCCCATGCCCAGCGCCATCATAAACAGTGCCAGGCCGCCTAACTGCCAGTCACCGGTCTGCCCGATAAAAATCAGAGCGCCAGCCAGTGGTGGGGCGACGCAGGGGCCGACTATCAGCGCCGAGAGCAGGCCCATCACGGCCACGCCGGTGAGGCTGCCGCCCTGCTGTTTGTTGCTGGCATCGGCCAGTTTGCTCTGCCATTTGCTGGGGAGTTGCAGTTCGTAGAAGCCGAACATGGAAAACGCCAGCAGCACGAACACCAGGGCGAAGCCGCTGAGTATCCAGGGGTTCTGGAATGCCGCCTGGAGATTCTGCCCGAACAGCCCGGCAAGGATGCCCGCGATGGTGTAGGTGACCGCCATCGCCAGCACGTAGACCAGTGAGAAGGTGAAGGCGCGCGTGGTGGTGATGTTCGGTCCCTGTCCGGCAATGATGCCCGAGAGGATCGGGATCATAGGGAAGACGCAGGGCGTCAGCGAGAGCAGCAGTCCGAACCCGAAAAAGCTGAGGATGATCAGCCAGGTGCTGCCACCTGCCAGAGTGGCAGCGATCTGGTCCTGCTCGGCGACCGGTTGGGTCGATTGAGCGGTGGTTTCCACAACGTCGTTAGCGGCGCTGGTCTCTTCCGCCGAGGCCGAGGCCTGGGCGATGGCGGGCAGGGCCAGAGTGTAGCTGCCCTTGATGGGGGGATAACAGATTCCCAGTTCCGCGCAGCCCTGGTAGCGGACCTCGAGTTTTATTTCGGTGGCGTCGGTGTTGCTGCGCTTCAGGGGTAGGGGCAGGTCGATCAGGTTGTGGTAGACCGGCAGATCGCCAATCGTGCCATCCGGGCGAATCGCCCCCTCTTTGATCTCTGCCGGTGGAAGCTGGTAATCACCCAGGGCGACGCCATTACCATCCAATAGCGCCAGCTGAATTTTATCCTGGTAGAGGTAGGTGCCTTCGGCGATCTGCCACAGCAGACGCAGCTGGTCACCAGACTCCACGCGGGCCTCGAATTTGAACGCCTCCTCAGGGGCGAGGATTTCCGGTTCCTCGTCCAGTCCCAGGTCATTGCCCAAGCCGCTCAGCGCGGTGAGGGCACTGCTGGCCTTGGGTTCAGCTGCCGCCAGCTGAATTGAGACCCGCTGGGTCTGGGGTGGATAGCAGAGCCCGGCATCGGCGCAGCCCTGGGAAATGGTTTTCAGTGCCAGGTTGTCTGCATCAGAACCCCGTGTTACCGGCAGCCGAATCTCCACCTGGTCGCGGTAGATCTCCATCTCGCCAAAGAATTCGTCATTCTTGACCTTGCCGGCGGGCAGTTCTGCCGCGCCCAGGTCGATGCCGTCGCTCTCGCTGGCAAACTTGAACTTGCTGCGGTAGAGGTAGTAGCCGTCGGCAATGCTCCAGTTGAGCAGGATATGGCCCGGGCCATCGGCCTGGGCAGTGACCTTGAAGGCCTCCTGGGGTTGCAGGAACTCATCCTGTTGCTGTCCCAGCGCCTGGCTGGCGATCAGCAGAAAGGAGAGCAGCAGCAGATAAACAGGGTTTTTCGGTTTTATTGTTTTGTGCATTGATTAATCCACTGGATATAGCCCGGAAGTCCACGTACTACAGGGACCGCGATGATCTCCGGAAGTTCATACGGGTGCAGGGAGAGAATGCGTTGCTGCAGTTCGTCATAGGCCGATTCACTGGTCTTGATTTGCAGCACTCTCTCCTGCGCGCTTTCACGCTTGTCCTGCCATTTGTACACTGAAGTGACCTCTGCGCTGATATGAATGCAGGCGGCCAGTCCGGTGTCGATCAGCTCGCCGCTTATCCGTTCGGCGCTCTCCAGATCGGGGCAGGTACAGAAGATCAGAAGCGTGTTTTCAGGCATCGCGCAAAGATACCGCATTGCCTTGGCGCTCGCAAAAGACTTGAGTAATAAATCCACACCGCGTAGCATTTTGCCATGCCTGTTATTCTTGTTTTCCTTACCCTGTTTGTCGGTATTCCACTGGTTGAACTCTACTTTCTGATTAAAGTTGGTTCATTCATCGGCGCCATGCCCACCATCCTGCTCACCCTGTTCACCGCGGTATTGGGCGGTACCCTGGTGCGTATTCAGGGGCTGAGCACTGCCATGCGGGTGCGCGAGTCGATGGAGCGCGGCGAGGTGCCGGCCATCGAGATGATCGAAGGTGTGGTGCTGCTGGCCAGCGGGGTGCTTCTGCTGCTACCCGGTTTCATCACCGACGTGATCGGTTTTGTCTGTCTGATACCGCCGGTCAGGCGTTTGATGATTCTCGCCCTGCTGAAGCGCAAGGGGGTTATGCGGCCGCCTCCGGGAGGCGCGGGGCATGAGCACTCCCCCTCTTCATCCGGGCAGCCGCGAATTATTGACGGCGAGTTCACCCGGGACGATGATTCCCGCCCCTGATCGGGTCTAGGTATTTCTCAGCCGGTACCAGTATTCACCGAGATATTCATGCAGCACCCAGTAGCTGCTCTGGAACGCCTGGGCTGAGGGCAGCCAGTCCCAGAAACTGTACTGTTTACCGATCTGACTGATGTAGCCGGTGGGCGCCGGGGTGATGTCGATATCCAGATTGCGGAATACGGTGAGCGCCCTGGGGATGTGCCAGGCATGGCTGACCAGGATAATCTTTTTGATCTTCAGTCGGTTCAGTAGTTCGCTGGTGTAGCGGGCGTTTTCCCAGGTGGTGCGACTACGGTTCTCCACCGCCAGCACGCTGACCCCGTACTCCTTCTCCAGGACCTGGCGGGCAAGATCGGCTTCAGGTTTGCCCTGTTGCCAGTCGCTGCCGCCGCTGGGGATGACCGGCAGCCCGGTTTGTCGGGATAGTTTGGCGGCGTAGCGCAACCGCTCAAGCAGTAGTCGGTTGACGGTGTCGCCGTCATATTCCGGCGCCTGGAGATAGCGTCCGCCGCCCAGTACAACAATTGCCTGTGCCTGACGGGCATTCAGGCTCTGCGGATCGAGCGGCGGGGTCTGTTCCAGCGACTGGGCCAGTTGCTGGGCAAAAAACGGGGCGCTCAGCAGGTAGAGCGCGGCAATTGCCAGCAGGATCAGAAATTTGCCGATGAATCGACCGCTCAACATCAGTCCGATAAGACACATCAGCACCAGTCCGCCGGGTGGCAGAAGCAGTTGTTTTACAATCCAGATCAGTTCCTGTTCATACATCCTGTATCACTTCTTTCAGTAGGGGGTTGGCCTGTAGGTCGGCATGGTAGGAGGATCTGACCATGGGGCCGCTGGCTACATTGGCAAAACCCATGGCCTCCCCGGTTTGTCGCAGTTGATCGAACTCTTCGGGCGTGACGAAGCGCTCCACCGGCAGATGCTCGCGGCTCGGCTGCAGGTACTGGCCGAGGGTGAGCATGTTGCAGCCGTGATCGCGCAGATCCTGCATGACCGCCTCCACCTCCGCCAGGCTTTCGCCCAGACCGAGCATCAGTCCCGATTTGGTCTGCACCTGGGGGTGTCGCTGCTTGAACTGCCTGAGCAGGTCCAGTGAGCCCTGGTAGTCGGCGCCGGGACGCGCCTTGCGGTAGAGGCGGGGAATGGTCTCCAGGTTGTGATTGAAGACGTCCGGCTGAATCTGGTCAAACTGTGCCAGGGCGATATCGACCCGTCCGCGGAAATCGGGCACCAGGATCTCTATGCGCAACTCAGGCATGATCTGGCGCATGGCCTCTATGCACTCGGCGAAGTGAGCGGCGCCGCCATCCCTGAGGTCGTCGCGGTCCACCGAGGTGACCACCACGTAGCGCAGCTGCATGGCCTTGACCGCTTGGGCCAGGTTCGCTGGCTCATTTTCATCCAGGGGCTTGGGTTTGCCGTGGGCTACGTCGCAGAAGGGACAGCGGCGGGTGCAGATGTCCCCCATGATCATGAATGTGGCCGTGCCGTGGGAGAAACACTCCCCGAGATTGGGGCAGGCGGCCTCCTCGCAGACCGATGACAGGGAGGTGGCGCGCAGGATGCGTTTGATCTCGGCGACTTTGCCACCGCTCGGCGCCTTGACCCTGATCCAGCTCGGTTTGCGGGGCATCTCCCAGGTGGGTTCCACCTTGATCGGAATTCTGGCGAGCTTCTGCTCTCCACGCTGGTGGGTGTTCGGGGTTGCCCGTGATGGAGCGTTCAGATCATCGGGTTCATTCATCAGGAGGTGGTTCCGCTTTTGTCTGTGGATTGGAAAGATTGTAGTGCAGATGCCGGGTGATGTGTTGGATTAGTCGGTCCGCCACCTGTGACAGGTTGTCATGGATACCCAGGTCAGCAAGTTGCGTCACTTTCAGACCGGGGTAGCCGCAGGGGTTGATGCGGCTGAAGGGTTCGAGGTCCATCGCCACATTCAGGCTGAGACCGTGATAGCTGCAGCCGCGCCTGACCCGCAGCCCCAGTGCGGCAATCTTGCGCTCAGCGACATACACGCCTGGCGCCTTGGGTTTTGCCTTGGCCTCTATCCGGTACCCGCCGAGCAGGTCGATGATCGACTGCTCGATCAAGGTTACCAGCTGGCGTACCCCGAGCCCGGACCGCTTGAGGTTGATCAGCAGATAGGCCACCAGCTGGCCTGGGCCGTGGTAGGTGACCTGACCGCCGCGGTCGCTGGCGATGATCGGGATGCTGCCCGGACTGAGCAGATGCTCCGGTTTGCCCGCCTGGCCGAGGGTGAAGACTGGCGGGTGTTCCACCAGCCAGATCTCGTCTGCGCTGCTGTCGGTGCGCTGCTCGGTGAACTGCTGCATCTGTTCCCAGACCGGTTGATACTCCTTCATTCCCAATCTGCGGACTATGAGTGCCGGTGTAGTCCTTGCTTGTCTCACGGCCAGGGTTGGGTTAGAGGCTCATCAGCACGCGTTCGTGCGCGGTAAAGGCGTAGTAGATGGCGTCCAGCTGGACCCGGCTGACGGCCTCGAAAGTGACTGTCACCGAGATATACTTGCCGCCTTTGCTCGGGCGTGATTTTACTGACCCTTCGCCCAGATTGGGTACATGCTGGCGCACGATTTCCACGACCAGGGTGTCGAAATCGGGTGCAGCCAGACCCATCGCCTTGACCGAAATCTGGCAGGGAAAAGTGAGAGGCGATTCTTGCTCTTGGCTCATTGGTCAGGGTATCAGCTTTGTGTTAACAGGCCCTAGTATATGCAGGCGGTGCCCTGCTTATTCAAGCCAGAGCAGTGCGGTGTCCTTCAGGGTCTGCCACAGGCCGCCCTCGGCGATGTCGTCGAGGGCGATCAGTGTGGCCTCGGTGACCTGCTCATCGCCAAGGCTGACCTTGACCGTGCCCATCTCCTGATTCAGGCCCACCGGGGCGGTGATGGTGGGATTGATATTCATGCCCGCCGTCAGGTTCTTGTACTGGCCGCGCGGGATGGTGACATAGAGATCTTTGGCCAGTCCGAGCCGCAGCTGCTCCCTGTCGCCCTTCCATACCCTGACCTTGGCCAGCGGATCCAGGGCCCCGTAGAGGCGATGGGTTTCGTAAAAACGAAAGCCGTAACTGAGCAGCGCCTGGCTCTCCTTGGCGCGGGCGTTTTCGCTGCTGGTGCCCATCACCACCGAGATCAGGCGCATATTGTTTTTCTTTGCAGAGGCCACCAGGCAGAAGCCTGCAGCATCGGTGTGCCCGGTCTTGATGCCATCCACAGCGTCATCGCGCCACAGCAGCTTGTTGCGATTCTGTTGGGTGATTTCGTTAAAGGTATACTCCTTTTCCGAATACCACTGGTAATACTCGGGAAATTCCAGGATGGTCGCCGCTGCAACGCGGGTGATGTCGCGGGCTGTGGTGAAATGGGTGTCCGCAGGCAGGCCGGTACTGTTGACGAAATGGGTGTTAAGCATCCCCAGGCGCTGGGCGTGCTCATTCATCAGCTTGGCAAAGGTCTCCTCGCTGCCGGCCACGTGTTCGGCCAGGGCGACACTAGCGTCATTGCCGGACTGGATGATCATGCCTTTCAGCAGCTCCTCGACCGAGACCTGCTTGTTGACCTCGATGAACATACGCGAACCAGGCGTGCGCCAGGCCTTCTGACTGATTAGCACCTGGTCTTCCAGGTGAATGCTGCCGGCCTTGATTTCACGCAGCACCACATAGGCGGTCATGATCTTGGTAAGGCTGGCGGGCTCCAGTTGTTCATCGGCGTTCTCTTCGGAAAGTACGACGCCGCTGTCGAAGTCGATCAGCAGGTGCCCTGTGGCGGCGATCTTGGGTGGCGCCGGAACGGGGGCGGCATGTGCCTGAGCGAGAAACAGCAGCAGGCTGAAGAGGGTGGTGATCAATACGGATTGTTTGTGGAACGACACTGGGCTAGATTTCCTCGAATGCTGATGGAGAAGTTTGCTGTAGGGCAATATCCTCGTCTTTGCGTTGTGCTCTATTCAAACATTCTAACCTGGATCTGTGAATCTTTTCATACGGCCGGGTTGTGGCAATCTGACTATTCGATCACAACATGGCTGTCGCTGATTCCCAGGTCGGAGAGGCGTGCGGTGACCAGATCCACCCGCTCGACGTCGCGCAAGGGACCTACCTGGACCCGGTAGACTGCCGCGCCATTGTTCTCGGCTGCCTGGATTCTGATCTGCTCCGCGAGCGACGGACTGAGGCGCTGGCGCAGGCGATCGGCGTTTATCCTGCTGGAAAATGCGCCGATCTGGAGAAAAAGTGTCGGGTTCGGCTCAATCTCGATTGCCGCTGAGGCGAGCTGTGGCGCGGGGACCGGGGTCGGTGCTGTTTCTCCGGGTTGCACCACGCGGATATGTACCAGCCCGGTGCCCTCGTTGAGGATGCCCAGTTTGGTGGCGGCTGCGTAGGAGAGGTCGATGATGCGGTTGTCGTGGAAGGGGCCGCGGTCATTCACACGAACCACCGTGGTGCGGTGATTCTTCAGGTTGGTCACCTCGACATAGCTGGGGATCGGCAGGTTCTTATGCGCCGCCGTCATTTTGTACATGTCGTAGGGTTCGCCGCTGCTGGTCAGGCGTCCATGAAATTTGGTCCCGTACCAGGAGGCGATGCCCTTTTCCGAGAAGCCGTGGCTGCTATTCATGACATGGTAGCGTTTGCCGAACACCACATAGGTGTCGGGGTTGCCGCGCTTGCTGGGGCTTTCGTGCCTCGGCACGGCATCAGGGATGCTGTTTGGGTCCAGTCGCTGCGTTGGCGCGCCGTCCTCCGCATCTGGGCCGGTGAAGATCTTTGCTGGACGGATAGTGCAGCCGGCAATCAGAAGGCAGGTCAGAAGGGTCAGCAGGCTGCTGTTTTTCCAGGTGTTCATGGGATCAGCTGCTCCTCTTGCGTTTGAGTATTTCCTGGCTCAGCTGATAGACAGCCATGGCGTACAGGTTACTGTGGTTGTAGCGGGTGATCACGTAGAAATTGTCCAGTCCCAGCCAGTGTTCATCGGCAGACTCGCCTTCCAGGCGGATCAGGCTGGCGAGGGCATCCGGGGCGGCAGGGGTATCCGCCACTATGCCCGCCTGTTGCAGTGTCGCGATCGAAATGCTGGGCTTCATGCCGGCGTCGATGAAGTGCTGGTGTGCTGCGGTCACCCCTTTAGCCTTGCCGGTAATCGGCTTGCCCGGGGTCCAACCGTGTCGGCTGAAGTAGGCGGCGACGCTGCCGATCACATCGGCATTGTTGTTGAGCAGGTCGCGTTTGCCGTCACCGTCAAAATCCACGGCATAGGCGCGGTAGCTGCTGGGGATGAATTGCGGCTTGCCCATGGCGCCTGCATAGGAGCCGAGGGAGTCCCTGGCCGAGAGACCCTCTTCCTTGATCAGCAGCAGAAACTCCTCCAGCTGTTGACGAAAGAAGGCGGCGCGCTTCGGATAGCCGAAGGCCAGGGTGCTCAACGCATCGACCACGCTATATCGGCCGGCATGGCGGCCATAGCGGGTTTCGACGCCGATGATCGCCACGATAATCTCGGGTGGCACGCCATAGCTCTGTTCGGCCCGGGTCAGAAGTTCCTGGTTTTCTTCCCAGAACTTCACCCCTTCCGTGGCACGCGCATCGTTGACGAAGATCGGCCGGTATTGGTGCCAGGGCTTGCCTTCCGCTGGCCGGCTGATCGCATCGATAATGCTCTGCTGGTACTCGACCTCCGTCAGCAGTGCTGACAATTGGGTCTGGTCGAAACCGTGCTTGGCGCTCATCTCCCTGGCGAACTGGTTCAGTGCGTCATCAAATCCAGCAGGTTTCGCCGCGAAGGCGGGTGACTGATGCAGTACGATTGCAGCGATGATGGTGACGATGGTTTTTCGCAGACTCACAGTGTTGCACCCTCAGGTTGGCAGCAGTTTTCGATGGGTATGGATTGACATCAGGATACCGAATCCAGCCATGATGGTCACGATCGATGTTCCCCAGTAGCTGACCAGTGGAAGGGGGACGCCGACCACCGGCAGGATGCCGCTGACCATGCCGGTATTAACGAACAGATAGACAAAAAATACCAGTATCAGCGCTCCACCCAGCAGTCGACCATAGGTATCCTGGGCCTGGGCGGCGATAAACAGGCCGCGCATGATGATGAACAGGTAGAGCGACAGCAGTACCAGAATGCCGAAGAAGCCGTGCTCTTCGGCGATTACCGCAAAGATGAAATCGGTGGTCCGTTCCGGCAGAAATTCAAGATGGGACTGGGTGCCGTTTAGCCAGCCCTTGCCATAGAGTCCGCCTGAACCGATGGCGATTTTCGATTGAATGATATGGTAACCGGTGCCCAGCGGATCGCTTTCCGGGTTGAGAAAGGTCAGTACCCGGTTGCGCTGATAGTCGCGCATGCCCCACTCCCAGAGCGCCCAGGCGCTGGGTATGGCGACCAGGATCATGCCGCCAATGAAGCGCCAGCTGAGTCCGGCCAGAAACAGCACGAATATACCGGCGCTGGCCACCAGCAGTGAGGTTCCGAGGTCCGGTTGCTTGGCGATCAGCAGCACCGGGATCAGGATCATCAGTCCGGCGATCAGCAGGCGTTTCCACTGGGGCGGCAGGGCTTTTTCGGCGAGAAACCAGGCCACTACCATCGGTACCGCGAGCTTGGTCAGTTCGCTCGGCTGGAACCGGAAAAAACCGAGGTCGAGCCAGCGTTGCGCGCCCTTGCCCATCTTTCCCGCCACCAGCACCGCTAACAGCAACAGGATGCTGGCGCCAAACAGCCAGGGCGACCAGCGGCGCAGGCTGGCCGGTGGCGCCTGCGCCAGAATGACCATGGAGGTAAAGCCCAGCGCCATGCGCACCAGTTGGCGCTCTATCTGGGCAACGTCCTGGCCGCTGGCGCTGTACAGCACCAACAGCCCGAAGCCGCACAGGAGTATCAGTCCGGTGAGCAGGGGCAGGTCGAGATGCATGTCGGAGAGCAGACCCTCCGCTCTGGTCGGGTTGGATTCCGGCAGGCCGCTGAGGCGTGACTGTCTGATCATTGGCTACTCCCCAGCAGGTAGTGATCCATGATCTGCTTGGCGATGGGTGCGGCGACAGATCCCCCGTGACCGCCATTTTCCACCAGTACGGCAACGGCGATCCGCGGATGCTCAACCGGGGCGAAGGCGATGAACAGGGCGTGATCCCTCATCTTCTTATCAATCTTATCCTCATCGTACTCCTCTTCCTGCTTAACGGTGAAGACCTGGGCTGTGCCGGTCTTTCCTGCGATACGGTAGCTTTCCGTACGGATCAGCTTGGCGGTTCCGCGTGGCCCCTCTATCACCTGGCTCATGGCGTGAATCACGTCATCCCAGTTGTGGTCGCTCTGGATCGGCAGGGCGTCGGTCGGCTCCGGCGGCAGGATCTGGATCGGCTCGTCAGGTCGTTTTCTCGCCTGCACCATGCGTGGTTTGTGCTTTTGGCCATGCATCGAGAGGGTTGCGGTGGCGCTGGCCAGTTGCAGTGGCGTAGTCAGGAAATAACCCTGTCCGATACCGGTGATCAGTGTCTCACCAGGATACCAGGGGGCGCGGCGCTTCTCCTTCTTCCACTCCCGCGAGGGCATCAGGCCGGGCAATTCACCGACCAGGTCGACCCCTGTAGGTTCACCGAATCCGAAGCGGCTCATGAAGGATTGCATTTTGTCGATACCCAGCTGATAGGCAAGATCATAATAGAAGACATCACAGGATTGGACGATGGCATCTTCCAGATTGACCGAGCCGTGGCCCCATTTTTTCCAGTCGCGGTATTTGTGTGAGTGGTTCGGCAGCTGGAAGAAGCCGGGGCAGAACTTTTTCTGGTTGTAGTAGATGGTGCCGGTTTCCAGGCCGGCCAGGCCAAGAAAGGGTTTGACTGTGGAACCTGGGGGATACTGGCCGCGCAGGGCGCGGTTGAACAGGGGTTTATCTCCTGACTCCTGTAGCGCCTGGTAGTCTGTCGGGCTGATGCCCTCGACGAACAGGTTGGGGTTGAACCCGGGTTTGCTAACCAGGGTCAGGACATTTCCGTTCTGCGGATCGATGGCCACCGCAGCGCCGTTCTCTTCGCCAAAGGCGTTCATCGCCACGTTCTGCAGGCCCGCATCAATGGTCAGGTAGATGTCCTCACCAGGGACCGGGGGCTGGCTCTCCAGCACGCGAATCACCCGCCCCAGGGCGTTGACCTCGACATGCTGTACCCCAACCATGCCGTGCAGCTGGTCCTCGTAGGTCTTCTCTATGCCATTTTTGCCGATGTAGGAGGTGCCGGAGTAGTTGGAGGGGTCGATCTCCTGCAGTTCCTTTTCGCTGATTCGTCCGACATAGCCGAGCACATGCCCTGTCTGGTCGGCAATCGGGTACTCGCGCAGTAATTTGGCCTGGATATCCACGCCTGGAAAGCGGTGACGGTTGACCGCAAAACGGGCGACCTCGTCCTCATCCAGGCGGATACGCAGGGGTATGCTGTCGAACCGGCGGCGCTGCTTTCTCAGGCGTTCGAAGCGCTTCAGGTCACTCTCTTCCACGGTGATGATCTCGGCCAGATCGGTGAGTGTCTGCTCAAGGTCCTGGACCTGTTCGGGGATGATCTCCAGACTGTGCGCCGGCAGGTTCTCCGCCAGCAACACCCCCGTGCGGTCATAGATCAGGCCGCGGGTTGGGGGCAGGGGCACGACCTTGACGCGGTTTTCCCGGGAGAGGGTGGTGAAGTGGCTGTGGTCGGTAATCTGCAACTGCTGCAGCCGCAGGATCAGGATCACCACGAGAATCAGGATGACCACTGCCGCGGTCAGTGCGCGGTGGCGGAACAGCCGGCTCTCTCGGAGGTAATTTTTGAGTGTGATCTGGGGCATGGTGTCGGGCTGGGTCAGTTTTCCATTCGATTGATCGTGGCTGGAAATGTTCCTAGCTCACCTGAAATTTCCGGCGCAGGTCACGCAGAATGATATATACCCAGGGCCAGAGAAACATACCCACCAGCGGTGGCGCCCAGTAGAGCAGGGTCGGTGGCGGTTGCGAGACCGCACCCATCACCCACATGGATACCAGCCGCTCAATCAACAGCAGAGCCAGCACCGTCAGCGACTGCTGCCAGAGCGGGAACAACCGCACCCGCTGGTGCATCTGGTAGGTGATGAAGGCGATCAACGCCAGTGACAGGGCATGCTGGCCGAGCAGGGTGCCGGTCAGAACATCCAGGATGATCCCCACCAGCCAGCCGACACCCACGCCGACGCGTTCCGGGAGGGCGAGGGTCCAGTAGATCAGCACTAGGGTGTACCACTGGGGGCGGAACATCTGGGCCCAGGTCGGGAGCGGCAGCACGGTCAGCAGTAACGCCACCAGAATGGTCATGACAATGACAAAGCTGCCGCGGCTGGGTGATAGGGTCATTGCGTCTCCCCGGGTTCGGTGACTGCCTGGCTACCCGCTGCGCTTTCGCTTTCTTCCGCTCCTGGGGTGCCGGCTTCGCTGTCGGTCACGACCTCCTCTTCATCGGGTGCAAACGGCTGAGGCTGATACTCCTCAAACGGGGTCAGTGTCCAGACCAGCAGCGCCTCGCGAGTTCGGTCGAGATGGGCGGTTGGGCGGGCCGTGACGTTGGCGAAGTGCTGGCCAGGTTCGCTGTGTACCGAGGTGATCTCGGCCACCGGGTAACCCGGCGGAAAGCGGCCGCCCAGGCCCGATGTCACCAGCAGGTCGCCCACCTGGATGTCGGCGTTATTCGGCAGATGGGGTAGATCCAGTTCACCGATTTTGCCCGTGCCCATGGCAACGGTTCTCAGCCCGTTGCGGTTGACCTGGACCGGCAGCGCGTGGCTCGCGTCGGTGATCAGCAGTACGGTCGATGTGAAGCGGTTGACGTGGATGACCTGGCCCATGACGGCGTTGGCGTCCAGTACCGGCTGGCCGGAATAGACCCCCGAACTGCTGCCCTTGTTGATCAGTACCTGCTGCTTGAAGGGGTCGAGGTCCACGGCAATCAGCTCGCTGATCAGTACCCGGTCGCCGACCTTGAAGGAGGATTCCAGCAGGTCACGCAGCCGCATGTTTTCCGCTTCCAGGGCAGCCAGCTTCTGCTGCTGTGCCTGGAGCAGGATATTTTCTCTGTGCAGATCCTGATTTTCCTGGAGCAGACGGCTGCGCGTGGCGAAGGTCTCCGACAGCCAGTTGCTGGCTGAGAGGGGCAGATCGGCAATAAAGTGCAGCGGGGAGACGATTACCGACAACAGCGAGCGCACGGTCTCGAGGTGATGCTGGCGGTGATCTATGACCATCAGGGCGAGCGAAATCACGATTGCCGCGATAACGCGCACAATCATCGACGGTCCCTGTGTAAAGATCGGTTTAATCGGTACTCTGCCTCTGTATAACTGCGGCGGCGGTCATCGCAACAGCGCCGTCGTGGTTACTCCAGTGCAAATAACAGCTCACCGCCACGTTCATCCAACATTTCCAATGCCCGACCACCGCCGCGCGCCACGCAGGTGAGCGGGTCTTCGGCGATCAGCACCGGCAACCCGGTCTCTTCCTCGAGCAGACGGTCAATATCCCGCAGCAGCGCACCGCCACCGGTGAGAACGATACCGCGCTCGGCGACATCGGCGCCCAGTTCCGGCGGGGTCTGTTCCAACGCCGCCTTTACCGCGCCAACGATACCGGAGAGCGGTTCCTGCAGGGCTTCAAGGATTTCGTTGCTGTTCAGGGTGAAACTGCGCGGGATGCCCTCGGCCAGGTTGCGGCCCTTCACTTCCATTTCCCTGACCTCGTTGCCAGGAAAGGCGGAGCCGATCTCTTTTTTGACCCGTTCGGCGGTTGCTTCACCGATCAGGGTGCCGTAATTACGGCGTACATAATTGACGATGGCCTCGTCGAATCTGTCCCCGCCGACCCGCACCGAGTTGGCGTAAACGATGCCGTTGAGCGAGATGATGGCCACCTCGGAGGTGCCGCCGCCGATATCCAGCACCATCGAGCCACGCGCCTCGTCCACCGGCAGTCCGGCGCCGATCGCCGCTGACATGGGTTCGTCGATGAGATAGACCTCGCGGGCCCCGGCCCCAGCGGCGGATTCCTTGATTGCGCGCCGTTCAACCTGGGTCGAGCCGCAGGGAACACAGACCAGGACACGTGGGCTCGGGCGGATCAGCCTGGATTCGTGGACCTTGTGGATAAAATGCTGGAGCATCTTCTCGGTGACGGTGAAATCGGCAATCACGCCCTCTTTCATCGGGCGGATGGCGGTGATGTTGTTGGGCGTTCGGCCCAGCATCTGTTTCGCCTCGTTTCCGACGGCAGCGACGGATTTGCCGCCACCGGGTCCCCGGTCCTGGCGTATCGCTACAACCGAGGGTTCATTGAGGACTATGCCCTGTCCGCGGGCGTAGATAAGGGTGTTGGCCGTGCCAAGATCTATCGAGAGATCGTTGGAAAATAGTCCACGTATGCGTATGAACAACATGTCGAGTTAGGTTTCCCGTGGGGTTGTATTCAAATGGGTTTAGGGATCATCGGGATGATACAGCCCCAGTTTGATCCGGTACAACCGGTATAATCTAGCAATGTCGAGGGGTGATGGGCAAGAAGCACTCCCCACTTAATTGTCAGGAATTGGTAATTAATCGCATAAATGCCCTGCACTGTTGAGATCAAATGTGTTAATTTTCATCTTTTTTCCCCCTAGTTTTTAAAATCGGTTGGATAAGCAGATGTCTTTGGAAAGGTCTGATGTAGAGAAAATCGCCCATTTGGCGCGTTTGGCCGTCAGCGGCGACGAGTTGGATGCCGTGGCCAGCGATCTCAGTAATATCCTCGGCCTGGTCGAGCAGATGAATTCGGTTGATACCCAGGGTGTGACGCCGATGGCTCATCCGCTGCACATGTCACAACGGCTGCGCGATGATGCGGTTACAGAAACCGATCAGCGTGACTATTTCCAGTCGATAGCGCCCGCCACCGAGAATGGCCTCTATCTTGTGCCCAAGGTTATCGAGTGACCTGATGGCCGTTGCCGTCATATACCACAGTGCCTTTCCACCAGGATCTTAATTGCATGCAAGACAAGAGTATTAGTGATCTGGCCGCCGGTTTGCGTTCCGGCGAGTACACCAGTGTCGAGCTTACCCAGCACTATCTGGATCGCATCGGCCGCTATGATGAGCGCCTGAACAGCTTCGTCACGGTGACCGGGGAGTCCGCACTGGCGGCTGCGAAGGTCGCCGATGCCAGGCTCAAGTCGGGTGATGCGCCGGCGCTGACCGGCATTCCCATCGCCAACAAGGATATCTTCTGCACCGATGGTGTCAGAACCAGTTGCGGTTCGCGCATGCTGGATAACTTTATCGCACCCTATGATGCCGGCGTGATCAGCCGGCTGAAAGATAGTGGTTCGGTGATGCTGGGCAAGACAAACATGGATGAATTCGCCATGGGTTCGTCCAATGAGACCAGTTTCTACGGGCCGGTGCGTAATCCCTGGGATACCGGGTTGGTTCCCGGTGGCTCTTCCGGTGGTTCTGCCGCGGCGGTGGCGGCTGGTCTCTGCGTGGCTGCGACCGGGACCGATACCGGCGGCTCGATCCGCCAGCCGGCGGCGCTCTGCGGCATCACCGGGCTCAAGCCCACCTATGGGCGTGTATCCCGATTCGGCATGATCGCCTTTGCCTCCTCCCTGGATCAGGGCGGCCCGATGACCCGAAGCGCCGAGGATGCCGCGCACATGCTGCAGGCCATGGCGGGTTTCGATCAGCGCGACTCCACCTGCGTGGATCAGCCGGTGCCGGACTATCTCGCGGGCATAGATGCCGATCTCAAAGGGTTGAAGATTGGTCTCCCAAAGGAGTATTTCGGAGAGGGGTTGAGCGCCGAAGTGGCGGCATCGGTTGAGGATGCCATCGACGCCTATCGGGACATGGGTGCCGAGGTGGTGGAGATAAGCCTGCCGAACACGGATCTGGCGGTGCCTGTCTACTATGTGGTGGCCCCCGCCGAGTGTTCGTCGAATCTGGCGCGCTTTGACGGTGTGCGCTTCGGCCACCGCTGCGAGAATCCCAGGGACCTTGAAGATCTCTACAAACGCTCACGGGGCGAGGGTTTTGGGGCCGAGGTGAAACGCCGTATCCTGATCGGCACCTACGCCCTCTCGGCCGGTTACTACGATGCCTACTACCTGAAGGCGCAGCAGATCCGGCACCAGATTTCCGACGACTTTGCCCAGGCGTTCCAGCAGGTGGATGTGATCATGGGACCGACAGCGCCCACCACGGCATTTGCCATTGGCGAGAAGGCGGATGACCCGGTCAGCATGTATCTGTCTGATATCTATACCATCGCGGTCAACCTGGCCGGGCTGCCGGGGATGTCGATTCCGGTCAAGCCGGTGGACGGAAAGCCGGTCGGATTGCAGATTATCGGTAACTATTTCCAGGAGTCGAAGCTGCTGAATGTGGCGCATCGCCTGCAAATGGCCACCGATTGGCATCAGGCGAGACCAGAGGCGTTCAGCTGATAATTCGCTTTACTGTCGTACCCGGCAAACAAATTCTACCCATTACCGATCTAAACTGGGGTTAAACATGCAATGGGAAACAGTCATCGGGCTTGAGATCCACGCCCAGTTGGCAACAAAATCGAAAATTTTCTCCGGCGCCTCCACCGCCTTCGGCGCCGAGCCGAACACCCAGGCCTGTATCATCGATCTGGGCCTACCCGGGGTGCTGCCAGTGCTCAACCGGGATGCAGTCAAGATGGCGATCAAGTTCGCCAGGGCGATTGACGCCGAACTGAACCAGCGTTCGGTTTTTGCCCGCAAGAACTATTTCTATCCCGATCTGCCCAAGGGCTACCAGATCAGCCAGTTTGAGCTGCCCATCGTTGGTCTGGGCCAGGTGGAGATCACCCTGGAGAATGAAGAGAGCAAGGTTATCGGAGTGACGCGCGCGCATCTGGAGGAGGATGCCGGAAAGTCGCTGCATGAGGATTTTCACGGCATGACCGGAATCGACCTGAATCGCGCCGGCACACCCTTGCTGGAGATCGTCTCAGAACCGGACATGCGCTCCGCCAAGGAAGCGGTCGCCTACGCCCGCAAGATCCATCAGATCGTACAATACCTGGGCATCTGCGACGGCAACATGCAGGAGGGTTCCTTCCGCATGGATGCCAATGTGTCGGTGCGTCACAGGGGTGATGAGCTGGGTACCCGTGCCGAGTTGAAAAACATCAACTCCTTTCGTTTCCTTGAGCGGGCGATCAATTTTGAGGTGGATCGCCAGATCGATCTGATAGAATCAGGTGGCAAGGTGGTACAGGAGACCCGGCTGTATGACGCCGACAAGGATGAAACCCGCTAGATGCGCAGCAAGGAGGAGGCCAACGACTATCGCTACTTCCCCGACCCCGACCTCCTGCCGGTAGAATTTGACGATGCCTTTATCCAGGCGGTGATCGCCGACATGCCGGAACTGCCGAGCGCCCGGCGTGACCGTTTTGAACGGGAGTACGGACTGAAGGCGAGTGATGCCGAGGCGGTAACAGCCAGCCGTGTTCTGGCGGATTATTTCGAAACAGCAGCCGAAAAAGCCGGCGATGCCAAACTGACCGCCAACTGGCTGATGGTGGAAGTGGCCGGCGCCCTCAACAAAGAGGGGCGGGATATCGTCCAGAGCCCGGTCAGCGCCGAGTTGCTGGGTGGCATGCTGGCCCGCATCGTCGATAACACCATCTCTGGAAAGATCGCCAAGCAGGTATTCGATGCGATGTGGAACGGTGAGGGCGATGCCGATCAGATCATCGAGCAGCGTGGCCTGAAGCAGATCACCGACAGTGGGGCGATCGAGAAGGTGGTCGATGATGTGCTGGCGGCGAATCCGGAACAGGTGGCCAACTACCGCTCCGCCGAAGAGGCCAAGCGCGGCAAGATGCTCGGCTTTTTTGTCGGCCAGGTGATGAAGTCCTCTCAGGGCAAGGCCAATCCCAAGCAGGTCAATGAGTTGCTGGTGAAAAAGCTGTCAGACTGATCGTTGTTCCAGAGGCGCCTCAGACGGCTCTGGAAATACAGTTTCTGCCGTTGTTTTTTGACTCATACAGCGCCTTGTCGGCGCGGTAAATGAAGCTGTCGGCGTCCTCGCCATTCTGGTACTGGCTGACCCCACCGGAGACGGTGATTCTGCCCAGTGACTGCCCGCCTGACTTGACCAGGTTGGTCGCGCAGATTGCGGCGCGAATTTTTTCCGCCAGGCGTATACCGCCTTCCAGCTGGGTGTCGGGCAGAATGATGGCGAACTCCTCGCCGCCGTATCGGGCCGGGGTGTCCCCGCCCTTGGTGGATTTGCGCAGGATGTCAGCCACAAAGCGAATCACCTTGTCACCGACCAGATGGCCGAAGGAGTCGTTGATCCGTTTGAAGTGATCGATATCGAACATCACCAGGGTAATGGGTTTTCTGCTGGCCTCGCTGCTGGAGAGCAGTGTTTCCAGGGTGTCGTTGAAGGTTCCCCGGTTTGCCAGCGAGGTGAGGGGGTCGGTCGAGGCCTGATGCCTAACCTGGTCCAGCTCCTCCCTGAGTTTATTCAGTTCAGCGGTTCGGGTGTCGAACTGCACCTGCATTTGACCCATTGAGTCTTTCATCAACTGGGTTTCACCCAGTACATCTTTCAGAACACCCAGCACATCGCTGATGGATGATGCCGTGTCACAGCTGGTGTTGAAATTATCCAGAATTTCACTGAAACGCTGGGCATCGTTACTGGTTTCGCCGATTGAGCCGCTGGTTTCGGATATGGCGTTCGTCAGCTGGTTTCGCGCCGATTCGATCTGGTTGATCTGTCTGTGTTCGAAATGCTTGCGGTAGAGCGTGTCGTTGAATTCGGGACTGAAGGGTTTGTTGGTCTGCAGGTGCCGGTCGATCTGGTCGTTGAGTTCCTGGATGTCGCCCTGGATATAGTGAAACCAGACTGTGTAGTTTTCCGGTGTGACCGGTATCTTGTTGCGCGACAGCATCGGCAGCGCCATACGCAGGATTTCGGCGCTTTTCTCAATGTTGGTTTCGGTTACCCGGATATCCACTGCGAGACTCTCATTTTATTGTTGAATATCGATATAGCGTCCACTAAGACCATAAATTTAGCCGGGAATAAAAAATTTTACCCCAACCGAGGTACTTCATTCAATTTTGGGGAGTGGGGGGCGTTATTCGAGCTCTGCCAGCCCCACGGTATAGGTTTTGCCCTGTTTCACCTTGGTATAGTTGCCAAATACCTCATTGAAGGCCCTCTGCACGAATTTCCTCAGACCGGAAATGGTCACCACGTAAAAACGCGCGCCGGGTTTCATTCTGACCAGCGCGTCGTAGAAGTAGAGATAGTAGAGCTCTTTGCCGGTCTTGGCAGGCAGGTTGGAGACAATCAGATCGAAGCTGCGCTAGCCCACCTGATCAAAGCCGTTGCTGAGAAAGATCTCTGTATTCAGGATGTTATTGACCCTTGCGTTTTTCCTGGAGTACTCGACCGCGACGAAATCCTTGTCGACCAGGACGCTGGTGCCCTGGGGGGCCAGCTTTGCCAGGGTCAGACCGAGAGGCCCGTAGCCACAGCCCAGGTCGAGGGTGTCATCCGTGGCATTTACCTCGATATTGTCGAGCAGCAGCCGGCTGCCTTCATCGATCGCTTTGGGTGAGAACAGACCCCAGGTGGTGTGGTACTCCAGGGAGTGACCGCACAGGGTGTCGCGGAAAACGATCTCTTTTCTCAAATCATCGACAAATGCCCGGGTTTTCGGATCAAGTTTTCTCAGCGTCATTTCAGGATCTAATCTCGGTTACTGCAAACGGGGCAGTTCGGGTCGGTCTTCAGTTTCAGGGTGCGCCACTGCATCTGCAGGGCATCGAAAATGAGAAGTCGCCCGATCAGGGTGGTGCCGGCGCCGGTCAGCCATTTGATGGCCTCGGTTGCCTGGATACTGCCAATGACCCCGACTATTGGCGCGAGTACGCCGTTGGCGGAACAGGTCTCATCCGTCGACCCCTCACGCCCGTACAGGCAGTGGTAGCAGGGATCGCCGGGCTGGCCGCTGAACAGCGACACCTGGCCCTCCATGCGAATCGCCGCGCCGGATACCAGGGGGGTACGGGTTTTCACGCAGGCCTCGTTCACTGCAAAACGGGTGGTGAAGTTGTCGCTGCCATCGATCACCAGATCAGCCAGTTCCACCTGGCGCTCCAGGTCCTCTCCCTCGAGGCGGTGGTCAATGCAGCTGACTCGGCACTCGGGGTTGATCGCCTTGAGTGTGCTTTCGGCCGATGCCACTTTTGATGTGCCGATACGCTCACTGCTGTGAATGATCTGGCGTTGCAGATTGGTGAGGTCCACCTTGTCAAAATCCACCAGGGTCAGGTGGCCGATGCCCGCCGCCGCCAGATACATGGCGACCGGAGAGCCCAGTCCACCGAGGCCGATGATCAGTACCCGGGACGCCAGCAGCTTCTCCTGCCCCTCGTAGCCGATGCTGGGCAGCATGATCTGGCGGCTGTAGCGCAATAGCTGGTCGTCGTTCATGGATGGTGGTGAAAGTGCAGTCGGCCCGGGATGCGATATCTTACCCTACCTGTGTTGCCTGGTGTTGAAAAATGGCCCAGATCAGGCGGTTCAGTGGTATTTTCGCCAATGTTCAGGGCGTTGGTCCTTGCGGCCGTGATCACGCGCGGCGTGGTGTTCAACGAAAATCTTGCGGGTCTGGCTGATGATACCGCCGGGGCAGCAGTTGGCGCGCTGGGTCTCCTCGGTATAGTAGTAAAGGGCTCGGCGTATCTTGTGGATGATGCGCCCACTCAGGTGAAAGCCTGAGTCTATCAGCCCCTCTTCGATTTGCTGCAGGGAGATGTCCATCAGGTTGTAACGGATCTTGAGCAGGGTGGGTGATTCACTCCAGGCTTCCAGAATTCCAGGCACCTCGGAGAGAATGTCAGCAGCCGTCTGCGCCTGATTGGGATCCGGGTGGAACTCCATAAAGGTGATTTCGCGCTGCTTGATGGTATCCGCATCATCTCTGTTCATGGGTGCATCCTAATCCCCGAGGCTGTCGTTTCGCCCCGGGTACAATCCATTATAGCCACTGGTTTGAGATAGGGTATATATCCAGGCATTCTTTACAAGCCGGTAAAACCCTCGGTCAGCCGTTCTCGCTGCTCACAGTCCGGTAGTGTGCGAATGTCCTGGTAGCCATGACTCTCCAGGATCTGGCGCACGCCGGACCCCTGTGCATAGCCGTGTTCGATCAGCAGCACGCCCCGGTGTGCCAAATGGTGCTTGGCCTGGGGTACAATCCGGCGGATGTCGTCCAGGCCATCCTTCCCTGAAACCAGCGCGCGGGTGGGCTCGAAGCGGAGATCACCCTGCTGCAGGTGCGGGTCGTCGTGAGCGATATAGGGGGGGTTGCTGATGATCAGGTCGAAACGCGCATCCTGCGCCAGGGCCTGACACCAGTCGCCCTGCACAAATTGGATATTTTTCAGGACCAGGCGGGCGGCATTGCTCTGCGCCACGGCCAGGCTTTTTTCGGAATAGTCGGTGGCGGTGACCTGGCAGTCATGGCGTTCCCGGGCGATCGCCAGGGCGATGGCGCCACTGCCGGTACCCAGATCGGCAACTCTTGGTGAGTCGATATCCGTCAGCAGTTCCAGGGCGCGGGCCACCAGGCATTCGGTGTCGGGACGCGGGATCAGGGTGTCGGGGGTGACCTGCAGGCTGAGTGACCAGAACTCCCGCTCGCCGGTGATGTAGGCGATGGGTTCACCCTGCCGGCGTCGTTTTATGAGGGACAGCGCCAGGCTGCACTGCTCTTGGCTGAGCTGTTTGTCCGGCCAGGCGATCAGGTGTGTTCTGGGTTTGTCCAGGGCATGGGCGATCAGTAGTTCGCTCTCCAGCCGGGCTGCCTGCCCGGCAGAGTGCGCCAGCAACCCGCAGGCCGCCGTCAGGAGTTCAGCGATTGTCGCCGATCCGTCAATGACCATCGGGTGGTGGCTGCTCAGAGTCCGCTCTCGGCCATCGCTGTCAATTGCTCCGCCTGGTACTCCTGGAGCAACGGGTCGATAACCTGATCGAGCTCCCCGCCCATGATCTCTTCGAGTTTGTAGATAGTCAGGTTGATGCGGTGGTCGGTGATGCGGTTTTGCGGGAAATTGTAGGTGCGGATGCGCTCCGAGCGATCGCCGCTGCCGACCTGGAGCTTGCGCGACTGCGCTTGCTCGCTGGTCTGCTGGGATTGCAGGCCGGAGAGGATTTTCGCCTGCAGCAGGGACATGGCGCGCGCCTTGTTCTTGTGCTGGGAGCGTTCGTCCTGACATTCGACCACGATCCCGGTCGGCAGGTGGGTGAGGCGCACCGCCGAATCGGTCTTGTTGACATGCTGGCCGCCGGCGCCGGAGGCGCGGTAGGTGTCGATGCGCAGGTCGTTGGCGTTGATCTCAACGCCGTCGATGGCATCTGCTTCCGGCAGGATGGCCACGGTACAGGCGGAGGTGTGCACGCGTCCCTGGGATTCGGTCTCCGGCACCCGCTGTACGCGGTGCGCGCCCGATTCGAATTTCAGGCGGGAGTAGACGCTGCGCCCGCTGATGCGGGTGACGACCTCCTTGTAGCCGCCCTGTTCGCCGTGGCTCTCGCTGATGGTTTCTGTTTGCCAGCCCTTGAGCTCTGCGTAGCGCAGGTACATCTTCAGCAGATCGCCGGCGAACAGGGCCGCTTCCGCGCCACCGGTGCCGGCGCGTACCTCCAGGAAGATATTGCGCTCGTCATTCGGGTCGGCGGGGATCAGCAGCCGTTGCAGTTCGGGCTCCAGGATGTCGCGCTTCTCTTCGGCCGCGGCGAGTTCCTCACGGGCAAGACCGGCCATTTCCGGGTCGCTGAGCATCTCCTCGGCGTTGGCGATCTCCTGCTCACAGGCCTTGTAGCGCCCAAAGCACTCCACCACCGGTTCCAGTTGGGCGTATTCCTGGCCCAGGCTGCGAAAGCGATTCTGGTTGGCCTGGACCGACGGGTCGGCCAGCAGGGCGGTTATCTCTTCAAATCGGTCGGTGATGTGGTCGAGCTTGCTTCGTATGGAAGACTTCATTTATTTGCGGCTGTCCTGGATCTGGAATAAGGCGTTGGCTGCCTTTAGCAGCTGTTCTTGGCCGTCGTGGCTGGCCTGTCGGATCTGGGAGCTCGGGGTGTGCAACATCTTGTTGGTCAGGGTGTGGGCGAGAAACTTCATCGCCTCTTCCGGTGTCTTGCCGCTTTCCAGCTGTTTCAGCGCCTTGCCGAGGACATCATCGCGCATCTTTTCCGCCTTGCGGCGATAGCTCTGAATCATGCCGACCGCATCCAGTGAACGCAGCCAGCCCATGAACTCCTCGGTATGGAAGGAGATGATCTCGTTGGCCTGTTCGGCAGCCTCCTGGCGGGAGCGCAGGTTCTCGTCGATCACCTCTTGCAGGTCATCGACGGTGTAGAGATAGATGTCGTTCAGGTCGCCCACTTCCGCCTCTATGTCACGCGGCACCGCGATATCAACCATGAACATCGGCTGGTGCTTGCGCTTTTTCAGGGCGCTTTCCACGGTCCCCTTGCCGAGAATAGGCAATGGGCTGGCGGTGGAGGAGATGACGATGTCCGCCTCGGCCAGATGCGCCGGGATTTCCGTCAGGCTGATGGCGTATCCGTTGAACTGGTTGGCCAGATTGTGCGCCCGCTCCAGGGTGCGGTTGGCCACGATAATATTCCCGATTCCGTGCTGATGCAGATGACGGGCGGCCAGTTCGATGGTCTCGCCGGCGCCGATCAACAGCGCCGTCTGCTGGCTCAGGTCGCTGAAGATCTGGCGGGCCAGGCTGACCGCTGCGAAGGCGACCGATACCGGGCTGTGCCCGATGGCGGTATCCGTGCGTACCTGTTTGGCGACGGAAAAGGTGTGCTGAAACAGCCGTCCAAGCAGCTTGCCGGTGGTGTTGGCGTCGCTTGCGGTCTGGAATGCAGCCTTCACCTGGCCGAGGATCTGCGGTTCACCGAGCACCATTGAGTCAAGACCGCAGGCGACCTTGAGGAGATGCGTGATACTGCTTTTGTTCTGGTGCCTGTAGAGATAGGGTGAGATGGTCTCGAGCTCGATACCATGAAATTCGCCGAGCCAGTTGCAGATGCCTTCGTCATCGCTCTGCTCAAGGGAGCAGTAGACCTCGGTACGGTTGCAGGTAGAGAGGATCACGGCCTCCTCCACGCCCGGACGCTCGGACAGGTTGCGCAACGCGGCGACGATGATGTCCGGGCCGAAAGTGATCCTTTCGCGGATATCCACCGGGGCGGTTTTGTGATTGAGGCCAATCGTTATCAGAGACATATGAACTTTTGTGATCCTTAGGGATCCGAAATTTTGAATTATCAAATGGTTAAATTCAAGCAACTTTGACAACTTACTAAAGATAGCTTGTCTCGGACAAAGTGATTATCATCGTTTGATCGAGGTGAATTTACGGCGCGAAGGGTGCCGTTTTTATTCATGGCGTAGCTGATACAGACCGGATTCTGAATGTTTATGAGAGATGTTTTTGTGCGTGTAATGGTGCTTTGCAGCGTGCTGCTGCTGGCCGCCTGTCAGGGATTGCCAGGAAAGGTGACCGAGACATTTGATGGAACCAAGGCGCCTGACACCCCTGCCCCGCCGGTTGCTCTGCCGTTTACTGAGCCCGTCAAGGCGCAGACCGAGCTGGATACCGAGGTGGTCTACAACGCCTTGCTGGGCGAGATTGCCAGTCAGCGCGGCGATATGGATCTGGCCTATGAATCCCATCTGCAGGCCGCGCGGCTCTCCGGTGATGCCAAATCTGCCGAACGGGCGACCCGTATCGGCATGTACCTGAAAGACAATCTGCAGGCGCTCGAGGCGGTGCAACTGTGGGTGGAACTGGCCCCGAATGAGCTGACCGCCCGTCAATTGGCAGCGATGCTGAGCCTGGAGCAGGGTGATGATGAGGCGGTCTTTGGGCATCTGAAGGCGGTAGTCTCAATCAGCCAGGTCAAGGGCAGTGATGGCTTTATGCATGCCATTACGGCGCTCTCACGCAGCCAGGAATCGGATCGGGTGATCGCCCTGATGCGCCGGCTGGCCGCCGAATACCCGGGTCAGCCCGAGGCTGAGTACGCCGTGGCGCTGGCGGCATCCATTGTCAAACGACTGGATGTGGCCGAGCAGGAGGCCCTGCAGCTGATAGAAAACCACCCTGACCTGGAAAAGGGTTACATTCTGCTCAGTCGCGTGCATGTCTCCAATGGCGATAAACCGGCCGCCAGGCAGGTGCTGGAGCAGGCGGTCAACGCCTACCCGAATAGCGCACTGCTGCATTCAGCCTACGGCCGGCTGCTGATTGATCTGCAGGAGGTGGAACCGGCCTACCAGCAGTTCCTGGCGTTGCGCGAACTCTCGCCGAATCAGCCGGAGGTGCATCTCTCGTTGGGCGTCCTCGCCCTGCAATTGGAGAAGCTGGGTGAGTCAAGAGGCCATCTGCTGAAGAATCTGGAGCTGGATCCGAAATCGAACGAAGCGGCCTACTATCTGGGGCGGATAGATGAGATCGAGGAGAACCATGCCGCGGCGATAAACTGGTATCGCCAGGTGAGTGCCGGGGATCTGAGCTATGAGGCGCAGGTGCGAATGGCCAACCTGCAGGCCGATGGCGGATCGCTGGCCGAGGCGCGGGATTCGCTCAGAGGTCTGCGGATACGCTTTGCCAACCACTCGATTGAGCTCTATCTGGTGGAAGCCGAGATGCTCAAAAAACACGCCAAACCTGAGGATGTCTCGGCGGTCTACAACCAGGGGCTGGCAGCCCATCCCGGCGATACTGATCTGCTCTATGCCCGGGCGCTGTATGCCGTTACCCAGGATCGTCTGGATATTCTCGAACAGGATCTGCGGGTCATTCTCGATAAGGATCCGGAGCATGCCGATGCCCTGAATGCCCTTGGCTATACCCTGACAGATCGGACTGAGCGCCACCAGGAGGCGTTGGGTCTTATCCAGCGTGCGCTGGCGTTGAAGCCGGACGCGCCGGCCATTCTCGACAGCATGGGTTGGGTGCAGTACCGTCTGGGGAACCACGCCGAGGCGCTCGGCTATCTGCAGCGGGCTATTGAACTGATGCCGGATTCGGAGATAGCCGCCCATCTAGGGGCAGTGCTCTGGGTCACGGGCGACAGGGAACAGGCACGAAAGGTCTGGAATGACGCACTCGAGAGTGACCCGGAGAACCAGTATCTGCGCGACACCATGCAGCAGTTGACTGAGTGATCCGCGTCTGGAGTGGCTGAAATGGTGGATCTGCCTGTCTGGCCGGCCCCGGCAAAATTGAATCTGATGCTGCGTATCGTTGGTCGGCGCAGCGATGGCTATCACCTGTTGCAGACGGTCTTCCAGTTTTTGGATATCTGTGACTATCTTACTTTTTTCCCTACCGATGATGGGCAGATCAGCCGCCGCAACGCGCTCGCCGGGGTGCCTGAGGATGCCGATCTGGTCGTGCGCGCCGCTCGCCTTCTGCAACAAAAGAGAGCCACCCGCAAAGGTGTCGAGATCAGCCTGGACAAGCGTCTGCCGATGGGTGGCGGTCTTGGCGGTGGCAGTTCGGATGCGGCGACAACACTGGTGGCACTCAATCAGCTCTGGGGTTTGGGGCTGTCGGTGGATCAGCTGGCTGGAATGGGATTGGCACTGGGTGCGGATGTCCCGGTATTCGTGCGCGGATTTGCTGCCTGGGCCGAAGGGGTGGGCGAAAAGCTGCAACCTATAGATATCCCGGAACCCTGGTATCTGATTCTGGTTCCTGATTGCCAGGTTTCCACCGGGGAGGTATTCGGCGATCCGGAATTGACACGGGACTCCGAGCGCATCACAATACGCGACTTTCTCGCTGGAACGGCGGTAAACGACTGTTTGGACGTGGTTTGCCGCAGATACCCGCCGGTTGCGGAAGCCGTGCGCTGGCTGAATGAGCATGCCCGCGCCAGGCTTACTGGAACCGGTGCTTGTGTTTTTGCGATGTTTGACCGTCAGTCTGACGCCATCGAGGTTCAACGGCAGCTAGCCGCCGGTGTGGCCTCGTTTGTTGCGCAGGGCAGAAACCGGTCGCCATTGCTTGAGGTTGCGCAGCGTTAGGTTTCAGGTATCTGGAAAAGAGAGATTGGGGCGTCGCCAAGCGGTAAGGCACAGGGTTTTGATCCCTGCATGCGGAGGTTCGAATCCTCCCGCCCCAGCCATTTTCGATAAATAGCTTCGATCCAAACCTAGAGAGGGGTTGCTGTGCAAGCCAGCGGCATGATGGTGTTTTCGGGTAATGCAAACCCCGAACTCGTATCTGAAATTGCTTCCCGACTGAATTTGCGTCTGGGTAAGGCCGTCGTAGGTTGTTTTAGCGATGGCGAGGTGATGGCAGAGATTCAGGAGAGCGTGCGTGGCAGGGACGTGTATGTCGTCCAGTCCACCTCCCGTCCGACCAACGATCACCTGATGGAGTTGCTGGTGTTGATCGATGCGTTGCGCTGGGCCTCGGCCAAGCGGATCACGGCCGTCATACCCTATTTTGGTTATGCCCGGCAGGATAGGCGGCCACGTTCGGCGCGCGTGCCGATTACGGCGCGTCTGGTGGCCAAACAGATTGCCGCCGCTGGGGCGCATCGGGTGGTGACCATCGATCTGCATGCCGATCAGATTCAGGGATTCTTTGATATCCCCGTGGACAATGTCTACGCACTGCCGATTCTGCTCGGTGATGTCTGGCGGCA
Source organism: Sedimenticola sp. (assembly GCA_002869585.1). Taxonomy (GTDB): domain Bacteria; phylum Pseudomonadota; class Gammaproteobacteria; order Chromatiales; family Chromatiaceae; genus BM503. The sequence goes on from PKUO01000021.1 coordinate 60,409, forward strand.
GAAATACAACGAGCTGATCGTTGTCTCCCCGGATGTGGGTGGTGTGGTGCGTGCCCGGGCGCTGGCGAAGCAGTTGGATGATGCCGATCTGGCGATTATCGACAAGCGCCGTCCCCGCGCCAACGAGGCGCAGGTGATGAATATCATCGGTGATGTGGCAGGCAAGACCTGTGTTTTGATCGACGATATGGTGGATACCGCAGGCACCCTCTGCAAGGCAGCGCTTGCTTTGAAGGATCATGGTGCGGAGCGCGTGGTCGCCTACTGTACGCATCCGGTGTTGTCCGGACCGGCGGTGAATAACATCACCAATTCCGAGTTGGATGAGTTGGTGGTGTCCAATTCCATTGCACTGCTTCCCGAGGCCAGGGCGTGTGAAAAGATCAGGCAGATCAGCATTGCTGAACTGCTGGCTGAAACGATGCGGCGAGTGGCCAATGATGAGTCGGTCAGTTCGCTCTATATGCATTGATTGTAAAGAATTTTTATCGGCATCACTGCGCAGGTCGCGGTGCGGTGATGTGTTTTTAACCCTATGATTTGGAGAAAATCATGAAAGAACTTTTTGAAGTCGAAGCTAAGTCACGCGGTGACGTGGGGAAGGGTGCGAGCCGCCGCCTGCGTCGCACCGGACGTGTGCCTGGCATCATCTATGGCGCCCATCAGGACCCGGCAATGATCGATGTTTCCCACAGCGAGATGTTGCAGCACCTGGAACATGAGGCCTTTTATTCACACATTCTCGATCTCAAGGTGGATGGCAAGTCGCAACAGGTGATTCTGAAGGATCTGCAGCGGCATCCGGCCAAGCCCTTTGTCATGCATGTCGATTTCCAACGTGTCAGCGCCAAAGAGAAGCTCAAGATCAATGTGCCACTGCATTTCATCAATGAAGAGACCGCGCCTGGCGTGAAAAAAGGCGGGGCAGTTTCGCATCTGGTTACCGATGTTGAGGTGAGCTGTTTGCCGAAAGATCTGCCTGAGTTCATCGAGGTGGATATTGGTGCACTGGAGATTGGCGATGTGGTGATGATGTCTGGTATTAATATGCCTAAGGGTGTGGAGTTGACTGCACTGGCTGCAGGCGATGAATACGATGTTCAGGTCGCTTCGGTACATGTCATTCATGAGGCCCAGGAAGAGGAGCCGGAAGGAGAAGTCTCCGTCTCTGAGGTGCCGGTTGTCGGCGAGGAAGATTAATCCTCAAGCAATGATGGATGGGCCGGAGTGTTTCCTGAGGGTGGCGCTCCGGCCTTTTTTATTTGCATGTCATGACTAACACCCAACAAAAGACACCCATACGATTGATCGTCGGTTTAGGCAATCCTGGCGCCGAGTATCAGGAGACCCGACACAATGCCGGATTCTGGTTGGTGGATCAGATTGCACGCCGGCAGGGCGCCTCTTTTCGACTGGATAACAAGTATCACGGATCGGTCTGCCGGATTCAGGTCGGCGCCGAAGAGTGATGGTTGCTGAAGCCGTCAACCTACATGAATCGCAGCGGCCAGGCAGTTTCGAGCCTCGCGAAATACTACAAGATCCCTCTCGAACAGATTCTGGTTGCACATGATGAGCTTGATCTGGTTGCTGGTGTGACTCGCCTGAAGCTTGGTGGAGGGCACGCTGGCCATAATGGCCTGCGGGATATCATGAGTGCCATGGCTGGACGGGAATTCTGGCGTCTTCGTATAGGTATTGATCATCCCGGAAGTGCCAAAGATGTGGTGGATTATGTCCTCAGCCGACCATCGCGGGATGACTTTGGTAAGATCGAGGATTCTATCGATCAGGTTGTAGATCTGCTGCCTCGTATCCTGTCTGGGGAGGTTCAGCTGGTTATGAATCAGTTGCATTCGACGCGGTAGTTGCCAAGATTGGTTTCTGTGGGGCAATAAAAAACCCATAGAGCCAAAGCTCCATGGGTTCCTGTTTTCGTCAGTCGTTATTTAGAAATTGGCGGAATACATCAGCTGCCAGCTGGTCTGGGCGTGGCTAACGGTATATCCGAAAGTTGAATTTGTCTGGGTGACTTCAGGTGCATGCTGCAGCGAAAAGTTCACGCTGGACATATCGTTAATGTCATACCCAAAACCCACGGTGTAATGATCTTTCACGATGGCTGGGAACAGGTAATGCATCGTGGAGTCGGGGATCGGGTTATCGGCCAGATTCAGCCCTGCGCGCAGGGTCAGTTTGTCTGTGGCCTTGTAGGCAGCGCCCAGATTGAAGACGGTCTGGTCTTCCCAGTACTGTGGTAATGCAAATGTCACGCTATCACCCATGGATGAATAGGTCATGGTGAAATCTTCCATGACGTCTTCCCAGCCAATCTTCTTGATGTCCGCAGCAAACATCCACTGGTCGGTGGGCTTTACAGAGATACCCATGCCAAAGGTTGAGGGCCACTGAAAGTCTTTTACCGTGATTTTCCCGGGAACTTCCTGAGTGGGATTGACAGTGTCGGTGACAATCAAGGATGCACCAGAGGCGCTTGTTTCCAGGTCATTCAGAGATGTCTTGGTATGATATGAGGCGCCAATGGTTGCCATATCATTGATTTTATAGGTAAATCCCAGCTTGCCCGCAAAGCCTGTGCCCTTGGCCTTGCCGGTGTAGTCGCTGCCGTCTGAGAAATCAAGGCGTGCATTGTCGTAGCCGGCAGTCATCATGTCGCCAAGAGCCCCGCCGAGGGTTCCATTGCCCGGTTCGGTAATCAGGCCTGCCATGTTGGCGAGAGGCATGGCCATTTTCAGGTCAAGCATGGCCCAAACGAAGTCGACAGAACCGCCCACAGTCAGGTTGTCGTTTACATTGTAGGCCAGCGGAAGGATCAGTCGGCCGACACCAAGTTCCGAGCGTTCTTCCATGCCGTCGATGCCCATGGCAAACTCGGTGCCCATACCGCCTTGTGCAAACATACCGATGCCATAGGTCAAATTGCCACTTCTTCTTGTATAACCGGCAGCGGGCATTATGTAGGAATCACCGCCGGAAGACTGGCCGCCGACTACCTCAACATCCGGGCCAAGAAAACCAATTGCAAGGTCAAGGCGGGCGCCGTCATCGGCCAGGCCGAGCGTGGCGGGGTTGTTCATCATGGCGGCCGTTCCGTTGTCATAGGCCATCGATGCACCACCCATACCCGTGGCGATGGGACCATAACCCTCCAGGTTCATGCCATTAGTGGCGAGAACAGGGGTGATGGTGAGCGAAGAAACGGCCAAGGCCAGTAGTTGTTTTTTAAAATGCATTCTCTAGGTACTCCTCAATGCTCGGGAATTTTGCAGTCCTTTAAATCTTGCTTAATGAGGGTATGTTTGATTCCCGATGTTTTTGATATCTATTATTTGTGAACTGTTATTGTTTTTATAGCTGACAGATGATGATTTACCCGCTGGCCTATGTCAACAGGAAAAAGTGTTATTATATTAGCGTAAGCTAATGAAAACCCGTGCTTTTTTGGGGTGTGTATAGTGGAAAACCTTGGGTCCATTTAGGGGTATTACCTCGTGGTTGCAGGCAGATTGTCTGTCTCAGCGTCAAACCTGTTTCATATTCGAGGGTGCTCGTTATTCGGCTTAGAAAAAAGTTGACACTGGTATATGGGTCAAGCAAAATAGCGGGCTTCCTGGAGGGGTTCCCGAGTGGCCAAAGGGATCAGACTGTAAATCTGACGGCTCAGCCTTCGGAGGTTCGAATCCTCCCCCCTCCACCATAGATTTGTTTCTCCCTGCGGATTGGCTAGGGGAGGATGAGAACCGAAAGAGGTTCGACGAAGGCGCGAAAGCGCCGGAGAACGCCGCGCAGGGCGCGGTGGCCCGGAGGGCGGAATGCCGCAGGCATGGAGTAATCCTCCCCCCCCCTCCACCAGATTCAAAGCGTGGCGCAAGGGCGTCCGGTTGAACTGCGCGGGTGTGGTTCAATGGTAGAACCTCAGCCTTCCAAGCTGATGATGTGGGTTCGATTCCCATCACCCGCTCCAAGTCATCTGCTGGCAGGCGTTGCCTGTTGCGGGTGGTAAGAGGCTTTATGCCCAGATAGCTCAGTTGGTAGAGCACACCCTTGGTAAGGGTGAGGTCGGCAGTTCAAATCTGCTTCTGGGCTCCATATTTAGGTGGCGTGCGGTAAGCGCGCGAATTTATCTTTAAATATATACGCATTTTTTAGCTTAAATTTGGAGATTAATAAGATGTCCAAGGAAAAATTCGAACGCAAAAAACCGCACGTAAACGTGGGAACCATTGGTCACGTTGACCATGGCAAGACCACGCTGACCGCGGCGATTACCA
>PKUO01000095.1 GCA_002869585.1 Sedimenticola sp.
AGAGCGCTTGAATGGCATTCAAGAGGTCGACGGTTCGATCCCGTCTAGCTCCACCAAAAACGACAAGGGGTTAACCGAAAGGTTAACCCCTTTTTTCGTTCTCCCGTCCATTGAATTCCTCCAGACCCCCCTCAACTAGGTGACAATCCCAAGAGACTCTCCCCATGACCAAGACCGTCTGCTACTGCTTCGGCTACACCGACGACGACATCGAGAAGGACGTCCGCCGAAACAACGGCCGCTCCCTTATCCTCGAAAGGATCCTGGCGGAGAAGACGAAGGGAGCCTGTCCCTGCGAGCGGCTGCACCCGGAGGGCAGGTGATGCCTGCCTGACGTTCGCCGTGTCGCGGACGCCGCTCGGAATCGGGGCTGAAACCATCCCTGCCCCCCCCTCCTGCCCCCGGCTTGTACCCTCCGCCGAGATCAAAACCCGTCCGCCGATCCCGCCCAAGATGTGGGGAGCAGCACAATGGACGTGGTTTACCTTTTTTATTTCGAAGGCGCCGAGGTCATTCGCGCGAGCTGGCGTCCCATCGCTCTGTTTTTCCGACCCGAAAGTGGCACGGCAAGACTTGCCCCCGCCACACGGCTACCTTCGTGGTATTTCGAATCTGCCAAATTACACATCAGCAAACAGATTCAATTTCTTTCGTCTTTGCTCGAAATCGGGCATCAGTTTTTCAAGCAGTTTCCAAAACCTCGGACCATGGTGCTTCTCCTTCAGGTGGCAAAGCTCATGGGTGATGACGTAGTCGATGCAATCCCGAGTAGCTTTGATCAATTCGAGGTTCAGAAGGATGCGTCCCTTGTCAGAGCAACTGCCCCAACGGTTGGTCATCTTCTGTATCCGCAGCATTGGCTCCGGAATGTTTTCCCGAGCGGCCAGTCGGTAGCACGCATCCAGGCGCCCCCTGAAGATGTTTCGCGCGTGATCTCGATACCAGGTTTCTAGAAGCTGCTGAACCGCTGTTGGTGTTCTGTCCGTCGTGATAACCCAGAAATATCCCCGCAAACACTTGACGCTGTTTTCTGGCCCCTCGAACACCTTGAGCCGGTATTGCCGTCCCAGGTAGCGATGGGTTTCACCACTGACGTAACGGCGGTCCGGTTGCTTGGGCAGGTATAGCTCAAACTCCCGCCACGCCTTTCTGATCCATGCCACGCGCTGACGAACCTTGGCGCGGATAGCTTCTGGCGATGTTCCTTCCGGGGCCTTAACGGTGACTGTCAGATCTGGATGAACGCTGATCCCAAGCGTTTTGCGCTTGGTGTAGCGATAGCGATAAGGGATGTGCGTGTTGCCCCAGCGAACCCTGTCAGTGAACTCCTTCATCAACCACCCGCCAGCTTCTTTGCGATACCAATAGAGCGGCTGATGATGGAATCCATGTCCTCGGTTTTCAGCCGGAATCCGCAATGCTTTTCCAGATCGAAAAGGTAATCATCAATGGCCTGCTCCATCTCCTTAACCACGTCTTCCATGGTCATCCAATCGCGGATCTTTTTTTTGGCGATAATCTCCTCGATCTTGATTGCCATCTCCGTGGCAAGGTCACGCGGCCGTTTTACCTGCTTTCCGTATTCAGCGATGGTTTCGGTTACGACACCGTAATAGGCAGGCGCCTCACGATATCTTTTTAGCTCATCGGGCAGATCGGTTTCGTGGCCTCGTCGCACAGTCTGCATCAGTTCCTCGACGCGCCGCAGGTACTCGACATCATCGATGCGGTGCTGTCGATAATCTGCGATTGCCTGTTCTACGAGGTCGGCGAATTTTTTGTAAAAGACCGGGTCCTCGTCCATCTTCTCGTGGATGGTCTTTATGGTGCGGCTGGCGATGGTGTCGGCCTTGGCTGCCGCACCGATCCGCTTCTCCACCTCCTTGTCGAAGGCTTCGACATCGAAGATATTGACCAGGTCGGTGACGACCTCGACATCCGGCGCCTGGATGTGGCTGTCCATCACCTTGCGGATCTGTTTCTCGTACTGGCTGTAGTCGATGGCTTCCGCATAGCGATGTTGGGTGGAGGCACGCAGGCTGTGGAAGAACTTCAGGTCGTCCTTGTATGTCTTGATCCGGTCGGCCGGAGTGTCGTCGTAGAAGTGTTCGGTTGAAAGAGCAACCGTCAGGGTCTTCTGGTATTCGCGCAGGGCATCATAGAACTCCTGACGCCTGTCCTCCGGCGCCAGATGCCGCTCCATCGTCTCGACGTCTTTCTTGTTCTGAACCTCCTTGAAGACGGCCCACAGGTCGGAGTGCTTCTGGGGGAGCTTGCGCACTTCTTCGTGGGTGTCGATAACGGCGCCGGTCAGGTCGACGTCCTCTGGGTCGAAGCCGCCCAAGGCGTCGTAGGTATTCATCGCCTCGTTGAGGTCGCCGAGGATACCTCGATAGTCGACGACGAAGCCGAACTCCTTGCCGGGGAAGATTCGGTTAACGCGGGCGATCGCCTGAAGGATGTTGTGCTCTTTGAGCGGCTTGTCGACGTAGAGCACAGTGTTGCGCGGCTCGTCGAAGCCGGTCAGCAATTTGTCAACGACGATCAGAATGTCCAGTCCATCTTCGCGACCGAACGAAGCGAGCAGTTCCTTGACGTATCGCTCCTCTGAACCGAAGCGCTGCATCATCTCCTTCCAGAACGCATTGACGAGAGAATCGTCCTCTTCAACCTCGTCATGATCCTTTCGCAGGTCCGGCTGCGACATGATCACTTCTGCGTCGATTTCGCAGAACTCGCGAAGGAAGCGTCGATAGAGGATGGCGTTGGAACGAGGAAAGGCCGTAGCGAGTTGTGCTTTGAAGCCCGTACCTTTGAAATTGTCGTTGAAGTGCATTCCAATGTCGAAGGCAATCATTCTTATGCGCTGTTCGGCATTGTGTATCGCGTTTGCACTCACGATCTTGCGTTTGAGGTCCGCTTTCTGCTCATCTGTCAGTTTTGCGGTGATGCGGTCGAACCAGAGTTGCATGGCATCTTGATTCTGTTCGAGCAAGGCCATGCGCCCTTCATAGAGTAGGGGGGCGACCGCACCGTCCTCGACCGCTTCCCGCATGGTGTAGGAATGGATGAACCCGCCGAATTTTTGTGCGGTGGTTTTCTCTTTTTTCAGCAACGGTGTGCCAGTGAAGCCGATGTAGCAGGCGTTGGGAAAAACGCGGCGCATCTGGGCCGCCGTGGTGCCGTAGTTGCTGCGGTGACTTTCGTCGACTAGGACGAAGATGTTGGGGTCTTCTTCCTTGATGCCGTACTTGCCTTTGACGGTCTGAAACTTGTTGATGATGGCCGTTATGACGCTCGCCTTGCCCTCGGAGATCAGACGGACAAGGTGCTCTCCGGTATTGGCTTTCTGGGCTGATTTGCCACAGGCCTCGAAGGTTCGCCAGATCTGGTCGTCCAGGTCGACGCGGTCGGTAACGATAACCACCCGGGGGTTTTTCACGCCCGGGTTCAGGGCCAGGGCCTTGGCCAGCATGACCATCGTCAGGGACTTGCCGCTGCCTGTGGTGTGCCAAATTACGCCGCCCTGACGTTTCCCTTCACGGAGGTTCTCTACCCGACCAATCGTTCTCTTGACGGCGAAATACTGCTGGTAACGGGTGATCTTGCGGACACCGGCATCGAACACAACGTAACCGTAAATGAGTTCGAGGAGACGCTCGGGGCGCAGCATGGACCAAAGGGTGCGATCCTGTTCCGTCGGCAGCCTGCCACCGGCAGCCCAGATCTCGTCGAAATACTCCCGGGCTTCGCGGTACGCTTCTGCCATCTTGGCTTCACGCGGAGCGAAGATTTTGTTTTCGTCCTCTTTGAGTAGCCTGAACTTGACTGCCCTACCAATAGTCCCTTCGTGGTCACCTTCCTCCTTCCAGACACTCCAGAACTTGCGCGGTGTACCGACAGTGCCATAACGAATTTCATTGACGCTGGTGCCGATCAGGAGCTGGGCGTAGGTGAAGAGGTGGGGAACCCATTCAGTCTTCTGGTTGCGGATCTGCTGCTCGATGGCAGCTTCAATCTGTTTTTGCCCAACCTGGTTATCCTTGTCGCGACGTTTGCACTCGATGACGACAAAGGGGATGCCGTTGACTAACAGGACGAGATCGGGGCGGGCCTTGTCGTGTGACTTATAGCGCTCGACTTCGAACTCGTCGGCGAGGTGGTAGACATTGTTATCCGGATCGTTCCAGTCGATGTAATGCAGAGTACGGCCTTTGCGGTCGCCGCCGATGGTCTGGTCGAGACTCGTGCCGAGGGTCAGGAGATGGTAGATCTTCTCGTTCGTCCGGATGAGGCCGTCGAACGGCTCGTCGGTCAGGCGACGGATGCCTTCGGTGATATTGGCTTCACTGAAGTGGTGCGTCTCTCCCTTGACTTCGATGCGGTTATTTTTCTCCAGCCATGGTTTGAGGATACCGGTCAGGACGACCTGGTCGAGGCGGCCATTGCGGTGGGCCAGAGCTTCCTCGCGACTGAGATATTTCCATCCGAGCCTGCCAAGTAACTGGATGGCAGGAATTTGTGAATCGAAGTCTTCAAGGTAAGAGAGATTCATGGTGTTCCTTAAACAATAGTTTCGTTCGTCTGGAGTTCGTCATTGTTTTCAATCAAATGATTGAACTCGTTTTTCCCAGCCATCCTCATTTTTGAACCAGACAACCTTTCTAAAGGCTTTCCGGTATTCTTTCTTTACTCTGCCCCTGGAGCGGTCTATGACGTCCTCCATTAAAGACATAAAGCCATCCCTGTCGGCATCTGCGTCTGGCGCTAAGCAGTTTCGAGAAACCTGCTTCCTCGTGTTTAGGTAGATCCACTCCTTTTCTTGGCGGTCAAGGAGATAGGCTGCGGCATATTCGTCTAGACGCCCCTCAATAAGCTTAAGGGTAAGTTTTCTTTTCTCAGTGCTGAAACCAGCATCCAACAACTGTTTACGACAGCGCTGAAGTATCTCTGGAGCGATGGTATTGTACAGCCTAAGGAATGTGGCTTTAGTAGGGCTGCCTTCTCCCATGCGCCATGACAAATCGAGAATGGGGAAACAGATTGCAAATGCGACAAACTCGTCGACAAAGAGTCCTGGATTCGGATTCGCCCAGTTCATGAAGTGGACAATAAACTTTAAAGAGTTGTCGTAAATTATCCGTTGGATAAGGTTGTCATTATCAATCTTAAGCAGTTTGACGAACTCGTCTATGCTCAGAGGTCGCTCTTGCGGGTCCATGGCGAGCGACTTGTCAATCAGACCGAGAAGCCGATCACTGTAGGGTCCCCTTCCGGTTTTGCTCGCAGGTTCAAGATTGTCATTGGCCAATCGTTCAATGGATGTCACCGGAGGTTTTCCTGAAATTAACTCATACGCCGTCGCACCAATTGCATAGATGTCAGTCCATGGCCCTTGTGAGCCGTTGGGATGGAATTGCTCGATGGGAGCATACCTATAAGTTGCTATCACATCCTTTTGTTTAGCCTGAATGTTAGTCGCGGCGCCAAAGTCAATTAATACCGGCGAACCATCATGCCTCATAAGGATGTTTTCTGGCTTAATGTCACGGTGAATTATCCCCGCCCCATGAAGTTCTTTCAGGCCTTCACATAATGGACTTAGAATCGCGTCAATTTCCTTCTCCGAAAATTCAGGAGCTTCCTTGATAAGTTCCCTTAAACAACCCCCAGGCTCATAGTCCATCACAATGAAGCCTGTTCCAAGGGCTTCGATAAACCGGTGAACTTTGACAATGTTTGGGTGGTTGAACCTTGCAAGTTTTCTGGCCTCTTCCAAGAATGAGGCTAATCCAGAGGAAAATATTTTGTGGGTTTCTGCGTTGTTGCCCTCTATGAAACCATCGGGCCGTCTTTGACTTATTTCTCGAGGCGTAAATTCTTTGAGAACGCACTTCCTCTGCAAATTTAGGTCTTGGCACAGATAGGTTGTTCCGAAGCCACCCTGACCAATCGCCTGAATTATTTCGTACTCAAGTATTTTTGTCTTAGCTGGCAGAGGGTTAATTGGCATCGTTACCTCTTACTTGGCAAACAGGTTACACAGCAACACATGAAGGATCATATGCCGATTGCCTTCGTCTCTCTTCATTGCCCACAACCGGAGCCAACGCGAATCTTTCCAGTTAGAAGCTGCTGCATCAGTCCTTTCTTCTGTTCCCGCAGTGAGTCTGCTTGGGAATGTAATAGATCAAGCTCTTTGTTCGCCGAGTTTATAACCTTGGCAATTTGCTGCTGCTCTTCAATTGGTGGGCAAGGCACCTTAAGCGTAAAAAAGTCGTGAATTCCTACATTCAACAGTCCATGTGCCCGAGCACCTACCTGGACAATTCCGCGTAGCTGCCTGTTCAAAATGCCTGACTCAAAAAGGTGCATATAAAAATCTGTAAAACATATATTTGATGACGGCGTAAAGCAGATGTATAGCGTTGAAACCACTCCCGAATCATGTTGATCAAGCCGCTTAATTGCCCCAAAGGGGTAGCCATTCATTGAGCTACGATTGTAGGCAAAGTCGCCTCTGCTTAACTTGAAGTACCCTGACAAGTCCTGTCCAGCAACATTGCGGTTAAAATACTGTGCTTGATCCACTAGACCATGCTCTCCGGAGGCTGTTAAGACAAGAGTCTCTCCATTGGTGTTTTTTCGCCGGACCGGATTGAACAATTCCCCCAGTGCGACTTCAGACCAAGTGTTCTCGAAACCAGGCAACCGCTTGTTACCAGTGAGAAGTTGTTGCATCAAGCCCATGCGCACCAGTTGTTTCTCTGAAATTAGTTTCTCAAAGAGAAGGATTGCCCGGTCCCATGTTCTAAGTTTTGTCACTATGGCGTTTTGCTCGGAGATCCCAGGGAGCAGGACAGGATATTCTTTCAGTTGCGACGAGTTGATGCTGGCAAGGTTTGTACTCTGCTTAGAGCAATTTAAAAAATATCCTTTGCCGTAATTGCTGCCAGCCTGATACGTCAGGAAATAGGGGTGTAGTTTTGCCTTGTCTGTCCTGACAGCGAAGACATGGTTTTGATGAAGGCAGTTTTCGATCTGGCCCTCCCACACAAATCCACGGCCAAGCTTGTCAAAATCGCCCCCCTCTGTCATCAACACATCTCCGACTTGCAAGGTGTACTTAGACAGGTCTTTCCTTGCGATCGTAATGGTCTTGACCTCCGAAAGGTCTAGATGCCCATCCTGGACATTTGCAACCCTTAAATAGGGGACATCAACAGGGTCGACAACATTCTTCTTGCCTTTTGCGACTCCGGTTTGGATATGTGCAACCTGGTCAAGACTCAAGCGTTTCCAACCAGATGGAATTGTATGTACTGCGGTCATGTGCTCATCCAATCAAATTATGGCGCCGTTTTTTTCGAGCTTCGAAAGGTCGACATTTTTTTCGACAACCTTGCTCAAAACTGCTCTTGGGATCGGGGTGCCTTTTTTCAAAACCGTTCCCATGACAGTTACATAATCCATCAAAAATGCGTTTTGGCTCTGATGCGGCTTCAAGTCTAAAAGCTGCTCGCCATGGCAATTGCGTAAGCGCTGTTTGCTACCACATGGGCACTCAAGGTGCCCACGATAACTGTCGTCGGCTAAAATTCTGAGCAACCCCAATAGAGCATAGTCGTCTGCAACCTTGAAGGAGCTTCGGTAATGCTCAACGATGCCTAAGTCACCGTGAGATAGTTCGCCGAACGGAAGTTTCCCGTTTTTCAGCTTGTATTCGTATGAGTACAAAAACGGTATCAGGCACGATTCTACAAAACCGATTAAGGTCGGGTTCTCGTCAAATGTTTTCCTGATGGCTATCGGTGCACCAAGGCAGAGGGTTCCATCTGGGTTTATATGGAAACCCGTGTCAATTTTGCCCCCGACTTCCTTAACCCAGGGGTACGACTTCGGATAATCCCTGGGGATCGATATGGCGATTTGGTAATCGCCATGGAACACCTCGGGGATGCCTTCCTCCTTGGCCGAAGCCGAAAACCTTAGGGCCCCCTTAACCGCATATTCACCAGCGCTGATATCGAACATCAGACTAGTATATTTGGCAGTCAATTCTTCGCAGTGGCTGCGAATCAGGTCAAGCGGGGCGTCACTGGTCATTTTTTCCCCAAGGTTTATTCGGATTTTTGATCTCGACGTGCGGCACCGCAGGGGACGGGGCGGCCACGGCTGCTGCCATTAATCCAGCATTCGAAATAGCCTCGTTAACCACACGCCCACCGAATCGTGGAGTCAACGCCTCCCCCAATGCTTTTGTGTCTGCCTGTGACAATGCTGCGTTCAGATCAGCCTTTACGGTGCTGAGCCACGAGCGGAACTTTTTCTCTCGCTGGGGGTGCTCTTGCCACTTATCTGCAAAATTTTCTAGCGGGTTAACCGGATTTGGCACCCAGGCTTGGCCACCCCTTTGCTCGATATATTCAGACATATTGTCGACAAGGCTTCGCAGCGCTTCAAGAAGGTCGTCCTCGTTGTTGTAGGCATGTGCAGCCAGGGTGGTGATGATGATCGAGATCGGCTTGTCGTCTTTGTCCTTGCTGAAAGCCATATCTCTGTGACGCTTTAAGACCTGAACGGCACGCTGTAGGGGGGTTTTGATCTGATATTCGGGTACATCTTCGACATCAGCCTTCATCGATTCGGCAAGTGCACGAAGCCGGGCATCGAACCGTACCTGCATGCGACTCTTGAACCAATCTGCATAGCCGCGCGGATTGCTGCGTGGCCAGTCCTGGTCCAGACGTTCGAAGTTGGGGAGAGTGTTGTCGGTGATGCTTATAGCTTTTTGGGCCTGATCCCGGGGGACACCATGGGCGACGAGAAGCTGTCGATAGACTTCGTCGTCTGGGATTGCCGGGAGGATGTCCATATGGAACTGAGCACCATCAGCGTAATTTATGGTCCAGCAACGGCGCCCTTCCTCCTCGTCCAGCATGCGCCGGTAGGTTTCATTGGCCTTGATGCGATCACCCACCATGTCTTTGAGCTGCTTCTGGGAAACCTGGTTTTTCCCCAAGCGCAGTTCGCAAACAAGGTCAATGTCGTATTCATCGGCCTCGCTCAAGGGCTTAACTACTGTTCCGAGCCGGAATGAACCCTGTGGATAGATTTCCGGCTCGTAGGGCGCAAGAGGCGACTCCTCTTCCCCGAGCCAATCTCCGATGGCTTGGTATCTTTGCCTCGCCTGCTCGTGTCGGCTTTTCGGAATATCCAAGGCGTTCGCCAACTCTTCCAGGAAACGTTTAAGTTGAGAATGTTCTACCGGCATGGTGTCCCCTCCTTGTTATTGGGCCATCGGTTTGTATGGGAATGATTCCTCAGCATTGTGCGCCAGGAATTTCTGATTGATGTCAGGGCAACTGATGCGGCTCTCGTGGGCCGCTTTGGCCAGCAGCTCTTTTTCTGATAGCTTGTCGAGTTTGAATAAGTTGTCCGGCACTTTGGGGTCGATGCGGGTGACCTTCTCTTTGCCAAGTAGGTGCTGGGCCTGCGTGTAGGCCCCCACGCTTTGCCCGCGCATGATTACATCCACCGCTGCTTCTTTCCATTGCCAGAGGCCGCCTCCATCTAACCCGTCGGGCCTATGCTTAACCTCGTCAGTTGTGCCCAAGCTCAATACGGAAATTGACGTCAGTGGAACATCGAGCATGCTCACGGCCTCGGCAATTCCGACCAAGGTGGGGTTGTTTGCCCAGACTCCACCATCTACAAGCCGGACGTGATCCAGCTCACCGAATGCAGGAAAGTAGGTTGGAGCAGCGCTTGTTGCCATTGCAACTTTCCAGGCAGGAACTTTGTAGTCCCTGCGCAGACGAGCATGGTAGGGGGTCTTGAAGAGATAGACATCATCTTCTCCGAGGTTGTACGAAGGGATGACCAGCCGTTTCCGGCTCTCTCCAAGAAGTCGTTCCCCGAAACACCCTTCTTCCCTGAGCGCCGCCTTAAGTGGGTCGTTTTGATATTTGTTGGCGAACCACCCACGACCTGGTTTTCCAAAGATTGCCGGGCCATTTTTGACATAAAAATCTACGATTTTTTTGGGCCGCATTCCCAGCCCGAGTCCAAGGGCAATAATGCCGCCGGTAGAGGTCCCTGTGATCAGGTCAAAATGGTCGACAATATTGATGCCACAGTCCTCTTCGATGTGCGCTAAGATCGCAGCAGAAAACAGCCCCTTGATTCCGCCGCCGTCAAGAGACAGGATTTGAAAACGCTCTATCACAGGCCAAGCTCCTTCAAGCATTTGGCCATCTCGCCACGCACATTGACCAGCTCAGTTTCCAGAGACTCGATTCGTTCCTGAACGGCCTTGATGTCGACCTCTTCCTCCTCCTCGAAGGTGTCGACGTAGCGCGGTATGTTCAGATTGAAGTCATTCTCCTTCAGTTCCTGGCGACTGGCGACGTACGCGTATTTATCGACCGCCACCCGGCCGCAATAGGTATCGACGATTTTGGCGACTTCGACATCTTCTCGAATTTTGTTTTGGTTTTTTTCTTGCACGAACTCGCGGCTGGCATCGATGAACATAACATCGGTCCGCTCTCCTCGATCTCGGCGGAAGATGAGGACCGCCGCCGGAATTCCTGTGCCGAAGAACAGGTTGGCGGGCAGGCCGATTACCGCGTCGAGCAGGTTCTCCTCGATCATCGCCTGGCGAATTTTTCCTTCCGCGCCACCTCGAAACAGCACGCCGTGGGGGACGACCACACCGACACGGCCGTTTCCTTCGGTCATTGTCTCGACCATGTGGCTGATGAATGCGTAGTCGCCCTTGCTCTTCGGCGGCACCCCACGGTGCCAGCGATTGAAGTCCCTGGATTCTTCGTCGGCATGATCGGCGCCCCACTTGTCGAGGGAGAAGGGCGGATTGGCGACCACCACCTCGAACTTCATCAGCTTGTCGTTCTCGATCAGCTTAGGTTCCAACAACGTATCGCCCCACTCGATGCGGGCATTGTTGACGTTATGCAGGAACATGTTCATCATCGCCAACGCCCAGGTGCCGCTGATCGCTTCTTGTCCGTAAAGCGAATAATTGTCACCACCGACCTGGTTGGCGCATTTGAGGAGCAGCGAGCCGGACCCGCAAGCCGGATCGCAGATGCGCTCTCCCGGCTGCGGATCAAGAATTTTGGCGATCAGAGTTGACACTTCAGGGGGCGTATAGAACTCTCCGGCCTTCTTCCCAGCGTCAGAGGCAAAGCGGCCGATCAGGTACTCATAGGCATTGCCGATGATGTCGAGATTGCCGATTCGCGAGGGGCGAAGATCAAGCTTTGGGTTGTGGAAGTCTTCCAGCAGGTGCTTGAGGATACGGTTCCTCTTCTTGGTATTGCCGAGTCGCGCTTCAGAGTTGAAGTCGATGTTCCGGAAGACGTTAGTGAGCTTGGCCTTGTTGGCGACCTCGATCTGCTCTAGAGAAATATTGATCATCTCGCCAACATTCGGTGCTTCTCGGTTGTCATAGAGATGATAGTAGGAACTGGTCTCGGGGAGGACGAACCGCTCGCGCTCCATGCGACGGTGGATACGCTCTTCGTCGTTCCCGTATTGTTTTTTGTACTCCTCGTAGTGATCCTTCCAGACGTCCGATATGTACTTCACGAACAACATTGTCAGGACATAGTCCTTGTACTCAGAGGCGTCGATGGTGCCACGGAAGCTGTCGCATGCGCGCCAGAGAATGTCGTTGATTTCCTGTTGAGATACCTTGGTCATGGTGTCGCTCCTGTTATTTGGATTCCACTAAAGAGTTGATGATTTTCGATCCCAGTGCCGACTGGAGGCGCTCCGTCTCCGCCAATAATTCACCTCTGAGTTCCCGTTCACGTTGTTGCAACTTCCCCAGGTGGGCAATTTTTTTCTGTGTTTCAAAATCCGGAATCGGGATTGTGAGTTCATCAAATTGTTTGCGAGGAACCATGGGTGATACGGACTGGGTTCTGATTTCGTTGATCTGGGCCTGAAACGGGGGCTGGCAGATACACCAGAACAGGTAATAAGGGTCGATATTTTTTCGTGGTTTGAGAATGAAAAATGTCGAAGGAGCCAATGTCTTCTCGGGAAGCCGTTCAAGGATCACCGGATTGTTCAGTGCCCCTTTTGCGGTAAAAAGAATGTCGCCCGGGTTGAGTAGATATTTCTCGACTTTGCGGTGGGGGACAATCCGAAGCCGATGGCTGTCTTCATAATGGTAGGGCTCACCGGCAGTCAGGTGCTTCCCCATAATTACCTGGTGTGTGCCTTCTGGTTGGTCGACAACTGCGCCCTTCGTCGAAAACCCCGGCTCCACCAGGGCCGCCTCGGATATTTTCAAAATCTTGGTAGGCATGCTTTCCTCGAATGCTGGCAATTGTTAAATCTTTCTTCAGAAATTGCGGGAAAGTATATGCACTACCCCGAACCATGTCAAGTAGAAAAAATGGGGTAAATGCAATACTCCAAAATTAAATTGACTTTTTGTTTTGGCTAGCTATAAACATGCCAGTTCAAGGGCTCGATAGATGTTTTTCAGAGGGGGGAGCATGAATAGAAGTCAGAATGCAGGTCTAGCCAGAAAGGTTATTCATCGTGGCTCTAGTTGGTCGACGGGTTTGCTTACAAGCCGAAAAATGAATCGTTGTGTCCCGTGGGAATCTCCTGTTGAAAGAGATTTCATACATTTGTTGGAGTACAACCGCGACGTGAAGGCCTATTTTGCGCAACCGTTTAAGATAGATTTTCATTTTGACGGACGTGGTTGCACGTATTTCCCAGATTTTCGGGTTGAGTTTGTCGGGGGTGGTGAGGTCATTTACGAGGTTAAGCCTGAGGCCGAATTGAAAGAGCCGGATGTTCGCAAAAGGATGGATGCCATCGAACTCTATTTTGAGAGAAGGGGGATGTCTTTCGAGATTGAAACGGATTTGAAGATTAGACGGGGACTCCGGCTGAAAAACATCAAGACCCTATTCCCGTACCTCTATGATAACCCCGGAAGCCGAGAAATCCTTGCCTTGTGAGGAATACTGGGGACACTCCCCGAATTTTTCTTGGAAACGGGAGCCACCGGGGCTAGGCTAACCTTTCTGCCATTCTCCCCCCTCCCCCGCACAGAGCGCTGGAAGCGAGAATGGAACCCCTTCGCCTTGGCACAGATGGTTGGGGGGAAGAAAATGCGCTTAGGGAGAACAATCAAGGGAGGGATGGCAGGAAGGGTCCGGGACAAGGGCGGGGCCTACCGAGGCGCCTCAAGACACCCTGGCCCTTCATTCCTGACGTTGTTGACATAGGTGCTCACCGGCACCGCTTCGAGGTCGTCGCGCCGGTAGGGACAGAGCAGGTCGCGCAAGGCCTGACCGTCCCTTTTTTGCCGGTCGAGCCAGAGGGCGTAGTGCTCGGGCTCCAGGATGACGGGCATGCGTTCGTGGAGGGGGCGCAGCAGGGGCTTGGCGTCGGTAGAGAGGATGGTGCACGATTCGAGTACGCCGCCACCGGCCCCGGGGTCTTCCCACCGATCCCAAAGGCCGGCGAAGGCGACAGGCCCCCGGTTCTTCCGCCGGATGTGGAAGGGCTGCTTCGCTCCCCCCCCTCCCGCTGCCACTCGTAGAAGCCGTCTGCGGGAACCAGGCAGCGGCGGGCTTCTGCCCGACAGTCTCGACGCGGGCATTGATCATCCGGGTGCCGACGGCGGGGTCTCTGGCCCAGTGGGGAATCAGTCCCCAGCGCAGGAAAGCGAGAATCCGCCGGCGCCCCTCCCCCTCTTCGCGAACCGCCGCCACCGGCTGGGTCGGAGCGATGTTGTAGCGCGGGGGGAAGTCGGGCGCCTCGGCCAGACCGAAGGGGCCGATCAAATCACCGGGTGCAAGGGAAAGGGTGTAGCGGCCGCACATGGGCAGATTTACCTTCCAGAAGGGGCCCGCCCCCCGGAGGGGAGCGGGGTCTGGCCCTCTCGGCCAATACTGAGACTACTGGACGGTCCCTGCAGGGGCGAGGCGGCTTCCGCCCTGGGCTCTGCAGACGGCCCATCCCCCCTCCCCTGCGGGGTAACCGCCGCCCTCCTCACAGGTTTGCCTGTCTGCCGGAAAACCTTTGCCAGCTCCGACGTTTCCTTAAACCAGAGATCGAGCGCGTAAAGCTTGCGGAGAATGCCCTCGGTGTTGGCGGCGTCGGTTTCGAGAAACCCGATCATCTCGACGACAATGGCAAGGAACTCGTGGTTCACCGGATCTGTCAAAGGCGCGAATGAAGGGTTCAGGGTTCCGAATTCTCTGTTGATGGCCTCCAGAATTTCAAGTTTATGCTCGTCGGTCAGCATTTCGGGATTGTCCCTGAGATGGTCTCTTACTTTTCCAAGTTCGATAACCTTCTCGGCGGGGAAGAACGACTCGGCAAAGGCCGCCCCTGGGCTAAACAGTCCAAGACAGAGCGTTACAACAAGCGCAAGGACAATGCTGCAGACTCCATAAGACTTCTGACAATGACATGACATAGCGGTGTTCCCCTATTGATTTCCAAGAGGTGCGTGTATCTCACTATGGAAAGCAGATCTGTAACAATCGAACGGGTAAAAGCCCGTTCATGCAATGGGGAAA
>PKUO01000007.1 GCA_002869585.1 Sedimenticola sp.
ATCGGGTGAGTTTTGTGGATGCCCCATTTTAACAGTTTGAGCACGTCATTAATTGATAGAATGGGTCCACAGACAAACCTAAACTCACGGATTCAGGTTAATAATTAATAGCCTATCTTTTTGATTGTACTGTCTATTTTTGTGCGTACCATCGATTTGAAAACAATGGAGTGTTAACAATGCTGATATTAAGCCGTGGGATTGGCGAATCGATAATGATCGGTGATGACATCGAAATCGTGATCATGGACATTAGGGGCACGGACATGCGCATTGGTATTAAAGCCCCGAAGGATGTGAACATTGTCAGAACGGAGCTTCTTCAACGCACGGAAAAACAGGTTGTGACCAAGGCAATAGGTCAATGACCCCGGTCCAACTCTACAGGTTTGCCGAGTCTGATCTTGACTCTGCGAGACGGCTTGTGGATGGGGGGCAATGGTGTTCCAAGATCCTTGAGAAGATCGAATCAGCGATGAATTGGGCAATCATGTATTGGTTGCAGTGCAATGGGATTGATCAAGGATCAAGTTTCACGGATTCAACCAAGCGATTTGTCGAATCTGAAATGACTGATAAACCTTCACTGATCTATCCGCTGTCGCAAGCTATTCTGCTTGAGTCTGAGTATCTGGGTCTCACGGATGGTGTGCATGATTTGGGTTCTTGGGAGGCGAAAGTGCGCGAATGCCTGGATGCGGCAGGATGTGCGTTTTCTACTCTTGATAGACCATGAGTAAAGGTAGGTCGGCCCCTGCTCGGTCAGTCTATAGATTAAGTAACTACTAGTTCTGATTAATTCGGTTCCTTGTGTAATTAACTCTGTGCTCCATGGTCATAGAATCCAGCGCATTCGTGGTGTATCGGCACTTGGGAAATCTATTGCATCCCCAAAACTGAGTCCCATTTTTTCCATTTATACGAGGCACCATTACCCCTTTGGCGCACTCCGGACAGGTTACAGTTTCTATGATTTCACCTTCGATGTCCTTAACGATGATTCGGTGTTCTTTTACCAATTCAGTAAGGAAAGATGACATGCGATGTTGCACGGTAATCATTGTCACTGATCGCTTGGCTCTGGTCATCGCGACGTAAAACAACCGGCGTTCCTCAGCTTGTGGGAAGTGCTCGCCTTGAGGCATCGCTAATGCGAGAAGAGGATCATCTTCGATGTCACAGGGAAAACCGTAAATCCCGGTTTTCAGCCTTGGTAAAATGACGTAATCCGCTTCGAGTCCCTTCGATCCATGAATCGTGGAGAAAGACAGGTGTATTCGGTCGCTAAAGTCTTTTTGCCATGTGTACGGTATTAGCTCTTGATCCTTACGATAACGTCCGAGAATGAAAACACGGACTTTGTTGCCATTGCTTGGTGGAATAGAGCCTTCTTCCAAGCCGTTGTGAAGTTTTGAAAGATAGGTATGAATAGCCCCAGTTATCCGGCTCTCGTCACTAACCAAAAAGGCCTCAATCACTGGTTGATATGATATCTGTTCTGATATCACATGTTTTGTGATCTGGCTGGGGTTCTTCATTACAAATTGACTGGAGATGTCGCAAAGCGGCTGGTTGCATCGAAAAGTGCGCTCCAGCCGAAGGGTTTGCGATTTACCGAACCAGGTTTCGAAATCAGTCATCACTGAAATGTCAGCACCGGCAAAGCGGTTTATGCTTTGCCAATCATCACCTACTGCAAAGAGAAATCGACCAGGGCTAGCCACAAGGGCGCGTACAAGTCGCGCACGTGCACGTTAGGCATCCTGGAACTCATCGACCATCACCAGCTCGAAAGGAGATTTCCATTTTTCTTTCTCTAGAAGGTGAGCAGCACGATTGAGCATGTCTTCAAAATCAACCGCTCCCTCGCTGCGCAGGCGACGATCCCACTCTTCACGAATCGGGGTGAAAAGTTGGAGGAATATTTGGTGACGATAACGAAATGCGTCGGTATTTTGTGAGTCTATTTGTGATAGTAGTGTTTCGTTTGTGAACTCATTACTCTTGACGTGAGTTAGAAATGTACGGAATAGTTTGAATAGTTCGCTGTTTTCGACCACCCATCGACCTTGAACAGGTCGATCCGGGTTGGGATCAAGAGTAACGCCAGCCGCTGTCAGGTGCTGGGATAAAATATCGAAAGCAGTGCCGTCTCTAATTGTGGCTGACGTAGTTTCCCATAACGTGGTTTCGCGGGTAGCGTGTAGTTCCCGCTTCCACTGAACGCCTTCCATGTAACCATCGAAGTTGGACGGAGGTATTCCATTGGCATCAAGTGCAAAATGTTCGTGGTAAGCATTTGCACCCGGATAGTAGAAGTCGGGGTGATACTGCCCGTGGTCTACATCGGCGGTCTGGTATTCATAGGGATGTTCATAGAGGTATTCAATCCCGTTGTAAAACAGCCAGTCAGCAATGAGTCTCTCTTCCCTGCTTTTTACTATTTCTCCTCCCAGGGTGCGGAATCCGGAGGCGCTGGTTCGTCCGTCCCAGTCCTCCGGCTCGTCTTGTGAACCGAACTTCGACAAGTCCCGACTGAAAACCAATCGAAAAATGTCCCACTTCGCACGATAGCTAGGATCGTTGTCCTTTAAGTGATCGACTATTTCAGCCAGTTTTTCGAGATCCTTTCCTTGATCCAACCACGGTGCTAAATGTGGTTTTTTCCCGGTAGCTTTCCCAATGATTTGTAGTCCGAATGCGTGGAAGGTGCGTGCTACGAATTTAGAAACAGGAAAGCCCAACGGTTCCAGCTGCTGTGTAATTCGCGTTTGAAGCTCAATAGCCGCATCTTTGTTGAATGCTAAGAGGAGAATGCGGTCTGGTTTGACTAGTTTGCGATGTAGTGCATATCCCGCTCGGGCCACCATCGTGGACGTCTTTCCAGATCCGGCCGAAGCAACTAGCAGAACCCTATTGTCGAAACAAATGACAGCCCGAGATTGCTCATCGGTCAGGGGGGATTTTTCGACTTGATCGAGGTAGCCCTTGCAATCCGAAGGCTCGGATTCAGAGAAATCAGCGTTATGCTTGGAAACAATTGCACGGAGATCGCCTTGCCAAAAATCTATGGCATCGATGACATCCGGTTCAGCTGCCTCTAAGAAATATTTCACTACAGGTTTTTTTAATAATGATATATATGTACTATTTGGCTTGGTTTTAAGGAGATACTCTTCTTCTTCACTGGTGAACCAACGAGGTTTCTCCCTGCATGCCTTTAGTTTTGCCTTGACGGCGCTGACCCATTCAAGAATAGATGTAAGTGCACTTTTGAATTTCGCAAGATCTCGTTGTTCTTTCTTCTTTTTTCTGGTCGCGTCCTCACGCCTTTTCCTTTCATCCAGCTCTTTTTGTTTCTGTAGCTCTTCTGAGCGCTTGAAAAAAACTTTGTTGTAAAGGATGCAATTACGCAGGTCTCTCGCAACTGCATTCCGAATCCAATCTATAGAAATTTGTTGATTCGTTCCAAATGTGAAAACTACGACAGCCCAAAAGAAACCGCAGCGCACATTGATGTCAATCACCTCGCTGACGTGGCAGCAAGTAACCCGGTTACCAACTGTGATTGTAAGGTGATAATCGTTTAGAGTTGCTTTCCATTCAGGTGTTTTGGCTAGTATTTTCCCCAATCTTGTCGGAATCCAAAAAGCAGATCTGCGACTGTCCCGATACACCATCTAATGCTCCCTTAGTGGTTCCATGGCTTTTTTATCTGCGAGGTTGGCTATGTCTCCGCGCCCACCCATTTAAGAGACGATCCTAGAAACTCTAGTGTAATATGGCAACGATAAGAAAATCGCACACAAAAGTTTTCAAGCTGTATGTTGCTTCAGCATCTTCTATGCTAGCAACTCAGTCAGTACCGCCAGAATTCCGTAGGGCCTACTAGCCCTATACCCCTCCATTTCCGCCATCGCCTCGCACTAGCCCGGCCCGGCTTCGCCCAGCCAGTCAGCGCTCGGCAGTTGGCTATGCCGAGCGCTGTACAACTACACGTCACTTTCCGGCTGAAAAGGAACGTCTACATTATTGAGAATCAGATTTCGTACAAGTCAGCGGGAATGTCGTTACCCCTGAGATCGAAGTCTGTTCCATCGTGGAATTCACCTCTTAACCAGACATGCAGTGATGCAAAGAAATCTCGTTGTGGATCTACCAGATTCAGGACATCGTGAAAATTATCCGGGATTTTGTCCTCGTCATATCGGTAGTATGTGAGAGTGTTCAGCGCATCCATGGTGTTTATTAGCTGCATTTCGAGAAAACGATCTGCAAACGATTCGTTGACCCGACGCAAGTAACCCCGTCTGTGTTCATCTTTGAGAATCGCTTTGCAAAAGAAATAGGCGTCAGGTGATTGGATAAACGACTGGGTAAATGAGATATCTTCAGCCTTATGATCTACCGCTATTATGAGCCCATGACGGCTGGCTTTTTCGAGTTTTTTAGTCTCTTCGTTGAGTAACAGGGTTACATGCTTCCAATGATTGAACTCATTACTTATGGCGACAGATTCGAGAGCATCTGTGTGTGAGACTGCATGCGCACGCTTATGTTTTCGTGCCTGCTGCTTGAATTTTTCGACTAGCTGGGTAGATACGGCTTGAGTGGTAGTTTGACCTTTCATTTCAGTATTCCTAATTTCACGCGGATATAGCATTGCCCACTGATGTTATCCCGCAGAAAAAAGGGATTACCGAAAATCAAGCTAGAGAAGATAGTCTCATCCGAGTTTGCTAATGTGGACAGCAGGCTTCTATCAAGCCTATGAGTAATATGCCAAACACACATATATTTGTCAAAGTCAAATTGGGGTTTGTGCTTAGGGTACTTGTTGAGCGCATCCCGCACCGCCTTGCAGGCGAAGCGGGTCGGGCTATTCCGGGTTCCGCTTCGCTCCATCCGCAGCGCGGACTATCGCCCTCCATATCCCTTGCGCCTGCGCGCTCTGCTTGCGATGGAGTGGTTTCAATTGCTATGCGGTGTAAATCATACCTTATATATATGTCTCCATCTGGCCCATTTTCTGAAACTAAATTCTATAAACGTCAAAAAAAGGTACTTTTAAAACCGATGTGCACATTATTTTCCTTCAAAATTGTTGACAGGTTTTAAACATTTAAAGGAAAAAAATGAATTTAGAGCAATTTGTATCAGGGATCTTCCGAAAACCCTCATGCCATTTTCCCGCTTTTTAGCAGAGTAGTGATTAATTGATTACGTTGTAACTGATTTATGGGGTAATGAGTTGGTTAGCACGCCGGACAAACGTACTGTTATTGTTCAATCCGAGTCGAAGTTTGAGGTTGGTAGGGTTCCTCTTTGCGAGATAGATGGCGTGCACAGAACTGTGCAGGGAATAAAGGCACTGAGTGTATGTGATTACCTGCTGAAAGACGTACATCAAATATCTGAAAAAGGAATGCAGGTTCTGCTGGAGATTGTTCCAATCATTGTCACTGTTACAAAAAAATCCATTCTTGTTGTTGGTGGATTTCGCAGTTATCAAATAGCACAGGAAATACTGAGAGAAAATAACGATAAAACTGTACCTGTTTTAATTCTTCAAAAAAAAGTCAGAGAAAAAGAACTGATTGCTATTGCAACAGCATCAATTTTTAGTGTGCCACTGGCAATTGGTCTGAATTTTACAGGCGCAGCTCAAATCGGATACATAGCCTGTTGTCTGGATCCAAGCCTATTGAATAGCCAGAGAGGCCGAAAGTCTCATAAGAGAGATAGAAAATTAGAAGACATTTTTATGAATTTGAGATCATTAACTTCATTGGCAGAAATGATTAAAACTCATCCCACAACATTGAGGTCAATGCATGGAACGCAACAGAAATTAGATTTATGAAATTTTCACTATGCGGGATCAGTCCTCCTTATCTTGAAGAGGAAGGCGATAAGTGGAAAAGTGGGATGGAGCAACTTCAGATTATCGAAGCCGACCGAGATGTTTTTACTAAACTATTTCTTGCTCTGGATGTGCCGAGTGATCTTCAGGGCCTAAAGTTAGTCGCTGATACCTTTTATAGCCTTTTGCCTTATTGGACAGTAAATGAACAGATTGAAACAATTCAAGTATGGAAGCAAAAGCTTGAAGATTTACTGAAATACATCGACTTATTTGAGGAGAATATAAAAACGCCAAACAAGCATCCGGTGTTTATCAGGAATTGGAGAGGCGTTTGTAAAAATCACCCACTTTACTCGGTCTTAATGACACTAAGTTTATCTGAAAATGTGGAATTAGCATCATCCCTGTTTGCATTGGCTTTGCCATCTTTTTGGCAGTGTTATCACGAAATTTCAATACCTAGACGATATCAAATTGGGACAGCTCTGAGGGCACTGTTTGATTATCGTGGCCCTGATTTTGGTGATCGACTAACTTTTTATGGAATGAGTCGACTACAAGTTGCTGGCGATATAAAAATGCTTGCTGAATCAGTTGATTCAAATTCCGGTGTTTATTTGAAGCTTATTTCAAATTTACTCCAACAAGAGCTTACTACCCATGAAGGTGGAGGTAGTGGGCATGGCAGGGGGAGTAACGGTATTCGCGGAAAACCACGTATTCGCCGAATTCAAAAAGTTAAAGCTGTTTTAAATGAGTATGGGTTACCAGAAGGGGAAATACAGCATGATGGAATTGACGAAGTCAAGTTTATTACCGCAGTTCCAAAAGAAAGCGCAATCAATATGGCGAAGTACGGATTGGCTCCTGAAGATCATGGTGCGCAGTTTGTAGAAGTCACGGAAGTCCTACAAAAAAATCAGACATTGAGCCAGGCAATTGATCCTGCCAGAAAGCATATCAAAAGAAGAGCTATAAAAAGTGAAATTAGCTCACGAGTGCAGCCTATCGAATTCAAATGGCAGGTTCTTACACCAATTGAGTTAAATCTATTCCTAAGAGAATTGGCACAATTGGCAGAGCAGGGAGATAGGGTATCGGAGCGAGTAA
Source organism: Sedimenticola sp. (assembly GCA_002869585.1). Taxonomy (GTDB): domain Bacteria; phylum Pseudomonadota; class Gammaproteobacteria; order Chromatiales; family Chromatiaceae; genus BM503. The sequence continues at coordinate 6,977 of PKUO01000007.1, forward strand.
ATAACAGTCGCACAGCAGCAATTGTGCTTATGAGCTTTTTTAGGGGTATTGAACCTCGGGAGGTGATAAAAATGCGTTTCCTGAAGTCTAGCTCCCCTGAAGATACAAACAATATATTACATTATCTATGGATTGACCAAAGTAGCAGAGATTTGCGATTGTTCCTGTCAGGACAGATCCTGAAAGGAGGGGGTGTTGTAGAAAAGCACATGCAACTAAAAGTGGAAGACGTAGATCGCCACGTTTCAATTGGCGTCCCCGAGCCCTTTTGTAACTGCATTAAGCGATGGCTGGATTTAGACCAACTTACGAATGGTGGAAATCTTTTTCCAAATTTTAGAATTACAGAGCAATGGAGTAAAGGGATTGAAAGGTGGATAAGAAATATACAACGAAAAAATAATACGCGTTTGACCATTCAGCGTTTATGTGATTATTTTCCGAGGCGTGCCGCTTCTATGCCACGCATGGATAGTGTAATTGTGGGTTATATCCGAGGGAAATTCGACCTGTATTCGCAGACACAAGCATTTTACACACTAATAGAAGACAACAATATAGAGCAATCTGTATCCGGATTTTGGGAGAGGATTTTTGATGAAGTGAAACTAGAGCAGAACGGAATAGAAGACTCTATTTATTTTGAAAAAGAACAGGATGTTGCCCAGCAATTAGATTTAAAACCAATTACTAATATCGGTTCAGCAAAGGTTCCTAAGGCGCAGCATGTCAAATCGATGGTTAACTGGTTGCAGGAGGAGATTAACGTGACGAGTCGGATAAGACAAGTAGAGAAACGTATTTTCGAATACCACAACGCGTATGCACTATATACCGTGATCTATTTTTTGTGGGCATCGTGCTACCGTGCGGTAGACGAAATCTTTCCAGATTCTAGATTGTTAGATCAAAACACGGGGTTGATGGCGATTTCGGACAAAGATTCTGAGGATGGATATAGCACGCGACTCATTTGGTTAGAGGAGGGTTGTCGTGAACAGTTGAATAATTACTTTAAACATTTGAAGGCTTTCGGTGGACGTTTGGCAGGGGTGGATCAAAGTCTATTTCAGTCATGCTCTGCGCTTATAAATAAGTTAGAAGAATGGCCACCCGCGATGAGGACGCTCAACCCTAGAGTAAAACAAGATGTTGAACAGATATCCCCATTCTTCATACACTGGCGTGACATGTGGGTGCCGTTAACTCCAAGAAGAATCCGAGACTGTTTGGATTCAGAATTTCAATTACCTATCAATAGTAATCGTCATTTCACGCGCAGCTATCTTCTCAAAAAAATCGTGCGACAGGAACTAATTGACACGCATCTTGGCCACTGGCACCTCGGATTGGAGCCGCTAGCTCCAGAATCATCCATGGCGCCAATTCAGTATGCGCGAGGTATAGCACCTTATCTTAAGGAGATGTTAACTGGTTTGGGATTTCAACCAATCAATAGTCAGGAAGTATTGTCATGAATGAGTTAATTGAGAAACGAGATATCGAATCATTCCAAGAGAGCGTAAGAATAGAATCTGATCATGGTAACTACATTGATAATGCAGAGAAATTATGGGCGGATCAATTAAATATTGATGCATATCAATATAAAAAAGATGGTTCAAATAATGGGCTGAGCACCATGTTCCTTTGTCTGCGAGAGACACTAGCGATAATTCAGCGAGAATTTCGATGTAAAGACCTTCAGAAGCCAATAAATATCAGCGAATCTATGTTGAATAATCTGGAGAAAGTGATGATTCAAAAATCTGCCAATTGGGCAGGTAATATTCTTCAAGATTTAGTAACAAAGATACTTGTCATTGGTCAGGAATGCCACAATTGGAAGTTTGCACGACTACCACACATTACTTATCGGATGCCAAGATCCCCGGGTGTTCTGCTTGGACCTCATCTGTTGGGATTGTCCTCATTGCGCAAGCTCGAAAAAATATATGTAAAATCTATTAACAATATGGATAAATTGTCACAAGAGGCACGTAGTGGCCAGCTGATATTTTCTTTCATCAATAATTCTGCTTTTATTAATATGAAATGGATCACCGCACTGATGGATATAGAAAACATTAAGTGGATAGTAGGACAGCCAGGAATGTGGGCAAACCTTGCTCTTGTGTCAGATGAAGTGCCTTTGGATGAAGCAAAAAAAGTAGAGGATCGCCCTAAGCCAGAATATACACGATTTCTGTTGGATCAGCTGACAGAACTTCTTCTTTATCGATACCTAGAAGATTTTCCGGGAGATCAGGTAGTTAAGGGTAAGCCATTTACACTGTTAAGAAAATATTTTAGAACATGTGGTGTGGAAGTATCGAATTTACCAAATACATTGAAAGAATTATTGTTATGGAATGAGGTAGCGCATGGTGTGCAATTGCCTCCATACCTGTTGACCACTTTAAGATCAAAATACAAAACTACAAAACTTAGAGCAGCAACGTGGACAAGTATTTATATTGGCAAAGCAGTGCGGGATTGGAACGATTCAGTGGCGTTAAATAAAAAGACTGCTGCTAAAGTGAAAGAGCCGATACTGAGTAAGGAGGCTTACAACAGAATTGTAGAACAGAAATCGTGGTTAGCCAGATTGGGAAGGAACTTAGTTCAACGTCATGTCAAGAATACAAAAAACAAAAAATATACGAAAAAGGATATTACCGATATATTAAAAAACGAACTGGAAGCTCCGCCCGAATGTATTTCAAAAATTACCTGGCTGATTGGTGTATGGCTCTATGCTTTGCTGGAAAACGGTGGTAAGCATGGGAGAGCGTTAAGGATTAACTCGGTCAAGCGATATCTGAGTACATTAAAAAATTATCTACTACCACATTTTTGTGATATTCGACTGGAGGATCTTGATGGTGATGGCTGGTTGTATAATCTGCAATATGCATTGGACCATGCAGGGGATACAATTGCAGGTGCTGTATTTGCGCGTTTTGCAACAGATATCCAAAGTGTGGAGGGGATACCTGCTTTCGATGTGGCTGAGTTGGAAGGTATTGGTGGTGCTGTACGTGTATCAGCCAATTTAATCACTCCTGCAGAGTTAGAAATGGCCGTCACTCAGATAGACATGGGCGATAAACGTGCAACCGATAGGGCACAACTGTCAGCGGCATTGGGATTTTATCTGGGATTGCGGCGAAGTGAAATTATTTTTTTGCGCATATGTGATTTACAGGGTACTCACAATCCATATCTCTGGATTCGAACCAACAATCTTTTCCAGGTTAAGCGTATATCCTCACAAAGATCACTTCCAATAAAAGCTTTGTTGCCAATACATTGGTTTAAAAAATTGATTGCATTCCGAGATCGACGTGTTTCCGAAGCAAGGAAAGGACACAGTAGCAGTAGTCTTCTATTTACGTGGCCTGGTGGGTCAAACAGGCATCTCAGTGCGGTGGAGTTGTTAGATCCAATACGAGATCAGTTGAGACAGCTCACGGGTGATCAATCTATTGTTTTTCATCACCTTCGCCACTCTTTTGCAAACTGGGCGCTCTATCGCCTATCTTTATCTGAGTGGCCAGTTTTAGCGAACCGTACCATTGCCGGCCTAGCACACTCTTGGCTGAGTATGGAGCAATGCAGAAAGTTCAGAAAGGAACTTACTTTTTTAGATGATAAAGATGTCGGTGTGCGGGGTCTTTTGTATATCATCGCAGCTCTGTTAGGGCATAAAGACGTAGCTACAAGCATGAGGCATTATATTCATATAGCTGATCTAATGGTACATCAGATATTGTCTTCTTCTAGATACGATATATCAGAATCAGCGATTAGGGTATTAGCAGGCATAGACACCAATAATATCAGAATCGCAACTCGAAATAGCCGGTGGTATCGGCTACGGAAAAAGATATCGGTAGACGGGGTTGTTTCAATAAACCTACTCGCTGCACAGAATCGTATGAACTACCAAGAAATTTATCCGGATCCTGGATTGGCTATGGTTACAATGCATCAATCAATGGTGATCCGAGAATCAGAAGTCAATGAAGCTAGGTTTAATGAGATAAAACTCTCAGATATTCCTCTGTTATTGCACGATATATATGGGCTAGAAAAGCGAATTCAGGATGTGTCTGACGTTTACAATATTAACCCAGATTATCTACACTTATTGAAGTCTACTGTTGACAAAGTTCAAAATATAAAGACGCGGAAAGGAACGATTAAAGGGAAAAACATATCGAGATTTAATGTTTACCCAGAGGGACCGCGCAACCGAAAAGAAGCAAGGCAGGTAGAGGACTTAATGAGAAAGGTCACTGCGAAAGAGCTAGTGCAAAATATCGATGAGTTAGTTCCAGGATTAAAGACCTTTCTTTATAAGACTGATCCGACGCATTCAGGGCGCATCTTAATATCAGATCCAGGGGAAGCGAGGTCTTACAGAAAAATGTTGAGTTACCTTGGTGTTAGAGACATGGACCTATTTGTACGCGTGTATCATCCATTGAATCAGGATGCAAATGTAGTGATTAGAGCTAAAAAATATTGGTCCTCTGTCCTTTCAATTATTGAGGATGCAATACACATAGTAAGGGCTTCTAAGAAGTGGTACCCACCTAGGGAAAATGGAATGGTATCAATTGATATGCTAAGTGAAAGAGTGTTAGCAAGGAAAAAAGATATTTCAGAATCTAACGAGGTAAAAATAGTTGCTCATTATGGCTTACGATATTATTTACAGCTGCTTATCTATTACCTAGGTGTACTAGATAAATCCATTATTGATGATTCACTGATAACTGGTAAAAGAAATGCATTATTTGTTAGTAGATGAATAAAGTCAGATATTGGTTGTGATTATTGAAGTAGTTGTAGTAATCGTGATTTGACCTGCTCCAGATTATGCCGAGTGATTTTTGAGTATTGGCGTAAAAATAAGCTTAGTGCGCTGGGTTACTCGGCATAATCCGGGTTTCATAAGCTATTGATGCCAGTGATCAGCGTATTATCGACATGGGAAAGGATCAGATCTACTTCCGTTACAAAGACTATCGGGATAACCACTCCAAAACCATGCAACTGCACTGTGTAGAGTTTATCCGCCGATTCCTGATGCACGTACTGCCCAAAGGGCTGATGCGCATCCGTCACTATGGACTGTTGGCGCACCGGTGCAGAAAGGGATCACTGAAAACCATGTGCAAGATCCTGGCGCGGCCGGAAGTGGTGGAAGATAAACAGACCACCGATGGACAGCCAGTTAGACATACTTGCCCGAAGTCCCCACAAGGGTCATCTGATCCCAGCCAGGATATCGAATCAGGTGTAGCGTTCCATCCCTTTGGCGCCTGGATTAAAAAAAACCCGAGTTGGATGCGGTATAGAATTGGGAGTAATCCACAGGCCATTACTGGCTTGATGGTGTCGTATGGCCAACGGCTGGAAAATACCTTAGACTCGGAGGGAAACATGCCGCCATGAGAAGGGAAAGTGCAAAAAAAGAGCAGATTAAACCGCCAAGACCAGGGACAGAAAACCTCCAGCCTTATTCAAAGGCTGAGGTTCAGAACAAGCCCTGAAATACAATCCCCTTTATATAGTCAGTGCCACACTGATGGGCGGCATAGTCCAACAGACATTCATCTGCTGTGCACAGCAGATGAATGCTTAACTGTTATACATCCAAATATTAGCGCTGGAAACGTATAGTGAATATACTGAGGGTTAAAGAACTTTTCGAGCGATCATATGCGTATTGTAATTTGCAATATAGCGATCCTGATTTACTGCCATGTATTATTGACAGAGTCACTGAATTAGCTACCACAAAAGATTGGAGTTTGGTCGAGGAATACCTGAATATAGTCGATGATCCTCTTTTTCTTCTAAACAGAGCGGTATTGGTGTCTCATTGCTCTAAGCAAAAAGGTTTTGATACATCGCAAATTGAAAATATACTCGATCCTGATAACCTACTCAATAAGTGGGCAGATTCACTGTCGCGATTGCTTCTACGAATTGTGCAACAAACAAAGGACTATGATTATTTAGTCCAGCAAATTCTCAATTATGAAGATTTTCTTTTTTACGAAATGCGGTTTACGCTAGAACGAAGACAAACTGCCTGTGAAATATACGACTTAAGAGGCATCGATTTCTTTTTGATTCACTATATGGAGGGAGAAAAAACAGCTCATTTTGATGATGCCCTTTGGAATAGCGCGAATTTGATTATCGTTTTTCTAAATGAATCGGGAAGACAGGAAGAAGCAACCCGTGTTACTGAAGAACTCAAGAGTCGAAAGGAACTACTTGAAGAAATTATAGCTGAATATTCTTCGGTTGCATCTGAACCGATTACTGAAACGCTCGAGAATATACGGTTAACTGGGGAAAGATTTTGGGTTGATTACTTATCACTAAGTGTGTGGAGAATAATAAATGAATCATCACGCCGAGAATTACTGGATGCCTTTGTTACAGAAATCATGTTAAAAAAAGGGGTGTTGATAGGGTGGAGCCAAGTCGTTCTTTCTTTGTGTAAGGTGGTTGAGCGAGAACTGGCTGACGTTTTGTTTACAAGATGGATCGGTCTAATCCAAGAAGCCAATTTCAGTATTCCTGAGGGCGCGTCAAAACGGGAATTGAAACGAATTAAATCAAGAGAAATCACTTTCAGCACTCTAAAGTCGTGTTCAGAACCGCCGGTGCATCCACCTACTCTAGGGCAAATGGTTTTTGTCGCCAAGTTCTGGTCGGACGACATTATGAATAAATGCACGCCTCTATTTACCACAATAAACAATAAAACATATCCATACTGCGAGAGGTTTGTGCAGAAAGTTAAACAGATATCTCGCTTTCTTGAGGATACGCATCCGTTTAATCACGAAAATCCTTCGCTTGTTGATTTAAGGAACGCATCTGCCCATCCTGGCCATGAAGATGACTTTACATGGAGTCAGCATATCCCCTGGCTAAAAGAATTTCTAGGAAAACCTCCAAAAGAAGTGCTTAGAACAGTAGCTGAGCTTAAAGGGGAATGAAGCATCTCTGCATAACAATCACATACACACGGACAGCAAAAAGCGCCGCTCGTTCCTCGCTCTGCTTTTTGCTGCAGGTGATGTGAAGCGTTGAGGCTGTAGAAAGACCATAAAGAACCGATTTATTTGATAAAATTGGAAAAACACAAGGGAACTGCAAATGCCGAATTTCAAGCCCTATAATTATGACCAAACCACCATGGTTGTAATTAACTTTGAAGAGCAGTTACAGCCCGGTACTTTTGAATATGCCATTCACCACCTGGTGGATGGTAAACTCGATCTTTCAGTATTCCACAACCAATATCATAACGATCAAGTAGGCAGATCAGCCTACGATCCTGCACTGCTGTTAAAGATCATACTATTTGCCTATTCCAAGGGGATAACATCTAGTCGTGAAATAGAGTGGTGCTGTAAAACCAATATCATTTTCAAGGCACTCTCCTGTGATACGGTTCCACACTTCACCACCATTGCCGGGTTTATCAGTGACCATCCACAAGAGATCGAAGCTATCTTTGAACAGATCCTACTGATCTGTGATCAACAAGGACTGCTGGGTAAAGAATTGTTTGCTATTGATGGTTGCAAGATGCCCTACAATGCCGCCAAGGAGTGGTCTGGTACACAAAGAGTTGGAAGAGAAGCGCGATAAGATCAAACGACAGATACGTTATCACCTCAAAGAACACAAACGCATCGACAAAACTGAAGTTACAGCCGACCCTAAGCGTTAGGGAAAACAATGCCACCGTAGAAGCGCCCATTAAGGAAATAATATGAAAACAATATTTACTGGAACCTTCGATGAACTGAAAGAAAAATTAAACTCGATTGAAGGTGACTGGGACGAAATCCAAGCCAACAAGAAAGTTCTTCGGTCAGATGGTGGAGTGATGAACTGGTTTGAGAGTACGGGAACTATTCAGTTTCAGGGAAAGGATACGCCAAAAGCCAAACTAGAAAATATGGTGTTGTCGTGTCTTGACCCAGATTATCAATCTCAAGTAGAGAGCGAACTGGAAACAACATCGAGTGACAATGATGTAAAAAACGATGCCGAAGACTTAACAGAAGATAGTGAAACAATTGGGAGTGCATACTTAAATGGCAGATTTGAAAACTCTGAAATTATAATTGGCCTGGTAAGTGCGGTAGGTACAGAAACAACGAGAGTGGTTACACCACTTAAGGATCGTTTAACACACTTCAAATATAATGCAATTGAGATCAAAGTGTCTTCCCTATTAGGAAGTGAAGGAGCCCCCCTCAGTGAGTACGAACGAATAAAATCACTCATGGATGCTGGAGATGTGCGTCGCAAGGATACTGGGCATAATTCGATATTGGCTTATGGCGCAGCAAAGCTTATTTCCGATAGTCGAGATGAAAGCAAACCCAAAAGAGCCTACATAATCAATTCACTCAAACATCCAGATGAAGTGTAAGCTCTTCGAAAAATATACGGTCAAGGATTTTACTTATTTGGTATTCACGCAGATAAGAAGCGCAGACTTCACTATCTAACAAATGATAAGAATCTAACAGATTCCCAAGCAGTAGAGCTTACAGATATAGATGAAGATGAAAAGGTGAAGCATGGTCAGCGAACTCGAGACACATTTCATCTTGCAGACTTCTATATTAATTTTGGCAAGAACGATGATCAGGTAAAAAACACTATCCAAAGGTTTCTCGAACTAATATTTTCACATCCATATAAAAATCCAACCTTTGATGAGTTTGCCATGTTCATGGCGTTTTCTAGCTCCGTACGATCCGGCGACCTTTCCCGTCAGGTCGGAGCGGTAATTGCGAAAAATGATCAAATATTGTCAACGGGCGCGAATGAAACACCAAAGCAGGGTGGAGGACTTTACTGGGCAAAAATTGACAAGTCGAGCGGAAAGGTTATTGATGATCAAGATGGAAAAGATTACACAAGAAACGAAGACTCAAACAAAGTAGAGCAACAGGAAATTCTATCGGAGATCATGGGGGGAGTGAAAAATCTCTCTGGATTGTCTGATGATCAAATTGCAGGAATAGAAACTGTTTTGAATAAAAGCAGAATAAAAGAATTAACAGAATTCGGCCGTGTTGTTCATGCCGAAATGGAAGCGATCTTGTCGTGCAGCAGAGCTGGGATATCAACAATAAATGGTATCCTATACTGCACAACATTTCCGTGTCATAACTGCGCAAAACATATCATTGCAGCAGGAATAGAAAGAGTGGTTTATGTTGAGCCTTACCCTAAAAGTAAAGCCCTTGAATTTCATTCAGATTCAATTGAATTAAGGACGAAGCTTGAAACGGATGAAAAATCCACAAGCAATCATGTCGTTTTCGAACCATTTACCGGTGTTGGAGCCAGACGATTTCTCGATTTTTTCTCAATGAGCCTGGGTGCTGGAAATAAATTAACCAGAAAAGATGAAGATGGAAAGACTGTTGACTGGGAAAAAGGCACCGCAAACGTTAGAGTCGCCTTATTACCTGAGTCTTATAGAGAAATTGAGCGAGATGCAGCGAAAATCTTCCAAGGAAACTAAATTGCATAACACATATGAGCCTCCGTCCCGTCAATAGGCAATAACAAACCTGCTCTTTAAAAATTCAAGAGTCCTCAAGGACTGATTTCAAGGCTAACTGCTTTGTAAGCGCTCAATTAACCCCATCTAAACCCCTCAAACAAATTGGGTTAGCGCGGGGAAATGGCAGGCATACCATTGGTTCCTCGGCACTTCCGATGCAGTACTCGCGTGATCCGCAAACTTGATGTATTCGGCCAGCATGTGTTTTGGGATGCGCTCTTTCTGGTGATTCCAGGTGAGGCAGTACCTGAGCTTGTCACAGGTCAACGGATCAACACTGTCAAGCCATTTCAAATGCTCGGCCAGCACCTCGAGGGTGATGTCTTCGTGACGGATGCATTTCCCAGAGTATGTGCGTGAATCATGATCTGCCAGAGTTTTGATCTTACCGATGTCATGTAACAGTGAAGCAACCATCGCCACATCTTTTTCATCGGTTTTGAGATGGGTGAACTCGAAAGCCCGCCAGGCCGTATCCACACTATGGATAAATAAGCCATTCACATAGCTGTGATGGTGGTTACGGCTTGCAGGCAGCGTCATGAATTTCTCGAGCAATGCCTGATCCGAGAATACCCGCAACAGAAACTGGCTGAGTGTGTCAGACTTGATAGAGGCAATCATTGCCCGTACACGGTTCTGTGCCTTGGACACGGCAACAGGTAGCGCATCAGAGGGAATGATCGTTTCGCAGTTCAGATAGGAATTGTTACCTTTCTGGCGCCAGGAGCCCGTCAGGTAGACAGTCACGTTGTGTTTAAGATGATTGAGGCCTTGATATTGACCCTGCCAGGCAAAGGCACGGATGACATGCTCGCCATCATCAATCATGAACACAGTGTAAAGTTTTCCATTTCGCGCTTTCTTCCGGATAGGGCTTTGGACGGTAACGGTACCGCTGAACCTTCCTGTATGAGTTATTTTGAGGTAACGGTTCATTTACCAGCCTCCTGTTCATAGTAAAACGATTCAAAACGCTGGTAGAGCATGGGAAAGATGACATCAACCAGCTGTGGGTCCGGTTGGACGATAAACGTACGGATCCAGTTCTCGATCACTTGCTGAAGTGTGGATTCATTGCCCTGTCCCAGTTTCCACAGCCATTTGTCGTTTTCTGTCAGTCTGAAGGCACTGATCAGTACCAGCGACATACGTTGTATCGGGCATTTGGTCCGCTGGATTCTTGTCAGGCTAACCATTCAGGCATCCTCCCTGCTGTTCTGGGTGATGTTCGAAACCAACATCCGTTCATAGGCAGAGCCATCCTGGCGTGTCAGGTTGGGTACGAAGCGTGAGTAGACGCGAAACAACATCTCGGTGGTGGTGTGTCCCATCTGGCGGGCAATCCATTCAGGATTCTCACCAGAGGCCAGCATGAGCGTGGCAGCCGTATGCCGGGTCTGATAGGGGCGTCTTGTACGTAGACCGGCCTTTTCCAGGGTGGGATACCAGATTCGTTTTCTCAGATTGCGCCGGTCTATAGCACTACCTTTTGTGCTGAGAAACACATACCCACTTGGGTGATCACCAGTAATCTCAAACTGATTTTCAAGTGCGTTGAGTGCCATGGAGTTAAGCTGAACATATCGCTGGGATTCGGTGGTCTTTGGCGTCTCAATTTTTCCTTCCACTAGGGTTTCACGGACCTGAATAAGTTTCCCTGCGAGATCAACGTACTCCCATTTCAAACCATCGATTTCTGCAGAACGGAGACCGGTGAAAAAGCGTACGGTGTAATAATCCTTATAAATTGGTTTCACAGCATCAAGGAACAGCATGACCTCTTCCAGGGTAAAAGGATCAACCTTTGTCTTTTCTACTCTCAAAGGTTTAATTCCTAGAAAAGGGTTATTGAATTCATAACGATCTGCTGCTTCGTTGAGGATCTGTCTCAGCGTGGTCATCACATGATTGACACGACTTGGGGAGAGAAACTCATTGGTCAGACCGGGTTCTTTAGCCAGAAGTGACCTGAATTTAAGAATATCCGCTTTTGTAATGTGGCTTATACTTTTCCCCGCAAAGTGTGGGTTGAGGTGGACACGAATATTGAGTGATACTGTATCCGCATAGGATTCTTTCCACTCTACGATCATCTCGTCATACCATTCACTCGCAAAATCTTTGAATAATGGCGTGTCTCCCGGACGGCCCTGTTCTAATTCTTCAAAGACTTTAAGCATGCTACTGGCAGGGAAGTAATCTCTGTATTTAAAAGAACCTAGAGCTATTTCCACCTCAATACGGTCCATCATTTTTTTCATTTTTGTTCTATTTGATGTTGTGTCTTGAAGGGTTGTTTGTTCGCGACATCTCTTCCCCATATAACGAAAATCGAAGAATAAACAGTTACTGCCTTTTCGTTTTCTGATGCTACCCACGGCATATTCCTCCTGCTCTTAATGGAATAGCGACTTCCGTTTCAATAAAGTCCTGTTCGATCCGTTCCCACAGATACAGAATCTTTCTTCTCCCAAATGGCCGTACATAGTGGGTCCCTTCGATGAGAACTGTATCGTTTAGTTTTTCCCTGATGTACCGGGAGTCATACTTGATTCTTTCTGAAAGTTCTTCTGTGGTTAGGTAGGTAATACTCATCATTGGTAGTCTTTAATGTAATTAATGTAGCGTATAAATGACATTCTAGAGTGTAATTCGTGATTGTCAAGCACGAAGATAGAGAAATCACTACAAATAATGAAATAGAGCCACGAATGATGTTGTTATATGATTGTTTTAGTAGCGCTGATTGAGTATGGGTTATTGAAAATATTCCTTTGCTGGCAACAAAATGGTGCTATGCGAATAGTCAAAAATGAGGGGCTGATCTTGTGATTCGTTTTCGATTGAAACAATTAGTTGCAGATAAAGAATTTCAGGAGGATCGACGGGTAACCCTGGAGGAGATTGCACGCGCAACGGGAATCCATCGAACTACACTATCAAAGATTGCCAATATCAAAGGCTATAACACCACAACGGATAATCTGGACAAACTCTGCGAATATTTTGGATGTGAATTAGGTGACCTGGCAGAATTTGTCTCTATGTCGGAGTCAAAGCCAAGGGATGGCTGATTTAGAATTCCGTGCTCGATATGAGATTACAAAATGCATAGCTTAGCGCTTCTTGGTTACCCCCCCTGCCCGAACTGCATATTCCGGCCCATCATGAACACCCATTCCGGTTCAACGTGAACACCTGTTCTGGTCGAACGTGAACGCTCATTCCGGTTTCAACGTGAACACTTT
>PKUO01000032.1 GCA_002869585.1 Sedimenticola sp.
AATTACAATTGCAGCAGCAGGAGATCTATCGTCAAAACGGGGAAATATACAGAAAAAACCTGTCAAGTACTTTTTTCAGATTTCAGCTGAATAGTTACAAAATACTTTTGTTTTTGGGGTTCCTACTGGTATCAGGTAGTGCTTTCTCACAAGGCTGGAATGTAGGCTGGGGCGCCCATGCGGTTCCGCTCAGTCCTTGGTTGGTGGCTTTGATCAGTGTTGCGCTATCAGTACTGACGTTTTATGTCATGAGGAAAAAGGCTGGCCAAGGTATTGCTGCTGCGGTTGCTGTATTTGTGATGAGCAATCTGCTTTTTGACTTTGCCCCATCTTATGCTCGCTTGGATCCTGACTTTGAGATAACAACACCATCGGGTTCAACCACGCTTCATTGTGGTGAGGTGCAGCAATTATCGATCGGCACAACTGTGGCTGGAGGTATTGTGTTGTCAACGTTATCGCCTTTTGATGGCGCTCCACCCCTTTCAGGTGCTGAGGGGGAATGTGTGGTTGGTATGACCTTAACAACCGATTGCAGCTTACCGTGTCCTGATTTATCCGAGTAGTAAAACTAATCACCCATCAAGTGGTTTTACATTTCATACCTACTGTAGGTATCGAGTAGTGATTGTCTGATTAGTTTTTTCAAACTCTCTGGCCCGATTACCAATACATTCGGGCCATACTTGAGGATGTCCATCACCAGCTCGGTGCTGCTGTTGTAGGGTATCGCCAGCTGGTAATGGCCGTCCTCAAGCCACTCGCCTTTTTGCTGGGGATGCCACTGTTCTGTGGCAACCCAGGGTGCAACCTCCGGGTTGAAGCGCAGGATGGCAGTCTTGTCAGCCGCGCCGGAAAAGATGCCGTAGGCGCTGCCGTAATACTGATCCAGCTCTTCACTCGTAATCTCTTTGGATTTTTCATCCAGCGGTCTGGCGTCGCCGATAGCGTCCACGGAAAAGGTGCGCAGCCCTTTGCGCAGGTGGCAGTAGGCATCCAGATACCAGTTGTCCTTGTAATGGATCAACCGCTGGGGCGATACCTGACGGTGTGTCGTCGCCCCTGATTTGCGGTTCAAGTGATCGAGTTCAATGCGTTTTCCACGCGCCAGTGCATCGGCGATCTGTTGAAAACAGGGGCCAGGAGGACGGGCGGCGGCGCGCAGGATCTTTATCCGGCCACTGAGTCCTTCTGAGGTGCTGTTGTGCAGTTGCAGCAGGCTTTCGATGCGCTGGGTGAGTGGCGCCAGTTGCTGTTCCAGCAGACCCGGCTGCACCTCGTTGAGCAGCTGCTGCACGCTCAGCAGGGCGTGCAGTTCCGAGGCGTTGAACCAGACGCCCGGCAGTTCGTACATCTCGCCTTCTGATGGGTCGTAGTAGTAACCGTTGCGGTCGCGGTCATACTTGATCGGGGCGTTGAGATAGAGGCGCATCGACTCGATGATGCGTTTGGCAGTGGCCCTTGAGCACTCCAGCTCCTGCTCGATGCGCTGGCGCGATACCGGCTGGCGGGCGGCGCTGAGCAGTTTGTGGAGGTCAAAGATGCGGTCGAAGCGATCCATCGCCGATTCAGTCCGGGTTAGCTGTGTTCAGCGGTTGCGGCCAGGTCATTGCTGTCCGGGGCGTCCATCGACCAGAGACGTTCCAGCTGGTAAAAGTCGCGGACCTTGGACTGCATGACATGGACAACGACACTGTTTAGGTCAACCAGCGCCCATTCACCCTCATTCGCCCCCTCGATACAGAGAGGGGTCTCGCCGGCCTCTTTGGCCTGGAAGGCGACGGTTTCCGCCAGTGATTTAACGTGCCGGTCGGATGTGCCGCTGGCGATGACCATTATATCGGTGATGCTGGTTTTGCCACGGACATCCAGAACCTTGATGTCCTGAGCCTTCATGTCGTCCAGAGTCTTGATCACCAGGTCGCGGAGTGCTTCTACCTGCATTGATTCTCCTGAAATATTGGGTAATTGTTGAATGGTCTTCCCGGGCATTTTATCGGAAATATCCCCGGGCCGCAGTTTTTCGACGAAATTCCGGGTGCTAGCGGTAGAGCCGGTCGCGTTCGATAATCGCCAGAACACTCTCCGGCAGCAGAAAACGCGGGGATTTTCCCTGGTGTACCATCTTGCGGATCGCGGTCGAGGAGATCTGCAACTGAGTGGCCGTCAAATAGTAGATAGAGCCGGCTGGTCGTTGCCTTAGTGCCTGCGGATCCCTGAGGGTATGCTCGCTGTAGATCGCCGGGTGGGGCTCGCCGGGGCGCTGCATCACCACCAGGTGCGCCAGCTTCAGTATCTCCTCGGGCTGGTGCCAGCTCGGAAATCCCTTGAACGCATCCGTGCCGACCAGCAGGCAGAGAGGCAGCGCCGGACCCAGTTCGGCACGCAGCGAACGCAGCGTATCGACTGAATAGGACTTCCCTTCGCGCTGCAACTCCCGCTCATCGACCCTGAACAGCGGCTCATACTGCGCCGCCGCCCGGGTCATCTCCAGGCGCTGTTCCGGGGTGCTGTGCGGCTGCTCGCGGTGGGGAGGATCGCGCAGGGGAATCAGGCGGATCTCCTCCAGCCCCAGCACCTGCTGCACATCCAGCGCGGTGCGCAGATGGCCGTAGTGGATGGGGTCGAAGGTGCCGCCGAGGATGCCGATCATCTGCCGGGTTGTCCCGCCCTAGG
>PKUO01000025.1 GCA_002869585.1 Sedimenticola sp.
GTCAATCATCTCCTTACTGGCGGCCTCAGCTGCCTGATATTCTTCTAAAATCTGTGCCCTCACTGTAGCGTCTGTTTTCCAGTTTTTGGATATATTTTCTAAAGCTCTATGCGAATGTGTATGTACTCTCATATGGGGGTTATCAAGCTTACGATATGAGGGCAGATGACTGAACATGTTGAGACCAGTGCCGGAATCAAACCATTTTCCGAAACGGCAATTGTGATGATCAACGGTAACAGCATTCCACTCTTTTGAGTCCTTTCCGGTTTCAAAGGCACGATAACTATTCTGCATATAGATCATATGGTCAACCTTAATCAGAGAGGCGTTGGCAATGACCTGGCTGTAGCAAACTGTTTTATGGGTTTTGATTGCGATATCGGCAAACTGTTTAAAATCGGTTTCAAAACGGTTGACGACAACGCTGGAACTGTCTGCCATGAAGCCCATAGTTTCAGCCTCACTGGCCATCGCATCAGTCGCTTTGTTAAAAGCGTGGATGATGTGTTCAACGCTGGCAGTAGCCACTTTGGTTTTTTCTGCCAGTTTCTTCACCTCATCGGCAACCACAGCGAATCCCCGGCCATGCTCTCCGGCACGTGCTGCCTCGATTGCAGCATTCAATGCCAGCAGGTTTGTCTGGTCAGCAATACCGGTAATCATTGATAAAACCTCAAAAACTTCTGCACTGCGTTTACTCAATTCTTGCGATGAGCTTTGTATGGCTTTGATCATCTCTATGAGTTGTGACAAGTTCCCCGTAACATCCTGGATCGAGTTTTGCCCGGCTCTCGCTAGATTTACCGCATCACTGGAAATGGTTTCAACATGCTCCATATCATGGGTAATCTGTATCAGATCTCCTTGGCTGCGTTGTAGATTGGCAAGCAATGCATTCGATTTTAGCTCAGAAATATCGCTGCTTAACTTATCCAGTTCTTTCTGCTTAAACGCACTTTCCATAGCTGACAGAGAGACATTGATGCGCTTGATGGCGCTCTTGTAACCACCATGCAGTCCCTGCTCAAGACACTTGCGGTGGAATCTGTTGTTTTCAACCTGGGTGAACGCAGTATGCACCTCTTTTTCGAAGGTCTCTGCCTGGTCGCGGCCCTCGTTGAGTTCCCAGGCGGTGGTCGCCAGCTCATGGCTGGAATCGATGCCGGTGATGCGATAGTTCATATCCCCGGTGATGATTGCATTGCCCATCGCCTTAAACTTGTCCAGCATCTGTTTGTGCTGCAGGATTGATTTCCGCCGTACAAAGAAGACGATAATCCCGACCAACAAATATCCGATTGGGATCGGATTCAGCCCATAACGCCAGAACTCCAGGGCGGCGATTAGGAACAGCAGCCCGAGAGAGAGTTTGGCGTGAAAGTCCGGGCTAAATTTCCAGGATGAAATGTTCATAGTCTTTACTGAATTCAGCAATTTTTGTTTTCAGGATGGCGCTCGAAGCCGGAATGGCTTGAACTGCACCCGCCTTTTTTTCCGCAGCGAGCATCTCCTGGTAGATAGGGGTTATGATCTGCAGTGCCTCCGGTCTTGGACGGCGGCGTACCGAATGGTAGCCAACCACTTCGGCCTTATGGTTGTAGCTGGGGGTGACATTGGCGAACACCCAGTAATGGCTGCCATCCTTGCACAGGTTCTTGACGTAACCGAAAAACTCCTGGCCGCCCTTGAGCGTCTCCCAGAGCATGTTGAATACCGCTCTTGGCATATCCGGATGACGGATAATATTGTGCTGAATGCCCAGGAGTTCGGACTCCTCGTATCCGGCGATTTCCATGAAGATGCGGTTGCAGTAGGTGATACGACCCTTGAGGTCGGTTTTCGAGACGATGAAGTCATCATCGCGCAGCTCACGCTGCTGGTTGGTGGGCGTTATTTTGCTTTTCATTGATGATGGCAGCCAACTCAGATGTATCAATATCTCAGAGTATCGGCGCACTCGGCAGAATCTTTAGGAAAAAACCCCTATCGGCTATAGTCCCAGGGCAGGACCCTGATTAACAGGCAATCATCTGTTTTTGAAGGAGAATATAGAGTAAACCGCCGGCACCAGCAGCAGACTGACCAGGGTCGAAAAGAGCAGTCCGGAGACAATGGTGACCGCCAGGGGCTGGAGCATCTCGGAACCTTCACCGATGGCGAAGGCTAAAGGCAGCATGCCCACCACCGTGGTGAGGGTGGTCATCAGAATCGGCCGCAGACGCAGGCGGGCCGCTTCGATAATCGCCGGGATGACTGCCAGGTCACGGTTGCGCTGAATCTCGATATATTCCACCAGAACGATGGCGTTGTTGACCACAATGCCAGCCAGCATGATCAACCCCAGCCAGGTGGGCATGGAGAGTGGCAGGTCGGTAATTTCCATGCCGATCACCACCCCGATGACGGCGAATGGTACGCTCAGAATTATGACCAGCGGATTTCTCAGCGATTCATACTGCACCGCCATCACCACGAATACCAGGAACAGCGCCAGGCCAAGAAGCTGGTAGCTGAGACTCTTGCCCTCTTTCAGGGTTTCCAGGTTGCCCGATTCATAGATGCTGTAGCCTTTCGGAACCTCCAGGTCACTGATTGCGGCCATCGCCCGGTCAATCACCTCGGAGAGGGCGGTGTCCTCCGCCAGCAAGGCGCTGATCTCGACGATGCGCTGCTGCTTGTCGCGCATGATCGCGGAGGGTGTCGGTATCAGCTCCAGACTGGCGATATCGCTAAGACGCACAGGAACACGCGGGGTGTTTTTACTGAATAGAATAACGTTCTCAATGTCGGATGGGGTGTCGATATCCTCTCGCTTCAGGCGCAGCAGTATATTGATCGAACGGTCATTGGCAATGAAGTCGGTGACCTCGCTGCCCTGCAGGGCAAAGCGAACTGCCTGGCCGACATCTTCGATGGTCAGTCCGTAGGCCGCTGCCCGCTGTCGATCGACATTGATCGACAGTTCCTGGTTCTTGCTCTCTGCGGTGTGCTGAAGATTGCGTAGCCCTTGGACAGTCTGCAGGCGGTTTTTTACCGCTTCGGCCAGGTTTTCCAGGACGGTCAGGTTGGGACCGTTGATGCGCAGCGCAAAGTCATCATCGCTGCTGCTGATACGTATGCCGCGAATGCCCGGGGCGGACATGCGCATTTTCACCCCGGCAATCTGCTCATCATTGAGCAGTTTCTGGGTTTTCGCGATCCAGGCCCGGCTGCTGATGTTGCCCCGCTGATCCCTGGGCTTGAGCTGGATCTTGATGCTGGACCGATTTGCGGACTCGTGCTGCGAGCTACCGAACACATGCCCGCCGACCGTGGTGAACAGGGTGTCCACCTCAGGCTGCTGGTACATGATCGCCTCGATACGCTGGGTCAGATCGTTCATGCTCTCGACATTGACGCCCTTGTCCGCCTCGATGCTCAGATAGACCTGGCCCTCATCCATGTTGGGCAGAAAAATCTGCTTGGCATCCAGCAGCCGCGGCAGGACGGTTGCCAGCCCGATGATGAAGGCCAGCACGATCAGCCAGGGAAAGCGGATCAGCACCCCGATAGTCCTGGAGTAGCCGTTCTCCAAGGCGGTCATCACCCGGTTCACGCCGCGTCGCATCATTCCCTCGCGGCTCGCGGGTATGCGCCCGGCGAGGGCGGGGATCAGGGTCAGCGCCACCAGCATCGAGGCGAGAATCGCCGCTGAGATGGTCAGAATCAGCTCCTGGAACAGCAGTCCCACCAGTCCACTGATGAACAGAAAGGGCAGTACCGCCGCCAGATTGGTCGATGTGGAGGCGACAATCGCGCTGTTGACCTCCGCTGCCGCATCGTGCGAGGCCTGCTCCTGCTGCTCTCCCAGACGTTGATGCCGGTAAATGTTCTCCAGCATCACGATGGTGCTGTCCACCAGCATGCCGATACCCAGCGCCAGACCACCCAGGGTCATGATGTTGAGTGTCAGGCCGCTGACCGCCATCAGGATGCAGGTCACCAGAATGGCGATCGGAATGGCGCTGCCGATAATCAGGGTTCGGCGTATGCTGCCCAGAAAGATGAAGACCACCAACATCGCCAGTGTTGCGCCGCTGGCCGCTGCGCTCAGGGCATTATCAAGGGAACGGCGTACATAGCGCGCCTGATCGTCGACAATATGAATCTGAATATCTTCGGGGATCAGGCCGTTGCCTGACAGTTCTTCGAGCTGGGCGTTTACCAGATCGACCACGGTGACGGTGTTGGCCTGAGGCTGCTTCTGAATCGACAGTTTGATGCCGGGCAGTCCATTGAGGCGGATCTTCAGACGCTCATCCTCGGTGCCATCGATGATCTGGGCGATTTCGCCCAGCGGCACCGTGCGCTGCTCGCCCTGTTCGGAGGTGACCAGCAGCGGCATGTTGATGATCTCATCCACCTGTTTGAAACGTCCCGAGGTTCTCCCGCTGATCTCGGTGTCGGCCATGATCAGCCTGCCGGAGGGAATCTCCCGGTTTGCCGTCTCCAGGACATCGGCGATATCCAGGATGTCCAGGCCGAGTCCGGAGAGCCTGTTCTGATCGATCTCGATCTGGATTTCGCGGATCAGTCCGCCTCCCACCTCCGCGGCGGCCACCCCGGGGATGTTGAGCAGCCATTTGCTCAGGTTGTAATCGACCCAGCTTCTCAGCTCCACCGGGTTTCTCAGTCGGGAGCTGACGATATACTCGGCAACGGGGCGCTGCGAGGGGTCGCGCTTGTAGATGATCGGCGGATCGATCGAGTCGGGCAGAAAGCGTTTGGCCCGGTCGAGGCGGGTGCTGGCATCGCGCAGGGCGATATCGATATCCTTGCCATATTCGAAGGAGAGCGAGACCGAGCTGTTGCCCTCGCTGGTCTGTGATTCCACGTGAATGGCGTCTTCGGTGATCGCCAACTGCTCTTCGAGCTGGCGGGTGATCTCGTCTTCCATGATCTTGGCCGGGACGCCAGGATCAAGGATGCGCACGCGGATATCGGGATAGATGATGTGCGGGAGGAGATCGATGTTCAGACGCTCCAGGGCAAACAGCCCGATGACCATCACCGCAAGGGTGATCATCACCACCCCGATCGGGTGTCTGATTGACCAGGTGGCGAGACCGCCACCGATGTTTCTAGGGGTTCGTTTCATAAAGCGCCTTGCTGAGCATCAGCCCTACTCAAGATGATCAATTGGTCGAGGTATTGACCGGTTTCACAAGTTTGTCGAGGGTCAGTCCGAGAAATCCGCGGCTGATCACCTGCTCGCCACTTTCCAGTCCACTTAGTATTTCAATCTTATCGGCGATCCGGATTCCGGAGCGTACCGCCCTGCGCCTGGCCTTGAGGTCGCCGTCCATCAGGTAGACAAATTCGCCATCCCGGTCGTGCTGCACCGAGCCAAAGGGGATCAGTGCGCGCTCTACCTCTGCGGTGGTCAGGGTGATGCGGGCAAACTGCCCCGAACGGGCGCCTTCCGGCACCGGATCGAGAATGATTTCGACAATACCCTGACGGGTGATTGGATCGAGATCGGGGTGGATGCGCAAAACCCGCCCTGAATAGGTCTGGTTGCCCAGGGCGTCGATGATTACATTCACCGGATCGCCGGTGGCGATATGCGGCAGCAAGAGTTCAGAGACATGCAACTCGGTGACCAGGGATTCAGGATCAGTGAGGGTCAGCAGATGGGTGTGCCGGGCCACCACATCGCCAGGTTCGATATGGCGTTCACTCACCACGCCGTTAAAGGGTGCGGCAATACGCGTGTAGCCCAGTCGTGTCTCCAGCAGTTTCTTTTCAGCCTGGGCGACATCCATGGCGGTCTGTGCCCGTGCCACCTCATCCTCCGAAATGGCGCGTTTTTTCACCAGTTCGCGTAGCCTTTTGAGATCAATGCTGGCCTGTTGGGAGGTGGCCTGAGCCTTGTCCAGCTCGGCGCGCAGCAGATCATCGGCCATGGCGATTACGATATCGCCCTGTTTCACCCGGTCGCCCTCGTAGAACGGGACCTTGGTTATTTTGCCCTCTTCCTGGTTATGGATGCGCACGGTGCGCCTGGCGCGCAGGGTGCCGGTGCGTTGATGAGCGGTGCTGACGGCGCGGTGTTCGACTGTCACCACTTCGACCAGGTGTTCCGGGGGCGTCTTGGGCTGGCCACCGCTCTTCTCCTGCTGTTGCGAGCAACCGAACAGCAGCAGAATCGCTAGAATGGCAAAACCGGCAGTCAGGCGATGGTTTGTCATGCCTTTACTGAAGCTCGACCCCGTTGTTGGGCATGTAGGGTTTGTAATGCCGGATGTCGCGGCTGACGTTTCGTTGTACGATGACGCCTTCAATTCTGTATTCGCCGTCGTTGAGGGGGATCTCCGGATAGCTGTCGTTGATGGCTACCAGCTTTTCACTGCCATCGGAGGCGCGCACAAACTGGCGGAACCAACGCTCGCCGTTGACCGACGCGATGACGTAGGCTCCGGTTGCGCAGACTTCTGCGGGTTCGATGACGATAATGCATTTTTCCGGAAACTCCGGCGTCATGCTGTCATCAAGCACTTGGAGCGGATAAAGCTCGTTGTAACTGCAATCCTGGGTCATATCCACTTTCTCACAGGGGCATTGCGGCAATCATCGGTCGCCGGCTGCCTGTTTAACTTCGCTATCAGCTTCCGATTTCATATAGAATCCGCGAAGCATGATGGATTTAATTTACGATTGAAAGCATTTTAGCATGTCACATCACAGTTTCGAGCAGATGAAACCCCACGCCGATCGCAGGGATTGGAAAAATCTGCGCAACATGCTGCCTTACCTCTGGGATTACCGGGGACGGGCGCTGATTGCGGTTGGATGCCTGGTGCTGGCAAAAGTTGCCAATGTCGGTATTCCGCTGGTGCTCAAGGAGATCGTCGATCGCATGGATAAGTCGGATAATACCTTGCTGGTATTGCCGGTTTTCCTGTTGGTCGCCTATGGTGCGCTGAAAATCGGCAGTTCGCTGTTTAACGAGCTGCGCGATATCGTGTTTGCCCGCGTCCGCTATCACGCCATGCGCAGCCTCTCAACCCAGGTGATGACCCATCTGCACAATCTATCCCTGCGCTTCCACCTGGAACGCAAGACCGGTGCTATCAGCCGGGATCTTGAACGGGGCACCCGCAGCGTCAGCTCAATCCTAAACTACATGGTATTCAGCATCATGCCTATGGTGGTGGAGTTTTCGTTGGTGGCGGTGATTCTGTTCACCCAGTACGACATCGTATTCACCCTGGTGACCTTCGGCACAGTGGCTATCTACGTCGTTTTTACCTTTGCCGTGACCGAGTGGCGCATGGACTACCGCCTGCAGATGAACAGCCTTGAGTCGGAGTCGAACGGCCGCGCCCTGGACAGCCTGATCAACTACGAGACGGTTAAGTACTTCGGTAATGAACAACTGGAGCTGAGGCGCTTTGACAGCACCCTGGAAGAGTGGGAGGGCAAGGCGGTGATGAGCCAGACCTCGATGTCGCTGCTCAATTTCGGCCAGGGGGCGATTATCGGTCTCGGCGTGATGGTCATCATGCTGTTCGCCGCGAATGGCGTGGTGAAGGGAAGCATGACCATTGGTGATCTGGTGCTGGTCAACGCCTTCCTGTTGCAGCTGTTTATCCCGCTGAATTTTCTCGGCATCGTCTATCGCCAGATCAAATACTCGCTAGCGGATATGGATCTGATTTTCAAACTGCTCGAGCAGAAGCCGGAGATCAGGGACAAGGCCAACGCAGGCCACCTGACCCTGACAAAAGGCGAAGTGCGCTTCGAGCATGTCGGATTTGCCTACCAGTCTGACCGGGAGATTCTCTATGATGTCGACTTCACCATTGGCGCAGGTGAAAAGGTGGCGGTGGTGGGACACAGCGGTGCTGGTAAATCGACGCTCTCCAGGCTGCTGTTCCGTTTCTATGATGTCACCGCCGGGGCGGTGCTAATCGACGGCCAGGATGTGCGCAACGTGACCCAGGAGAGCCTGCGTGAGGCAATTGGCATAGTGCCCCAGGATACGGTGCTGTTTAATGACAGCATCTACTATAACCTGGCCTATGGCCGGCCGGATGCGAGCATGGAGGAGATCAAGCAGGCTGCCGCAATGGCGCATATCCGCGAGTTCATCGAATCCCTTCCCCAGAGCTATGAGACGCTGGTCGGCGAGCGGGGGCTGAAGCTCTCCGGTGGTGAGAAACAGCGCATTGCCATCGCCCGCGCCATTCTCAAGCGGCCACGCATCCTGGTGTTTGACGAGGCCACCTCATCACTCGACAGTAAGACCGAGCAGGCGATTCAGGAGACCCTGCGCCAGGTAGCCCGTGATCACACCACGCTGGTGATTGCCCATCGACTCTCGACGGTTGTCGATGCCGACCGCATCCTGGTCATGGATCAGGGACGGATCGTCGAACGGGGCAACCACCGCGAACTGATGCAGCAACTGGGTATCTATCACAACATGTGGCAGCTGCAGCAGGAGGAACGGGAGAAGATGCTGGAGTCGGAGGCGTGAGAATCTATCTGGTCGGCGGCGCGCTTAGGGACAGACTCCTGGATTTGCCGGTCAAGGATCGGGATTGGGTCGTGGTTGGCGCCACAGAACAGGCGATGCTTGATCTCGGCTATCGGCGTGCCGATTCCGAATTTCCGGTCTTTTTGCACCCGGAAACCGGCGAGGAGTATGCCCTGGCCAGGCGTGAAACCAAGACCGGTCTGGGATACAAGGGCTTTGATGTCTATGCCGGGCCTGATGTCACCCTGGAGCAGGACCTGCAGCGCCGTGATCTGACCATCAACGCCATGGCCGAAGATGAGACTGGCGGGATTGTCGATCCGTTCAACGGCAGGGTGGATCTGGATGACGGTATTTTTCGGCACGTATCACCGGCCTTTGTCGAGGACCCGGTCAGGGTGCTGCGAGTCGCCCGGTTTGCTGCAAAACTTGGGCAGTGGGGTTTCAAGGTCGCCCACGGCACCCATGCCCTGATGAAAAAAATGGCCGATTCCGAAGATATGGCAGCGCTAAGGCGGCAACGCATCTTGCAGGAGATGCAGCGCGCTCTGGTTGAAAATCAGCCCTGGCGTTTCTTTCAGGTATTGCATCGCTGCGGCGCACTGAGCAGTCTGTTGCCTGGGATGGCCGCCCTGTTTGCTGAACCGCAGGGGCATGCTGACACTAGGTTGCCTGATCCCATGGAAGCGCTGGAGCGCATTACAAAAACAACCACGGATGCGCGCGCCCGTTTTGTCGTTGCCTGTTTCCGGGCGGCTGAGAACACCGGCGACAGTACCCTGGATCTCCCGGTGGAGAAGGGCTATCGTGAACTGATGGAACTCACCCTGAATCTGGGGCCGTTATTCCACAGCCCGCTGATCGCGGACGCGGCCCAAACCCTGGAATTTCTGGAGAAGGGACGGGCGCTGCAGCAGCCGGAACGTTTTGCCCTGCTGTTGCTCATCTGCAGCGCCTTATGGCCTGAGCAGGCAGAGCAGGCCTGTGATCTGTTCAGGTCGGCGTCAGATGTGATCAGCGGGATTTCTGCGGAGTCCTTGCAGGCGGATGGATTGGCCGGGGCGGAATTGGGACGCGCTCTCAGGGAACAGCGTCTACAGGCCATAGCTAGACTGTTTTCATGACTGATCGGGATAGATTTACCGCGCAATATGATAGTGTTAACAGGCACTGGTTTAATCCATGAACAAGCAACCACAGATGACTGAAGCCGATCCCAATATCCAGGAACCCCCAAATCCTGCAACGCAAGGCAGACTGATGCGCCTGCTGAAGCGGTCATCGGTGCTGCGACTCCTCCTGGTCGGGCGTCTGTTCTGGCCACTGGGTGTGCTTGCTGCTTCACTGCTGTTCAATCTCTTCCTCAGTATCTATCTGTATGCGGGGCTCGATGGCGAGCACAGGTTTTCCAGGATGTTTCTGCTGGTAGCCATAGTTGCGCTTACCGCTGGAATTCTTGGTGCCGTACGTCTTCGCCAGCAACTGTTGAAACCCCTGGGTGAGCTGGAACAGGCAGTTAACGATGTCTGCCACGGCGAGCCCTGGTCTTCGCTGCCCATGGAGAGCGTGGGTGTACTCGGCGGGGTTGCCCGCGATCTGGATAGTCTCAGTGGCGAGTTGATCGATCTTTACGAGGATATGGATAATCGGGTTGCCCGCCAGACCCGGCGACTGGCCCAGCAGACGGCGGCCCTGAAAATCCTCTATGACGTAGCCGCCAGCATCAACAAGGTGAGCGATCTCGACGAATTGCTGATGCGTTTTTTGCGCGTTCAGAAAGAGATGGTGCATGCCTATGCAGCAAAGGTGCAGGTGCTGACCTCCGAAGGGTATATGCGCCTGGTCGGTTCGATTGACGACAAAGATCAGATGTTGTCTGAAAAGGAACAGCTGCCAGTCTACCTGTGCGAATGCGGAAAGGCGCTGAGCAGCGCCGATATCCTCTGTGTTCACGATGCGGAAGAGTGCAGTCGGCGCAACAACCGCAAGATGTTCAACCGGGATCAGATGGAAGAGGTCACGGTGCCGCTCAATTTTCACGATGATGTGCTGGGTATCTATACCCTGTATGTCAAGGCGCCGGGTATGTCGGGCCGTGAGGATCTGCTCGATCTGTTATCAACCATTGGTAATCATCTCGGGATGGCGATCGCCAAGCAGCGCTCTGATGAAGAAGCCCATCGTATGTCGATCATGCGTGAACGTACAGCGCTGGCCCATGAACTGCACGATTCACTGGCGCAGACGCTCGCCAGTCTGCGCCTGCAGGTGCGTATGCTGGATGAGACCATGGAACAGACCCATTCGGACAAGCGTGCGCACAATGAACTGGATCGAATCCGCAACGGTATCGATGAGGCGCATACCGAGCTGCGCGCCTTGCTTTACAGCTTTCGCGCGCCCTTGGACCAGCGCGGCCTGGAGCCTGCGCTGGAGAGAATCACCCAGCGCTTTCGCGAGGATACCGGCATACCGATTTTCTTCCAGCGCAGTTGCCGCCAGATCACCCTTGGCCCGAGCGAGGAAATGCAGATTTTGCGTATCGTTCAGGAGAGCCTGGCGAACATCCGTAAACATGCCCATGCCCATACCGTGCGTATCCTGATGACCTGTAATGCAGAAGGCGAGTATATGCTGCTGATCGAAGATGATGGTGTGGGTTTTGATAACTTTGCACCGGATGGCAGTCCGGGTGAACATATCGGCTTGTCGATCATGGAAGAGCGTGCGCGCCGACTGGGTGGCAGCCTGCGCATCGAGAGTGAACCGGGTGAGGGTACGCGTGTCGAGCTGATCTACAATCCCAGTCTCAAGCAGAAAGAAAAGCAACAGAAAGAGGCTGTATGATGCGAATACTGCTCATCGATGACCATGCGCTGTTCAGGATTGGGCTGCAGGAGCTGCTGCAGCGCCGCGGGCTGAGCGTGGTTGCGGCATTGGGTGATTGCCAGGAGGGCATCGAAAGGGTCGAACAGGAACGGCCTGAGGTTGTGTTGTTGGACATGCGTATGCCGGACATGAACGGTATCGAGGTGTTGAAAGAGTTGCGTGAACGCAACCTGACCATGCCGGTCGCCATTCTCACCACCAGCCGCGATGAGAAAGATGTCATCGACTCACTGCAGAATGGCGCACAGGGTTATCTGTTGAAAGACATGGAGCCCGATGAGCTGATTACCGCGCTGAATGAAATTGTTCAGGGACACACCGTGGTGGCCAAGGAACTGACGGGTATTCTGGCCAAGGCGGTGCAGGGAGAGAATCAGGCGTCGACTCCGCAGACCGTCCTGGATGATCTGACGCCGCGTGAACGCGAAATTCTCTGTCACCTGGCCGAAGGGCAGAGCAATAAGGTTATCGCCAGAAACCTGGGAATCTCGGATGGTACGGTTAAGCTGCATGTTAAAGCCATACTGCGCAAACTGGATGTTCATTCACGGGTTGAGGCGGCGGTGATTGCCGTTGAACAGAATCTCTGCTCCAAGGGATAGCCCGAATGGCTATACAGCGTAGTTCCAGTACCGCAGTATTTATAATATCAATAGAAGAGTCACACCAGCACAGGAAGTAACGACATGATGAGGTTTATCGAACTGATCCGCAGCTGTCTAACGGATGTCAAGGAGATCATGCCCTGGGATCTGGAAGAGCGCCTGCAGGATAATCCCGACCTTCTGATCATTGATGTGCGGGAACCCTATGAATTCGACGCCATGCATATTCCCGGTTCGATCAATGTGCCAAGGGGCATACTCGAATCCGCCTGTGAATGGGATTACGAGGAGACCAATCCGGAACTGGTCAGGTCCAGAGATCGCGAGATTATTGTGGTGTGCCGCTCCGGTTACCGCAGTGTGCTGGCGGCCAATTCGATGCAGGTGCTCGGCTACAAGAATGTAGTCTCCCTGAAGACCGGTCTGCGGGGTTGGAATGACTACGAACAGTCGCTGCAAAATCGAGATAAACAACCGGTCGATGTCGAGGCCGCTGATGAATATTTTACCGCCAGGCTGCGTCCGGATCAGCTCAAACCCAAGGACTGGGTGGACAGTTGAATGATGTGATTCGGCAGTCTTTAAGGATCAGTATTAACCACTTCTGACAGCAATGCGGCCCAAAGTAGGCGCTGGTTTTACCTCATGGCTCAAGCGCTTTTCGAATCACAGTGACCGAAAATGGGTATAGGCAGTGTTAGCAGGCAATAGCTTTATTTTGACTTTTCAATCGTCTGGACGCTGGCCGCCGGGCTTGAGTCGCAGTTTACATCATCGCAACATGACGTCTGAGCAGTCAACTCTTGTCGGGCATCTTGGATAATATGTCTTGCCCCATTTAACACGAGTAATGCTATCAATGAACCAATAATCAAGTCAGGCCATCGGCTATCGAGCATCCACACTAGTGCGCCACCTAAAACAACACCGGCATTCGCAATTACATCATTTTTTGAAAATATCCAACTGGCGCGCATATGGACTTCACCATGGCGATGCGCCTCTATCAGCTTCAGGCAAATGATATTTGCAATAAGAGCAATTGTACCGACACTCATCATAAACACTGAAACTGGTTCGCTGCCGAAAAATATTCTCCTGATAATGTCAAATATAATCAGAAGGCCAAGTCCTGACTGAAACCAGCCTGACAGTAATGCAGTATTTGCTTTTTGCGTTAAAGATCGGCCGACTGCATATAATCCAATTGCGTAAACAATTGCATCAGCAAGCATATCCATTGCATCTGCAATAAGGCCTGCTGATTGGGCGTATAAACCCATTCCCAATTCCAGAACAAACATTATGGCATTGATAGCCAGGAGTTTGATTAAGACATGGCTCTGGGACTTGTCAGATATTTCAATACTGCAATCACAATCACTCATGTCAGTGATCTTATCAAATTACGACCAAGAGAGAATCCATCAGGGGAGTATGGTTGAGAAATTATGAAGTTTCATTACTGGGTATCAATTGCAACTATTTACACTTTTTCTTCAGTTCGTCCCGTCGGGCAGTGCATTTTTTCATTTGGACCTGAACAACCTTTAGATTGATTTGCAGTTTTCGCTTGGCGCTGTGATTTTTTTCACTTTCCAGATTTTTTTTCAGCTTCGTCTCTTTCTTTTTTAGTGCTTCCAGCAGATCATCGATTCTGTCACATTGGGCGGTTTTCTTTTGTTCGCCACTGTCTAGATAGTGGTGGAGCTTTTCGATCAGTTTTTTGATACCCATGTCTGCCTAACCAATTGTTGTTGAAATAGTTATAAATTTATATGCAATGAATATACTGCGAGGTGATGACATGTATGTGACATTGCGGTTATACCTTCTCTCCCTGACTCTCTAACACGGTTTTTGCCATTCGTTTGGAGAAATAGTAAATGCGCTTCTGCATTTCAATGATATCCACCTCTGTGGTGTAGGCAGCAATGCGATGGGGTTCCGCGACGACCAGGCGTTCAGCTTGATGCATGTTGGCTGATGTAATCGATTCAGTGATCTGATCTTTCATGGCAATAACGGTGCGGGCAGCCTCCAGATTATTCTGCGAAACCGCCTGGATGGCTATTTGATACCCTTTGGTTATCATCAGTTGAAGATTGACTAACACTTCACGGGTCACTGGACTGATGGTGAAACCAGATCGAATGCGATCCAAACCAAGCTGAACCATGTTCGTTTCGATGGTGTCACCAATGTTTTCAAGGTCACTGACTGCTTCCATAAGCCTCAGAAATTCCTCGGTCTGATCTTCAGTGAGAGACTCTTTACTGATATTCCCCAGAAAATCGATTATTTGAGCATAGAGTATATCCACCTCATCATCCATGTCTGCAATTTGCTTAAGAGACTTGCTATCACCATCAAGAATCGCAGGCATGATTTTATCGAGCATGGCCTGCACTCGCTCACCCATATGCAGCACCTCCATGCGTACCCGGTCAAGAGCAAGTGAGGGGGTCGAGAGTAATGCCTCATCAAGGTACTTGGCTCTGATTTCCAGCGCTTCCTCTTCCGCCCGCTCAGGGATCAGCCACTCTACCAGTCGGGCAATTTGGGTAGTGAATCCAATGAAAATAAGGGTGTTGGCTATGTTAAATATGGTATGGGCATTGGCAATCTGCCGGGGTGTCTCTGCGCCCATGCGTTCGATGCCGGTGAGTTCGGGATGAGAGGGTGAGAACCAGGCGACGAACTCTGCCAGTTGCGGAATAAACATAATCCACAGTATCACTCCCGCCACATTGAACGCGACATGGACCATTGCGGCCCGTACCGCCTCTCTCGGTTTGCCGATGGCCGCCAGTAGAGCGGTTACGCAGGTGCCAATATTCGCACCGAATGCTAGAGCAATTCCTGCAGGCAGGCTGATAAAACCCTGACTGGCCATGACGATCACGATACCGGTAGTGGCAGATGAGGACTGCACCAGTCCGGTAAAGGCTGCCGCCACCAGGATGCCGATCATTGGATTTTCCATGCTGATCATCAAATCTAGGAAGGGTTGGAAGCTGCGCAGGGGTTTCATGGCATCGCTCATCACGCTCATGCCAAAGAACACCAGACCCAGCCCCATAATCATTGCGCCGTATTGACGTGTTCTCTCCTTTTTTGAGGCGAACAGCATGCCAAATCCTACGCCAATCATGAGCAGTGCCAATTTTGTCACTTTGAAAGCAACAATCTGGGCAGTAATGGTGGTGCCGATATTGGCGCCCATGATTACGCCTACCGATTGTGCCATGGTCATTAAACCGGCTGAGATAAAGCCCACCACAAGAACAGTTGTAACCGACGATGATTGAATAATCGCGGTGATAAAGGCGCCTGTTGCCGCACCCATGATGCGATTGGAGGTTAAGCGGGCCAGGATGTTTTTCATCCGGTTGCCGGCTACAGCCTTCAATGCATCCGCCATCTTCTCCATGCCGTATAAAAACAAGGCAAGTCCGCCGAACAGGCTCATTGCCATGACACCCCAGTCGATGGATTGTTTTATATCAGTGGCGGCAAAAGCGGCGACAGGGATCAGGCTCCCTAGTATTGTCATGATCCTGAATCCGTGAATTCAGAGTTGGTTAATTCCTGAGTTACCCTGTTCAGCCCCGTAACATAATTTCTACATGAGATATTCTGCCACCAGTCGCCCGCG
>PKUO01000072.1 GCA_002869585.1 Sedimenticola sp.
AATTCAAATTTCTCTTTTATTTTTTCTTTGTGTGTTCCGTTATATTCATCGAATGAACCACTGACCTCGTCCCACAATTCCTTCGCCATAGAGCCTGTTGCTCCAATTGGTAACAAAAACAGCCCCTCTTCCTTCGCAATTTCAAATTCTTCTCGCATACCATTTGACAGGCGAACCTGGTCACCGTCCAATTTGTTCCCGAATAGAAATACGGCTATCCCGGCATGGACAATCATGTCTTTCCGATAATTCGTCCAAAGGGCCGATAAATTACCGTCATGAGCATGATCTTGCGGAAAAGGCCTTAAAATCAGGTGATCTTCTGCTTTACCGCGATCACTCATGTAAGCATGATCTAGCGCACCTGTTATTACCGAACTCCCAATGCCAAGACCAAAACCAGAAACTATCCTGAAATCCGACTTTGCAATGTCTTTGCTAATCTCATAGACAAACTGGCACGCTTTATCTTTGTCATAGGGCGCGTATTCATGTGCCGCGCCTGATATAAATACGGTTTTTCTGCGGTAAAGCCTTTCGAGCTCATGAAGAATGTCTGTGATATCACTATACTCATCAACAAGTAACGTCTTTATTCCGAACCTCTTCAAATCCTGAACAAATAGCTTCTGCTTTCTTTTTCGATAATCGAAATCTGCTTCACTTTCTTCAGCTTCTCTTTTTACCGTTCGCAGAATGCAATTGTGCTGCCTCTGATCTTTACTGAACGAGATGCGAACTCTACTCAAGATGTAGTCAAGATTTGGATCCGTAAAACTGAATCCAAGGAATAAGAATGCCTTCGATATGAGATCGCCAGTTAGCGCACCCAAGAATGGCTGCATATCAACATGGTACTTCTCATAGTCATCCTTCGTTAATACAGCCTCACTGGGATGATTTGCGTCCCCGTGCATTTTGTAAACAATCGCATCCCTCTTACGCTTGGTATAAACCAATTGAGTTTTGGTATATTTTATATCCGGCACCTTACCGGCATCAGAGAGAGCAGTTTCGATTAAGCTATCGTAGTTTGTTGTCCAATACGTATTGATTGGCAACCTTGCCAATATCTTATGATTTTCGGTTAACGTTGCATCCTTGCAGAATTGATCGATCAGTAACTGATTCAGCTTGCTCCGATTCCCGCCATTCACGTTGCAGTGATACTGTGCCAGAGAAATCAGATCTGCTGCTTCTCGCTCAACATCCAGATCAAGGTCTTCAGCAATAGGCTTTAGCAACTCGCCCCAGTTCACAAAACCAGCGGGAACGGATAGACCAGCACCGGCGAATATGGCCAAGTTTTCTTCTCTTAGCTCTTTCGCTAAATCCCGAACAAATCTGGCTTTCTCAGCGTCAGTGGCAGACATATCTTCGTTTCGCTCGTCAGTTCAATAGACTCTTCAGATTTTCCCAATTCCAGCGATAAAGTCTCCCTGCACCCGGTACAGCCGTATAGTCTCCATTCTTATAACCGATAACCTGAACAATGTGCTTGTTGGCATTTCGTGCCATTCGGACCTCTTTTAGAACTCCATGTGCGACGTGTGTCTTAGGGCCCACCATTACAATTACAATGTCAGATCGTTTTATCGCCGTGTTGGCTTTCGCCTCCCAATCTCTCTCAGGGGCAGCCTCCTTCAATGAGTGATCTACGACCTCGAATGGCGAGTCAGGTAGCTTGGACTGACCGATAATAAAGTCCTTCAGCCGCCTATCGTTGTCAAAATCAAAACTTACAAACACCCGTTTTTTCACAGTTCTTTTCTCTCTAATTACTTTGCCGCTAAATCTGCCGGCAACTGCTCCGCCTACGATTCCCCCAAGACCAGGAAGAATTGCATGCCCAATGGCAGCACCAATCAACGCATCACCGAGACCATCAACATCCAACCTGTCGCTGTGCACAGAACAAAACGAACTGCTTTGTAAAGCTCGATTCTTGCAATTCAGCCCATTCTTTGTTTCCGCCTTGCATCGCAACTCCAGTAACTCCAAATTCTGTGTGCCAATAGAACCAATCTGCCCACCGATGATTTTCTGGATTTCCAGAATTCACCGTTGTTTGCTGTCCTGAGACCTCTGCGCTTAGCACCAGGCTAAACAGGGTTCAGCCACTTAGTGCCCGATTTAATCATAATCATTTTGATGATGTCAACATATTATATTGACTCTAACATGATTTCTTTAATATCATAAGCAGCCATGAGAAACACAAATGCAGCAAGAATGGACGGTGATATGCCCGAACCCAGCCTAGTGGACGTCAGCCAAGCCCAGAAGGAGCGTTTATCCCATATCGATTTCAAGGTCTGCTTCCTGGGCACCATCGGCCGAAACGACCTTGTCAGCCGATTTGGTATCAAAGAAGCGGCAGCAACCCGTGACATCACCTTATATAAAGAACTGGCCCCAAAAAATCTGGAATACGACACCAAGGCCAAGATCTACGCACGCTCGAACGCTTTTGAACCGCTTTTCGACTACTCCTCCAGCCAGGCGCTGGCAGCCCTTGCATACGGTTTCGGTGATGACTTCGTTGGCACGCACAAGGGTTTCATTGCGTGCGAAATGCCCGCACAACTGAACAGGCCTTCCCTATCGACGCTGTCTGTTTTAACCCGTGCGATCCATCAGGAAAAAGCAGTAAAAATTGGCTACCGCTCTCTGAGCAGCGGCCGAACTACGCGTGAAATTGTGCCATTTGTGTTGGTAGACAATGGTCTGCGCTGGCATGTCCGCGGCTACGACAGGCGGCAATCCAGATTCTCAGATTTCGTAATCACGCGCATCTCCGACCCGACGATCACCGACAGCAAGATCAAAGAACATGAGACTCGTGAATCAGATATCCAGTGGAATCGAATCGTAGAACTGGAAATCGTGCCACATCCAAGTCTCAAGCACCCGAAAACAATAGAAACCGACTACGCCATGGAACACGGCGTGTTGAATGTCAATATTCGAGCCGCCGTCGCGGGCTACGTACTTCGTCGTTGGAATGTCGACTGCTCGGAAGACCACAGTTTAGAAGGGCCGGAGTACCACCTCTGGCTCAAGAACCGGCAAGCACTCTATGGCGTGGAGAACCTCGTCATCGCGCCGGGCTACAACAAGAACGAAGAGGAGTAACCAAGGAAGGCTCATGCTCAAACTCGAAGACATCAAGAAAGACGCCCAAATCCGCGGCATCCAGGCCGACGAGATCGTGCGGGTGGTGCAGGTCGAGCCGGTCGGCGATAGCGCAATCACTGTCTACTACAAAGACAACCAGGGCCGTCTGGGTGAGCAAATGCTCTTTCGCTCCGACGAAGCACGGCTTGAGCTGGCGCAGGTTGGTCGCCCCTGGGCCTTCGATGCGCCAGGGGAAGATTTCAAACTCGGGCTTGAGGCGTACCGTATCTCCCAGGCCGCCCTGTTTGACCCTATGATGGCAGTACATACCTCTAACGTAGAGCCGCTGCCCCACCAAATCTCTGCGGTCTACGAAGCCATGCTACCCCGGCAGCCACTGCGGTTTGTGCTGGCTGATGACCCCGGCGCCGGCAAAACCATTATGGCCGGCCTGCTGATCCGCGAACTGTTGATGCGGGCCGATGCCAAACGCATTCTGATCGTATCTCCCGGCGGTCTCACCGAGCAGTGGCAGGACGAATTGCTGGAGAAATTCGGCGTCCAGTTCGAAATCTTCAGCCGTGAGAAGCAGGAACAGTGTGCATCCGGTAACTACTTCGACGAACAGAATCAACTCCTCTGCCGCCTGGACCAGCTGTCGCGTAATGAGGAGTACCAGGAAAAGCTGAAAAACACCGAGTGGGATCTCATCATCGTTGACGAGGCCCACAAACTCTCGGCCAATTACTTCGGCAACAAGGTCAACAAGACCAAGCGCTTTTTACTGGGTGAGTTGCTCGGATCTATCACCCGCCACTTTCTGTTAATGACAGCCACGCCGCACAACGGCAAGGAAGAAGACTTCCAGATCTGGCTCTCGCTGCTGGATGGCGATCGCTTCTACGGCAAGTTTCGCGAAGGCGCGCACAAGGTGGATGTCTCTGACATGATGCGCCGCATGGTGAAGGAGGAGCTGCTCAAATTCGACGGCACTCCGTTGTTTCCTGAACGTCGTGCCTACAGCGCCAACTATGAACTGTCCGATGCAGAGGCAGCCTTGTACGCCGCCGTAACCGACTACGTCCGCAATGAGATGAACCGTGCCGACAATCTGGATGGTAAGCGCCGGGGTACGGTCGGTTTTGCACTCACGCAGCTGCAGCGTCGCCTCGCCTCAAGTCCCGAAGCGATCTACCAATCCCTGAAGCGCAGGCGCAAACGTCTCGAATCACGCCTGGAAGAGATGAAGTTGGTCGCTCGCGGCCACAGTGTCCAGAAAGGTGTCGCCGAAACCCTTGGTGAATACACGGTAAAACGACAGATCGACTTGCCGGATAATTTCGATGAGTTAGATGAAGAGCTGAGCGCAGAAGAATATGAACTCTATGCTGACCAGGTCGTCGATCAGGCCACCGCCGCCGAGACCATCCCTGAGTTAGAAGCGGAAATTCTGATTCTGAAGGACCTGGAACACCAGGCGCTGGGCGTCGTGCAGTCCGGCAATGACAAGAAATGGGAAGAGCTTTCTCATCTGCTGCAGGACCAGCCTGAGATGTACACAGAGTCCGGCAGCCGCCGCAAGCTGATCATCTTCACCGAGCACAAGGATACCCTCAATTATCTGGTTGGCCGTATCCGCGGCATGCTGGGCAATCCCGAAGCGGTGATCACCATTCACGGTGGCGTCAATCGTGACGATCGGCGCAAGGCCCAGGAGGAATTCCGTAACAATCGTGATGTGCAGGTACTGGTGGCCACCGATGCCGCTGGTGAAGGCGTCAACCTGCAAAACGCCAACCTGATGGTCAATTACGATCTGCCCTGGAACCCCAACCGCCTGGAACAGCGCTTTGGCCGTATCCATCGCATTGGTCAAACAGAGGTCTGCCATCTATGGAATCTGATCGCCAGTGAAACGAGAGAAGGTGAAGTCTTTCAGCGGCTATTCGACAAAATTGAGATTGAAAAACAGGCACTCGGCGGTAAGGTTTTTGACATACTGGGCGAAGTATTTGAGGGGAAATCATTAAAGGATTTGCTGGTAGAGGCAATCCGCTCCAGCGAATCGGATGAAGCACGTCACGCCTATCAGGAGAGTTTCTTTGGCAAGGCGCTGGATACAGAACACCTGAAGGAAATCCTCCGGCGCAATGCTCTCGTTGAACAGCATATGAGCCTGGAAGATCTTTATGCCGTCAAAGAGGAGATGGAAAAAGCCGAGGCTCGCAAGCTGCAGCCCTACTTTATCCGCGCCTTTTTCACAGAGGCATTTCAGAACCTCACCGGCGAAATGCGCCCTCGCGAGGCCGGTCGATACGAGGTGCGGCATGTGCCGGCCTCTATCCGTGAGCGCGACCGGATCATTGGTGAAAGCCGCACCCCGGTATTAAAGAAGTACGAGCGGATCTGTTTCGAGAAAGACCTGGTGCGCGCCCAAGGCAAGCCGATGGCGGACCTGATCCACCCCGGTCATCCGCTGATGCATGCCACCACCGACCTGATTCTCTCAGCACACCGCAGCAAGCTCAAGCAAGGTGCGGTTCTGGTGGATCCCAACGATGACGGCGTAGAGCCACGCATACTGTTTATGGTGGATCACAGCGTTCGTGAAGCGTTAGCCAATGGTCAACACGACAAGCCCAGAGTCGCTTCCCGGCGCTTGCAGTTTGTGGAGATCGACCAGCATGGCCAGGCATTTCACGCCGGTTGGGCACCGCACCTCGACCTGCAGCCCATTGACGATTACGACCTGAAACTGGTGCAGGACATTCTCAATGCCCCCTGGATCAGCGCAGACCTTGAAGGCCTGGCACTCAACCATGCATCCCAGCACCTGGTGCCGGAACACTACCAGGAGGTAAAAGCCCGCCGCGAACATCAGGCCGACAAGGTGCTGGCAGCGGTCAATGAGCGGCTGGTCAAGGAGATCAATTACTGGTCCGACCGCTATATCAAACTCAGTGACGACGTAGCTGCCGGCAAACAACCGCGCATGCAGCCTGAGATGGCGCGCCGTCGGGTAGATGAACTCACCGAACGACTGAACCAGCGCAAGCGGGAACTGGAGGCCATGAAGGCCGTAGTCTCCAGTACGCCCGTGGTCATTGGCGGCGCGTTGGTCATTCCGCAGGGTCTGTTGGCGCAACGCAAAGGCGAGACTACCTTTTGCGCCGACGCCCAGGCCCGCGCACGCGTAGAGATGGTGGCGATGAATGCAGTCATAGCTGTGGAACAGGGCTTTGGCCACGAGGTGAAAGATATGTCTGCTGAAAAATGCGGCTGGGATGTCACTGCCCGACCACCCGCCAACGCTGATGGCTCGATTAAGCCGGATCGACATATTGAAGTGAAAGGCCGCGCAAAAGGGCAAAGCACCATTACGGTCAGCCGCAATGAAATCATCTATGCCCTCAACCAATCGGACAAATTTTTGCTGGCCATTGTAGTCGTCGATGGTGACGGCCACGAGGGCCCTCACTACATCCGCAATCCTTTCAATTCTGAGCCCGACTTTGGCGTGGCCAGTATTAACTACGACCTGAGTGATCTGCTTTCTAAGGCAGTGTCACCGGAA
The DNA here is from genome assembly GCA_002869585.1 of Sedimenticola sp. GTDB lineage: Bacteria > Pseudomonadota > Gammaproteobacteria > Chromatiales > Chromatiaceae > BM503. The sequence continues at coordinate 6,692 of PKUO01000072.1, forward strand.
CAGACTGTTTAGGGCTACCTATGGCAAAAATAAAAGCACCAAAAAAACTCATTGAAGTGGCATTGCCACTGGATGATATAAGCACGGCGAGTGTGAGCGAAAAAAATCCATTCCTTAAAGGACATCCAAGATCATTGCACTTGTGGTGGGCTAGACGGCCTCTGGCTGCTGCAAGATCAATATTGTTTGCACAGTTAGTCAACGACCCGGGCGGGCGCCGCGGTCATTATCCAGGCATGAGTAAGGAAAAGGCTGATACTGAAAGAGAAAGGCTGTTCAATATTATTCGTGAACTAGCAAAATGGGAAAATATTAATAACCAAGAACTACTCTTAGAAGCACGTAAGGAAATCGTAAAAAGTTGGGAGGCCACATGCAAGATAACCGGAGAGGATCCTAGTACTTTTCCGCCAATCCTTGATCCTTTCTCAGGAGGGCACGCCATACCCATTGAAGCTCAGCGGCTAGGGATCGAACCACTTGGAGCAGACCTGAATCCTGTGGCGGTAACTATCGGGAAGGCACTAATTGAAGTACCTCCTAAATTTCATGACAAAGAACCACTTGGGCCAACTATAGAATCTGATAAGCAATCAAACTTAATTGATAAATGGACAGGCACGAAAGGTCTATCCGAAGACATAAAACGATATGGCGCCTTATTATCAAAATTAGCAAAAAAGAAGATTGGCCAATACTACCCGTCTGCTAAATTACCAGAAGCATATGGGTCTGTAGACGCGGACGTAATGGCATGGATTTGGGCCAAAACAATCCATTGCCAAAATCCCGCGTGCGGCGCAGAAGTTCCGCTTGTTAGATCGTTTGAACTATCCGTGAAGAAAGGGAAAAAGGCGCGAATTGAAGCAATAGTCCAGCGAGATGTGGCACCTCCATCAATCTCTTTCACAGTATATATGGACGATAAGGAAGCCCGCCCTGGCAACATCAGCCGGACCGGGGCTAGATGCCTGTGCTGTGAGTCACTTATTCCTTTAAAGCAAGTACGAGAGGATGGAAGGAATGGAAAAATAGGAAAGCGATTATTAGCGATCGTATGCGAATCTAAGAAGGGCAGGCTGTATGTTTCTCCTAACAGCAATCAAGAATTGATCGCAGAATCTGCAATACCACAGACATATCCGTCGTCGTCACTTCCAAGTCAGGCTCTTGGGTTTCGCGTTCAGCAGTACGGAATATTGTCTCATTATCAGCTTTTTACTAACAGGCAGCTGCTTGCTTTGGGTACATTTTTTGAATTGCTTGATGAAATTAGAACGCGAGTAGTCTCTGATGCATTAGCGCATGGTTTAGACAAAGGAAGTGCGCTTCATTCGGGCGGTACTGGTGCAGAGGCGTATGCTGATTCAATAGTTTTATACTTAGCATTATCGATCTCACAATATACGCGTTATCACTGTATCAATACGGTCTGGAATAAAAAGAACCAGAATATTGCACATGCATTTGGTAGACAAGCAATCCCCATGACGTGGGATTTTCCTGAGAGTAATCCATTTTCAGGCCCCTTAACATTGAATACCGCAGTGCAATGGGTGGCCTCATCTCTAAAGCATGTTAATTCATCTATTCCAGGATCTTCTTCACAGAGAGACGCAGCCAAAAATAGCGATGCCTTGAAAAATGTAGTGATCTCCACAGACCCGCCGTACTACGACAATGTCGGGTATGCAGATCTTTCTGATTTCTTCTATGTGTGGCTTCGTCTCGGGTTGAAAAAGATATTTCCGAGCCTCTATGCGACTATTACGGTCCCTAAATCAGATGAACTTGTAGCTGAGCCGTTTCGACATAGTGGGAAGCAGAATGCAGAAGATTTCTTTCTGAATGGCATGACAAACGCGATGCATAATATGGTTGAAATGTCTCATCCTATGTTCCCAATAACTATTTATTATGCATTCAAACAATCAGAGACAAGTGCAGCAGGCACTGCTTCCTCTGGGTGGGAAACCTTTCTAGAGGCGGTTGTATCTGCTGGGCTCATTATCACTGGCACATGGCCAATTAATACTGAAGATGCTACTCGGCTAAGGAGCCAGAATTCTAACGCGCTAGCATCATCTATTGTGTTGGTCTGTCGAAAACGTGAGTCGGGGTCTGAGCACATATCCCGTCGGGATTTCCAGCGGCAGCTGCGCGAGGAAATGCCAGAGGCTCTAGAAACTATGATTGGCGGCGAGAAAGGGCAAACACCCATTGCGCCGGTGGATCTCGCTCAGTCTGCCATCGGACCCGGAATGGCTATCTTTTCTAATTACGAGGCCGTGCTGAATCAAGATGGTTCACGTATGAGTGTGCATGATGCATTGATCCTTATTAATCGCGCCATCACTGACTATCTCAGCCCTGAATCAGGGAACTTCGACGCGGACACCCAGTTTTGTTCCAGCTGGTTTGACCAATATAGCTGGAGCACCGGGCCGTTTGGCGAGGCTGACACATTAGCTCGCGCCAAGGGTACCAGTGTAGATGGAGTGCGCGAGGCTGGCGTGGTGGAAACCGGCGGCGGCAAGGTTCGCCTATTGAAATGGGCGGAATACGAAGCCGATTGGGATCCCACCAAAGACAACCGCACCCCGGTCTGGGAAGCCTGCCACCAGATGATTCGCAGTCTGAATAACCAAGGTGAATCTGCCGCTGGCGAGCTGCTGGCCAAGATGCCGGAGAAAGGCGAACCCATCCGTCAGCTCGCCTATCACCTTTACACCCTGTGCGAACGCAAGAAGTGGGCCGAAGATGCCCGCGCCTACAACGAATTGATCGGTTCCTGGCACGCCATTGTCACCGCCTCCCACGAGGTTGGCCACAGCGGCTCGCAAGCCGAGCTCGGACTGGATTTTTGAGGACTAAAGCATGAGTTTGAAACCCTGGCGAGAAATTGCCACCCCGCACAAGGATGTTCTGGAAGGCACCTTCAAGCAGTCCGAGTTTGCGGCTGACATCACTCAGGTAGCCAATGGCACAGCCACTGCTGAGTATCAGGATGCGGAGATGTTTTTTTCACGCACCTATATCACTGAAGGCATGCGCCTGTTGCTCATCTCCGTAGCACAGCGGTTGGCCGGGCTTGGTGGCGACCCGGTCATTCAATTGCAGACCGCTTTCGGTGGTGGCAAGACCCACACCCTGTTGGCCGTGTTTCACCTGGCTTCGCGCAAGGTGGGCACCGACAAGCTCACGGGCATTCCTCCGGTATTGGACGAAGCAGGTATCCAGAGCCTTCCCTCGGCCAGAGTGGCGGTGATTGATGGCATCAAACTGTCGCCCAGCCAGCCCAGGAAGTACGGGCGCATAACGGCCAACACGCTGTGGGGCGAACTGGCCTGGCAACTGCTGGGGGATGAGGGTTATCAGATGGTCGCCGACAGCGATGCTGACGGCACCTCTCCCGGAAAAGAGGTTCTCACCGAACTGATCAGTAAGGCAGCGCCTTGCGTGATTCTGGTGGATGAGCTGGTGGCGTTTATTCGCCAACTGGAGCTTGGCAAGCAATACAAGGCAGGCACCTTCGATAGCAACGTCAGTTTTATCCAGGCGCTTACCGAAGCGCTGAAGGCGGTGCCCAACGCCATTCTATTGGCCTCGCTGCCCGAATCGGAACTGGAAGTCGGTGGCACCCAAGGTCAACGCGCTCTTAACTCGCTGGAGAAGTACTTCGCCCGGGTTGAGTCCGTCTGGAAGCCAGTAGGTACGGAGGAGGCGTTCGAGATCGTGCGCCGCCGACTCTTTGAGACCCCCGGCGAACGCGCCGAGGTGGAAGGCATTAGCCGCCAGTTCTCCGACTTCTATCGCCATAATGCGGAGAAGTTTCCGGTTGAGACTCAATCCAACGAATACTTCGAACGCCTGTGCCGCTCCTATCCGATCCATCCGGAGATTTTCGACCGTTTGTATGAAGACTGGTCCACGCTGGAGAAATTTCAACGCACCCGTGGTGTGCTGCAATACATGGCTATCGTCATCCATCGCCTGTGGAACTCGGATAACAAAGATGCGCTGATCATGCCTGGCTCGTTGCCACTGGAAGACAGCAATGTGCGCAACAAGAGCATCCACTACCTGCCACAGGGTTGGGAGCCGGTTATCGAGCGCGAAGTGGACGGTACACGCTCAGCCCCCTATGACATCGATGGGCACCATACGTTGTTCGGGGGTGTGCAAGCAGCGCGCCGCACGGCACGCACCATCTTCCTGGGCAGCGCACCTTCGACGCGGGAGCAGATGATCCGTGGCATCCAGGTCGAACGCGTCCTCCTGGGGGCGGTACAGCCCGGACAAACCATTGGCGTATTCGAAGATGTACTCAAGCGTCTGCGTGACCGCCTGCATTACCTCTATTCCGACAAGGACCGCTATTGGCTGGATACCAAGCCCAACCTGCGTCGGGAGATGGAGAGCCGCAAGCAAAACATCAACGAACGTGATGAACTGCTGCCGCTGTTGAAAACCCGCGTGACTCATGTGTTCGGACGCAATCACCAATTTGGCGGCGTGCATGTCTTCACGCCATCTGTCGACGTACCGGATGATTATGCCACCGGACCACGACTCGTTGTGCTGCCGACCAATGGAGCCTACAGCCGCAGCGAAACCAATCAGGCATTCGCAGCTGCAGAAGAGATACTGCGAAACCGTGGCGACCAGCCCCGGCAGAAACAGAACCGCCTGATCTTCCTCGCGCCGGACTACGATGTGGTCAGCCGCCTGAAGGAGCAGTGCCGAATCTTCCTGGCTTGGCAATCCATTGTCGCCGATATCGAGAGTGGCACCCTGAACCAAGATCTCTCGCACCTGAATCAGGCCAAGCGCAATCGTGATGGCGCTGATCAATCGCTGTCGCAACTGGTGCGGGAAACCTACAAGTGGTTGATTGCCCCAGTTGAGGAGTTTGTAAAAGGTAAGCCGACGCTGAATTGGGAAGTGGTTTCAGTTTCGCCCACCGCTCCGAATCTGATCCAGGCCATCGAAGAAAAACTGCGCGAGGAAGAGTGGCTGATCTACGAGTGGTCGCCCATTCACCTGCGCAACGTGCTGAATCAGTGGTATCTGAAAGATGGTGTGGAAGATGTCAGCGCCCTGAAGGTCTGGCAGGACAGCTGTCACTACCTCTACCTGCCACGTCTGGTCAATGACAATGTTTTCCGCAATGCCATCAACCAGGGCGTCGAGAGTGAAGACTTCTTCGCCTTCGCCTCCGGCAAGGAAGGTGACCGTTACCTTGGTTTCACCTTTGGGCGTGGTTCCATCACCACTATAGACGAATCGTCATTGTTGATTGACCGTGAAGCCGCAGTAGCCTACCGCGAGCGCACACAGCAGCCACCCCAGCCTGGTTCTGAGCCAGGTGGTGTGGGCAGTGAATCCGGAAGCCCGACCACACCGGCTGGTGGTACGGGCGGCACGGGGATACCAACCCCAACGCCCGGCGAGTCAGGAGGTGCGGGTACAACAACACCAGCAGCAACCAAGAAGCAGTTCTACGGCACTATTTCGCTCGACCCGGTCAAAGCCAAAATGGACTTCGCCACCATCATGGATGAAGTCGTACAGCAGTTCACTGCCAAGCTCGGCGTCGATGTAACGATCTCGGTGGAAATCGAAGCCAAGAGCAGTGCCGGATTTGATGAGGGACTTCAGCGTACCGTGAAGGAAAATTGCAATGTGTTGCGATTCAGCAACGCGGAGTTTGAGGAAGGTGAGTGATGACCTATCACCTCCCTGAGGTAAATGAACTTGAAAATATTTCGGCATAAGCATCTCTAGCGACACTGATTTTCGAGCCAGATGGAAACTTTAAGCATCACCGTCCGATATCGTCCCCTTCGTATTGGATGGTGCGTTCGTAACAACGATTTCGCTGCGCTACGGGAATCATGGCAGCTCAGCGCCACGATGTGGGGTGGACGTTATAACCCGGTTATTCCAGTCGACGACCCAGACTATGCACGCGCCCTGATAGAGCTGTTTCGTGTAGATGTCTTATGGCCAGTATCAAATGATGAGACAGTAAAGACATTCATTGATGCATTTCCTCACCTCCCGAATCCGTTTCTTCATAGTCAGTTGTTTGTTGCGAATGGAAGCGGTACAAAAAGCGCTGCAATTCTTGACATTTACCACCCCATACGCCGCCTTTATGATGAACACTTCAAAAACAATCCCAACCCTGAATTTAAGGTTGCACTTTATGACTGGCCTGAGGATGACCCTTTATCTGATATCTGGACTGCAACATTTGGGGCAGTGCCTTCAGAACAAGTAACGGGCACCGATTATACGAAACTAATTGAGGACTATCTCGAGGTCGAACGGTACAGCATCGGAACCACTGATCCTTGTCCGGTTAATACAAAAAATCGATGCACTCTGTTCGGGTTGGGTCGTTCCTATATGCAACGACACTACTCAGTTATAAATTACTGGGGCCACCCTGGTTTTTACCTTGGAAGTTCCGACGACTTCGACGATTTGGTCAATTATTGGAACTTGCGAGCAACAGACGCGCACATTTTGTTTTTTGACGAGCGCCACGCTGACCGCTTTGATGGCATAAGATTGGAATGGTTGGAATCTCTGCGAGCACGCCCTAAGGGTCGTTTTGAATCTGATGATGCCATTGCAATATGGTCAAAGGAAAGAAACGAACAGCGAGACCTGAGCGCATTCGGTAAAGGACTAAGAATCTGCACGACTGATCATGGTGTTTGGAATGGTTTGAATGTAAAAGCCCCGTATATGTACTTTTCAGAGGGCCCATCTCTCGCCAATATTGGAACAAGTTTTGGAAAGCAACGTGTTTCATTTCAATTGCCTCCCAAGCCCTTTACTGATGATCGCTGGTCTCATAATCAGCACCTGGTTATATCATTAGATATGGGAATTGGGCTCTTCGGCAATGAGCAATCTACTCTTACCACGCCTTATATTCCTGAATTGAATGAGTTCTATGGAAGAAATTATGGCTCTTCGGAAAAATTTGTGGGTAAAAACGTAGAAGAATAGATCTCCAAAAGTACGAATTTACAGATTCAGTTGGTGAAGGTGCATCCCGCCCCTTAA
>PKUO01000036.1 GCA_002869585.1 Sedimenticola sp.
AGTTGTTGTCCGAGAAACTCAAATGCCGCGATCAGTTCCGGCAGTGGCTTTTTCTTGTCAACGCGATGAGCTTGGGTCTGCTTGCTCAGTTTTTTACCGTTTTCGTCCATTACCAGAGGCAGATGCGCATAACTCGGGGTTTCCAGATGGAGCCGCTGTTGCAGCATGATCTGGCGTGGGGTTGAGTGCAGCAGATCTGCACCGCGTACTACATGGGTTATGCCCTGGTAGGCATCATCCACCACCACCGACAGTTGATAGGCGAACAGTCCATCGATGCGCTTAATGATGAAATCACCCATCTCCGATGCGATGTGTTGCGTGAGATGGCCGTGGATCCGGTCAATGAAGGTAACGGTATGAGATTCCGTATTGAATCGAATGGCGAAGCGCTGACGGGTTGGAGCTGGTCTGTTACGGCAGGTGCCGGGATAGATGTGTCCTTCAATGCCGATCAATCCACTCTCTGCAATCTGTTTCCGGGAGCAGGTGCAGGGATAGGCATGGCCGGCCTGGATCAAGGTGTCTACCGCCTCCTGGTAAGCCAGGGTTCGTGTGCTCTGGTAGAGAATCGAGGCGTCCCACTGAAAGCCAAATGCCTCGAGGGTTCGCAGGATATCATCGGCGGCGCCGGGTTTTTCCCGAGGGGGATCGAGATCCTCCATGCGCAGCAACCATTGTCCCTGGTGCGTTCTGGCGTCCAGATAACTGCCCATGGCGGCGACCAGAGAGCCGAAATGTAGCGGCCCGCTGGGTGAGGGAGCAAATCTGCCGATGTAGACAGGTTGTTTGTGGAGCGGCATGGTTTTCATGAAAAAGCCGGCAATAAGCCGGCTGATTCAGAGTATGCAGGGATCAACTTCGATCACCCTCAACTCATCTGCTTTTCCCGGATCTCATCCAGTGTTTTGCAGTCGATGCATAGTGTTGCCGTGGGGCGGGCTTCAAGTCGGCGGATGCCGATCTCTACGCCACAGGCCTCACAGTAACCGTATTCATGGGCATCAATCAGGTTCAAGGTCTCTTCGATTTTCTTGATCAGCTTGCGTTCGCGATCACGAGTCCGAAGCTCCAGACTGAATTCCGATTCCTGGGTTGCCCGGTCGTTGGGGTCAGGGAAATTGGCAGCCTCATCTTTCATATGATGAACTGTCCTATCCACTTCCTCCATTAATTCCTTTTTCCACGCCCCTAGGATGCCACGGAAATGTGTCTCCTGCTTATCGTTCATGTACTCTTCGCCCTTTTTCTCTTTATAGGGCGCAAATCCGAACGGTCCGCTGAGGTCGCTCTGCTTCTTTTTACCTGCAGCCATTCATTGACTCCTGAAACCACTTTGGTGAAGGGCGGTATCTTAACCAGTTTTATTGCATTTGGGCAAGATTTCTGACTTCTGGACTTTGTTGTTCTGGACTTTGTCGATCGGGGGATGATGTCGGCTGATAAATTGGATAAGCTCAGCACCGTTTTCCAGAGGTTATTTTTGCAGGAAGTTTAAAAATGGCAGACTTAAAAGCACTATTGTTCGATGTGGATGGCACCCTGGCAGATACCGAGCGTGACGGTCATCGCGTGGCATTCAATCGAGCCTTTGAAGAGGCCGGACTGGATTGGCATTGGAGCGAGGAGTTGTATGGCAGGTTGCTGGCGGTCACCGGTGGCAAGGAGCGGATGCGCTTTTACCTGAATGAGTTCAACGCAGCCTTCCAGTTGCCCGAGAATGGCGACGAGTTCATTGCAGATCTGCACAAGAGCAAGACCCGGCATTTTACCGATATGCTCAAGGAGGGAAAAATTCCTTTAAGAACGGGCGTTAAGCGATTGTTAACAGAGGCAAAAAATGCCGGTTTACGCCTGGCTGTCGCTACCACCACCACACCCGAAAACGTCTCCACGCTACTTCAGTCTACCCTCGGTAATGACTGGCAGAGCTACTTCGAGGTGATTGCCGCGGGGGATATCGTGCCGAACAAGAAACCGGCGCCGGATATTTACGTTTGGGCCATGCAGCAGATGTCACTCGATCCAGCCGAATGTCTGGCACTTGAAGACTCGGCCAATGGCGTGAAGTCGGTGATCGGCGCCAAGATCCCCACGCTGGTGGTGACGGTCAACGGCTATACTCGGAACGAAGACTTCACAGGAGCCAGCCTGATTGTCGATCAGTTTGGCGACGCCGATTCCCCCAGCAGCGTGATCAGCGGTTCATTGTACGGTGATGCTTTCGTGACAATAGAGGCCCTGCGGACCCTGCATGGCGAAATCACGGCCGGATAAGCCGCAAAAACCAGGATGAACCCTATGTCCGGATCAGCAAAACGGATGGCGAAAATTCGCCCATTCTATGTCATGGAACTCCTGGCGCGGGCAAAACAGCTCGAGGCGGAGGGCCGTTCCATTATTCACATGGAGGTGGGCGAGCCGGACTTTGACTCACCGGAACCGGTGGTTCGCGCCGGTCAGCAGGCCCTGGCCGATGGTCTGACCCACTATACCCCTGCGATGGGGATCACCCCGTTGCGAGAGACCATTGCCAGACATTATCAGGCGCGCTATGGAGTCAAGGTTGATCCGGGGTGTGTAATTGTCACGCCCGGTTCATCCGGAGCCTTGCAACTGGTGATGAGCATCCTGATCAATCCAGGTGAACGGGTGATGATGGCCGATCCCAGCTATCCCTGTAACCGCAATTTCGTCTACCTGGTGGGTGGTGATATCACGGCCATAGCGGTGGATCACCGTACCGATTACCAGCTTACGGCAGAGATGGTAGCGAGTCATTGGACACCAGAAACCCGCGCGGTGATGGTGGCAACGCCCTCCAATCCCACCGGCACCCTGATCGAAAAAGCCGAACTGCAGCGGATTCATCAGGTGGTGCAGGAGCGAGGCGGAGTGCTGATTGTCGATGAGATCTATCAGGGACTGATTTACGACGAACCTGGCTATACCGCCCTGGAAGTGGCCGATGATCTGTTCGTAATCAACAGCTTTTCCAAGTATTTCGGCATGACCGGCTGGCGCCTGGGCTGGATGGTGGCGCCGAAGACCTATGTGGGCGATATCGACAAGCTGGCCCAGAACATCTTTCTCTCAGCGCCGACGCCGGCCCAATATGCCGCACTACAGGCGTTTAGCGATGAGACACTGAAGATCACCGAAGAGCGCCGTTTGGCCTTTCAGGCGCGGCGTGACTACCTCTATCCGGCATTGACCTCACTGGGATTCAAAATCCGGTCTATGCCCAAAGGGGCCTTCTATCTCTATGCCGATTGCAGCGCATTCACGAGTGACAGTTACCAGTTCGCCATGCGTCTACTGGAAGAGGAGGGCGTGGCGATCACCCCCGGCAGGGATTTTGGCGATAATCATCCGCAGACCCATGTTCGCTTCGCCTATACCACGGCCATTCCCGCCTTGGAGGAAGGGGTGCGGCGGATTGCCCAATTCATTGGCCGGTAGCGATTATTCAGCAGAGAGTGTTTCTTTCTGCTCAATCCAGAATAGCGTCGCACCGATCACTGCAGAGGGCATGGCGATAAAGTTGATGATCGGAATCAGTGTCAGCAGGGTAACGCCACCGCCAAATCCCAGCGCAGTCATGCGCAGCTTCTTGATGCTTTTATGCTGTTGAGGAAAGGTCATTCTGTGATTGCCCATGGGGTAGTCTGCGTATTCCAGGGCCAGGAACCAGGCGCTGAACAGCACCCAGAGCAGCGGTGCTAGCAGATTCAGGCCGGGTATAACGAACAGAACCAGCAATGGAATAGCGCGAATCAGGAAATAACACAGCTTGCGCAGCTCCGACAGAATGGCGGGAAGGATCACCGCCATGATCTTTTCATTGCTCTTGGGTGGCTTGGTGCCGCTGACCTGAAACTCCACGCGCTCGGCCAGAAGGCTATTGAACGGGGCGGCCAGCAGATTGGCAACTGCTGTGAAGGTGTAAAAAGTCACCAGCAGGATGGTGATGGCAAACAACGGCCAGAGAACCCAGCGAAAATAGGAGAGCCAGCTCTCCTGGGGTAGCAACCAGTCGAGCAGATCATTGAACTGGGTGTAGCCCAGCCATCCTGCCAGAGAAAAGATCAGGATGTTGATCAGGATGGGCACAAGCAGATAGCGCTTGAGGCCAGGCGAGAGCAGCATGCCCATACCCTTGAGTAGATAGCCAAAGCCAATAAAAGGATTATTATTCATGGTATTCCAGGTATTTCTTAATGTTCTGCATCATCAGACCGCGATATAGAGCAGAAGTGCCCCCAGCAGCAGACGGTAGATCACAAACGGAGTCATGCCCATGGTCTGGATAAAGCGCAGAAACAGCTTGATACAGACATAGGCCGCGACAAAGGACAACACCGCACCGAGCAGCAACGATTGCCAGTCCACTGCGCCAGGCTGGCTGATCAGCTCCATGGTCACCAGAATGCCGGACATCAGAATGGTAGGGATCGACAGCAGAAACGAAAAGCGCGATGCCGCCTCGCGGGTCAATCCCAGCATCATTCCGGCTGTCATGGTGATGCCCGAGCGTGAAGTCCCAGGGATGATCGCCAGGGTCTGAAACAGACCGATGATCAGGGCATCTTTCCAATTGACCGTGAACTCATCCCGCACCTGGGAGCCCTTTTTGTCGAACCAATAGAGCAGCAGTCCGAAAATAATCGTGGTTGCCGCAATTACCAGCACCGAACGCAGGTCCGATTCCACCAGGCTGACGAACAGCTTGCCGATGATCACGATGGGAATGGTTGCCAGGATTATCATCCAGGCCAGTCGGCTGTGGCGGGTTTTTTCACCCCCCGCCGGCAGCGACAGGAAGAAATCCCGGGTCATCAGCATCAGCTCACCGCGGAAATAGACCACCACGGCCAGTAGCGAACCGATGTGCACCGCGACATCGAAAGCCAGTCCCTGATCGGTATAGCCAAAAAAACGGGGCGCCAGGATCAAATGAGCCGAACTGGAGATAGGCAGAAATTCGGTCAATCCCTGAATAATGGCGAGGAGGAAAATCTGTAGTGTGTCCATACTAAACCGCGAGGTAGGAATGACTGGGCAAGGGGCGCTCGCCTGGGATCAACTCCAAGCGAATCAAAAACGGCGCAGATAGTAACACAATCAGTGCCCGTTGAAGCTGAAGGCCAGCCAGTTTGTCGATTGAGGTTGGACCCCAGCCAGCGCCAGACTGCCTATCCAGCCGCTTTCCGGAATAAAACGACAGCTCTCGATCTGCTGTTGCGTCAGCAACTTCCGGTCAAAGATACCCGCTCCAGCCGCCTTGATGCGCGCCTCCAGATCGGTCCAGTGTTCCAGGAAATTGATTACCTGGGTATCGGGGTCGAGTGCCTGCAAACGGTTGCTGAACGCCTTGCCGAAAACACGCCTGGCGATCTTCGACATGCCCGGTCGGGATCTGACCGGTTCGATATCGATGCCGATGGGCCCTTGTGTCGATAGGGCGACAACCGCCAACTCATCGGCATGGCTGATATTGAATTGCAAGGTGGTGGACGGAAGGTTTATGTGCGGTTTGCCCTTGTCTCCATAACTGAAGACGAGCTGTGCCGGCTCGCAGTTGAGATAGCGGGAGAGAATCTGTCGCAAACCGCTACGACCGGCGCAAAAGCGCTGGCGGTGGGTAGGGTTGTCCATGCCGTTGGCCCTCAGGATCTCATCCTCACCCAGCAGAGCCATCGCCTGGCTTGCAGGTGATGCCTGCAGATTGATGCGCCACAAGTGCAGCTCATTCGCCTGGGGCAGGGGCGGATGAGAGCGAGTAGTGGTCCAGATAATCGGCGGTTGCATGGGGCTATATTGTAACAACTGGGTGATAATGGAAACCAAATACAGGCGGATCGATCCAATGGGTTGACTGATGGAGTGGCAGAAAGAGTATAGATGATGACTGAGGATGGGCTGACCACTACTGCAAAGCGTCTCGAGGCGGTGCGCAGAATTATCACCAACACCATCTGGATCGCTATTGTCATAGTGGTGCTTGCGACTATCGGTCGCTATCTGATGCTTAAGGATGCCGGGCAGGCCACACTATCGGAATCTCGCCAGAAACCGATTGCAGAATCCATTCCCTGGAACCAGGTGGATCAGGCTGTCGCCAATGCGCTGACCGACAGCCGGGCCAGCGCCGAGCTCTTCGCCAGCCAGCAATTGGATGCCTGGGTTGGTAATCTGATGCAGCGTGTCGATCCTGGTTTTCTCGACTGGTACTTCAGCTACTGGACCCAACAACTCCTTGGACTGGAGGGCCTGTGGCAGTATGGGGTCAATTATCTGTTCGAGAGCCAGCCGACTGCGGCGGAAAAGCTCACCGAGAAGATCCAGGAAGAGTTCAGCACGCGGGTGCTGCGGCCGCAGATTGCCGAACTTGAACTGGAGCGTATCGTCCGGGAGACCACCAATCACTATATCGTTCAGTTGCGCCGCAACCTGGAAACGGTGCCTGCCAGCTACAAGATTCCCCATGCGGATTGGGACAGGTACATCGAGGGTATCGCCCTGACCACTCATAGCGTAGACGGAAACCGCGAGACACCGGTTACCCTCAAGGCGCTCACTGTGTCAGCGGCCGGAGGGGCGGTTCTGCTCGCCGGCAAGATGAATCTGCTGATCGGGAAGCTTTCCGGCAAGGTCATGGCCAAGTCAGCAGGCAAGGCCGCATCGAAAATCGCCGCCAAGACCGGCGGCAAGGTGGCGGCGAAGGCGGGTGGAAAGTTTCTGGGTGCCATTGTTGGTGTGGGTGTTCTGGTGTGGGATGTCTGGGACCACAACGCGACCAAGACAGAGAACCGTCCGATTCTGAGACAGGCAATGGCGGATTACTTCAAGGAGTTGCAGGATATTCTTCTGAACGATCCTGAAGCTGGGATCATGACCACCTTCACTGACCTGGAGCATCAGGTATTCATGGCATTGCGGGTTCCCAAAAGGGAAATATCTGAGTAGATAGAAGACTGGGGTCCAAACCTCCAGTCGCGTACACTAACAACTCCGAAATCAGGAGGAATCTTCGCTATGAATCTGGAACTTGTCAGTTTCGCCATCTGCCCCTTTGTGCAGCGTGCAGTCATCACCCTGAAAGAGAAAAAAACACTCTATCAGTTGACATATATCGATCTGGAAAGTCCCCCTGTCTGGTTCAACGAAATCTCCCCCTTTGGCAAGGTGCCCCTGCTCAAGGTGGATGGCGAAGTGCTGTTCGAGTCGGCCATCATTTGTGAATTTCTGGATGAATCCTTTCCTCCCGCACTGCATCCCCAGGAGCCTTTGATCCGCGCCAAACACCGTGGCTGGATCGAGTTCGGCTCCAACCTGTTGTTTGAGCAGGTGAAAGTGGTTTTGGCCAAGGATGAGGATGAATACCAGATGCAGAAAGAGGCGCTGGGCGGCTCACTGGCGCGCCTGTCCGATAACTTCAACGGCGGACCCTATTTTTCCGGCGAGCGTTTTGCGCTGATCGATGCCGCCTATGCACCGCTGTTCATGCGCTTCGAGATATTGAAAGGCTTTCGTGCAGACTTGGCGGACATCATGCCATCGAATCTGGCTGGCTGGAGTGAGCAGTTGTTGCTCAGGCAGTCGGTGCAGGAGTCGGTGGTGGATGACTTCAAGGAGCAGTTTGTCAGCTTTTTTGGTGCCAAGGGCTCGCATATCCTGGTTCAGGAGTAGTTGTGGATTCAGCGCCAAAAACCATTGTGCGTCACCTGGCGCCTGATGATGCCAGCCAACGGTTCCCCAGCCTCCATCCGGTGCTGCAGAATATCTTCGCCATCCGCTCGGTTGGATCTGAAAGCGAATTGGCCCTTGAGCTTGAGCAACTGCTCCCTGCCAGGCAGCTGAGTCAGATCGACGATGCCGCAGCCCTGCTCGAGCGCGCCATCGAAAATAGGCGGCGCATTCTGATCGTGGCCGATTTTGACGCCGATGGGGCCACCAGCTGCGCACTGGCTGTGCGGGCGCTGCGCCAGATGGGTGCGGTCAATGTGGATTATATTGTCCCGAACCGCTTCGAATATGGCTATGGTCTAACCCCGGAAATTGTGGCAGATGCCCTGTTGCGTGAACCCGATCTGATCCTGACAGTGGATAACGGGATTGCCAGCAATGACGGCGTTCTCGCGGCAAAGCGAGCGGGCGTCGGGGTGCTGGTTACCGATCATCATCTGCCCGGCGACAGCCTGCCCGATGCCGATGCCATCGTTAATCCCAATAGCCCCGGCGATTCCTTCCCCAGCAAGCACCTGGCGGGGGTTGGCGTGATCTTTTACGTGATGGCGGCATTGCGCGCCCGCTTGCGTGGACGCGACTGGTTTCTGTCCCAAGGGATTGCTGAACCGAACCTGGCTGATCTGCTCGACCTGGTAGCGCTGGGGACAGTGGCGGATGTGGTTCCGCTGGATCGCAATAACCGGATTCTGGTCCATCAAGGCATCAAGCGCATCCAGGCGGGACGCTGTTGTGAGGGCATCAAGGCGTTGCTGAAGATCGCTGGCAAGTCATGGGACAGCCTGGTCACCTCGGACCTGGGCTTCAGGGTCGGTCCGCGACTGAATGCCGCAGGACGCCTGGACGATATGTCCATCGGTATCGAATGCCTGCTGACCGACGACCCTGTGCGGGCCACTACCATCGCTGAACAACTGAATTCACTGAATCTGGAGCGGCGCGAGATTGAAAAATCGATGCGCCAGCAGGCAATGGCCGACCTGGAGGCGGTTATCTTCGATCCGGCACGGCTGCCGAACGGTATCTGCGTGTTCAGGGATGAGTGGCATCAGGGGGTGATCGGTATTCTCGCCGCGCGCATCCGTGAGAGCTACCATCGGCCGGTAATAGCCTTTGCACTAACGGATGAGGGAGAAATAAAGGGATCGGCCCGGTCAATTCCCGGCCTGCATATCCGCGATACTCTGGACGTCATCGCCAAAAAATACCCCCAGATGCTCAGCAAATTCGGCGGCCACGCCATGGCTGCGGGGCTGAGTCTCAGACTGACGGATTTCGAGGCGTTTTCCCGGATATTCGACCATGAGGTACAGTTGAGACTGGCGGGAGTCGGACTGGATCACATCCTCAATTCCGATGGTGAATTGAACGGCAGGGATATCGGTCTGGATCTGGCCCTTACGTTAAAGAGCATCTCTCCCTGGGGTCAGAATTTCCCGGAACCGCTGTTCGATGGCATCTTCCAGGTGATGCACAAGAAGATTGTCGGCGGCGATCATCTGAAGATGGTCGTGTCTGCGGAGGATTCCGATAAACACCTCGATGCGATAGCATTCAACCAGGCAGAGAGAAGTCCGGATTCCGTTGGAGTCCGTGTTCATGCCGCCTACCGTCTGGATATCAACGATTATCGCGGTCTGCAAAAAGAGCAGCTGATTATTGAATATTTCGAAGTTCTCGACTGATAACCCTCACAGGCTTCTGGTAAAAAATGATGCACGATCAAGATGAGCAGTATTATGACGACGAAGATGAAAATATCGTCAGTAAAAGCGAGATCAAAAGAGAGATGCTGGCACTGCAGGATCTCGGCGAACGGCTGCTGACCCTGAAGCCCCAGGCCTGGGAAAAGCTCAATTTCAGCTCGACCATGCTAGCCGCTCTGCAGGAGTCGACACGGATCAAGAGCCATAACGCCATCCGTCGCCACGTCCGGCGTCTTGGAAAGCTGTTAAGGGAAGAGGACACCGATCAGGTGCAGCAGTTGTTTGACCGAATGGATAACAAACACCTGGAGGATGTACAGCAGTTCCATCGCCTCGAACGCTGGCGCGACCGGTTGATGGAAGAGGGCGATGAAGCACTGAATGAGTTATTGGATGAGTATCCTAATGCGGACCGTCAGCAGCTCAGGCAGTTGGTGCGAGTTGCACAAAAAGAACAGTTGCAAGGAAAGTCACCGGCAGCACAACGTAAAATATTCAAATATCTCAGATAGATAAGCGGTATTTGAAAATTAATTCGCAATTAATTTTGTATTAAGTAAATTTGATGTCATCATAAAAAATAGCCTTTTCATCTATCGACAAATCGCTATAATTAAGCCGCTTGCTCATGATTTTTGGGGTGTGTGAAATCAGGGCTCCATCCTAAAAGGCTGAATAAACCGGATTAACTGATTATGATGACAAAAAACCGGCCTGTTTTTTTAGATTTGACGCAATTAAGCTTCCCCATACCGGCAATCATGTCTGTCGGGCACCGGGCAAGTGGCATCCTCATGGTGCTGGCCATACCATTCCTTGTATATATGCTGGACCTATCCCTCTCGGGGGCAGAGGGTTTCGCCACCGCTCAGTCGGTATTCAGCGGATGGTTTGCGAAACTGTTGATGTTTGTCCTGCTCTGGGCGTTGCTGCACCATCTGCTTGCGGGCATTCGCTACCTGCTCATCGATTTCGATATCTTTGTCGATAAGGAGATGGGAACGCTATCGGCAAAGGCCGTCATGGTGGCTGCGCCGATCTTGGCGCTTTTCATCGAGGTGTTGCTATGAGCAGACAAGCCTCCGGACTTCGTGCCTGGGTACTCCAGCGAATCAGTGCCGCCTACATCGGGCTCTACATTATCTACGCGACGGGTCACTTCATCATCAATCCGCCACAGAGCCATGCTGACTGGAAGGCCTGGGTCGCCGATCCGTTGGTGGCCTTTGCCTTGTCCCTGTTTTTTGCGCTGTTGCTGGTGCATGCCTGGGTGGGTATTCGCGATGTGCTGATCGACTATGTAAAGCCCATCATGGCGCGCGTGGCACTGCTGACACTATTCGGTTTGGGATTCCTGGGATGTGGTCTTTGGGCAGCGAAGGTGATCTTTCTCGCTGCGATGCCATCCTGAGACACATTTAAAGAGAACAGCCAATCATGACACTAGCCAGAAGACATTTTGATGCGTTGATTATCGGTGCGGGCGGTGCCGGTCTGAATGCCGCACTGCAACTTGCCAACGCCAATCTGCGTGTGGCCGTGGTCTCCAAGGTCTTTCCCACCCGCTCCCATACGGTCGCCGCCCAGGGTGGCGTGAACGCCGCACTGGCCAACGTGCAACCAGATAACTGGCACTGGCATATGTTCGATACCGTGAAAGGATCGGACTATCTGGGTGATCAGGATGCGATCGAGTTCATGTGCCGCGAGGCGATACCCACGGTTTATGAACTGGAACACAACGGCGTGCCTTTCTCACGCCTGGACAACGGTCGAATCTATCAGCGCGCCTTTGGCGGTCAGAGCCAGAATTTTGGTGGCGCCCAGGCCGCCAGGACCTGTGCCGCTGCGGATCGAACCGGGCATGCGATTCTGCACACTCTCTACCAGCAGAACATCCGTGCACGCACCCACTTTTTTGACGAATATTTCGCAATCGACCTGATCAGTGATGATGAAGGGGCGATTCTCGGTGCACTGATTCTGGAAATGGAAACCGGCGAGCCACTGTTGATTGAATCGAAAACCACACTGCTGGCAACCGGCGGTTGTGGACAGGTATTCCGAACCACCTCCAATGCCCATATCAATACCGGCGACGGTATGGCCATGGCGCTGCGCGCCGGTGTTCCGCTCATGGATATGGAGTTTTTCCAGTTCCATCCCACCGGTATTGCCGGCAAGGGGATGCTGATTACCGAAGGTGTGCGGGGTGAAGGCGGGTATCTGGTCAACAAGGATGGCGAGCGTTTTATGGAACGCTATGCCCCGAACGCCAAGGATCTGGCCAGCCGCGACGTGGTCTCGCGCGCCATTGTCACCGAGGTCAAGGAGGGCAGGGGTGTCGGCCCAAATGCCGACCATGTACTGCTGAAAGTGGATCACCTGGGCGAGGATATCGTCTCCAAGCGCCTGCCGGGTATTCGCGAAAGCTCAAAAATATTCGCTGGCATCGATCCGGTTGTTGAACCGATACCGGTCTTTCCCACCGCGCACTATGTGATGGGTGGGATTCCAACGGATCGTTACGGCCGGGTGGTGGCGCCCATCCAGAAAGGCCCGGAAGAGGTGGTTCCCGGACTCTATGCAGCGGGGGAGTGCGCCTGCGTCTCGGTGCATGGCGCCAACCGCCTGGGCGGCAATTCCTTGCTGGATATCCTGGTGTTTGGCCGCGCCGCCGGGCAGGACATCATCAAGTATCTGGACGAAAATCCCAATCACCGTCCGATGAGCGAGGCCGGTGTGGAGAAGGCGGTAGCCCGTCTGAATCGCTGGGACAAGAGAGGCGAGGGTTTAAGCGTTCGCGAGGTTCGGGACGAATTCCGCAAGGTGATGGAGGATCATGCCGGGGTCTTCCGCACCGATGAGATCATGTCGGAAGGGGTGGCGAAGGTTAAGGAGATTCGCGCAAAACTGGCGGATGTCCGTCTCACCGATCACAGCAGCGTGTTCAATACCGCTCGGGTCGAGGCGCTGGAACTGGAGAACATGGTCGATATCGGCATGTCGATCGTATTGTCGGCGCTGGAAAGAAAAGAGAGCCGCGGGGCGCACTCGCGCCCCGATTACCCCGAGCGCGATGATAACAACTGGTTAAAGCACAGTCTCTACACCCTGGAGGGTGACCAGATGGATTTCAAGCCGGTTCATACCAAGCCGTTGACGGTTGAGCCCTTTCCGCCCAAACCGCGTGTCTATTGAGGACTGCCGAATGAAATTTAGCATTTTTCGCTTTAATCCTGATACCGACACTACCCCTCGCATGCAGGAGTACGAGGTAGAGGTTTCGCGCGGCATGATGCTTCGGGATGCGCTGATGGAGATCAAACGCCAGGATGAATCGTTCTCCTTCCGCCACTCCTGCGGTGAAGGGGTTTGCGGATCCGACGGGGTCAACGCCAATGGCCGTAATGTCCTCGGCTGTATTACCCAGGTGGCCGATCTGAAAGAGCCGATAGTCGTCCGGCCGATGCCCGGTCGCCCGGTGATTCGCGACCTAGTGGTCGATATGTCCCAGTTCTACCAGCAGTACCGTGCGGTCAAACCCTACCTGATTCGCAAGGATTCCCTGCCCGAGCAGGAGATCCTGCAGTCGCCGGAGCAGCGCGATAAACTTGATGGTCTCTATGAGTGCATCATGTGTGGCTGCTGTTCCACCTCCTGTCCTTCCTTCTGGTGGAATCCAGACAAGTTTCACGGGCCACAGGCGTTGTTGCAGGCCTGGCGCTTTCTGGCCGACAGCCGTGATCAGGCGACAGATGAACGCCTGGACGCCCTCGAGGGTCCGTACAAGCTGTTCCGCTGCCACACCATCATGAACTGTGTCGATGTCTGTCCGAAGAACCTCAATCCTACCAAGGCGATCGGGCACATCAAGGAACTGATGCTGAAACACGCGATTTGACCTCTCAGGCGCCAGGCGTGCAGCAGCAACCACCGAGCATCGAAAAACTGCGCTGGCAATGCCGGCGCGGTATGCTGGAACTGGACTTTGTGCTGCGGGGCTTTCTCGACAACCATTACCCAACCCTGTCTGCCGATGATCAGGCGTTGTTTGTAAAGATCCTCGATTATCAGGACCAGTTGCTGCTGGATTGGGTTATGGGACATGTAGTGCCATCCGATGCTGCTATCAGACGCCTGGTTGCCTTGATGCAGAACGGCTGAGCTGACCCAATACACCACAAGGATGTGGCCATGTCTTCAACATACAGATATAAATTCCTGCTATCACCCTCCCGGCTGCACCTGGGTTATCTGCTGGCATCAGGCATCTTTCCCTTGGTGTTGGTAGGAGTGATGGAAATGCCGTCAGGGCCGAAGTGGCTGCTGCTGGCAGTCTTGGTCCTCTTTGGCCTCCTGCAGTATCTTGCCTGGCGGAATCAGCAAAAGACGATCGTCTACCTGGAGCAGTTGAACGACTGTGACTGGCGACTGGGT
>PKUO01000017.1 GCA_002869585.1 Sedimenticola sp.
AGTCGAAGTTGCAGAAAAGCACACAACAAGTATTACGGTTATTACAGATCAATCTGTTTGAAAAACGGGATTTGATGGCATTGCTGAGAGGCGACCCACCACGCGAGAACCAACCCGATATTAATCAGATGGCTTTGCTTTGAAAGTTAACGGGACAGCAGTGAACTCATCTATTTAATTGCCGGGTTAACATCATAACCCTTGACCACGACATTATATCCACTACAGGAATTGATTTAGACCAACGATTAACTCGGGAGGTTATCACGTATTCTTTGAAGGCCAGATCTAAATCCAGAAAGCTTTGATAGCTGAATTCGGGTATGGGGATTTCGTAGTGAAACAGCACGTTGCTGATAAAACTCTTTTCCAGATAGTCGTGGTAGTTTCCACATTGAATGTCCAACTGATCAAAATTGGGTGGTTCAAACTTTTGCAAGGGATCATCGTTTTCATAAAAGAAAAGGAATTTCCCGTCGGCCACCTTAGTATAGAAATCTTGATCGGAAAACTCGCAATTCGGATAAGATGACAATAACGGTGTGCGTGTATGTTGTGAACGAATATCTCGAAGTTCCCCTGTGGCTTTGTCGCGTAAATAAAATGTAAACCGCAGAATATCCAAAAACGAGATGATTAGTCCCCTTTGATAGAACCAGGTACAAAACGCCTGATCTAAAGTGAAATAGTGAATCGTATTCCGATCATATACGAAAGGTTCACATGGTTGATAAAATTCGTTAATGCGGCTATCTCTCACAAATGGGTAAAAATTTATCTCATCCTCACTGCGAAAACCATACTTTTTTGTAGCCATATTAAAAAACCACAGACTAAGCGCCATGCAATAGGGGCAAATACAGGGGCCATCAACAATAGATTTTAATTCCAAATATCGACAACTGTCGATACGAATCTGATGATCAGGCGGCGTGTGCTGTGAAATCCAGACAAGTATACGGTTCATGATCTTGAAATTAGATTTCAGTTCAGTCTGTATAGATTCATTGTCATTGATATTGTCATGTCGCCTGGGATCCATCATCTCAGAATTAGGTAGTCCATTACAGAGCGTTAATGATGACGATTTACAACGTACCTCCGTAAACTTTACATGCATATCCTCCCATTGATTTATTTCATACTGTGAATGACAGTAAAGGTGAGCGCTAGGGAATAGCAGGGACTCCACATTCACTTGACGACACCAAAGATTATAATAATACGCATTGAGGCTGTAGCGGTGTCCTTCGTTCTGAATAAACGCATAGAGTTGCGCGATGGGTTGATACTGCATTTCTTTGATTCTATGCTTCATAGCCGGACCCAATTGATTAAGATTGGGCAGACCGCAACAGTCACATTCCCGACGGTTCAGTGCCTTTATATCCGGCCATAATTGTCCACACTCCGGGCAAATGCTGATCAGCTCGCAGTGATGGATGGGGCATCGAGTTAACCAGGGCAGGGTAAAAATGTCCGTGTGGTATAGGAGCTTGGCACACTCCGGACACTGGCGTTGATAGTTGTCGGAATAGTTGAATGCTCTATAAGGCCGCTCTGAAAGGGATTGGACTGTATAAAAACGTGAACGTATTGAGCCGTTTTCAGGTGCAAGGCGTCTTAGATTTTCAATCAGGGCGGATAGCGGTATACCCGGATTGGCTGCCAGGCATCGTCGTATTACCGAATACTCGCTTTCAAACGGTTTAGCAAAACGCTTACCGAAAACAGGACGAAAAGATTTCATTGTTTCGTCAGCGACGGGATCAACTTGGAGGCGTCGATCGCTCCACGCAACATCTCATCACAACAGGCGTTAACGCCATGTTGATATAGAAAATCCGTTAACAGGATTTTTACAGTTGTGACAAAATATTTCATTGGCCATGAATTAATTTTATAGGTCGTCTTGAAGTCTTCTCTATAGACACGCCACAGATCGCGGCTCAGTGATTTAAGTTTCCAGCCCTTTTCTGTAAAAAACTCCGCATAGCTCACACCCTCGTTAGGAAAATGTAGCCGGTCATATTCGGACAGGCACGCTTCAACATCTGCTTGTGATGTCAGTCCTTTGAACTCGATTCCTTCAGTGAAAAAACGCCCCCGGATATGGGCGTTTCTGGGTTTCTCAATCTGTTCGACCAGCGGCCAGCATTCCGGGTCTATGCCGACAAAGAGCACAACGAGATTAATATCGAGTGTTAGGCATTTATCCTGCAGTTCCTCAAAGGCGTCCAGCTGGAAAAGATTAAGACGTTGAAACTCATCGACAATTAATAATGCCTCTTCGCATCCGCACTCGTCCGCACGTTCGGCAATAAAATGGACGAACCTGTTCGCCAGGTAGTCTGCCCGATCACGGTTCGTTTCACGCAATCCATAGTTTATACAGATGTTGCGATGGATCGACGCGATCGTTTTCTGGTCTCGTTGAGATATCATCACGTAGTAATGGGGTATTGGCAAACCGGCACGTGTTGTCAACTGCGGGGTCATAATTTCAAGAGCCCGAGTCTTGCCTACACGGGACATACCATACGCAAGGGCACCGGTGCCATCATTCCAGAGCAACTGCAACAGATCATTTTTCAGTTTTTCCATAGCCGGTGTTATCAGTATAAGGTCTTTGTGGTGGAACAGAGGGTGGTCGAAATGGTCAATGGTTGGGTTTGTCATGATTCGCTCCTGTGATTAGCACTGTTGGGGCCCCAGATAAACTGCGTCAATGCCTCTCCGGAGGAGGGAGTGGGGGGGTGTGCCGGTTCGTCAGACAACACCAATGAGTCTGGGTGATCCGCCGTGAATTCCGTATAGACCCGCAGCAGCGATAGGGCGTAGGAGGGTTTGTCACGGTTATCCAGCAACAGTCTGAAGTAGGCTGACAGGGGGTCTCGCATATCCAGGCGATACGCCTTGGCAGACCTGTGAATCCACGTGCGGGTTGCCAAACTGTGTGGAAAGCGCTGCCAAGTGAGTGGGGCAAATAGTACTCCCAGATCCTCACCGATCAACCGGTAGGCGTGTACCGTGCGCATATCACGTCGGTCAAATTCGATGCGAATATGCGTGTCTTTCGTAACGACCCTGATCAATCCCGGTCCCCGGTATCTACTGTAAAACGCATTGATGTGAGGATGACGCTTTTCATGTCGGTACCAGTGCAGGGGTACCACGATGGAGCCGACAAAAGGCCGCCAATCACGTTGCAGGGTTTGCGGGATATAGCGAATAAAGTGATTGACGAGATGGTATTGAAATACCTCAAGGGGTTTCGCACCTCCCAGTGAGGGGCGTTTGATCATGTTCCAATCGGTGAGCAGCACGCTAATAATTTCATCCGTACTCTGATAGGTGATTACGGGCGTTTTTTTCCGACTCGCGGGTGCCTCTTTTTTGGGGTCGGTAGGGTAAGAGCCGGTAGTAGAGGCCATCCGATGGCTAAATTCGGTATTCAAAAAGTCATAAACAGATTCTTTAAGTCGGCGCGCCTTGGGTTGCCCCGGCAGTCCCAGGTTGAGGGTGGCCCCTGAAAACTGACAAAACTGTTCCACTACCGAACCTGCCCCGTGAATCCAAGCATTGTCCATATGCACAAAGCCGAAACTGATCGGATAGCCCCCCGGCAGTCCGCTGGGAAAACAGGCCCCGGGTGCGTAGCTTAACCCAGGGGTTTGTAAAATGCTGGGCTGCCAGGGCGAGACGCAGACATCCAGAAGGGCCAACAGATCCTGTTGATTGGGTGCCTGAGTCGGCACCTGAATCCCTCCCAGCAGGCACTCGGTATCCACATCAATGGCTGTTAGCACTGACACTCGGCTGATCGGCAGCGGTATCAGTTCATCATTGAGGATCAGGTTGATGCGTACACGCAGGTCGAGCTTGTGTTCATCAAATTGTATGGCACGCATCGCACGTCGGATGGTGCTACGGAGTTTGAAGGGGCGTGTTAGGGAGGATTTTCTCCCTGCCTGTTTCGCCTGCATCATTTCCGAGCGGCACTGTATCAAATAGCGACGTGCAGCGGCATAACCCTGAGAGACACTGGTGTACGGATAGCGGTCCTGGGGCCAGTGATGTTCGGCGAGGTATTGTTTGATGGCACCAAGAAAGGACTTGGGGGTGAGTTTTTCCGCCTCGGGACGCTCATCTCCTTCAGCCTTGATTTTATCGTCCAGAAACATTTTCAGCGCGGGTAACTTGGCCAACAGCCCTTTGAAGCTGCAGGCATTACCTATGGATTGTGCAAGACACGGCAGATTCTGTTTTCGGCACCGCTCCTTTAAAACCGTGTTGGGGACTAATGCCCGTGTCAGGGCCGGGCTTTTGCCATCATCCCCACCCAGGCAGCGATCCAGGATGTGGCTGATCGAACCCGCACTGAGCCCGTGTTCTGCAGCTATTTCCACCAGTGGTTTACCCGTCAGAGTCTGTGCGACGATGTGTTTATTGCGCAGAAATACCGCCTGGTGTGATTTCGGTACACTGTCGAGGGGGATGACCGGCCACTGAGCGAGCTCATAGAGCCGGGGATTCTGGATGAGTCGTTCATGCCAGGAAATATTCACAATGATATCTCCGTATCGAAATCCAGCGGTGAATCGGTCAGAACCGCTCTGATCTGGCCGCGATGCAGCAGGCGAAACAGGGCAATTTCCAGCAGATAGGTGCGCTCCCGATCACCGGAATCGATCAGATCCCCCAGGGTGCTGGGACTGTCTGTGCTGAGCGCTTCCAACACCCATCGCTCGTGTTCGGTGGTGATGAAGGTACTCGCATGATAGAGAATGCGCACGATCTCGAGCCAATTGAGCGCCTCGGTTTCACGCGCCAGGATCGATTCGTTGCTGACCACCTCAAACATCATGCGATATTGTTGAAAGTAGGCGACCAGAAGCAGCGCCTGATCCTCAGCCATCTTGCCGTCCGGTCGCAATTCGACCACACGACGCGGTTGTGCTTCGCTCTGAATGTAACAATCCGGTGTATATCGTTTTTTACGGATCCACAATTGAAACGGCTGAGGGCAAAAACTGATCACCGTTGGATCGCCCTCCAGCAACGCGGCATGCAGGAGTTCCGTATAGCAGTGAAAATCGGATAAATACGGATGTTTCAGCATGTAGCGCTGATAGAAATCACAGGCGGTTTTGAAACGTCGATCCGTTGGTTGCTGATGGGGCTCCAGGCAGTCGGCCTTGACCTGATGGGCCAGTCGTTGTGCGGTGAGAGAGTGAGAGGCAGGCATCCGATATCTTCCAGGTTTTAGTGGGAAACGCTATCGTGGTCATCGCGGTGGATGACAATGGCGTGAAGTGAAGAGGAGGGGCGCGGGCACTGATAGGGCGCTTGCCATGGTGCCGAGGGTATGGGGGGAGAAAAGATAGTGAGTATCACACGGAACACAACGACACCTCTCTTGATATAGAGTGGGGTGCCATCGTTTCCCTGCAGAATTCGATGGAAGTGAGGTGCGGCTACCTCACGCGATTCGCATCCATGTGTCGCGAAATTCCATGCATTTTACGGATCGGGACCGCGTTGGGATCCGTTTCTCTGGCGATGTGATCGCCTATACCGTCAGTTGTAAGGCACAACAACTGAATTTCAGTTTGAATCAGACACCGCGTGGTGTGCAGGCGACTAGCCCTCGTTGGCATTTGTGCCTTGTCCGTAGTTACATTAAAGTTGATTTTTGTTTAATTTCAAGGGCAATGGGGTCGATTACCATCAAAGATGTCGAAACTGCACCCTTTGCGGATAGTCGGGTGCATCTCTTGTAGTGGTCAACTAATCCGGACAGTAATTAAAGTTTTCTTCCTTCGTCAATATCGCTTTGAAAAAACAGATGTATTAGAAGAATAAAACGTAAATTAAGGTTCGAACCTCCGGCATGGTGCATTCTACGGAGCTATAATGAATTTAGATCCTTTTCTAAGTGGTTCGTTTACTGCGCGGCACAATTGAGAGTGACTCTCAATTTAGGAAATAGATATGTTGTTTCCGTCGTATTGGAGTGAAGCAGGTCGGGACAATTGGTTTGTCATCGGCCTGAACTATCCAGGCATACCCCACTCTGGTAGAGGTGGATACCATCTCGGCCCTAACCAGATTATGAACCATGACGATAATCAGGTAACGAGCCGCACGCTC
The DNA here is from genome assembly GCA_002869585.1 of Sedimenticola sp. Lineage (GTDB taxonomy): Bacteria > Pseudomonadota > Gammaproteobacteria > Chromatiales > Chromatiaceae > BM503. The sequence goes on from PKUO01000017.1 coordinate 6,154, forward strand.
GATGCGCTACAGCAGGACTTCAGGCGTATTCGAAACATGGGCGGTCACGTTGTGCGAATGTGGGCATTCACCCAAGGACAGGGGATCCGCTGGACCATCAGTGGAGACAACTGGATTGTGCAGGGACTCGACCCATCGTTTAGAGAAAATGTCATAGAGATTACACGTCGTGCTGAGTTGGAGAGTGTGAAGATATATTGGACACTTTTCAACGGCGGTGATTTCATCGACGACACCACGCGTGCATTATCGCGCCGGATGAAGCGAGCTTTCCTTGCGATTCTCGAAGATGAACCATCTGGAAGCAGGCGCCGGCCAGTAACAGATACCCTGCTACCCGACTTTATGTCGGCAATAGAGTTACATCGTGATGGTGTGTTTGCCGTTGACCTGATGAATGAGCCCGACTGTCTTTGGCCTGATTCAATTGTTGCCGATATGCGCGAGCTATACAGTCTAAGTACCAGCCAGATCTGGCTTTTGCGTGCGAGGCTTTTCTTTGACAGTTCTGCAAACGATCCGCAGCTCTACATGAGCTTTCTGCGCGAGTGCGCGAGTGCGGTCCACGGCGATGACCCGTCCAGCCCTCGCATGCCAGTATCAGTCGGTTGTTGCCGCTTTAATTCGGTTCGGATGCTAATACGCGAGCTCGATTCTGATCTCGATTTCTACGACTATCACCACTACAACCATCTTGACGTTTCGGATGCTGGACTGCTTCCGCTTCCCCGCTGGGATATGATCCATAGCACCAAGCCTTGCCTCATCGGTGAGTTTGGCCTCTGTGGCGAGTTCCAGAAAGAGTACATGGGAATGAGCTTTACCGATGCGTTCCGGCGCGGCCGACCGTCCTCTCAGCCTCGCCCCAGATTGCCACTGGAACTGCTGCAGCCTCTGCTTCCTGTGAGGGTGGCTCACCGACCTTCACCTGTGGCTCTTGAGGAGCTTTTTGATGCTCAGGCGAATTGCGTTAATAACGTAATGTTTGGCGCTTACGAGCGCGGTTATGGAGGGTGTCTTGTTTGGGAATACGGCAAGCAGTACACCAACCAGGAGAACGACTATTCACCTTACGTGCCCCGCCGGCTCGACGCCGCCGCCGGCTGGGGAGACCGACATTTCATTACCTGGACGCCCGACCCGAGCATTCACGTTCCTGCGTGTTTTGACTATCGGTTTGATCCCAGTGACGGACGCCTTCTGGGGCGCCCTGCGGTACCCGAAATAGTGGCAATCGCAGAAGAGCACCGCGCAGCAGGTCGATGCCCGCCGCTATGAGGTGCATGTGGGTCGGAGCAAGTTAATAAGATAAGGAGATATCGCATGGCCACTTCTACAGAGAACATTTTCCGATTCATGAACATACGTCCGCCAGAGCGTAAGAAAGTAAAGGCGAACATGCCAATCCATAATGCAGAGGAGGATAAAACCGACTTCTCCCGAAAGCTCGATGCGGCTCTGAGTGCTCCAGAAGGTTTTCCACAGGAGGTTAAGGCGCTCGCAGTGGAATTCCGTGCTTCGTCAGCCTATGTAGACGATCTTACTCAACTGCCCATCGATATCGAAGTAATTACGGATCTTGTTGAGAAGACCCGTGACCTGCCATTAAATTCCATAGAATTTGTCCACGAGTTCACAACGCTGCTGGTGATGTCACCTGAAGCCTTCCTCAAGAGCGACGAATATCGCAAAGCGAGGGCCGCTCTCTCAGACACAATCCTTTGCGATGCGTTACTTGATCGTGTCAAAGAAAAAACTGTCGGAGCCTTCAAGCTACTGGATCTATTGCGTATTGCGCATGATGCCCATGGACTCGGACTGGATGTCGAAACACCCGCGCGCATCCTGCATAATGCGAATGTAATTCTTCCTAAGCTTGCCTCCCTGGGAAAGTCAGCGGCGGCAAGTATTTCTCCCTCCAATGAAATTGCCAAAAAGATTGCGGCGCAGCGGGAGCAGACCAAGGAACTCAAACGTCGGATCGATCAGCTCAGAGAGGCCCGTCAGGAAATGATGCTGATGGCAATCACAGGGAAGTATGAAACAGAGCCTGAGGAGACTGCTCCGAGAACCACCAAGGCAAAAACTTCGACGCCAGGATCTCATGATAAGGACTCACGCACCAACGTAGAGCTGATTGCAACGAAGCCACAGCTTGCATCACGGATGGCAAAGATGGCCCTTCCCCGTAGCGACGTCGACGCATTGTCAGCAGGTACGAAGGAAGCCCTCACTCAGCTGAAGGTTGACATGGAAGAACTCCAACCCCACCGGGCTGTATCCTTGATCGAACACGAGCTCAGCTCGCTCAGTGCGCGTCTGGCGATACAGACAAAACCCCGCAGACTACTGCGCATGCACGGTATCACTCTCGACATTGATGCCTACCATGATACGTTCGCAATGGCTGAAAGTGCTGCTATGGGTGCTGCGGTCGCTGAGACCGGTTCCGATAGCGCGGACATCGAAGAAATAGCAACAGATCTGCGCAAACTTGGCTATGACGTCGGTGTTGGTGATCTGCTGAAGGTCGAACAGATCCTCAAGGCCTACGAACTCTCTGATTTTGCCCATGTCGAGAACATACTTGCGGGTGAAGAACACTATCGGAATCACCGCCGACTGAACGTGCGGGAAGAGACCGTCGAATTTGAAACTGAGGAAGAAACCCAGTCAGAACGTGATCTGCAAAGCACCGAGCGTAACGAGATGCAGACTGAGGCGGAGAAGACAGTGCGAAGCCAGTTTGAGTTGGATGCTGGTGTGCATGTGACCGCCTCCTTCGGAAGTGCGGTAAGCCTGACTTCAGGACTCGATGTGGGTTTCTCCAATGCAAGTGAGGAGAGTAAGCGCAAGGCCGAGACCTATGCCCGCGAAGTAACAGAGCGCACCACTGAGCGGGTGCGCGAGCGGGTGCGCGAGCAGGAGTATCGACGTGTATTGGAGGAGATCGAAGAAATCAATGGTCACAAGTTTGTCAACACCACCGGTCATCACAACCGTGGTATCTACCGTTGGCTGAACAAGATATACGATGCACAGATCGTGAATTACGGTCAGCGTATGATGTTTGAGTTCATCGTTCCCGAGCCCGCCGCTTACTATCTTTATGCACTGACAAATAATCCTCTCGAGGAAGCACTGATCACCGAACCAAAGCCGCCTGAATTCGGGGGGGCGCCTCTAACGCCGCAGCACATTGATCGATCATGCAGTGAACTGGTTGGGCTTTACGGCGTTTCGAATGCGCCCATCTGCCCTTCGAGTTTTCACAAAGTATCCTACTTCGACTCCCAGGACAAAACGGGTGACGCAGGGGTTACTACCTACGCGCGTGCGGGCAAGGTGGAGATTCCCGAGCAGTACATGGCCAGGGGTGCCCTGGTCTCGTGCGACTACGCGGCTCCAGAGGGTTATGATCCCTGGGCAAAAATTCGCATAGGCGGCAGGTATTTTAACCGCGTTGATAGTGTAGGAACTTCCTATCAGAATTTACTCAGCTATTTCGACGGTGAGCTCGCATTTACGGCGTTTTTCGCCAACGTATCATCATTTGCCTTAGCCATAGATGTCTATTGCGATTTAACCGACGCGGCCTACCAGGCCTGGCAGCAGGAGATGTACGACGCGGTAATGGACGCCTATACACGCCAGCGACTCGACTATGAGGCGAAGATGGCGGCGCGTGCGCTGCAGAAAGGTGTGGATATACAGGGTAAGAATCCACTCGAGAATCGCCAGATTGAACGAGAAGAGCTGAAGAAACTGGTGATTCTGATGCTGCAGCGTCAGCCAATAATTAATATATTGGACTCCTTCTATCCCCATGATGAGCCAATGATCAGTGCTGAAGATGCTGCTGAGAATGGAAAGCAGATCCGCTTCTTTGAGCATGCCTTTGAATGGTCGAACATGCTGTACGTCTTCTATCCCTATTTCTGGGGAAGACGGCCAACATGGACGGCAGCGCTCAATTTCACCGATCCTGACCCCGATTTCGCGGCATTCCTGAAGGCGGGAGCAGCGCGGGTGCAAGTGCCGGTACGGCCAGGCTTCGAACGGTCGATTGCGCATTACTGCCAGACTGGCTCAATACCGGAAGGCAACGATATACCGGTGGTCGAGGACGATGTGTTCCTGCCGATCATCGAAGAGATTATTGAAAACATGGATGGCATCGCCAAAGGCGTACCCTATCCGGACGGTGCCGAGCCTTGGGAAGTTCGGGTACCGACCTCACTGGTACTGGCGCAGAATCTCGAGGAAATACCCGGTATCAGAGATATCCTGACCGGTCATGATGTGAGCATTGTCGAAGATGCCTGATTACACGATCCATGCGGATTTCGACCATGATGGCCGGCTCACCGGGTCAACTGCTGAAAGAGCAATGCGGCAGCAACTACCGGGTGCGGTTCTTGTAGCCAATCTCGATGTCGATGCGCGTGCGTCACCGGGGTTTACTGCGGACCGTATCGAACTGGATCATGAGCGCCGGGTTAAGTCACGGAGCGACGATGAGCTGATACGCCTTTCCATTCATGCGACCGGCGCCAGCGATGAAGCGCGCATGTACCTCAGAATGCTGGGTTGGCTTGGTGAGCGCATGCACCTTTACACTCAGGACGGACGGTGCATTCGTGCTCAACCGAGCATGCCGAATGTCTTTGAGCTTCTGGTGCCGCCCACGGGACTCAGGCTGGCTCTCGAAGCGCCAACGTTGCCGGGCACACCACTCTTCCTTCCTTCAGGCCTTGGACTTACCGCGCCGCGTTCACCGTTTCGTAGCGATGAGGGGCTTGTTCGACTCGAGCTATACCGTTTCGACGACGCGGGTGAGCGAGAGGTTCTCGACTGGGCGTTATTCTCAGTCGCACCGCTGATCTTTCCCTATAGCAGCTATCCAGCCCGCCGCGTCTTCATTTGCGAAATCCCTCGCGAACGTCACTCCGGCGCCAGCGCAACCTCGATCCTTGAAAACCAACCGAGTATTTCGGACGTCGAGGCTGCGCTGTCCGGCACTGGCACTGCGCTCGTGCGGATTCCACATGAGGCATGCCAGCGTGACGGCTGGATACAGGATCAGCTCAAGATCGGGTTTACGCATTGGCCGGGCGGGGTGATGGATGTGGTGATGCATATGCCCCGTATGATGGTCAATGCGCTTCCAGGACGCGTCGCTCAGACCAATCTTGCCGATTTTGTGTCAACCTATTTCCCCTCACGCCAGATTGGACTCTTCGACGAATTCTGGCGGCGTTCAATTCGCGTTGTCGATACGAGCGGCACCGTGCATCAGCTGGGTTTCCGCGATAGCTGGGATACATTCATGGTTTTCGCGCGCCTTTATGGCCTGCGACACCGCCTGGTGCATGAGCTGCGGGAACGTAATCGCCAGGCTGCAGCAGGGCTGGGCGCGGCAGGTGATGTAGCAGAAGTGCTGGTCGAGCTGCCGGGCTTGCTTCGGATTGTGGTCGATACATTAACTTCAGCACAGCCTGATGAGCCTTTGCCCCGGTCCGCTCTGCGGCAATGGCGCGCATCCATATCTGCGCTGAGGGATGACCTCCAGGCACGAGCCCGCGTGCTTCAAACCAGCATCACTCTTAGCGGAAGGCATGTCGCGCTTGACTGTCCCGCGTTTACAGTGGAACTCACCGCCGACGAGGCCACTCGGCTATATGACCGCCTCAGCCAGATACATGATGCATCGAATTATGGTGGTAATTTCGAGAGCAGCCCACCGGTACCGGGGGCTCCTTATGGCAAGATTGTACTCGGCAACCACCGTGTCTTCGGGGTCGAATACACCGATCCTGATCTGATCCGCTTTCTACAGAATCAACAGGCTCAACCCATAGTCGAGGTGAATGTATCCTGGCTGCATGTGGGGCATATCGATGAAATCCTTACGTTTGCGCCTTGCACGACGGGCGCAGGCAATTTTGCGATCCTTCGCGCCTCGCCTGCGGTGGCCCTAGAGATTCTCCGCGAGGCGGCACAACGGCACCTCTCCGGTCTTAACCCGGATTTGTCCCCGGGGCACGTAGGGGAGGTAGGCAGTGTCAGTGTCGATACGTTTCTTGCCAGCTACTCCCCCCGCGGCCTTGATCGGACAACAAGGCGGGGGAGCGCTCCGGTTAGTCAGATGCTGCGCGGAAAGTTCTGGCTCCATCACCACACTACTGACATGCCTGTTCCCCTTGAACCACCCCTCATCTACCGGAGGATGTCCGAGTATTTCGCGAGGCAAGGCTATCAGCACCTCGCGGGCTATAGCCCTGGCCCGGGAGAGGACAGGTTCTATTCGGCCGGCATCAACATATTTGAGTTCCACTATTTCGAAGAGGGCACCAATGCAGAGATCGATGCCCTCGAGCGCGAAGCAGCCCCGGAGAGCGGGGAGGCAGCTACGTATCTTCAGGGTGTCGACCGGATCCTGACCCGCGAGTTTTCAGGCGTACGCATCTTACGACTACCCGTGCTCTTCGATGCCGTTTCTGACTGGGTAGACGATGCAACCTCAGCTTTTACGCCTAACCTGGTGAATATGCAGATCGTGGGAAATCGTGCCATAGTGCCAAGGCCCTACGGGCCGAGAATGCAATCGGAGGATGCTGTTGCCGTTCTTGGCGCCGTCTTCGATACCCTCGGTGAAGGCAATTTGGCGGGTAGGCTCTCGGATCGCTGGTTGCGTGAGCGAAACCTTGTGGGACCCCGCATATGGGTCTGCGGGACCTCACTTGATCGACTGGCCGATCAGTTTATGGACGGTTTCCCCGGATTGGGTTCGAGAGAGGTCGAGAGGCTTATTCGGAGTTCGAACCCTGGTAGTCGTATGTTTGATCGGCAGGGAAGTCTCCGTCCGGGCTGGCATCAGCTGACGATCCCGGAACAGACTGTTGACCTTTTCGAGGCATATACTCAGGTAACACTCGAGTCTATCGGGATGGAGATATATTGGGTGGATTCCTGGCACTATCACACCCAGCTGGGAGAAATCCATTGTGGAACCAACGTTCAGCGCGAGGTGAGCACTCGTGGTATGCCACCTTGGTGGGAAACAATCGCCTCCAGGTAGTCAGCCCTGAAATTCCCTATCAGACGTTATCGTTTCCCAGCGAAATTCGTCAATCGTTTAGAAACCTCAAGCATTTTTCAGATCCTATAGTGCAGGGGACAACAATCGATCCTGAACGGCACCCTTTGCGGGTAGTTGGGTGCACACATCAGTACCTTGATAATTGCTATTCAAAACCGATGGTTACCCATAAATATTCCATATTTTTAGCAGAACTAATGTAACCGTCCGGTGATCACACCTTGCCAGTAGTCACCGGCTGCCAGTTATGGGGCAGCAGTTCATGGATGGCGCTGTTCTTCTGTGTTGGCAGGCGAG
>PKUO01000045.1 GCA_002869585.1 Sedimenticola sp.
CCTACCCGCAGACGCCAATAGGTTTCGTCTCGCTGTCTACCGTCCTTTTCGTACACGCGGATGGTCGCCGGTGGTAACTTCCGGATACCCTTCAGAATGGTGTGGGGCGCTGGCACCACGGCGTGGAAGCTCATGTAGTAGTTCAGCGCTATGGGATCGATCCCTTTGTCGATGTCATCAAGTTCAAGTAGCGCGGGCAGGGTTGATGCGAATGCGATCTGCTTGGCCGATTCGGCGATGTACAGCGGTTTGATGCCCAGGCGATCGCGGGCCAGTATCAGTCGTCCGGTATCCCGTTCGTGGATGGCGAACGCGAACATGCCGTGGAAATGATTGACGCACTCGGTCCCCCAAGCGTGATAGGCCTTCAGAATCACTTCCGTATCACCGTGGGAGAAGAAGTTGTAGCCAAGACCGATCAGCTTTTCCCGCAGTTCCCGATAGTTGTAGATGCAACCATTGAAGACGATGTCCAGGCCAAAGTCTGGATCTGACATCGGCTGCTGGGCCTGTTCGGTAAGATCGATGATTTTCAGTCGGCGATGCCCGAGCGCAATGCCGTTTTTGACCAATATCCCCTCGGCATCAGGCCCTCTGGGGGCAAGCTTGTTGGTCATGCGTTCCAATAACGAAACGTCCATTTTGGGGGTCGCAGGCGAATAAAGCCCGGCAAAACCGCACATAAAAGCTCCTAAAATATTAATAATATTAACAGAACTAAATGTTACAGATCTAATAATTAGAGGTCAAATAACTTGACCTGTTATTGCAAATGTGACAAAGATATCAGATGGGTTTTGGCGACGGGCTTGCCCGCACGAGGCATGTCGATGCCGGTAGCCCATTCCGTGAAGAAAAAAACTACCTGCTACCGGCTTTGTAATAATGCAGAACAGAACGTTTTTTATATGACGAAAGATCTTTATTGGCGTGAAGTCCTGGTCTCACTGCGGAGAATTATCCGCGCAACCGACTTGCAATCAAAACGGATGGTAAAGACCTGTGGCCTGACCATTCCCCAGGTAATGGTGCTGAGCGCTATCGATACTCTGGGTGATGTGACGGTGAAGCGAATCTCAGACGATGTGTCGCTGAGTCAGGCCACCGTTACAACCATTCTTGATCGTCTTGAAGACAGAAAATTCGTGGAACGAGCGCGTGCTCAGCACGATAAGCGTGTTGTCAATGCACGGCTCACCGATGCTGGAAAAGTGGTTTTGCGTTCATCTCCACCCCTGCTGCATGAAAAGTTTATCCAGCGATTCGGAAACCTGGAGGACGAGAAAAAGGTGCAGATACTATCGGCATTGCAGCAGGTTGCCACGATGATGGATGCAGAGTCGATTGATGCGGCCCCGCTGCTCGATATCCCCTCGCCGATGCAGGTTGGGTCATAACGCCTCCTGCTCGGGTAAAGAGCATCATCGGTCTAGAGCCACTCCACGAGGTAGAAAAGCCTAAATCCCTCGGATGAACGACAAGGGCCATAGACATAGGCTGGGTGGCGGTTCTGCGCTGGGTCGGCGTGTTGCAGCGCTTCTTCCTGTGTCGGAAAAACCTCCACGCAATTTTCCGGGAACCGCTCGCGCTGTTTGCGCGGTGTGTAGATTACGGCGTATTGTCTTTCGACAATGTCCGTTTCGGGGTCAACGAGATATTTGGGCATCAGGTGCTGCCGTGTGTTGCTGGAATTCGACAATATATTCTGCCGTTGAGATTGCACGGATTACAAGCGAAAGTTCCGTCTGTGCCAGCAGATGACCCTATTTTTGCTGTGTCTAGGTCTCATCCTCTGATTTTTCAAAGGGGTAGGGGAAGGTGCTGCGGGTATTCTCGCTGATGGTCAGACGCCGTGACAGGGGTGGAAAGGCGCGTTGCGGGCAGTTGATGCGCTCGCACACACGACAACTGACACCGATGGGCTCCACCGCTTCGGGATTGTCAAGATCGAGACCGGTGGAGTAGACCAGCTTGCTGGCGTGGCGAATCTCACAGCCAAGGCCGATGGCAAATTTTCTCTCGGGCTGCAGATAGCGGCCGCCACTTTCATAGACCGTCCGCGCCAGACATAGGTAGGTCTTGCCATCGGGCATCTCCGCCAATTGGCGCAGAATTTTACCCGGAGATGAGAAGGCCTCATGAACATTCCACAGTGGGCAAACGCCTCCCAGCCGGGCAAAGTGGAAACTGGTGGCGCTCTGGCGTTTGGATATGTTGCCGGCGATATCCACACGCACGAAATAGAAGGGAACGCCCTTGTTGCCGGGCCGTTGCAGGGTGCTCAGGCGATGACAAACCTGCTCGAAACTGTTGCCGTAGAAACCGCAGAGACCCTCGATGTCGTAGCGGAATTGCCGGGCATCATTGAGAAAACGTGTGTAGGGCATCAAAAGGGCGCCGGCAAAGTAGTTCGCCAGTGCGACCCGGCAGATCGCCCGGGCCTGGGTGCTGACCAGGTCAGAGACCTCGATTTCCCGGTCGATCAGATCGCCGTAGATCAGCAGGGCAATCTGATGGGCGATGTGAAAGGCCCGGCGTGAAGGAGAGGATGGTTTACCGATGCAGAGTGTCCGGGTCTCCTCGTCGTAACGCTTTTGCAGATTGCTGCCATCCTGGGCGGTGGCCAACTTGACCTTTATGCCGTGTTTTTGCAGCAGATAGTTCGCCAGATCGCCCTGGATTTCATCGATGTTGAATCCCTGTTCCTCAAACAGCCGTTCTGCCGCATGGTCCAGGGACTCGATGTGGTTGTTGCGCCGATAGAAGAAGTCGCGAACATCTTCATAGGGAAACTGGGCGCCATGCAGTGCCTTGATGCGTTCCTCACCGGCGATCGATTCCGCCAGTGTCTGATAATCACTCTGCAACCGCTGGTGGGCACGGAACAGCTGGAGAAACCGATCGGCCATTCGCGGCGATGCGGATACCGCCTCGCGCAGTTCATGGGTAGGTATATCGGCCCCTCTGAACAGCGGGTCATCCAGCGCTTCGCGCAGCAGGTTTGCGCGCCGGTCCTCATCGTCCGCCCAGTCGGCGAAATCGATACCGACGGCCAGTTCCAACTTGGTCAGAACCAGTTTGTTGAGCGGCCGGGTATCGTTCTCTATCTGATTGAGGTAGCTGGGGGAGATGGCCATCTTTTCCGCCAGGGCCGCTTGGGTAAGTCCGCGCTGCTCACGTAACTTGCGGACTCGTCGACCGTAATTGACCAGATGCGACATGCATGCCTCCCGGTGGCAGGAAAATCAGTACTCGCTGAATTGTGAATATGATTGCATATTTCTTTATATCAAACAGTATGTTATGTATTTATTTCCGGTTCTACAAGATTATCTTCAGATATTTGCAAATTTTCCCTGAGAGGCTGGTTCCGAGAGACGGTAAATCATTGGAACAAGCCGCATCTGAGGCTGATATAATGCAATGTTTTACAAGGCATGCTGGTTAAGATTGTGGCAATGAGACTCCGGGTCTCGATCCAGGACAACCGGCTGCCAATAACTAAAGAATCACGTGTTGAGGACATAGGCTATGCGCTATATCAGTACCCGCGGTGGTGTTGATCCAGTTACTTTTTCTCAGGCGGTCATGATGGGACTGGCCACCGATGGCGGCTTGCTGTTGCCTGAGTCTTTTCCTGCCATAGACCAAGCCACGCTGCAGCGCTGGGCGAAGCTCGGTTTCAAGGAGTTGGCCATCGAGGTGATATGGCCCTATGTCGGAGAAGATCTCACCCGTGAGGAATTGACTGATCTGGTTGTGCGCTCCTATTCAACCTTTGACCATCCGGAAGTGACGCCGTTGGTGGAGACGGGCGGTCGCCGAATTCTCGAACTGTTTCATGGTCCCACCGCCGCGTTCAAGGATGTGGCGCTGCAGTTTCTCGGCAACCTGTTCGAACTGCTGCTGGAACGCTCTGGCGGTCATCTGAATATACTGGGCGCCACTTCCGGTGATACCGGCTCTGCGGCAATCTATGGGGTGCGTGGACAGCAACGCATCGATATTTTCATTCTCCACCCCTACAAGCGCGTATCGCCTATTCAGGAGCGGCAGATGACTACCGTTCTGGATGCGAATGTCCATAACATCGCGATTCAGGGCACCTTCGATGACGGACAGCGTATCGTCAAGGAGCTGTTCAACGACCTGACCTTCAAGGATGAATACACCCTGGGGGCAGTGAATTCGATCAACTGGGCGCGAATCCTGGCGCAGGTGGTTTATTACTTCTATGCCTGGGGGCGTGTTACAGGCGGCGATACGCAGCAGCAGGTGAGCTTCTCGGTGCCGACCGGAAATTTCGGTGATATTTTTGCCGGCTATGTCGCCAAACGCATGGGGTTGCCGGTGAATCGTCTGATTCTTGCCACCAACCGCAATGATATCCTTTCGCGCTTTGTGAACAGCGGTGTCTATCAACTGGGGGATGTGCAGCCGACCATCAGTCCCTCGATGGATATCCAGATCTCATCGAATTTCGAGCGCTACCTCTACTACCTTATGGATCAGAACCCGGCCAAGGTCAAGGAACTGATGAAGCAGATGGCCACCACCGGCAAGCTGGAGGTCCCGGAAGATAAACGCCGCGAGGTTGAAAGCGTATTTCACGCGGAATCTGTTACCGAGGCGGAGACCAGGGCACAGATTACCGAGACCTATCAAAAATCCGGTTATATTCTCGATCCGCACACCGCTGTTGGCGTGAAAGCCGCGGCCAATTTCCCCGAGGCGATCTGCCTGGCCACCGCTCATCCGGCCAAGTTCGGCGATGCCGTCAAGGAAGCGATCGGTATCGAGGCGCCACCTCCGGTTTCGCTGCAGGGTCTGATGGAGAAAGAGACGCGCTGCGAAATTCTGAGTGCGGATGCAGGTGTGATTCAGGACTACATCAAATCAACCCTTGCCAAGCGCTGATCGGCGATAGCCCTGCTGAATACGATCTCAAGACCGCCCGGTGATACGGCTGGTCTTTTTTCAGCGGCTGCCGTGCGTTAGTGTCACACATCAACCCGTTTAATTTTGGAATAGCTTCATGGCAAAGAAAAACCGGCACATCAGTATCCTCGACACCACGTTGCGTGACGGCGAGCAGACCCAGGGGGTCTCCTTTTCGCCGGCAGAGAAGCTGAACATTGCCAAGGCCCTGCTCGAATTGCTCCAGGTCGATCGCGTGGAAGTGGCCTCTGCCCGGGTCTCAGAGGGGGAGAAGGAGGCCGTGGCCAATATCATCGAGTGGGCCGAGACAGTGGGGGTGGCGGAAAAGGTCGAAGTGCTGGGTTTTGTCGATTACAAACGCAGTGTCGACTGGATCAAAGACGCCGGGGGGCATGTCATTAATCTGTTGGCGAAGGGCAGTGAAAATCACTGTAAAAATCAGCTCAACAAAACTCTGGTCCAGCATGTCAGTGATATCAAAAAGACCATCAACTACGCCCATAAGCAGAAGTTGGGAGTCAATCTCTACCTGGAAGACTGGTCAAACGGCTACCGTGACAACCCGCAGTATGTCTATGACCTGATGACTCGTCTGCAGGATGTCGGCATCAACCATTTCATGTTGCCTGACACCCTTGGCGTGTTGACCCCGGATGAAGTGTTCGCCAGCCTGCAGGATATGCTGCAGCGCTTTCCCGGCTGCAAGTTCGATTTCCACCCGCACAACGATTATGGACTGGGTACGGCGAATGCCCTGGCGGCGGTCAAGGCGGGCGTCTCTTCGGTCCACTGTACGGTCAACTGCCTGGGCGAGCGCGCCGGTAACGCATCCCTGGCCGAGGTCACGGTTAATATCCGTGACCGCATGGGACTGGATCTCTCCATCGACGAGTCCCATTTGGTGCGTCTGAGCCAACTTGTGGAGAACTTTTCCAACAAGCGAATCGCGGACAATGCCCCGATTGTCGGCGCCGATGTGTTTACCCAGACCAGCGGCATTCACGCCGATGGTGATAAGAAGGGGGGGCTTTACCAGACCAAGCTCAGCCCGGAACGCTTCTCGCGCCGCCGCAGCTACGCGCTGGGCAAAATGAGTGGCAAGGCATCTCTGCTGAAGAATCTGGAAAAACTGGATATCTCACTGTCCGATGAGAATGTCGAGAAGGTGCTCAGCCTGGTGGTCGAACTGGGTGATTCAAAAAAACGCATTACCTCTGAAGATCTGCCCTTCATCATTGCCGAGGCGCTGGAGAGCAAGGACTACAACCACATCGAACTGATCAACTGCTCCATCACATCGGGTCTGGAGCTGGAATCCACCGCCAGCATCCGGGTAAGGATCGGTGATGAAGAGGCGCTGTCGGCGGGTATAGGCAACGGCGGTTTTGATGCCTTTATGAATGCCTTGTCCAAGGTGCTGAAAAAATATGAGATACCCCTGCCGGCGCTGGCTGATTTCGAGGTACGTATTCCCAAGGGCGGCAAGACCGATGCCCTGACCGAAGCAACCATCACCTGGGAGAATGAACAGGGTACCTTCAAGACCCGTGGCGTACATTCCAACCAGGTGTTTGCCGCTATGGCCGCGACCATCCGCATGGTGAATATGCAGATTCACAAGCAAAAGGGATATGCCAAGGCCGTGTAATGCCTCTTCCCTTACAACCCGGGATACAGATGATATGAAAGAGTTCGTGAAAGAGTATTACGGCAAGATCCTGCAGGGATCGGGCGATCTCAAAACGAATGCCTGTTGTACGACTGACGCCAGCCCATCCTCGCCACTCAAGCAGCAGATGGCGAATATCCATCCCGAAGTGGCCTCACGATACTACGGTTGCGGGCTGGTTGCCCCCCAACGGCTTGAGGGTATGCGTATCCTTGATCTGGGCAGTGGTTCCGGTCGTGACTGTTACCTGCTCGCGCAGATGGTCGGGGAGAGCGGTTTCGTGCTGGGCGTGGATATGACCGATGAACAGCTTGAGGTGGCCAATCGCCACCTGGAATGGCATCGGGAGAGGTTTGTTTTTGCCCAATCCAATCTCCGGTTTGTCAAAGGCTATATCGAGCAGTTGGATCAGCTGGGCCTGGAGGACAACAGCTTCGATATCATCGTCTCCAACTGCGTTATCAACCTCTCTCCGGATAAGGAGGCGGTACTGCGCGAGGCCTATCGTCTGCTGAAGCCGGGTGGTGAGCTCTATTTTTCCGACGTCTATTCCGACCGGCGCGTTCCCGAAGCACTGATCAATGACCCGGTACTCTATGGCGAGTGCCTGAGCGGCGCGCTCTACTGGAACGATTTTCACAGCCTGGCGAACAAGGTTGGTTTTATCGATCCGCGCCTGGTGGAGGATCGGCCGCTGGAGATCGGCAATGACGAGATTCACGAAAAAATAGGCCATATCGGTTTCTACTCCGCGACCTATCGACTGTTCAAACTGCAGGGGCTGGAGAGTCACTGCGAGGATTATGGACAGGCGGTCATCTACAATGGCGGTATCCCTCATAGTGAGCAGGTGTTCACTCTGGATAAACATCACCAGATAGAAAAGGGCAGGATGTTTCCGGTCTGCGGTAACACCTATCGCATGCTCAATGAGTCGCGTTTTGCACCCTATTTCACCTTTTACGGTGATCGAAGTACCCATTACGGCATCTATGCCGACTGTGGAACCAGTATCCCCTTTGATTCGACCCCTTCAAGCGTCACCACAACCGGCTCAGGAGGGTGTTGCTGAGGAGAATCCGGTTTATCGGCTGATGAACCGGATCTGATTTGACAGGGTGTCATTCACCGGCGTCGCTACCGCATGCTGTCTGCCCAATCTGGCAATGGCGCCATTGATGAACTCGATTTCGGTCCCGTGGCCGCGCTGTATATCCTGCAGCATGGATGAGTGGTGTCCTGCCGTTGCGGGTAATTGCAACTGCCTGAGATAAGTCAGGTACTCCCGGGGATGGTTCCAGGGCAGTTGGACCTGCTCGTGCTGACAGACGCTGAATGCCTCCTCGATCACCTGCTCTATGATCTCCCAAGTGGCGGGATCGGCCAGTTCGCCGTAGGCTACGTTAAGTATTGCGCCCAGGGGGTTCAGGGCGCAGTTGTACAGGGTCTTGGCCCAGATATTCGAGCGTATGTCATCGCTGGCTTCGGTCTTCATGCCAGCCTGTTGGAACAGATCCACCAGCCGGCTGGTTGCGTCATTGCTGCCATTGGGGAAGCGGCCCAGGCGGACGGGGCCGGCCTCCACGGTGACATGGACCTGACCATCACCGCGCCATTCGAACCCCGTGATGATGGTGACACCGATCACATCAGCGCAGTATTCGCGGATAATCTCCTCATTGCCGATACCGTTCTGCAGGCTCACCACGCAACTGTCGGCCAGGATTTGCTGGTGCCGCTCACACAGTTCACGGGTGTTCTGTGATTTTGAGGTGATAATGCAATAATCATAATGTGTCCCATCAGTCACCTCGCTGAGGGCGTCGAAGCGATAGACATCGTCTCCCCATATGCCGGACAGCCGGAAACCTTTCTGCTGTATGGCGGATGCATGACGGGGCCGGCATAATGCCTGGACTGTGCAGACAGTGGAAAGCCGTGCAGCAATGCTCAGGCCAACCGCGCCTGCTGCCAGGATCAGTACTCTCATCGGTCTAACGCTACAAAATTACCGTTCCAGTGAAATTGCGATTATCCTTGTCTCAGTGCTAAGTGAAAAGCCATGATTTGGCGATGCGTGTATTAATCTACTCAGAGTAGCGGCAGGGCGAAAATGGAAGCGGATTTTTGGCATCAGCGTTGGAAAAACAACGAAATCGGATTTCATCAGAAAGAGATAAATTCTCATCTGCAATCTTTCTGGCCTGAAATCCATGTCAAACCCAATGGCAGTGTATTTGTCCCGCTGTGTGGAAAAAGCCGGGATATGCTCTGGTTACGGGGTCAGGGCTATCATGTCATCGGGGTGGAGATCAGCCCCTTGGCGGTGGAATCCTTCTTTGCTGAAAATGATCTGCAGCCCGAGATCCGGAAATTTGGTAGTTTCGAATACTGGGAGTGCGATGGCCTCTCCATTCTGCGCGGAGATTTCTTTGATCTCCAGCCTGCCGATCTGGCTGGGGTGGATGCGGTGTTCGACCGGGCCTCCCTGATCGCTCTGCCACCGGAGATGCGCAGGCGTTATGCCCTGCATCTACATGCGCTGCTGCCGGAATCGGTAGAGATTCTGCTGGTTACCTTGCAGTATCCCCAGGATCAGATGCAGGGGCCGCCATTTGCGGTTGAGAGCCAGGAAGTGCATGATTTATATGCAAAATACTACCACATAGATTGCCTGTTCAGCCTCGATGTGTTGGCCGAGAACCACAAGTTCCGCGAGCGAGGCATTTCACACATGGATGAAAAGGTATTCCTGTTAAGAAACCATCAGAAGTTAAGCACTTAAGTATTTTTCCAGCCTGACGCTATTATTCAATGACAGCCAGCTTGCGGGATACCGATGGACAACCTTGAACGACTTTTAGAGACAATTGATGCCTGTGCCGATCGTCTCGATCAATTGAACGCGAAATTCCCAAACCTGACCCGCGATGACCTGCGTGAAAGTGTTGAGTACTGGCGTAAGAACCGACCGGTGGGAAGTATCGAGATAATAGCACCTCAACCAAGGGCGAGATCTGAGGTGGAACTGGTGGCACGGGTGCCCGAGTCGGAGGCGGAAGATAACCGCGACAGGATCTGCCGTATTGCCATTGAACTACTGCAAAGCAACGGTCTGGAAGATACCCTAGATATTCTGGACAGCGAGTACAAGGTCGAGCTTACTATCAAAAACCTGATTGTGCTGGTTGGGAAGCAGGTCTATGTCAAGGCGCTGCGCCGGGATGCGCTGTTGCTAAAGGAAAACGCAATCTCCTTCGATCAGATCGCCGATTTATGGAATGATCTGGATCGCCCGGCATTTGGTGGCGCGAGTTGGACATCGCGCAGTGTTTCGACGCTGTTGCAGTAGGTTGGCTGGGTATACATCATCCCGGTTTTCTTGCGGATTTGTCAGTCATTGATGGGAATGAGATTTCAGACACCGACCGGCATTGAACGGATCGCTATAGTACACTTCCTGTTCCACTAATTATTTGAGCACATCATCGCTGTTAAATGGCTACCGATACTGAGCAGACCTTCGATGTTAAAGCCTTCGCGTTGGAATTGCGCGAAGACATCGAAAAAAACCGGATAAAACTGCCGACCCTGCCTGCCATCTCCCTGGAGGCGCTGCTGGTAGTGAACGATGCCGGAAGTTCAATGGCGGATGTGGCCAGAATCATCAGCAAGGATACCTCGATGGCCGCCCGCCTGGTCAGGTATGCAAACAGCCCGCTCTACAGTGGCATCAACAAGGTTACCTCGGTAAAGACCGCCATTACCCGGATCGGTTTTGATGCGGTCAAGCATGCCATCCTGAGTCTTGCCATGAAGGATGTGTTCACCTCCGCCTACAAGCCTATCCAGGAACGCATGGAGAGTCTCTGGGCGCATAGCGTCAAGGTGGCGTCCATTGCCACCATGCTCGCTACCAGGTTTACCCATCTGAACAAGGATGAGGCGATGCTCGCCGGTCTGATCCACGACGTTGGCGCCATTCCTATTTTGATTAAGGCCAAGGATTACCCGGCACTGACGGATAATGAGAAAAACCTGGATAAGGTAATCCACGCCTTGCACATGTTGATCGGCAAACTTCTGCTGCAACACTGGAACTTTGACAAGACGCTGATTGCCGTTGCCGCAACACACGACAAGCTGGATCGCAAGCCTGCCAGCGACAAGGTCGACTATGTTGACATCATTCAGGTAGCCAACATCCTCAGCTATGAAGGGAGCGGGCATCAATATAGTGATATCGATTATTACCGGCTGCCAGCCTTCAAGAGGGTGGGGCGGGAAGTTGTCGACAGCATATTGTCAAACGCCGAGGCAAAGCAGACCGAAATGCAGATCAGCAGTTCGCTGTACTAGTCCCCAAATTTCCTTTTTTACAATCATCTATCGGTACCTCCAGTAGCATCACTGAGCCAAAGTGGTCAGCAAGCATATTTGTGGTTGCTATATCCGGCTGCCGGTTCTACGCTTGGTGGAGAGATGTTTTCCATCACATATTTCACGGTGTAAAAACCAAAGGGAAACCGTGTTCAGCGCCATTCGATCCATGATCGATATTTCTACACCGATATCACGTTTGCAGCCAGCCTTTAAGGTCTGTCCGGGTGGAATAGATAGGGAGCGGGCTGCCGGTCGGCGATCTTCGGTGCTGAACCTTACCTGTCAGTGAAAACGCGGTACTCAACCCGCAGGAGGAAATCTTAATGTTCATTAAAAAAGGGAAATTATTGACGGGCATAATGCTCGGAACAGGCTTGATCTTGACAACCCTGCAGACCAACGCCGAGACCCTGCGTCTGCTCACCTGGGGTGGATATGCACCGGAAAAGGTGGTCGAGATGTTCAAGGCAGAGACCGGCATCAAGGTCGAGGTCACAAATTCCAATAACGAAGAGATGATCTCCAAGCTGCGCGCCACGGGCGGAGCAGGTTTTGATTTGGCCCAGCCATCCCAGGACCGTATCGCAGGTGCACAATCGGAATATGAAATCTACAAGCCGATCGATCTCTCGAAGGTTGACGCCAGCAAGTTCATTACCTCGATGCTGGAAGGGACCAAAAAGAACACCACCGTGGATGGCAAGGTCTATGGTGTTCCACACGTCTGGGGCACCAGTGCGTTGACTGTGAACACTAAGGTGGCCCCGGATGTTAAAGACTACCTGGATCTGTGTAATCCCAAGTACGCGGGCAAGGTCTCCTATCGGATGAAACGCCCCACCCTGATCGCATTTGCCTTTGCCATGGGGCTGGATCCCTTTGCCGCCTATGGCGATACCACCAGCTACAAGATGATCATGGACAAGGTTGAAGCCAAGCTGATTGAGTGTAAACCGAACGTCAAGGCTTACTGGAGCGGCGGCGATGCCCTGATCAACCTGATCCGCTCGGACGAAGTGGTCGCGGCCATGGCCTGGGACGGCTCCGGCTGGAAGGTGAACGCCGAAAAACCGGAGGTAAAGACCATCGCGCCAACCTCAGGCGCCTTGGGCTGGATCGACACCTTTGCGTTGCCGAAAAAGACCAAAGCCGAAAATGCGGCCTATCAGTGGATCAATTTTGTGATGCGTCCTGAAATAGCCGCAATGATTACAGAAGCTGCCGGTAACTTCACGGCGGCCAAGGATGGTGACAAGTTTGTCGAGGAATCCAAACGCATGCGTTTTCAGGAGACCTTTCCTGCAGCCGCCATTGACAATATCAAATGGTATCCACCGGTTCCAGCCGGTCTGGAAGACATGGAAGGCAAGGTTCTGGACCGTGTTCAGGCTGCCAAATAGGCAGGTTTAAACCAGGCAGGAGCGGCGTATTGGCGACGGCCATGCGCCTCTCCTTTTTCTGTTAGTTATAGGACAAGTATTCAGATGACGGAACAAGGTCCGGGTGGCGGACATGCACCAAGCTATGACCTGGAGTGCCGTAACCTGGTGTGTCGCTTTGGCGATTTTGTCGCGGTAAACGATGTCTCTTTTGGTGTGCCGGAAGGGGATTTCTTTTCCATCCTCGGCCCTTCAGGCTGTGGTAAGACCACTATATTGCGAATGATGGCGGGATTTCTCCAGCCGACCTCGGGTGATTTTCTGATCAAGGGCAAATCGGTTATCGACATGCCGCCCAACCGGCGCCCAATCAATATGGTGTTTCAGCACCTGGCGCTTTTCCCGATGATGACGGTGGCGGAAAATATCGCTTATGGACTGTTGCGCCAGGGAATCAACAGGATCGATGCGCGTAAAAAGGTCGAGGATGCGCTGGAGCGAATCGGATTGCCGGGTTCAGGCGAAAAAAAGATCAAACAGCTTTCAGGGGGGCAGCAGCAACGCGTCGCTATCGCCCGCTGTCTGGTGTTGGAACCTGCCGCGCTGTTGCTGGACGAACCGCTAGGCGCGCTCGATCTGAAATTGCGTGAACATATGAAGGTCGAGTTGAAGAAGATGCAGGATCAGTTTGGCACCACCTTCGTTTATATCACTCACGACCAGTCCGAGGCGCTGGTGATGTCAGACCATGTGGCGGTGATGAACCAGGGCCGGTTCGAGCAGATCGGCACCCCGCAGGATCTCTATTACCAACCGGCTACCGCGTTTGTTGCCGGGTTTGTCGGTGACACCAACCGCTGGCAAGGACGTGTGGAAAGCGTGGATAGAGATACAGTCAAGGTAATCACTCAGGATGGTGTGCAGCTATTGGCGACTGCCGCGGGTGGCGAAGCCCTGTCACAAGGCAGTCAGGTGGAGATTTTCGTGCGTCCGGAAGCGGTGGTGATCACGCTTGAGTCAGAGCGAATAACCAGCCAGGATAACCGTATCACCGGAGAGTTGATCAGCGTGCTGTTCAATGGCGCCAATTCCCGTGCCCTGATCCGTGACCGTCACACCGGGGGTGAACTGGATGTCGCCCTGCCGCAGACCGGCGAGTTCTCCCATCTGCAGCGGGGCCAGGAGGTGCATCTTGGCTGGAGTCTCGCACATGCCAAGGCCTTCATACAGAAGGAGTCGGGTGGATGAGTCTCAGCCTCCGGTCGGCCGTACGATTGAACCTGATCCTGTTGTTGATCCCGGTTTTTCTCTGGTTGCTGCTGCTGATCATCCTGCCGCATATCGATATGTTGCTCGTCTCCACCCAGGTGAAAGTGAGGCCGCGTGTCTATGAGTTCAGTTTTGCCAATTATGGTGAGTTTTTTTCTGAACCCCTCTATTGGCGCACCTTCGCCCGCACCGCGATTATGTCCATCGCCGCTACTTTGCTGACGCTCGTAATAGCCTTTCCTGTGGCCTATTACATCGCCAAGATGTTGCGTGGGCGCATGAAGAGCTTCCTTTTCCTGTTGTGCTTGGTGCCCTTTTGGGTGAGTGAACTGGTACGCACCTTCGGTTGGATGATACTGCTGCGAGAGAGTGGCGTGTTTTCCAATCTCTTTCAGTGGATTGGGTTTGCCGATGGTCCGGTAGAGATGCTCTACAACGATGCCACCATCATGGTGGGTCTCATCTATACCTCGATGCTGTTCATGGTGGTGCCTCTGGTGACGATTCTGGACAGCCTGGACGACAGCCTGGTAGAGGCAGGTTACGACCTGGGTGGCAACGCCTTTACGGTGTTGCGCACGATCATCATCCCCCATGCGATGCCTGGAATAGTGTCGGGCTGTATCGTGGTCTTCATGCTGACACTGGGCAATTACCTGACGCCGGTGTTGCTGGGCGGTAAGGACAGTCTCTGGTTCACGGCGCAGATCTATACCCAGTTCATTACCCGTTTTAATTGGGAGTTGGGGGCGGCGTTTGGCTTCCTGCTACTGTTCCTGTCATCAATGATCGTCTGGATGGGGTTGAAACTCAGCCGCCAGACCCTCACCGAAACCATGGGGTAGGGCGGTAGAACTTCATGATTCCCTCTATCCCGCAACCGAAAAGCTTTCACGCCCTGTATGGCGCCTATGTAACCCTGTTCTTTATCTATCTGGTGCTGCCGCTGGTCGTGGTGGCGGTGTTCGCCTTTAACGATTCGATGTTTCCTTCTTTGCCGTGGAACGGCTTTACCCTGGACTGGTTTTTCAATCCGGATGAGCCGCGCCTGGGGTTGTTTCATGATGGGCGTCTGTTACGAAGTATCTGGACCTCATTTTATATCGCCTGCTGGGTGACCCTGCTGTCGATCGCGGTGGGCATCAGCAACGCCTTTCTGTTCGAAAGGCATGACTTCCCATTCAAAAACATGCTGTACATGTTGATGCTGCTACCGCTGGTCATCCCTGGCGTCATCCTCGGCATTTCAATCCTGGTCTTCTCCAGCACCATAGCCAACTGGTTGGAAAACACCTTTGGCATTGAGGCAACCTTGCTGCGACCGAGCACCTTTCTGGTGATTCTGGGGCAGTTCTCCTTCATTGCAACCATCTGTACCCTGGTGATCTCCGCGCGGTTGCGCAAGTTTGACACGGCCCTGGAAGAGGCGGCCCAAAGCCTGGGGGCATCGCAGCTGGTAGCGGTGTGGACGGTGACCATTCCCTATCTGAAACCAGCGATTGTCGGCGCGGCTATCGTGGCGTTTTTGATGTCATTCGAAAATTTTAATACCACACTGATGCTGGTCGGCTCCGATCAGCCGCTGACTATCGCCATGTACGGACGCTTGCGTGAGGGTTCGACCCCGGAACTCAATGCCCTCTCGCTGCTGCTGATGCTGCTTTCCGGCAGCCTTGCGCTGCTCAGCGTGTTCGTGCAGCGAGATAAAACCTGATCCGTAACTTTGTCCGGAGTGTTTGTTATGAACCAGACTCACCCCGCCTATATGCCCAGGATTATTGGTCATCGCGGTGCTTGCGGCAGTGCGCCTGAGAATACCCTGGTATCGATACGGCGCGCCGCAGAGATGGGCGCCAAGGCGGTGGAGGTGGATGCCACGGTGAGCAGCGACGGCATCGCCCTGCTGGTGCACGACACCAATCTGGATCGTTGTTCCAATGGTCAGGGGCCGGTGGTGCTGAGAACCGCTGCGGAGATCGGAGCGCTGGACGCCGGCAGCTGGTTTGCCTCTGAATTCAAAGGGGAGTCGATTCCCCGATTGGAGCAGGCCCTGGCGCTAGTGGTCTCCCTGGGTATAAAGCTTAACCTGGAGATCAAGCCGACGCTGGGATGGGAAGAGGTCACGGTGCATTCTGTCGCTGAGACGCTACAACAGGCCATGCCTCCGGGAATGCCGATTTTGGTATCCTCCATGAATCTTTTGGCGCTTGAGTTGTTTCATGCCCTGATGCCGGATATGTCGTTGGGGTTGATTACCACGGCGGCGCCCAAAAACTGGCTGCAACGTCTGCAACGCTATCACTGCCAGGCACTGCATTGTCATCACGCCTTTGCCAGCCATGAACTGGTCGATGATATACACGCCCATGATTATCGGATTCATGTCTACACCGTCAACGATGAGGGTCGTGCGCGAGAGTTGTTCGCCATGGGTGTGGATGCCATCTTCACCGATTATCCGGATAGAATGTTATCTCTCGAGGAGGCCTGAAACTGGGGGGTACAACGGATATCGGGATTAACCAGGCTGTATATCCCGGCTTCGCATAGGTGCTGTTCAGAGATCTTCAATCTGGAGCGGGAAACGAGACTCGAACTCGCGACCCCAACCTTGGCAAGGTTGTGCTCTACCAACTGAGCTATTCCCGCAGCGAGAGAAGAGCCGGTATTTTATGGTTTGAAAACAGCTTGTCAAGCGTGCAGGCGTCTTTTTACAGGATGCCGAAGTTGGATAGCAGTAGTTTCAGGCTGATTATGAGACTGACAGATACAATCATCGGTCGGACCAGTTTTGATCCCCGCATGAAGACCAGATGAGCGCCAACTCGCGCGCCAATGAACTGACCCACCGCCATGGTCAGTCCCAGTTGCCAGATGACATGACCGCCGATGATGAAAAACAGCAGAGAGGCGAGATTGCTGGTGAGATTGAGTATCTTGGTATGCGCGGTGGCGCGGGTCAGGTTGAAGCCGAGCAGGAGTACAAAACCCACGGCAAAGAATGAGCCGGCGCCCGGACCAAAAAAGCCATCATAAAAGCCGATTGAGAAACCCACTGTAAGCGCAAACAGGTTATGGCTGATACGCTGCCGGGTCTCATCGGCGCCGATATTCGGCGAAAGCCAGAAGTAGACGCCCACCAGGATCAGCAAGACCG
The DNA here is from genome assembly GCA_002869585.1 of Sedimenticola sp. GTDB lineage: Bacteria > Pseudomonadota > Gammaproteobacteria > Chromatiales > Chromatiaceae > BM503. The sequence continues at coordinate 16,796 of PKUO01000045.1, forward strand.
GGATCAGGGATGATAGATACTCCAGAGATATGCTCTGGACCAGCAGGGTGCCGCTCATTGAACCGATGAAAGTGCATAACACCATGAACCAGACCTGGCGCAGGTTGATCAATCCCTTGCGGATAAAAAACAGGCTCGAGGAGAAGGTACCGAATTAACCTTGAAGCTTGTTGGTTGCCAGGGCCTGGGTTGGACTTATGCCGGTTGCCAGAAGCATGGGAAGTGCAATCAAGCCGCCGCCACCGGCAATTGCATCTATCGCGCCGGCGATCAGTCCGGTGGCAAACAGCAACGCCAGCAGTTCGATGGAAAAGGATAGTTCCGGCATGTCAGGGGAGGTCGTTGATCCTGGGTCGCAGAGATGCAATTATGGCCTGCATGATACGCGAAGCATCCAGCCGGGCATATAACTTACGGGACCGAATATGAAAATCAAAATACTGACCACAGGCGGCACTATTGATAAAATTTATTTTGATCAGAAGAGCCAGTTTGAGGTCGGTGACCCGCAGATTGAACAGCTGTTGTCTGAAGCGAATATCACCTTCGACTTCGAAGTCAGGCAATTGATGCGAAAAGACAGTCTTGAAATCACGGAGGCCGACAGGCAACTGATCAAGCAGGCAGTAGCGGCTGAGCAGGCGGATAAGATCCTGATCACCCATGGTACCGATACCATGGTGGAGACCGCCCGTTCACTGGGAAATATCAGCGATAAGACAGTGGTATTTGTCGGCTCGATGCAGCCCGCCCGGTTGCGGGTTAGCGATGCCTTTTTCAATGTGGGATATGCGGTTGCCGCCCTGCAGTTGTTGCCTGCGGGTGTCTATGTGGCGATGAACGGCAGGATTTTTGATCCGCTCAAAACCCATAAGAATGTTGCATTGAACCGCTTCGAACCTGATTGAAACACTCAATCGGCTGTTCGGATCAGATACCGATCAGTGTTTCGTCAATCAGCAGGTCGACCACCGCCCGCAGCGCCGATTCATGATCCGAACCGCTGGCAATAGCCTCGTTGTAGGTTCTGACCTGCCGGTGCGCACTGGTGCCCTGTACGAGGATGGTGCGCATGTGCTCGAGCTCGGAAACACAGCCGAAGTGTTCCGCATCCTCCCTGACCAGTTCGAGTACCTCTTCAATCAGTTCAGGAAAGGGCACAATCTCGCCCCGGCCGAAGTCGATTAACCCGGCGTCGATGCCATAGCGGTGCGCCCGCCAGCGGTTTTCGTTGATCAGAAAGGAGGTGTAGCGGCGCCAGCGTTGATTGTTGGTTCGCAGACGGTAAAGCATATGCATCCAGCAGCGGTAGAAAGCGGCAATGCAGACCGCGTCGTCCAGGCGGGTGCAGACATCGGTGATGCGCATCTCCAGGGTCGGATAACGGTCGCTGGGGCGGATATCCCACCACACCTTGGTGGCATCCTCGATCACCCCTGCCTTGACCAGAACGTCGATGTGGCGCTTGTATTCACCGTAGCTGTCAAAATACTCCGGCAGGCCGGTTCTTGGCATGCTGTCCCAGATGGAGATCCGGTAGGATTTCAGTCCGGTATCACGGCCTCGCCAGAAGGGTGAGGAAGTGCTGAGGGCGAGCATATGGGGCAGGATATAGCTGGCCTGGCCCATCAGGTCGACGCGCAGGTCATCGTCATCGATACCGATATGAATGTGCATGCCGCTGATCACCAGCCGCCTGACCACCTCTTGCAGATCATTGGCCAGTTGGTCGTAACGGTCTTTTGGGGTGTGCTCCAGCGTTGATGGCTTGCTGAATGGGTGGCTGGATGCCGCAACCACGGCCAGCCCGTGTCGTTCGGCCACGGTTGCCACGGTTTTTCGCAGATGGGCCAGTTCATCTCTCGCCTCTTGCAGGGTCCCGCAAACGTGTGTCCCAACCTCGATCTGACACTGCAAAAACTCCGGCGAGACCTGACCCTGAAGAAGTTCCTCGCACTCTGCCAGCATCGATTCCGGTGCATGGGGAATCAGGGTTCGGGATTCCCTGTCCACCAGCATGTATTCCTCTTCAATGCCGATAGTGAATTTGGGTGTGTTCATCGCAGGCCCTTTGTTATCTGAATCCCTGGTTTTTATGCCTGGGCGAGCAGCCCTTCCTGTTCGAACACACCTGAGAGGTGGCGATGCAGAAGGCTGGCCCAATAGTGCGCCTTCTCTTTATCATTGATCAGATCCTGGCGAATTTCCAGAAGAACGTGCGGATAGCCATTTCGCTCGCAGTGAACATCCATGGTGAATCCGAGCGGATTGCGCGCATGATAGGGTTCATTGTCGCCGATACAGAGGTCCGGCTCACTGCGCAGACGCTCCAGTAGGGGCTGTGAAATGCGCTGATCCTGATCCCAAAGCACGCCGACATGCCAGGGTCTCGCATGACCCCGATACTCGGGGGTGAAGCTGTGTATCGATACCACGACCGGCATTGCCATATTCTCACCCAACCTTTGCAATTGCTCGGTCACGGCATTGTGATAGGGCCAGAAAAAGGTGTTTGCCCGCCGGGTGATCTCTTCTGGAGACAGGCCTCTGTTTGCCGGAACCTCAATGTCACCGCTGACCTCGGGTATCGATGAACCATCGCCAGGATGGCGGTTAAGATCGATGACAAGGCGCGAGTATCCAGCGATGAACAGTGAACAGTCGAACAGCCTGGCCAGTTCACGCGCGACATCTTCGCCGCCAATGTCATAGGCAATATGTTTTTCAAAATCGCTTTGCACAAGGCCCATTAAACCCAGGCATCTGGGCGTGGTTTTTCTGGCGTGATCACAGAGAATGAGCAGGGGAGACGTCGTCCGGGGAAGAATCAGCTCAAAGGGTGGTGCTTCATCCACTTCCAGCAGAGATGGCAGAGTGTCGGGTATCTCAATGAGTGAATCCATAATCTCAATTCAGTGTTGGCACATAATGTTTCGTGGATAGTTCGGCGATTATCGTACTTTGAAAAGGGTTGTTAGTGTAGTTGCTTTGACGTACTGTTTTTTATAATAAGTACAGACTATGGTGGCGGCAATGACAGCACAGGAAAAAAAGGGTTTCAGCAGACCAACAGATGAAGAGATCAAGAGCAGGTTGTCGGAAAAACAGTACCAGGTGACACAAAACGAGGGGACTGAAAGACCCTTTGATAATGAATACTGGAATGAGAAACGGCAGGGAATCTATGTGGACGTTGTCACGGGTGAGCCGCTTTTTTCATCGAATCATAAATACGATTCGGGTACCGGCTGGCCCAGTTTCTACCAGCCGATTAACCAGGGTGTTCTCCAGGAAGACACCGACTACAAACTGGGCTATGCCAGAACGGAACTGAAAAGCGCCATCGGGCATTCCCATCTTGGCCATGCCTTTGAAGATGGTCCTTTGCCAACGGGTGTGCGCTACTGTATCAATTCAGCCGCTTTGCGGTTTATCCCGAAAGAGGATCTTGAAAGAGAGGGCTACGCCGATTTTTTGTCGATGTTTGATTGAAAACCTGAGTGTTTCTCATAGCCACCAGATGCCCTGATTTCAGAAATAATTAATAGCAAAAACAATGTGGTAGAGATGTTCTCTGCAGTGCTTCACAAAAGGTTGCGATAGGCATAAAGCGAAACAAATCGTAACAGTTGGTTTTGCCTGTTTCTTGTAATCTATCCCTAAATGAAGATTTGGGGAGCAAGAGATGGCGCACTACCAATGGGAACAGCAGTTGGACACGGGCATCGATACATTTGATCAACATCACCAGCGCATCATGGAATATGCCAATGCCATATTCGATGCCGTCAAGTACAACGACAGGAAGAAGGTCGGGCAATGCCTGGACCTGTTGCTGGAGTACACCGTGAGTGTATTTTCCTACGAGGATAACCTGATGGAACAGTCGGGCTATCCTTATGCCGAAGATCACAAGCAGGTACATCGCCGATTCACCGCAAAGATTGCCAACTACCGTGATCGACATTTGGCGGGCGAAGATATTTCCCGGCAGTTGCTCTCAGATCTGAAGATTTGGATTACCAACCATGTTCAGCGTGACGACCGGGACTATGTGCCCTATGTGCGGAAGAAATTCTCCACCAGCTGGTTCATGAGGTTGATTGGAAAAAAGTGCGCATAGAGTACCAGAAGTAAAGGAAAAAAATGGAAGGGGTGGCCAAGAGGGCCACCCCTTTTTTTATCTTCAAGCGACAGCTTTCTTACCGGTGTTCTCGCTTGCGGCAGTGGGCGGTTGAACACTATCAGCCACCCCCCAATCGGGGTATTTAAACCGGGATAGCGATTCAAAGCTAAATTTCCTGCGACAGCAGCCGATAACCCCACTGTGATTTGGTGATTATCTGCATAAAAGGGGCATACGGTGAAAAATATAGGCAAAGCATTTCTGAGCGGTTTGATTCTCTGGACGGGTATGGCACTGGCAGGCAGCGAGACGCCATTTCCTGGTGACTGGCAGTCATGGAACAAGGCCTCAACTCCCCTGGCCTCAATCGGTGCACTGCCCGGCTGTGATGCCGATGTCAGCGCACTACCGCCAATCTACCAGGAGACAGTCGAGATCTATTGTGCCGTGCGTCCGGAAGGGCCAGGCGCTGTCGATATTCTGGTAAAGCCTGCGGTTGCTGATGCCTATAAGGGCAGAAAGGGTGGATTTCCGGACGGCACCAATATGATTCTTCATCTGAAAGATCTGCAGTTGCTCTTCGTCACGGGGCATACCGGTGGCGCAGCCCAATACGGGGTGTACAAGGAAGACGGCACGGATGTAACGGATGCCGATGCCAGCAGCATCCTTGGAGTGAATACCTGCCGAGTCTGCCATACCGGTTATGCCGATTTCTGTGTGGAAGGACAATGTGGGGCTAGTCAGTAACACGGCGGACTTTTGTCAAAGAAGGCGTGATAACGCTGGGGTCAGGAGACTGAGTATGAAGGGTTTTAGCATACACAGACTGGGTAATACCTTGCTGCTGGGCATGATGGCAGTAGGCTTTATCGCAGCACTGGGATATGGGTTGGTGCTGTATAAAACCCTGGCAGATGGTGAGAGAAATGAACTGGAGAAGATCGCTGCCGCTGTCATGCGCCCGGTCAAGAACCTCGCCAGTCTGGGCATCAATGGCGGCAATATCATGAAGCTGAAAAGCACTGACGCCACCTCACTATACAGTTCCTCCGAAGTGCTGTATCTCGATGTCAACGGCACCTCTCAGGGCTCTCCGAAAACGGCCTTTTCCGCCGCGCTACCGCCACAACCGATAAGCTACCAGTACGTCGCTGAGGGTGTGGATGAACAGACAATAGAAGCACTGCTTGCGGATACATCGAATGTGGGTGTGATTGAGCAGCAGTGGCTCTATGTTATCAGGTCTGATCTGCCCGATGTGGTAAACGGTGGGCAGATTGTGGCGGTGTTTTCTGCGGAGCAACTCAAGGGTTCTATTGCGCGCACCCTGAAATCTGTTTCCATGATCTCGGCTGTGATTTTCATAGTTACAGTTCTGGGGGCGCACTTTGTGGGCCTGCTGATCACCCGGCCTATAATCCGGGTTTCCAAGGGTATTGGTGAAATCAGCAAGTCGCTTGACCTGTCAAAAAGGGTGAATGACAAGTGCCGCAATGAAGTAGGCGATACCGCGCGCACATTCAATCACCTGATAGAGCGCATTCAAAGCATGATTGCCAATGTAGACAGCTCAATTTCAGGTCTGTCTCACTCTTCGCAGCATTTGACTGAAATGACCCACGCCTCAAACAAACAGGTTAACGAGCAGGAGAGCCAGACAGAACAGGTAGCCACTGCGATGACGGAAATGGCGGCGGTTGTTGACGAAGTGGCCCAAAATGCAAAATCGGCAGCCGATTTTGCCAGTAAGGCCAACCAAGACGCGGAATCGGGTAGACTGGTAGTTGAAAATACGGTTTCGATCATCAATGAGGTTGCCAGAGAAGTGGATAACACCTCATCTGTGGTACAGAACCTGGTAGAACAGAGTAACACTATCGGTAGTGTGCTGGATGTGATTCGCGGTATCGCCGAGCAGACCAATCTGTTGGCCCTGAATGCGGCGATTGAGGCGGCGCGTGCAGGTGAACAGGGACGCGGTTTTGCGGTGGTGGCCGATGAGGTGCGTACTCTGGCGGGTCGTACCCAACAGTCGACCGAAGAGATCCAGAAGATGATCGAACAGCTTCAGGTGGGGGCTACAGCCGCCAAGAATGCCATGCTAAAGGGCCAGGAACAGGTGAGTATCGCCGTTACTCAGGCCAATTCGGCCGGTGAATCACTCTCGGAAATCACCAAATCCATCGCCTCGATCAGTATGATGAACCAGCATATTGCGATCAGTGTCGATGAGCAGGCAAAGGTTGCCGAGGAGATCAATAAAAACATCGTGCGAATCAGGGAACTCACCGAGCTCACCGCAGAGGTTTCCAGGACTACGGAAGATGAAAGTACACAGTTGACCCGGATGTCTGAGGAGCTCAAACTGCTGGTCAGGCAGTTTCATATTTGAGGTCATGCTTGTCGTTCAGCCGTGAATTAACTACCGAAAACTTGACAAGCCCCCCATACATTCCAGTATTGTTTTAGACACTGTCTGAAAGCTTTCTATTTTGCAGGTGATTTATGCTCAGAAGTGTGTCGCTGTTCTTCGTAATCTCTTTTGTTTCCGTCCTGTCAATGGCTGACAGCAGCGAAAGGGCGCGTGAAATCGTCACCGAGAGGTGTTATCTCTGTCATGGTGCAGAGGGTGAGGCATCCAGCGCCATCTACCCGCGATTGGCCGGACAAAATGCCAAATACATCGCCAAACAGCTGTCTGATTTCAAGCAGGGGCTGCGTAAAGGCACCATGAATGAGATGGCTGCCGATCTCGCGGAAGAAGAGATGCTTGCCCTAGGTGAATACTTTGCAAGTAAACCGCCTCAGGCACATCGCGTTCGGGATAAAGAGTTTTCTGCTGTAGGCTCCTATCTCTACCACAACGGCAACCAGTTTTCCGGAGTGGCCGCCTGTAAATCCTGTCATGGTGAAAGTGGCAGTGGGACGGAACAGCTTCCCCGCCTTGCCGGTCAGCACAAGCGCTATGTGGTGGAGCAGCTGCAGGCGTTCAACAATGGCGCACGTACCAATGACCACGCCATTATGCACTCCATCGCATCAAAACTGACGGAGTTCGAGATGCAGGCCCTGGCGCAATATATCAGCGGAATGGAATAAGGGTACCGACAGAATAGACGGTCTTGTCAGGGTTTGCTGTTGATCAGCTCAGGCGCTTTTATTCTGTTCCCGAAGCACCTTGATCTGAAACAGCATGTTTCTCTCTTCCTCTTCGAGCACTGATTCTATATAGCGAATCGTGTTTCTGTAGCGCGGAATAATGTTGTACTTCAGGGCATTCACCCGCTTTTGAGCCTTGCGCTGCTCATTGATCAGCCGTGATAAAGCCATTTCTGATTCACCCAGCCGGGTCAGCAGAATGGTGGCGTCGGTCAGGCTTTTACGCGTCTCGTCGAAGCTGGCGTCGGTGCCGAGTAAACCGACAGGCTCCATGGGCAGTTTTTCTGCCGAAACGGCCGGGTATTCAACACCGAGACTGCGCTTGGGGATGATATCCACCCGTATGCTGGACTTGGTGCCCAGACCAGCCTGTTTCAAGGCGCGGCTCCCCATCGAGAGGTGGGAGACGGATAGCCAGTGGTAGGCGGACTTGATCGCCTCGTGGGTCTGCTGCCTGATGTTCCGGTATTCACCAATCCGCTCGTAGACGAGACGCGTGAGCAGTTCCCGCTTTCTTTCCAGCAGTGCATGGCCATCTTCAAGAAACGCCACCTGCCGCTTCAGGCTTAGCAGCGTGTTCTTGGTTGGGGCTACTTTGATGATCTTATTGTTCATCTACTTCTTGCTGCTGTGATGATATTTCGCCAGGTCCGTTTCACTGACCCGGGTCAGTGCCGATTTCGGAAACAGGCTCAACAACTCCCAGGACAGATTCAGTGTTTCGATAATCGAGCGATCTTCGTCTTCATGTTGGCCGACGAATTTCTGATCGAATTCATCGGCGAATTTCAGATAGCGACGGTCTCGCTCTGACAGCTCATCCGCGCCAATGATGGACGCCAGGTTGCGCGTCTCCTGCGCCTTGGCATACATGGCGTAGAGCTGGTTGGCAACACGGGGATGGTCTTCGCGGGTATCATCCTTGCCAATACCATCTTTCATCAGTCGCGAGAGCGAGGGGGAAATGTGTACAGGGGGATAAATTCCCTGGTTGTTCAGCTCACGACTGAGCACAATCTGGCCCTCGGTGATGTAGCCGGTGAGGTCGGGAATCGGATGAGTTATGTCGTCCGATGGCATGCTGACCACAGGCACCAGGGTGATCGAGCCATGCCGGTCCTTGATGCGCCCGGAGCGTTCATAGATCTCGGCAAGGTCCGAATAGAGATAGCCGGGATAGCCCTTCCTCGAAGGTACATCGCCTTTTGCAGTCGCCACTTCGCGCAGCGCTTCGGCGTAGTTGGTCATATCGGTCATGACCACCAGCACATGCCGATCCAGATCGAAGGCCAGATACTCCGCCGCCGTCAGGGCGACACGGGGCAGGGCGAGACGTTCCACCGGTGGATCGTCTGCCTGGTTTATGTACATCACCACATTGCCGAGCACGCCGGAGGAGGCAAACTCCTCCTGGAAAAACCGGGCGTCGGCATAGGAGACGCCCATGGCGGCAAACACAATGGAAAAGCTCGATTCTTCATCGACCAATTTTGCCTGGCGAACGATCTGCGCGGCCAGCCTGTTGTGGGGCAGGCCGGATGCGGAGAAAATCGGCAGTTTCTGACCGCGCACCAGAGAGTTTAATCCGTCGATTGTCGATATCCCTGTCTGAATGAACTCTCTGGGATAGGTACGGGCCGCCGGATTCAGCGCTGAACTGTTGACGTTGCGGCGTATATTGGACGTAATCGGAGGACGGTCATCCTTGGGTTCGCCAATGCCATTGAAAACACGCCCGAGCAGTTCCGGCGAGAGACTTATCTCCAGGGGCTCATCGAGAAATCTAACCCAGGTGTTCTCGAGATCCAGGTCCTCGGTCCCCTCATAGATTTGAATCAGAACTTCATTGTCCGTGGTCCGGATAACCTGTCCGTTTCTTTTGTGATCTCGGTGGTCTTTGATCAGCACCCGGTCGCCGAAGGCGATATTGGGCACGTCCTTGACTATCAGAAGTCCACCCTTTGCCGATGCGCTGGTTCGATATTCCTTCGCGCTCATTGGGCATGCTCCTTGAATTTAGCGTATTCAAGACGGATTTCATCGAATGTCTTATTGAAATCCACCATCAGTTCACGCAGTTTGTCACACTGCTCACTGCTATAAACCTGTTTTGCACGACGTACCTTGGATAGCATCGGGAGCGAGGTCAACTCCTGCACGGGCACGCCCAGTTCTATCAATTCGGCACCTTTTTCAAAGATGGTCAGCACTATGTTCAATAGCAGATACTGCTTCTCCGGGGAGGAGAAGGTGTCGACCGGGTCGAGGGCGCTCTGCTGTAGTACGCTCTCCTTGATCAGGGCTGCACCTTCCAGTTCCCAGCGTTGAGCCGATGAGAGCGCCTCGGGGCCAACCAGGTTGACGATACGTGATAGCTCGGCATCCTTGGCCAAGAGCGCCAGTGCCTGAGCGCGTCGGCGTTGCCAGTCCGTATCGATCTTCTCATGCCACCAGACTGCTGCCGTGCTGACATGCTCGGAAAAACTGCCCACCCAATCGACCGCCGGGTAGTGACGGGCATCGGCCAACTCCTTGGACAAGGCCCAGAAGGTTTGAATAATCTCTTTGGTGTGTGCCGTGACCGGTTCAGAGAAATCGCCGCCAGGAGGAGAGACTGCGCCAATCAGGGTGACTGAACCCTTGCCGCAGCCGTTCGTTTCCACCCGTCCGGCGCGTTCGTAGATAGCTGCCAGTCTCGAGGCGAGATAGGCAGGATAACCCTCTTCGACAGGCATCTGACCCAAGCGTCCTGATACCTCTCGCAGCGCCTCGGCCCAGCGACTGGTTGAGTCGGCCAGCATCACCACGTCGTAGCCCTGGTCACGATAGAATTCAGCGATGGTCATGCCCACGTAGATGGATGCCTCACGCGCCACTACCGGCATGTTCGAGGTATTGGCAACCAGCAGGGTTCGTTCCATCAGCTTTCGACCGGAATAGGGGTCCTGCAGGGCGGGGAAGGTCTCCAGCACATCCACCAGTTCGTTGCCGCGTTCCCCGCAGCCCACGTAGATCACGATATCGGCGTTCGACCAGCGCGCCACCTGTTGCTGGACAACGGTTTTACCTGCGCCGAACGGACCGGGAACCGCGCCCTTTCCGCCTTTCAGCAGCGGGAAAAAGGTATCAAGAATACGCTGCCCGGTGATTAGCGGCGATACGCCGTGATCGCGTTGCACATAGGGGCGGGGAGTGCGTACCGGCCAGCGGTGATAGAGCCGGATCTTCTGTATTTTCCCATTCGGCAGCTTGATTCGGGCAATGACATCTTCCAGGGTATAGAGACCCTCTGGGGCCAGTTCGATCAGTTCACAGCGCGGATGATGAGGCGGAACCAGCACCCTGAGTTCGATGGTCTCGGTCTCCTGTACGGTACCAAGCAGGCTGTTGGCGCTGATCCAGGTTCCTATCTCCAGGTCTGGCTGCGGTTTGAATGTCCACTCTTTCTCACGATCAAGGGCCGGGATGTTCAGGCCGCGCGGAATATGGTCGCCAGACTCCAGAAATATCTTCTCCAGCGGACGTTGCACACCATCGAAGATACTGCCGAGCAGGCCAGGGCCAAGCTCGACCGACAGGGGTAGCCCCAGTCCTTCGACTGACTCGCCGGGTCTCAGGCCCTCGGTTGATTCGTAGGCCTGGACAATGGCGTACTCCTGCTCCAGGGCGATCACCTCGCCGTAAAGGCCGATATCGCCAATCTTCACCTGTTCACCGTTGCGCACCCCGGGCAGCCTGATGGTGACGATCGGGCCGTTGATTTCGCGAATGATGCCGCTTCTGCTGCGTTCGTTCATGATGCTATCCAATGAAAAGTGTGCCGCTTTCGGGGCCGGTAGGCATCAGCCGTTCAACGATCACGCGGTTGAGTTGCTCGTTCAGCCGCTCCAATCGTCCCTCGAAGGTATTGTTGAGTCGCACCCGATTGTCTTCGCTGTGGAGAAGGATGCCACCCAGCGACTCCAGTGGTGCACTGTACAGGCTGATCGTCTTGTCCGGAGCGGCTTCCTTGGCGACTGTCTCCCAGATGGGAGTGAGGATCTTCAGGTCGCGATGATTGACCTCGGCGATGAGGGTGTTGCGCTCAAATTGCCTGGCGCTGGTGTGCAATAGTCTTTTCAGGAAAGCCAGATAGCTTGCTTCATCCTTGGTGAACTGCTGAATTTTGTCCGCCAGCCTCTCCTGCACGCTCTGCACCAGGCTCCAGCGCAGATGGTCCATCTCCTTGTGGAATCTCAGCTCATTGGCCTGAACCCTGCGCCGGTAAGTGCGCTCGGCCTTTGCCTTGGCGAGCAGCACTTCACGCTCTTCCCGCAGATGCAGTCGTTCATGAGCATCTCTGAGAATATTGTCCCGGCTGCGCTTGGCCCGTTCCCGGTACTCGGTGGCCAGACGATTAGCCCTTGCCAAAATGGCGGATTCAAGGTCGTAGACTTGGTCGACCATTACACATGTCCTTTCGGTTCAGTGCCGCCGAGCAGGCTATGCACCTTGTCATCGACGTCGAAGTGAAAGTTCTCAGGGTCATTGAGAGAAGGCACCTTGGTTACGATGATACGGCCGCCTTCAGCACGTACCCTTTTCAATTGCTCGCTCCCGCTCGAAGCAAGCCGGTTATCCAGGATGACCAACGCATTCTGCTTTTCATCAACCAGAGAACCCAGGACCCGATCCATCGTCTCTTGCGAGGGGTCGGCGATGGTCTCGAAACCGATGAGCTTGAATCCATCGGTCAGGGTTGCATCACCCATGAAGATCATCCGGGTTGTTGAAATGTCATCGTGCAGTTCGCTCATCGGAGGTTGCGCTCAGAGCTTATCAAGCAACAGGATACTGACAACCAGACCATAGATCGCGATACCTTCCGCGAGACCGAGATAGATCAGGGTACGTCCAAAAATCTCTGGTTTTTCAGCCAGCACCGCCAGGGATGCCGCGCCGATCGGACCCACGGCAATACCGGCGCCCACGGTACTGAATGCGGTAGGAATGCCCACGCCGATGATCGCCAGGCCCATGCCCAGGGTGATCTCTTTACCGATCTCGGCAACGGCTGCCTGGGCCATGACCTCCTGGGTACCGAACAGCAGTAACGCCGCCTGGGCGATAACGAACAGCGTCAGGTTCGTACCAATTGCGGGTTTGAACCAGCGCCGGTTTGTAACACCTTTGTCCGGTTGCAGTTCCATGTAGATACCGGTCAGGATCATGCCTGCAATACCGAGTGTCATTACACCAATCAGCCAATACATGAGAAGCTCCTTGTTGCTTGCTTGACAGTAGATAGTGAGAAAAGAGTTGCAGCTGAACTATGCCCAGTGCGAGTGGTTAAAAATCTGCTCATACCCGCTTCTCCAAGTGAAGATGCAGCGGTTTGAACTCCTTGCCATCGCCGGAGAAAAAGCGTGAAAAGCCTTCGTAGTACTCGAGGCGCAGCGCCTGAATGGTGACGATAGCCCCCTCCAGCACCAGAATGAAGATATTGCCGCAGATTACGGTAATCCAGTGCCCGGTGCTCTCCATCATCTCGGCCAGGGTGAATACGGCAATCGCCAGCGCGGCGTGATTCAGGCTGAATGCCGCAACACGCAGAAACGACAGGGTGTTGGAGATGTACCCGGTGAGTGTCTCCAGGGTCTCGATGGCTGCAACCAGCATGCGCTCCCCGGGTGGTGCATGGGTTTCGATCAACTTGTAGCCGAGCAGGGTCAGCAGTGCGGTGATACTGATGATCGCGGTGATGATCCCGAAGTGTCCGTTGTTGTAAAAGCTGTAAATCCCGAATAGCACCGAGACATAGAGCACGATGCTGACTATGCCGTTATTGTCGAACACGGCGCGGGTCAGGTCATTGTCCATGATGCGGTTGTTGATACTGATCAGGGTGATGAGCAATAGAAAGCCGATGCCCCATCCAAGGGCGACGGTCAGCATATAAATCGGGTCTGACAGGGGCGCGATCCACAGCGCATGCATAATCTCCTCGTAGCCGAAGATGCTGCCGTAGAGCGCTCCGAAAATAGTCGCTGAAATACCCGTGGATACAGCGAACAAGGTGAAGCTTTTCAGTTTTTTGCGTGCCAGCCACGCGGCCAGGATGATGATCAGGCCGTGTCCGATGTCCCCGAACATCATGCCTAACATGGCGATAAAGGTGAGCGCGAATATACCGGTCGGATCGATTTCACCGTAGCGTGGAATGCCATACTGTTTGATCAGTGTGGCAAAGGGCGCCATCAGGCGGCTTTTCGGCATGTAGCTGGGAACCAGTTCCCGCTCTTCAGCGGTCGGGTCGCGCGTGTCTATACTGAACGGATTTTTAAGGGTCTGTTGCAGAACCTTCTCTGTGTTCTTGATATCCCGCGCCGGAATCCAGCCGGTGATTATCGAAAGATAGCCTGAGGAGCGCGCCGAGGCGTCGATCTGCACAAAGGGTTCAGCGGTGATCAGAATTTTGCGGCAACGCTCCAGTTCCTTGCGGATCTCATCCGCGCAGGCAGTCATGTTTCGGTTTTCCTGGTCGCGCTGGCGGATCAGTGTCTGACGCTTCTCCTGCAATTCGCGCCGCACTTTGTCTGGCTCGGCGTGCAACTCTTCAGGGACAGGCAGCGTATGAAAGCCTGCGGTATCCAATACCGAGGTGATCTCGTTTTCCCGCTCACCCTTGAGGCCCAGGACGATGATGTGAATATTCTCATCATGGATCATGTAGTTGAACATCAGGTAGCCGGCGAGATTCAAGGCCTCGCTAAGCTGTGAGGCATTCTGCTTCGGGATAATACCGACGCGGATATCCAGAAAGTGCTTGTCGCCGTGCAGCAGGCTCAGGTCTATCTTAAGTTCAGCGAAGTTGTCCAGCGCCTGGTCGAGTTGATCCAGCATGCGCTCCTCGTCCGAGAGCTTCCGGAAGGTCTCTTCGTAGGATGAACAGCGCTCCCACATCTCGCCCAGCCAGGCATTGGTCTCGGCCAGCACCGCTTCCGAAGGCACCGTATCTTCGCTCAGATCGATGTTGTCACCCAAGCCGACATGCTTGCGGATCTTCTCCAGACGGGAAGACGCCTGATGATAGAGTTCGCGGTAGTGATCCCCGGGGATGACCGGAAACTGATCGATATAGGCGGCCCGGTTATCGGGGCTGAACACCGATAGCTCGGCCAGGGTCAGTGATACCTGGGGAAGGTCCTCGGTGAGCACCTGGATCAGGACATGTTTCATCCGCAGTGGCCTAAACATGTGCAGTCTCCGTTTGCAGGCTATCGAGTCCGGCTGCCTCGCGAATCAGGGCAACGTCCAGATTCAGCACTTTGCCCTGGATGATCGCGAACAGTCGTCCAAGATCCATCTCCCGCAGTATCAGGTAGGCGAGCGACCGGGTAATCGCTGAGGTACTGTATTTCAGGCTCTTTTGCGCCTGCTGCGCGGTCATGGCTTCCAGGGTCTTTTCGATGTCCATGTGTGAAAGCAACTGCCCGAGGTCCGCCAGCATGCTTTCCGGCAAGGATTCCATGACCTGTTGGGTGTTGTTCAGATTGACCAGCGCGACCAGATTTTCCCGTTGTAGATGATGGCCGAAAGGCAGCAGCAGATAATAGGTCTCGGAGGGGGAGAGTTCGTAGTTGAAACGATAGCGCAGCAACCACAGCAGATTTTGTTGGTCGATGACCGCCCCGATCAGTTGCATCAGCGGTGCACGATCCTCGGCGGGAATCAGCCTGGCGCGTTTCAGCAGACCGGCGTAATAACGTTGATCGATGGTCGCGTCCAGCGAGAAGGGTTCGTTTTTGTCTTCGTAGACCTTGCGTGCCTGAATCGCGATATCGCCATACTGGCCCACTTCCAGCTGGCGCAGCAACTCTGCGATATTCTCGGTTCTGAGCAGATTCTCGTGGGGGAGGCTGATCAGGGCCGGTAGTTCATGCAGGTTTCCCCGGAGCTCATCATAGGAGAGGCCCAGCAGCTTGCCCCGGATCAGTGCCTTGAGATTGTACAGCTCATATTTACGCGTCCAGTGAACCAGAATGTCTCTGGCCGGACCCACCAGGGGGCGCATCAGGATCGAGAGTTCGTGCATCAGGGTATTGATCAGCGCGCGTTCCACTGCCAGATTGAGCTTCGACTCGTCGGCCCCGGTGTCGAGCAGTTCGCTGAGATTGCTCTGGGCGCACACCTCCTCCAGGGACAGTTGCAGGAGATCATCGAACAGCTGCGGTGAATAGAGCCGATCGGCCATAACCGCGGTGCGCGCTTTGAGGTAGGTGTGTGTTTCTTGCACAGACATCGTCTAAAACAGCAAGTCGCGGTCAGTCAATGATTTCGGGATCGATCAGGATCGCAAAAGCGGCGTCGAGGGCGTCTTCCTCACGCTCTTCGGCGAGGTTGCGGATTTGGGTGTGGCGTTCATCGTATCGGCGCTTCAGTTCGTTGACGGTCTGTTCCGCCCTGATTTCCGCCTTTTCGATGAACGAGTTATGCAGTTCCGGTATTCTCGATTCGAAGCGCTCATCCTCGGCGCGTCCTTCGAGAATAGCGCCCTGGATGATGCGCTCACGCTCCTCATCAGCCTGTTTGGCTATCTGCTCGGCGCGCACTTCTGCTTCGAGAAGACGCTGTAGTGTTTTGTCCATATCAATCGGCCTCGCGATGGATAAGTCAGACAATTCAGGTTGCTAATAGTCTGTATTACTAAATTATGAAGTAGTGTAGCAGCAGGTTTTCCGATTAGCCTTGCTGTAGATCAGACTCGGGCGCGAAATTCGGGTTATTTCCCTCAATAAGACCTTTTGTGGGGGGTAATTCAGAGATCTCCGCAGCCAATTTTTCACTGGCCTTGTCCTGCCAATACAAGAGCCTCATAAAAGCGGTGAACGCTTCAGGGCGACAAGCACGATATAGCCAACCGTGAGCAGCGCCAGCAGTGCCGAGATTGTGCGGCTCTTTTTCGATTTTCCCAGGCGCAGGGCATGCATGCCAAGCAGGATATAGACCAGGAGGGCGATCAGCTTCGCGGTCAACCAGGGTGATTGCAGGGGGTATTGATGGAGGATTATCGCCAGGGTGATACCAGCACCCAGCAACAGGGTGTCGTTCAGCACGGAGAGATACCGGACCCACTTTTTTCTAACCAGGCCCGGATTGTAGAGCATCCAGAAAAAGCGCAGGGCAAAAAAGCCGATGGTGAACACCACCGTGCTGACATGCAAGGTTTTAACCCAGTAATACAACATCTCTTATCAAGCCGATTGCTGAAAAACCGCAAGCATAGCGTTTTGTGGCGAATGATCCAAATTTGCCCAGGGGTGGGTATTCGGTTTCCGGGTCCAGCGAAGACAGGAGGCGGTTATTGATCTGGAACAAAAACCTATGGGAAATTGGTAGTCACTTTACAAATCATTCGCATGTGTCAATGAAAATTGTCAATCCATTGGCTAGGGTTAGTGTGAGCTTTGCAGAAATGTTCAAGGAGCTGTTGACCGAGGGATCTGTTTACCTGACCAAGGAGGTTGAAGATGAGGCGTTTTAGTATTGTTTGCTGGGGAGTCGCTCTGGTTACTCTCACCAGCTGGCTGCCTGCAGGTCTGTGGGCAGCAACGGGGGATGGTAAGTCTACAGCGGATCACAGCAAGTTTGAACAACTGCAACAGACGTTTCAGTCCGGTCCTGAGGTGACGGCGGCCTGTCTCGAATGCCATACGGAAGCCGCCTCGCAACTGCATAAGACCTCGCACTGGACCTGGGCCTTTGAAAATCCGGTCACGGGGCAGACTCTGGGCAAGAAAAACGTAATCAATAACTTCTGTGTGGCAACCGCCACCAACTGGCCGCGCTGCACCAGTTGTCATATCGGTTATGGCTGGAAAGACGAGACTTTCGATCTCACATCTGAAAAAAATGTCGACTGCCTGGTTTGCCACGACACCACCACAACCTATAAGAAATTTCCGGTCGGGGCCGGTCATCCCAACTACGAACCCAAGGAGTGGCCACCAAAGAGTGGCAAGATCCGTCAGCCGCCTGATTTGACCAAGATAGCCCAAAGTGTTGGCAAACCCAGCCGCGATACCTGTGGCGCCTGCCATTTCTATGGTGGTGGCGGCAACGGTGTCAAACATGGTCATCTGGATTCGTCCATGCACAAACCAACCCGGGAGACCGATGTGCACATGGATGCGGCGGGTTTGAATTTCACCTGTCAGACTTGCCATACCACCGGTGGTAATGAGATCTCCGGCAGTCGCTATGTGACCAAGGCATCAGACAACCGGGGGGTGGTGATTCCTGGCCAGGCGGATCAGAACCGTGCAAGTTGCGAGTCCTGTCATAGCAATACACCCCATGCGGAAGCAGCCAATCCAAAACTCAACCAGCATACCGACAAGATCGCCTGTGTCACCTGTCATGTACCTGAGTTCGCACGGGGCGGTCGCAAGACCAAGATGTGGTGGGACTGGTCATCCGCCGGTAAGAAAGATGAGCAGGGCAAACCCTTGCTGATCAATGATGAGGATGGCTACCCGATCTACGATTTCAAAAAAGGCGACTTCAAGTGGGAGGCTAATGTTGTCCCCACCTACCGCTGGTTTGACGGGGATGTGCGCTACACGCTGTTGAGCGACACCATCGATGATACGGCCGTGGTGCCGATCAACTCGGTGAAAGGCAGTTATGCCGACCCGAACTCAAGAATCTGGCCGTTCAAAGTGATGCGTGGACGTCAACCCTATGACAAACAACAGAAGATACTCGCAGTGCCGCATCTGTTCGGAAAGGATGAAGATGCCTACTGGAAGAGCTTCGATTGGGGCAAGGCGGTGACGGCAGGGCTGGCAGCCCGTGGATATGAATTCAGTGGTGATCTCGGTTTCGTTGAAACTGAGTATTACTGGCCGGTGACACATATGGTCGCACCGAAAGAGAATACCCTGGGTTGCGATGACTGTCACAGCCGCAATGGCCGACTCGCCGGTGTGGAAGGTTTTTATATGCCAGGACGCGATCGCTTCGAGTGGATCGATATGATCGGCTGGCTGCTGGTGGTTGGCACCTTTGGCGGGGTGAGTCTGCATGGCCTGGCCCGCATCTTCACCGCCAGGAAGGGAGGATAATAGAATGGCAAAAGTGATGATGTATGCGCGTTTTGAACGCTTCTGGCACTGGTCACAGGCAGCCTTGATTATTACCATGCTGGTGACGGGATTCAATATTCATGGCAGCATCAGTCTGATGAGTTTTGAACAGGCGATAGATATTCACACACTCTGTGCCTGGACACTGATTGGACTGTGGGTGTTTGCCTGGTTCTGGCATATCACGACCGGAGAGTGGCGGCAGTATATTCCCTCTACGCCTGAACGTATCCTGGCCATGGTGCGCTATTACGCCTTCGGCATATTTCAGGGCAAGAGCCATCCGTTTCACAAGGATCGCAGCCACAAGCACAATCCGCTGCAGCGTCTGGCGTATCTGGGGCTGCATATCCTGATAGGTCCAGCCATCTGGATCAGCGGTCTGTTCTACCTGTTCTTTGGGGATCTGAAGGCGCTGGGGTTGGATGGTTTGTCGCTGGAAGTCGTGGCTATAACCCATACGGCTGCTGCCTTTCTCATGTTGGTGTTTCTTATTGCTCATCTCTATCTGGCACTGACCATGAGTGATAAGTTCGGCGCCTATGTAAAGGCCATGATCACTGGTTATGAAGAGGTGGATGAGTAACGTTTTAATTGCGTAGTGATTGATTCGGGGTAGTGCCAGTGGGCACTGCCCTGTTTTTTGGGATTTTAATATGTCGCGCCTTCAGGCGCGAACAGGTCGAAGCTAAAGCATCTCCTACAGCGCACCATCAAATTGTAGGCGCGCATTCAGGCGCGAATGCGTGCCAATATAATCTGTTCGGCCTGATCCAAGACATTATTGACTTGTGGTGTCAGCTCCTCTCCGTAGCCGAAATTCTCACCTTCGATCCCCACCAGCCATAACTGATCAGGCAGGCGTTTCAGGGTGCGCGCCATCTCTATCGCCTCGGCCACGCCGAACTGGTGACTGGAGTAGTGGAACAGGTCAGTGGGTACCGTTTGCTCAATGGCATTGATCTGGTGGATTGTGCCTGGTTTGGCATCAGACCGGGTGGCATCGATCAACAGGACTCTGGGATAGGCCTCCCAGGCACTGATCAGGCCAGCACCCTCGCCACTGTGTTCCTGGCACTGTAAACCACGTTTTTCCAGACGATCGACAACTCGCGGGCCGACTGCGTCATCCCGGCGCAGACGGTTACCGATGCCAATAATCAGCCAGTCATTCACGCTCGATAGTCAGCTTCAGAAAATGCGTGGCGCAGGAGATGCAGGGGTCGTAGTTACGTATGGTCTGCTCACAGCGCCAGGTCAGTTCGTCGTCGCCCAGAGCGAGGTTCTGTTCGACAACCCCGCGCAGATCGGTTTCGATCTGCTTCTGATTCTGCGCAGTGGGCGGCACGATGGTTGCCAGTGTCACCCGGCCTTCCTCGTCCAGACGGTAGCGGTGGAAGCAGATCCCTCTCGGTGCCTCGGTGCAGCCATAGCCTTCACCTGCGCCGGGGGTGATTTCTACGGCGGGTTTCCCCGGGCGCTGGTAGTGCTCGATGATTCTCATCGACTCTTCACAGGCATAGTAGGTCTCCACCATGCGCACCAAAATGCTCTTGTAGGGGTTGTTCACCACCGGTCCGAGTCCACAATCCGCTGCCAGCTTCCGGGCGTTTTTTGAGAGCTGTTTAAAGTTGTTGTTGTAGCGGGCTATCGGCCCCACCAGATAGGGCTCGCCGTTTTTGAATTTGCCCTGCAGGGCGTTGGAGTGGGCAACATGCTCCTCCCCGAAGTGATCAAAAAACTGCGCGAGGGGAATGTCGAGGCCACGGTTGGAGATGATCGTGCCACGGTTGATGGCGTATTCATCCGGATGCTGCAAGGATACGCAGGTGTAGTCGTATTCAAAATCCGGATAGTCGAATTGGGCGAAGGCGAGGGCGATCTCGCGGCAGGTTTTCAAGGCCCAATCGAGAGTCGGCAGCAGGGTCTCCAGCTCTGCCTTTTTCGGCGCCTTGTAAAATCCCCCGACCTTCATATTTATCGGATGCACGGCGCGCCCACCGACCAGGTCCATGATGTCGTTGCCCAGCTTTTTCAGTTGCAGGGCGTCAGTCACCAGTTGCGGGTTCTCCTTGGCGATCTGCAGGGCGTCGTCCAGGCCGAGAAAGTCTGGCGCGTGCAGCATGGCGGCATGCAACACATGGCTTTCGATCCACTCGCCGCAGTAGATGAGCCGACGCAGGTTCTGCAGTTCGCCCTCGACGCGGATGTTCAGGGCGTCTTCCATTGCCTGACTGGCGCCCAGCATGTAGGCGATTGGGCAGATGCCGCAGATGCGGGCGGTGATGTCGGGTACTTCATGGAAACGGCGTCCCTGCAGAAAGGCCTCAAAAAAACGCGGGGGTTCAAAGATGCGGAATTTGACATCCTTGACGATATTGCCCTTGACCCTGACATGCAGTGCCCCTTCGCCCTCGACGCGGGCCAGGGCATCCACCTTCAGCGTTCTGGTTTGTGTGTCACTCATGACGCTCACTCTCTTTGCGGAAGGCGTCTGATCCCGCTGTGAATCCTCTGAACAGATGCTTCAGGTCGCGCTTTGGCATGGATTGCCGATCGCTGAACCAGTCGGCCAGGCTGATGGTGTTCGGCGTCTCCTTGGGGCCGAAACAGCCATAACAGCCCCGATCATGGGAGGGGCAGAGGTTTCCGCATCCGGCCTGTACCACCGGGCCCAGGCAGGCCTTGCCTTGGCTGACCATGACGCAAACGGTGCCGGCGCGTTTGCATTCGACGCATTGGCTGTGGTTGGGGATGTTCGGTTTGCGCCGGTTGAGCGTCGCGTTGAGCAGTTCCAGTAACTGGTACTTGTTGATCGGGCAGCCGTGCAGTTCAAAATCGACGCTTACATAATCCGAAACCGGTCTGGTTTCGCTCAGGGTGTCGATGAATTGCGGATGGGCGTAGACGATGTCGATAAAGTCATCAACATTCTTGAAATTGCGCAACGCCTGAATGCCGCCGGAGGTGGCGCAGGCGCCGATGGTGATCAGCAGCCGTGACTGTTTGCGCACCTTGAGTATGCGCTTCTCCTCTTCCGGGGTTGAGATTGAACCCTCGACCAGGGAGATGTCGTAGGGGCCTTTTACCTGGGCGCGGGTGGCCTCGAGAAAATAGGCGATCTCCACGCTATCGGCGACCGTCAGCAGTTCATCTTCGCAATCGAGCAGGCTCAACTGGCAGCCGTCACAGGATGAGAATTTCCAGACGGCGAGTTTGGGTTTGGATGTGGGCTTGCGACTGGACATTTTTCACAGCTCCCTGATGCGGAATGCCGAACTGATCTGACTGTACGGGAACACCGGGCCGTCCTTGCAGACGAACTGGCTGCCGAGCTGGCAGTGGCCGCAAAAGCCGATCGCACACTTCATGTTACGTTCCATCGAGACATAGATATGGTCCTCTTTGACGCCCCTCTCCTGAAGCGCCTTGACGCTGAAGCGCATCATGATCTCCGGCCCACAGATCAGCGCCGTGGTCTCTTCCGGGGCAAAATCGGCGCGGTTGATCAGTTTCGGGACTACGCCGACGCGTCCGCTCCAGTTGCTTACTGCCTGGTCGACAGTGACCTCGACGCTGATATCGAAACGCGAGCGCCATCGCTCCAGCTCTTTGCGAAAGAGGATGTCGGCCGGGGTGCGTGCGCCATAAAGAATGACGATTTTGCCGTAGCGTTGGCGATTGGCCAGAAGGTGATAGATCGCCGGGCGCAGTGGCGCAAGGCCGATGCCGCCGGTGATGATGACAATATCCTGCCCCGTTGCCTGCTCGACCGGCCAGGCGCTGCCAAACGGGCCGCGGATACCGAGCATGTCGCCCGATTTGCAGCTTTTCAGTCCCTCGGTGACGCTACCCACTGCACGGATGGTGTGAATCAACCGATTGGGCTGGGCCGGGTCGCCGCTGATGGAGATCGGCACCTCACCACTGCCAAACAGATAGATCATGTTGAACTGACCCGGAAGAAACGGGAACTCGTTGTTGGACTCCGCAGTCAGTTCCAGGGTGAAGGTGTCGGCGAGTTCCCGGCGTATGCGCTGCACCTGAAACAGGTTGGGGGTCATCGGATCCTGGCTCGTCTTCATGGTAACCCTGTCCCTCATTGACCCTTGCGGGGTGATCCGTAGAGATCGAGCAGTCTGAGCCGGGCCGCACTCAGGCGTTCTGACATGACCGGCATGATGCGCGAGTAGAGTTCATAGCCCAGGCTGTGATCGGCCTCCGCCTTCTCCCGAAGGCAGGCGGCATCGATGGCAATCACCCGGGTGAGCTGGATTGCGCGGGCGTCAAACAGCCAGTGGTAGGGCGGAACCAGCCAAGACCAGCCGAGCACATCCCCTTCGTGCAGGGTTTCCAGCGTAACGCTGGTCTGTCCCTGGGTATGCACCTCGATTGCCACTGCCCCATGGCGGATCAGATAGAAGTGGTCGGCGTTATCGCCTTCCCGAATCAGATACTGGCCAGCCTCGAAACTCTGATTGCTGGCGCAACCGGCAATCATCGCCTGGTAGCCGGGTTCCATGCCGCTAAAGAAAGGGTGTTCGCTGATCATCCTGTCGATACCTTCAACCGAAACCATGTCAGCTCCTTTTATCTATTTCGCAAAATGTTGCCGCTTCTTCGGTGATGTCGATACCGACAGGGCACCAAGTGATGCAGCGGCCGCACCCGGTACAACCCGAGGTGCCGAACTGTTTATGCCAATAGGAGAGTTTGTGAGTGATCCATTGGCGATAGCGGGCCGCACCGCTCTGGCGGATGCTGCCCCCATGTATGTAGGAGAAATCGGTATTGAAGCAGGAGTCCCAGTAGCGCCAGCGCTCGGCATGCTGTCCGGTCAGGTCGGTTGTGTCCTCCACGGTGCTGCAGAAGCAGGTGGGGCAGACCAGGGTGCAGTTGCTGCAATTCAGGCAGCGCGACTCAATCGTTTGCCAGTGCTCGTCTTGCAGATGCCGCTCCAGCACCTCCGGGATGTTGCTCGGCATCCGGCGTTGGATCGATGCCTCGGTTGCGGCGAGCTGGGCATCGGCCTCAGCAAAGTCCTGGTCCTCGGCCTTTCGGGTAACCAGCTCCTTCAATAGCGCTTCACCGTTCGCCGAGCCGGTTTCGATCAGAAAATCGTGTCGTCCCTGCTGCAGTTCGGTCAGGGCCAGGTCAAAACCTTCCGTGACCCGCGGCCCCGCATCCATTGAACTGCAAAAGCAGGTATCGGCCGCGCGGCTGCAATTGACGGCGATGATCAGGCAGTTCTGGCGCTTTTCGCCATAGCCGTTGTCGGTAAAGGGCCCCTGGGAGAAGACCCGGTCCTGCATCTGCAGGGCCTTGATTTCACAGGCGCGTACCCCGATGAAGGCCAGCTTCGTCTCATCTTCGGGAGTTTGGATACTGAATCCCTGGTCCACGCGGGTGGCAGACCAAAGCTTTTGCGCGGCTGGGAAAAGAAAGCGCTTCCAGCTGTGAGGCCCGACGACATGGGCAAAATAGCCGGCAGAAGGGTCATCTTCCAGTCGATAATTGCCAGGAGATTGTCGGTCACTGATGCCCAGTGGCAGATTTTCCACATTCTCCAGATCATCATAGACAATAGCGTTGTCCTCCAGGGTCGGACCAATCAGCCGATAGCCCTGGCTATGCACAACATCGATCAATGTCTGCAGTGACTGGGCAGGCAATATTGCCCGGCCTCCAGAAGTTTTACCCATGATTTCACATCCCGAGATCGCAAAACCTAAATACAAGTCTAGAAGGTCTTTTGGTAAATATGTGAGATTCACGGCAGTTGTCATAAGTTATTGCCGTAGATCAAAAAAACACTCAACTGCCAGTGCTTCTGTGTCCGGGCAGCCGTCAGGGGATAGCGCAAATAAAGCAGAAAATCCTTAAAGAACGGTGTCTGTATGCCGATAACTAGAAATAGGATCCCATGGGATAGGCCCTAGAATTACTAAAAAAATGGAAAATTTTCAGTACATTAGCCTGTTTTGGCAGGTCAAATTCGAATACCAACCCTCTGGCAAACACGAATGAGGAATGAACGGCTTGGGTTGATTATGATTCTGGCCTCTCTGCTGGTCATCGGGGTTATAGCGACCTTATTGCTCAATAACCAACTATCCAGCCGGGAGGATCGCATTCGCTCCCAGGGTACCAACCTGGCGCGTCTGCTCGGTGAAATACCCTGGGAACAGCTGGCCAATACCGACGAGCGGCAAAGCCCGCTACAGATTATGGGCGAGAGTCAGGGTGATCCCGATTTTGCCTACGGGGTGGTAGTTTCGGCCGACGGTCAGGCGAGGCGGCAGGTCACAGAGCCGGGGGTGATTATTCCATCTGACCCACTTCCCCAGGAGCCGAGCGGCTGGCTGGGTGAGCGGATAATAGACCAGGGTGATTCACGCAGGCCTTTTATCGAGTTCCATGCGCCGCTCTTTTCACAAGGTGAGTTCAGCGGTTATATCCGCCTGGGTTACTTCAAACCCTCATTTGGGCTGAGCCAGCAGGAGATCTCGTTTGTAGCAACCCTGGCGTTGCCCATTTTCTTACTCACACCGCTCTTCTATTTCATGCTGCGGATGGAGGTTCGTCCGCTCAGACAGGTGAACCAACGGGTTGAACAGTTGCTGGAGGAGGGGGGCGCGAACCGGGTAGAACTTCACGCCAGCGGTGAACTGAGTGAATTCATCGATCGATTTACCAATTATATAGAGTTTTCCCGTTCGCGAATCGCGGATCTGGAGAATGAGCAGAGAGGCCTGGTTACCTCAACCAAGCTGCTGAGTTACCGACAATCACGTGTCGAGTCAGTTCTTAAAACAATACCCGATGCCATCGTGGTTCTGGATGAGGCCGGGGCGATCAGTTACGTCAATCCAAAGGTATCGATGATGCTTGGTATCGATGCCGAGGATCTACGGGGTAAGACTGCTAGCGAATGGTGTATCAGCCCGGAGATTCTCAGTTACCTGTCACGTTTCGAGTCAGGACATCTCTCGGGCAATGTTCCTGACCCCATCCGTTTTACACCTGAGCTAAACAAAAGTATTACCGTTGAGATGCGGGCCTATCCACTGTTTTCACCCAAAAACGAGGCTGACGTGCTGGGTACACTGGTGGTGTTGCATGATGTCAGTAAAGAGCAGCAGAGTGATCGAAGTCGCGGTGAATTTGTGGCCCAGGTGGCTCATGAGTTGAAAACGCCTTTGAATGTGCTTTCCCTGTATAGCGAATCTCTGATCGGAGAAGACGGTGGGGATGAGGCGTTTCGGGTTGAGGCAGTCAATATCATCCATGACGAAGTGGAACGACTGGCGTCGCTGATCAACAATCTGCTGGCCATCACCAATTTCGAACTGGGCAGCTCACCTTTGAATAAACAGCGCATCAGGATCAGTGAATTTCTGGAAGATGCATTTAACAATATTTCACAAAGTGGCAAAGGAAAGGGTCTTCAGTTCACCATGGATCTGCCGAAAGAGGTGAATGCGATCAATGCCGATAAGGAGATGCTGCGAATCGCGGTGAACAACCTTTTGACCAATGCAATAAAATACAACCGTCCCAACGGCAGTGTCATCCTGGCGCTGGAAGAGGCTGATAAATATATCGATATTATCGTTACTGACACCGGAATAGGCATCTCTCCGGAGGATCAGAAAAACATCTACGAGAAATTCTATCGCTCCGACAATGAAGATGTGCGGGCACAACCCGGGCATGGCCTGGGATTGTCACTGGTTCAGGAGATTGTCCTGCTGCATGGTGGCAGGCTGATTCTTGACAGTGCCCCAGGCAAGGGAAGCCGCTTTACCATTCGGCTGAACAAGTCTTCCGGAAATATGGGATTTGTGGCATGAAACGTGTTCTGATTGCTGACGATGAACCACACGTTATCCGCGTTTTGAAGCAGGTGCTGATGCGTGCCGGCTACCATGTCGATTCTGTCAACAATGGCAATGAGGCACTGAACTACCTACTGGAAAATCCACTGGATATCCTTATTACCGATATCCAGATGCAGAAGATGAGCGGTGATCAACTGTGCCGGGTGATCGATGCGAACATGCCCGATCGGGAATTCGCCATCATCGTAATGACCTCGAGGACGGAACGTGAGCACAGAGCTTGGGCAAGTAAAATCGGGAATCTGACTTTTCTGGAAAAGCCGATAAGCATCAGACAGTTGCTGTCTGAGTTGGAAGTCTGTTCCAGCAGGGTGGGCTAGGAAGTAGCATGGAGAACCTCGCACATACTCTTTCCCAGGTCAACTTCGAAATTCATGCACGCCTGATGCATCGATTATTTCCGGATATCTCGGCAATTGTCGTGTTGACCCAGGGTGGAGAGGTGGTTTGGCAGGAAGGCATAGTCAGTGATGATATGCACAAGCAAACGCTTTCCTGTCTATTCAAGTTTCCAGGGACTGACTCTGCGTCAAAACCGGCTAACATGTACCGTTTTACCGAGAGCAGGTTGTTATGCTGTAGCCCACTGAATGATGTGCATGGTTTACCACTGGCGGTCATTGGCATACTGTTCCGCGGGATGTAATTAAAAAATCTACAGGAAGAGATCGAAAATCAGGTCGCAGAGATCGCATCAATTCTGCAAAATGATATGCAGATGAACCTTGAATTGGCAACCATGGCGGATGATCTTTCAGAACGCTACGAAGAGTTGAATCTCATTTTTCGTTCTGATGACCATGTTCTGGAAATCAACAAGGGCAGGGAGATGTTGAATCGTTTGGTTGATAGTTGCATCATGTTCCTGGATGTTGCCGCAGTTTCCTTGTTGCTTCCGGGAAAAGACATTGAAATCATGAAGATAAATCCTGGACAGGAATTTATCTATCCAGCGACACTTATCAGTTTTATCAAACGTGAACTTATACCGGCGATATTTGATCAACGCAATCCAATCGTCATTAACTCCCTTTCAGATTTCCAGTCGGCAGGCGCCTACCCGGATATTTTTAAGGCTTACCGTGTGTTGTCGGTACCTGTAGAAACAGGTGAGCACGAGTGTGCAGGAGTTTTGAGTGTAGTTATCCCAACGCAAAAGCGGGACTTCACCAACAGTGACAGAAATCTGTTGGGAAATGTCGCAAAAAAAGTTGCCTCCGTGATTTTGACCAGCTTCGATAAGCTGACCGGACTTGCAAATAGAGCCTTACTCGAGTCCGAAATTGAACGGTTGCTGCAGACAAGCAAAGAACTGGCCATCGATCACGCTATTATCGATTGTGATGTGGATAAACTGCAGATAGTCAACGATATCTGCGGCAATAGCGCGGGTGATGATTTGCTGCGACTGATCGGTAAAACCATCCGGAAAGAGGTGGGTGAGGGGGGGCTGGTCAGCCGTGTGGGTAGCGACGAGTTCTGTATTCTATTGGAACAGACTACCTTGAGTCAGGCTTTTGAATTGGCCCGTGTTATTCGCTCCCGGGTTAACAGTCTTATATTTGAGCGAGAAGGTTATACTTTTGAAGTCAACTTAAGCATTGGTGTGGCGCCTATCACCGGTGAGTGTGAATCGGCAAGTACCCTGCTCAGCTCGGTTGAAGTGGCATGCAATGCGGCCAAGGATAAGGGGAGAAACCAGATACAGATGTATGTGCCGGATGATTCGGAACTTTTGCGTCGACGTGGTGAGATGCACTGGGTCAGCCGGATCCAAAAGGCTTTGCATGAAGATCGCTTCATTCTCTATGCGCAACCGATTTGTCCGACAGACGGGTCGGACGAACATAAGCATTACGAAATTCTCCTGCGTCTTCGAGATGAGGAGGGTCAGATTCTTTCGCCAGGTGCATTCATCCCTGCTGCGGAACATTTTAATCTGATGCCCGCGATAGATCGTTGGGTTATAAGGAATACCTTTCAACTGCTTGCCCGCGTTTGGCAAAAACTACCGAAACAACAACACACCTTTTCCCTGAATCTCTCTGGTCAGTCCCTGACCGACGAAGGGTTTGATGACTTTCTGGTACAGCAGATTGAACAGAGCACAATTCCTAATGACTGGCTCTGTTTTGAAATTACTGAGTCTGCGGCCATTTCCAACCTTAAACAGGCCAAGGCCTTGATCGCGAAGGTGAAGCGTTTAGGGTGTCAAATTTCACTGGATGATTTTGGATCAGGTCTCAGTTCATACAGCTACCTCAGGGATTTTGATGTCGATTGTCTGAAAATTGATGGTGCTTTTATCCGTAATATAGTCACTGATAATGTTACCCGCACCATGGTCTCTGCGATGAACCAGATTGGCCATGCAATGGGGTTGTCTACCGTAGGAGAGTGGGTGGAGAATCCGGAGATATTTGAACAGTTACGTTTGATCGGTGTGGATTTCGCCCAGGGTTATGAATTAGGCAGGCCCCAACAACTGATAGATATTCTGGATTGCACTAAGTAGATGAATACCATGAGCCAGAATTTTGATGCCAAAACTGAAGATCGGATCGAGGGAAAAGCCAACCACGAAGCCACGTATGACTCCCTAAATCGTACGCGCATTGGCACCATGACCTATCTGGCACCAAGTCATCTGAATACCACGGAAGAGCAGGAAACTGTCAGACAGGCTATAGATGAATGCGTCAATCAGCAGGAATTGCAGATTGTAATCGACCTCGCCGAAATTGGTGTTCTAAGAAGTACCATCCTGGAACTTTTTCTGGATTGCCAGGAGATGCTGGCCCGCAGGGGTGGTTGGTTGAGACTGACCAACCTGAATGCAATACTCAGAGAAGTCCTGCGTATGACCGGATTGAATCACTCCATAGGGGTAATCTCGGTCGATGATGTAGAACAAACTGCGCCACCGCATACAGCCAGCGACGCCAGAAATCGTCGCATGGGTGATTTGCTGATCGACAGAGGATTGATCACCGAGGCGCGCGTCAAAGAGGCAATCGGTTTGCAGGGAAAACTCGGCAAACGCATGGGACAGATACTGGTTGATCGTGGCTGGGTTGCCGAACAGGATATGCTGATGGCCCTGGCCGGGCAGTTATCATTGCCGTTTGTTCGGTTGAGATCCGGGTTGTTCGATCCAGATATCGCTGGACAACTGCCCAGAGAGGTAGCGCGTCGGCTCAAGGTTTTACCTCTGTTCAAGATTCGTGATGATCTCTTTCTTGCTACATCAGATCCCCAGGCGGTTGCCACTGTCGAGGAGGTTGTCGAGCGCACGGGTTGTAATATTCTTCTGGTTATCACCAAGCGTGATGAAATTATCAAGACGATCAATGACGCCTATGGTGATGCCGATTTCGCAGCGGATTTTATCGGCGATTTTGATGAAGACCTGGAACTGGTCGAAACCGCGCAGTTGGAAGATTATACAACCATTGACGAACTTGCCGCCGGCAGCCCGGTTATCAACCTTGTCAATTCGATTATTCAGCGCGCTATTCATGATGGGGCCAGCGACATCCATATCGAGCCAGCGCGGGGCAAGTGTCGAGTGCGTTTTCGTATCGATGGTTTGCTCTATGAGGTTTTCAGCCCGAAAATCGAACTGCATCCAGCGCTGGTTTCGCGCCTCAAGGTCATGGCAAATCTGGATATTGCCGAGCGTCGCATGCCTCAGGATGGACGCATACAGGTGCATACTAACGGGCGTTCTGTTGATCTACGTTTCAGTTCACTACCTGGCCTCTATGGCGAAAAGGTGGTGCTGCGTGTCCTGGACAAGAATCAGGCGATTCTTGATGTCAATAAACTGGGTATGACCGACGAGAATCTGCATATCTACAAAAACCTGCTGGATCGCAGTTACGGACTTATTCTGGTAACCGGGCCAACTGGAAGCGGTAAGACCACCAGCCTGTATGCAGCGATTAACTATCTCAACAGCATCGAGAAAAACATCGTCACCATCGAAGATCCGGTAGAGTATCAGATCGATATCATCAATCAGAATGAAGTCAGGGCAAACATCGGCCTGACCTTCGCCAAGATGCTCAAGCATGTTCTCCGGCAGGATCCGGATGTAGTGATGGTGGGCGAGATCCGCGAACGTGAGACAGCGGAAATTGCCGTTCAGGCGGCCCTGACTGGCCATCTGGTTCTCTCGACCCTTCATACTAATGACAGTGTCGGGGCGGTATCACGCATGATCGATATGGGGGTTGAGCCCTATCTGCTCTCATCGGCATTGATCGGCGTGGTGGCTCAGCGACTTGTTCGTCAGGTCTGCCCCAGTTGTAAAACCACATACCTGGCATCACCCGACATGATCGAACGCTATGGCTGGCAGGATCAGGGGCAGGTGCGTTTGGTCAAGGGCAGGGGTTGTGTCGAGTGTTACGATTCCGGTTACCGGGGGCGCATGGGGCTGCATGAAATTGTTGAGGCTAATGGGGATCTTCAGAGATTGATTATCTCGAACCCCAGCCGTGATCAGCTGACTCAGTATATGCAGGAGGCCGGCATCAAAACACTCTATAGCGATGGTCTTGGCAGGGTGCTCGAGGGCAGAACCTCATTGGAAGAGGTCCACCGGGTTGTGAATATATAGGTAACTACCTTGGCACTGGAACTTAAAACCGAGAATACTGATGTCGTGGATCGGGGCCGCCGTTCGGGTTGGGAAACCCTGAATAACTTCCGAATGGGCAAGCGGATTACCAACCGGGATCGGATGTTTTTCACCGAGCAGTTGGCGCTGCTGCTGGAGACTGGCACCAATCTGCATGCCAGTCTGCAGGCGCTTCGCCGGCAGGTGGGCGACACGCCATTGGCGTTGCTGATCGAAAAGCTGATCGAGGATGTATCTGAGGGCAAGACCTTCTCCTTTGCCCTCTCACGTCATCCCACCGTATTCAGCCGGACCTATGTGAATGTGATAGCAGCCAGTGAAGCCGGTGGCTTCATGCACCAGATGCTCCAGCAACTCCAGGAGATGGAAGAGAAGCGCGATCGGCTACGCAGCACCCTGGTCTCGGCACTAGCATATCCGGTATTTCTGATCCTGTTTTCCATTGCGGTGGTGATTTTCGTGCTGGCGGTGGTTTTTCCGAAATTCGCCGAACTTTTCGCCTCCATCGAGAATCAGTTGCCGGTAACCACGAAATGGCTGATGTCAGCGAGTGATCTGCTGGTCAACCACTGGCCCTGGTTACTGCTGGGGATTGGACTGGTGATGGTGCTGATGCGCGCCTGGCTACTCACAGAAAGTGGTAAACTGACCATCGATCGGACGAAGCTCGGGTTACCCGGGCTTCGAAGCATATTTGTAAAACTTTATATGGTTCAGTCGCTTCGGGTGATGGGACTCTCAATGGGTAATGGAGTCGGCGTCATGGATACCCTCCAGGCCTGTCGTGAGCTGATCCAGAACCGACTGTTTGAGGCCTTCATTATTGATGTTGAAACACGCGTTCGCCAGGGTTCGGGCATAGCCTCGGGTTTTGCCAGTTCCTCATTCGTACCGCAGGTTGTGGCGCAGATGGTGACCACCGGTGAAGAGACCGGAAACCTGTCCAAGGTTATGCGGCGATTGGCAGACCACTATGAAAAAGAGCTGGAGCGGAGTCTGACACTGTTCTCCAAGATGGTAGAGCCGGTGATGTTGCTGGTAATGGGATTGATTGTGGGGTTGCTGGCCAGTTCCCTGATTCTGCCGATTTTCAAACTCTCGCGCGCGGTGCAATGAAAAAAAACTAAAGGTTTGGGCAAAACCGTCGCTAATCAGAATGTATAAATCAAAAGGACAGTAAAGTGGGGCCTACTAACATGCTTGGGAAATATAGCCAAAAGGGTTTTACCCTGGTTGAAGTACTGATTGTCGTGATTATCCTGGCAATTTTGGCGGCAATCGTTGTGCCACAATTCTCCTCATCCACACAGGATGCGAAGGTGTCATCGCTCGACACCAGTCTGGCGAATATGCGTTCAGCAATTGATCTCTATCATCAGCAGCATGGTGATTACCCCAGTGCCAAAACCGCGGTGCCGGGTAACTGTGCAGGTACTGCGGGCACCGGTGCGATCAACACACCTGCGGCCTTCCAGGATCAGCTGGCCTACTATACGAATGCAACGGGGCAGGCCTGTACCACCAAGGATGATGGCGCGGGCGACACCAACGCCTATCCTTTTGGCCCCTATCTGAAGAAACGTGACTTGCCCACAAATCCGATCAGTTTGGATGCCACCCTGGTAGTGGTGAATGCTGGGGATCTGAATATGGCGGGTTCCAATCCGGCAGGCGGCTGGCGTTTTGACAACAAGACCGGCAAATTCATTGCTGATGATTCGGTGAATACAGACGCCAATAGTGTTACTTACGATAAACACTGATTGGTAGCTGATGGTGGTTTCGCTATGGACACTGACACTTGCATTTCAGCATGAAAAGTCAGAATGGTCTGAGCCTGGTTGAACTCACTGTCGTCATCATGATCCTGGTGATTGTCGCTGTGGTGGCAATCCCTCATCTTGCTTCCACAGATCCCCACAGAATCGAATTGGCTGCCAAGCAAGTGGCCGGAGCGATTCGCTTTGCCCGCTCGGAATCGATTCGCACAGGAGAGGTCCACGGGGTTGCCGTGGACTACAACCAGAGTGATGCCGCGGGTAAGGAGATCACCGTCTACAAGGCTGATCTGGCCCAGAGTCCGTTTGCCGTTGACAGCATCGCTTATCACCCGGTCGATAAACAGCCTTATGATCGGATGATCACAGAAACCTACCTTACGCGGGGGATTGGCTTTCTTAACACCGCCCATGTATTCGACATTCAGGGGCAGGGCAGAAAGGCCCATCTGCACTTCACCGCTCAAGGGGTTCCCGTCTATTTCGTTGCAGGGAAACCTTATCGCCTGATTAACGGCACTATTCGTATAGGTGACAGCACATTTGAAAAAGTGGTCACTGTGGCTCCCCTGGTTGGCCGGGTAAAGGTGCAATGAACCGGAAAAGGTCAATGATCCAACAAGGTTTCTCCTACATGGAGATGCTGGTTGCTATCGCTCTGATTACGGTCACGTTGATACCTGCCCTGGATTCCCTGCAGTCGGGTATCCAGGGTAGTGGCATTTATAGCGCAGAGACCGACAGCCACTATTGGCTGCGCTCGAAGGTGGATGAACTCATGGCCATGAATTACTCGATGCTTGTCGAACAGGCCACTGACATCGATGATCCACTGAATATAGAGGATAACCTGTCCGATGCCTTGGGCAGTGATAAGCGTCGACTGGTCTATCTGGCCCACTACGATGGGGATAACAAAGACGGCGATAATGATCCCTTTACCGGTGTTGACCACGGTCTGTTATGGATTCGGGTAGAGCTTGCAGGGCAGCATCATTTCCTTGAAACTCTGATCCGGCGCTGAAGGTGGACTCGTGACGATGCTGATCAGAAATCCAAGATACCAGCAAGGCGTCACCTTTATCGAGGTACTGATCGTTGCTGTTATCGCGGGTCTGCTGATTGTCGGGCTGAATGGAATCGTCGGCCAGGCGTTGCAGTCCAAACAGCAGACCGAATCAAGGAACCAGCTTTCCCGGGATGCGAATTTTGCCCTGCAGCGGATGATCCAGGCCCTTTCACATACCCGCTTGCTGCTACTTCCTTTTCCCGATAAGCCCTCGACCAATGATACGGAGAATATCCGGGAACAGACTGATCCTTCCTCACTGAAAACAGATACCAATGCCCTGGATACTGCGGTCTTGGCCATGACGCTCCCTGCCTATGTTGATCTCAATGCCGATGGTGTAGCTGATGCAGATAACGACGGTGACGGTCGGTTTGATGAGGATCTGCCCGCAGATTCTACAAATGATGATGCACCGGGTATCAGGGGGATTGATGACGATGATGACGGTTGGCTCGACGGCTGGTTTGTCAAAGAGAATGACGATGAAGAGTTTTATGTAAGAGATGAAGATCCCATCAACGGCAATGATGATGATGGAGACGTCAGTATAGATGAGGATCCACCGGCCGACATGAATGCTGATGGTTGTCCGGGTGACTGTTATGTGGATGATGACGGTGATGGGGCGGTCGATGAAGGGGATGTGGCCGATGACGATGAGGATGGCAGCACGAACGAGGATTGGTACGATCCACTGGTTTTCTACTTCAATAACGGCACGTTGATTGAGCGTACACCGGTGCCCTGGGACGAAAGTGGTAATGGCAGCATTACTGGTCAGGATTACGTCACCTCGGTCATTGCGGAGCATGTGCGGCGTTTCCGAGTGGAGCGGATTGCTCAGGGCACTGATCCAGGATTGCGGGTGGATATCCTTCTTGAACTACATGATCCTGAGACCGGTGAGACAGCCAGTTTGCGCACCCAGGTACTGGTGGGAAGCGCCTTGTGAGGCAAATGCACCTCATGCCCTATCGACAGGGCTTTATCCTGCTGCCGGTTATGCTGACACTGGTGCTGGTGGCGGTGGTAGCGCTGATGTTGAACCAGCAGTCGGCCATGGACACCAGCCGTGTCGGCAGTGAAATGGAGGCCCAGCAGACTGAATTAATCGCAAAGGCTGGCTTGAAACACGCTGAATGGCTGCTCCAGGAGAGTGTCTGCTCCGGTGATATCACCCTGCCACAGACTGCGTTTTCCGGAGGCAGCTACAGCGCCCAAATCGATACCGGCTACACTTCCACGGCGTATACGATCGATGTTGATCAGGATGCCTTCCTGAGTGAAATAGCACCAGACACCAACTATGGTTTTAATAGTGAACTACTGGTTGAGGCAACCACCAACCAGCAGAAACGGGCGGTATACCGTTACGATCTATCCGCCATAGCCCTGAATGCGGAGATTCTGTCGGCCACCGCCTGGTTCTATGTCAACCAGAATGACGATCAGGCTGCGGTATCACTCTATGCCATCAATGCCGATTGGGCCGAAAACGGTGCGACCTGGAACAACTTGTCTACAGCCTATGACCCGCAGCCCTTCAGTGCCATACCACGCCAGACTGCCAGTGGCAATCTGGTGTCGGTGAACATCACGTCACTGGTACAGGGCTGGGTGAATGGGACCAAGCCCAACAATGGGGTCATGCTGATTGGTGCTTCAGATGGGGTGTCTGGGTATGGCAGCCAGGAGTGGGCTGTTTTAAACCAACGGCCCCATCTGGAAGTGCAGGTGGGAAATGCCAGTGGTAACCCAGTATCTATAGATGTGGATGGGACGCATGCCGGTGGCAATAAGCGCGTTTTGACTTACGACGATGCGAGGCAGTTGCAACAGCCGGTAACAATCACCATTCAGGGAGGGGCGATTGTTGCTGATACTTACATTGATGAAAACGATATATCACACCATACCGGTGCAAATGAAGACCTGCGATCAAATTCTGCCAGCGGTGAGCGCAAGGCGCCACTGATAAAATTCAATCTAGGTTCTTTACCTGTTGGTGCAAAGGTAGGGTCTGCCAAATTTGATATTTACCTCTATGACAGTGGTGGTTCGGCTACTGATGTTGTTGAGGCTCATAGGCTGACACGAGATTGGCAGGAAGGACCAGATGGGTATCTGACCGGAGCAACTTGGAATAGATATGATGATACCAATGATTGGGATACTCCTGGTGGAGACTACGAAGCCGAAATACAGGGATCATTTATAGCGAATACACCAGGTTGGAAAACTATTGACGTTAGCCATATGGTTCAGTTTTGGCTTGATCATCCAAAGCAGAATTATGGCATGATTCTACTGTCACCGATTGCTGCAGGTTACAATGAAAAACGTTACCACAGTAGCGATTATAGTGATCCAAATCTTCTTCCGCGTCTTCACGTAACCCTGGCCTGTGACTGTGGCGAGATCTGCATCAATCCCCGGGATCAGGGCAATCTGCTGCTGGTGGTTTCCGATGCGGCTGCACCGGAAAGTTCGGATCTGCAGAAAAAGGCGGTGTTCGAGAGCTGGGGCTATACAGTCACACTGATCTCGGAGGATGCGAGCCAGATTAGCTTGAATGCCGAAATGGGAAATAACGATGTGGTCTATGTGTCGGCAACTGTCGATGAAACCATCATGGGGACAAAGCTGACCTATGCCTCCATTGGCGTGGTGAGTGAGCATCCCGCATTGGTGGATGAACTGGGGTTTGCTGCGGCCCAGGCTTCGGTAGTGGGAGCGGCAATGGATATCATGGATGCCAGCCATCCGGTTTCAACACTCTTTCCGCAGAGAATGATTGATCTCTACAGCGCCAACATGAAGCTGTCGATGCTTCAGGCGCCTTTATCCACAGATCTCACCGTGCTAGGAACGGTTGGTGGAACCGCCGCCTTCGCAGTGTTGAGTCCAGGGGACCTCCTGCAGTCCGGGGGCTATGTCTCATCACGCCGAGTCGCTTTGCCGTTCGACCAAAGTGCTAATAATAACTGGGCCCATTTCAACAGCAATGCACTGGCTCTGATCTCCCAGGCGGTGCGCTGGGCGGCTGAAAAGGGCAGTACGCTCATGGTCTACTGGACCGATGATGTGGCGCGGAAAGTTCAGCGTGCGGATGTCATGACCCCGGTGGTGGAGTACCTGGTCATTAATCTCACAGCACCGACCGGGCTTGATGTGGATGTGGAAAATGGCCTGATCTATTTTACTGATAACCTGCAGATCAAACGCGCGAATCTTGATGGATCGGGAGTCACCACGCTTATCAACCAGTTTTTTTATCCTCAGGATGTGAAACTGGACAGGGTCAAAGGCAACCTCTACTGGACAGTGCCGAATCTTAATGCAGTTTACAGTTCTAAAATCGATGGCAGTTCGACGACCCTACTCACAACCTCAGTCAACGGCCCTGCCTATCTCAGTTTTGATGAAGCCGGCAAATTGATCTATTTTAGTGAATATGTTGACAATTCTGTCTCGCGTTGCGAATCGAATGGAAACAACTGCACGCGGCTGGTCAAAGATCTTTCCAGTCCCATCGGCCACGCGCTGGACCTTGCTGGCGGAAAAGTTTACTGGAGCGATGGTAGTGGTGGCGACAAGATTTGGCGTGCCAACCTGAATGGTACTGGCCAGGAGTTGGTTATCGGTGGAGAGCAGGCACCCCAGGACATAGCTGTAGATACCACTGGCGGAAAAATCTACTGGGCCGCAGCCGATGCAGGAAAAATCAGGAGGGCAAACCTGGATGGCAGCAACCCCGAGGATGTGGTTACCGGGCTGAATCGTCCTCGGGGTGTAGTACTGGCCTTGGTTTCGGAAGGGGTAGGGGCACCGGTTGCACCACCTTCAGAAGATTGTAATGGTGTCTTTCGTGATGAGTTCAATACAGTCAGCTTTAGTGGTAACGATGGTACTCTGGCCTGGAGCAATGACTGGCAGGAGATCGGTGAGAGTGATGGTCCAGGCAGTGGTGACATTGTTGTGTCGAATAATCTGCGGCTTCAGGATAACGATAACGGTGGAGAAGGGGTGATGCGTACCGCTGACCTAAGTCGCGCGCAAAAGGCTGCGTTGAGCATGGATGCCACTACCAGTGGCTTGGACAGCAGCTCAGATTATGTGGATGTGCTCATCTCCGCCGATGGAGAATCCGGTCCCTGGGAGCAATTACAACGCATTGCGGGTCCCAGCAACACTGTTGATATTAAGGTCAGTCACGATATCAGCAAGTTTCTCTCTGCCAACACCACTGTGCGGTTGATTACCTCACCCAGCATGGGAGGTAGTGACCGGGTCTATTTCGATAATGTCCAGATTGAGTGTAAGTGAGGTTATAAGCTGTTTCAGGGGTCGGGATTGTGTGGTGGTGACTCTGACTACATTATCACTATTTCTTCCTAAAGAATTCCAGATTCTGCACGCTATATTCACTGAATAGATGAATTCTGTGTCATCAGGGGAATAATAATTAAAAATGCACCATTTTACATCAGGTACTGATGCCGGGGGGCTGAATCAGTACTTTAAGAAATTATCCAGACTCTGGTCTCTGTCCCGCTACGGGCAGTCCGAGCTTTCCGCCTATGCCGAACAACTACTCTACTTGGATGCTAGAAGTGGCGTTATCCTGTTGTGTTCGGTCACTTTTTTGCTTTTGGGCTCGTCCGCGCTGCTCTATGCCTTACTCGGATTTGACCAGATCTATATCTATACCAGCGGTCTGTTAGGGTTTTTGGCGCTGCACCTGGCGATCTCTGCCAGAACGGTGAATGACACCAAGGTGCTCTATCTGCTGGGTATTACGCTGATTGTCATCGTGGGTGTAGCCTTTGTGCTGCTCGCACACCATTCCCAGGGATTTACCGCGGAGTTGTTTTCCAGCGTGGTTCTGTTGTTTCTGCTGCTGCCGCTGGTTCCTTGGGGATTGCGCGAGGCCCTGATTATCGTGCTGCTGATTTACCTGGTGTTTACCCTGTCGACATTGACGGTGGAGGGGCGTTTCAGCAATCAGACACTCTGGACGTTGCAGTTTGTAATGGTTGGTTCTGCACTGACCTCGCTGACGGTGATCGCACGCAGTATTCTTGTGCGAAAGCATGACGTGTTGACGCGCTTTGAGCTTGAGAAGGCGCGTCACCGCATGGAGTTGTTGTCGTTGAAAGATCCGTTAACCGGTGCCTGGAACAGGCGTTTTCTGGAGCAGCGTTTCCCAGAGTTTCTCGAAAAATATCGCGAACAACAACAGCCGTTCCACTTTGCCCTTATCGATATCGATAATTTCAAGCGTATTAATGACACCCAGGGGCATGACTACGGTGATCTGGTGTTAAAGCGCCTGGTGGCAAACCTGGTAACCCGTTTCTCCGGCGGTGAACACCTGGTCAGGGTTGGCGGTGACGAGTTTGCGTTGATGTGTGATTGTGATCCGCCAACGGTGTTGTTGCAAAGAGTGTCAGAGGCATTGAAAACCGATCCGGAACTCTTTGGCGCGAGCGCGGATATTCAAGTATCCATCAGCGCAGGTATTGCCACCTTCGAGCCACAAGACGATATCAGCCTGGAAACCATCTACCGCGAGGCAGATAAGGCGCTCTATCGCGCCAAGGCGCGGGGTGATGGCAGTAGACGGGATAGTGGCTATGAGCATGTATTGCATCAGGCGTAGATAATGTTTTCACTGAAACGACGCACATTGGCTTCGCGCCGGTTGACGGTTTCGCCGAAAACGGTTGGTCCCATCGGTGTGGATCTCGCGTATGGGAAACTCTATATGGTGCAACTCCAGCGTGATAGTCAGAAACAGATCTTGCTGTTGGCCTGCTGCCACATTGATTACGATATCTCCCGTGATGAGTTGCTGGAGAGTCCGGTTGTTTTCAAATCGCTGATCAAGGCAGCGCTTAAAAAAGGACCATTTCATGGCAGGTAGGTGGTCGCTGCATTGCCCTCGACCGATGTACGGATTCTCCCAATCGCCTATCAAAAGAGCCCGCAGGGTGATGCGAAGAGCATAATCGATCAGTTGCAGCAACGCATCGACGGAAGTCTGGATGATTATGTGATCGATTATCGACTGTTGCGCTCCAATCCCTCAGATGAGGAGAATCTGGCGCTGGTGGTGATGGCGAAACGGGAGAAAGTCATAAGCTATCTGCAGATTTATGAGCAGGCAGGTCTCAGACCAAAGGCGCTGGATGTTGGGCCTACCGCGATCCAGCGTCTGATTAGTGCCATTCCCACAACAAAGCAGGAGACGGTGCTGGTCATCAATACCGCACGTACCAAGAGTTATCTGACTATTGTCTCGGTGCAGCGCCTCTTGTTGGATCAGGAGATTCAGTTCAGTGAATTTCAGGTGCTGAACAAGCTTGCCGAAGCGCTGGATATTGATTATTCGATGGCGGAGGAGTTGATCAGAAAAAATGGTCTGATTAATGACAGAAAAAGTAACAGCGGTACACTTTCTCTGGATATCAATGACGTTTCCGTCGTTATTCATGAAATATGCAAGCCCCAGTTCCTGAAGTTGGTTGAGTCGATCAACCGATTGCTGGTATTCAGCGCCTCTGAGACACGGGGTGTTCCTGTTTCCAGGGTATATCTGCTCGGTGCTGTGGGGCGCTGGAAAGGCTCAGATCTGTTGCTCAGGTCCATGCTGAATATCGAAGTGGCACCAATCCGCGAGGAGGATGATTTCTACGCCTGTTTCCCCATTGTCAAGGGAAAGTCGGTGAATGGCATTGTCCCGGAGATGGTGAAGGCCACAGGTTACGCATTGCGGGGTCTGGTGGGCGATGCATGATATTGACCTGATTCCTGAGGATTACCGCAGAGGCAAAAGCCAGTCACGACGGCTGCGTGGCGTCTTGATCGCTGGGATATTGATCTTGCTCGCCAATGGCATCGGCTTTGCCGTGATCAAATATCTGAGTCAACAGGTTGAAACAGATATCCGCTTACTTGAAGGCCAGCGCAATATCTCCAACCAGCAACACAGTGAACTGAATCGTCTGCAAGATGAGCATAGGGGTTTGGATGTGCAGTGGCAGTTGTTGAAAGGTCTGCAGGGTGGCGTTTCCGCTGAGCGCATACTGTTGACCGTGGATCGCGCCCTCAAGGGTGATGATGTCTGGTTTATGAATTGGCAGTTCACGCGGGCGGGGGTGATGACCCGGCTCGAGGATGAGGCAATCAACAGCGGGTATTTCATCGTAGTACCCAGAAGTGGTACCGGCAAGAGTGAAGAAGGGCTGAAGATTGAAACGCACATGACCATTGATGGGCAGGCGGTCGATCATTCCGCATTGTCTGAGTTCGTTTCCAGGCTCATTGATCAACCGGGCATTACCAATGTCAAGGTGCTGCGTACAACACTGCGTGAACAGCAAGAGGCCAAACTGGTTGACTTCAGCCTGGCCATCAGTGTTTTCGGAAAGGCGGGGCAGGGCTGATGCGCGGGGTGATCTCCAGGCAGGAACCCCGGACCCTTGGCATGTTGCTGGTCATGTTATTGCTCGCCATAACTGTGTTGCTGTTTACCTTTGTACAGTGGCCAGCGATCAAGAACTATCGCGCAGCATTGGAGAGCCGTGAACATCTCGGCGCCAATATTCGTACCAGTGAACAGCTTGTCGAACGTCTGGCAATGGAAAAGGCCTCGATCGAGGCGCTGAACAAGCGACTGCATGGTGATATGACGGGTTTGCCCATTGAGCAGATGGAGGCCTATGTCATTGGGCGTTTGCAGAAGCTTTCCTGGAATGCGGGTGTTGAGCTGATCGGGGTCAGGCCCCGTGAGGGGCAGCAGGTGGAGATCTTTCGCGAGATCCTATTCGATGTTGAGGTGACCGGGCGTTATTTCGATTTCTTCAACTGGCTGCGTTCGGTGGGTAATGATCTGGGATTTGTCGTGGTGAAAAGCTTTGAGATCAGGCCGGTGAACACCACTCAGGAGGATCCTGAATTGCGGGTTGTTCTGGGTATGGCGGCGTATCGGGTGGAACGATGATCAGGCCAATCTTATCAAGAGTTTCAATGCTCCTGCCGCTAGTTGTTATGAGTGTCATGGTTTATGCAGAGGATGCCGGCCTGGTTCCTGGTCACAACCCGTTTATGCGTCCCGGTGTTTTGCCGCAGAAAACGGTGGATGAGCATGTGGGCGCGGTCCGGACATCCGTAGCGCCGAAATTCAGATTGCGAGCCGTGATGCTGGCTGGAGCTCAAGGCATGGTGCTGATAGATGA
Organism: Sedimenticola sp.; assembly: GCA_002869585.1. Classification (GTDB taxonomy): domain Bacteria; phylum Pseudomonadota; class Gammaproteobacteria; order Chromatiales; family Chromatiaceae; genus BM503. Next base: position 58,846 of record PKUO01000045.1, read on the forward strand.
AAACCTGATCGCCATCGGTGAAGAGGTGGATGGTTATCGGTTACTGTCTGTCAGCGAGCGGATGGCGGTATTTCAGGGCGAAGATAAGCAGTATCAGATTTCACTAGATCAGGGTGCAACAGATAATAATGATGTTTTCTAATTCAGTCGATTGCAGGGTAAAACTTCCTCGCATGCGTTCTGTAAGGCACGGATACTGGCTATGCACGGCTGTGTTTCTCTGGGCCCTGATTTTTCCTGTAATATCGGCGGCGGAGTCACTGACTCTGTCACTCCAGGAGGTGGAGCTGCGCGAGGTGATGCAGATGCTGTCGCGCCAGGGACGGACCAATATTCTGGTGGCAGATGGGGTTGATGGTGAGGTTTCTATCAACCTCTATGATGTCGAGCTGGAACAGGCGATCTACTCTATTGTCGATGCCGCCGGTTTTGCAGTAGAGAAGCGTGGCAACAACTATTTCATTATTCCGCGCGAAGATGCTGGGAAATACAATGCCGGGGGCATGACCCAGCTGCGTACCTACAAAATCCAGTACTCCAGTACCAATGAGATGGAGACCATCGTCAGGAATCATCTCTCCAGCTATGGCAAGATCACCAAGCTGAATGAGCGCAAGATGCTGGTGGTTGAGGATACCCCGGAGTTTCTTGATCGCATCGATCAGTTGCTCAAGGAACTTGATCGTGAACCCAGGCAGATTCTCATTGAGGCAAAAATCCTGCAGGTGACCTTACAGGACAATGAATCTTATGGCCTGGACTGGTCGAAACTGTTCACCAGTGATGGCGGAGAGGGCCGGTTTGGTACACGCGGACTCTCCGGTTCTTCGACCAACGGGTTCTATTTTGAACTGCTGACGCCGAATATCGAGGTACTGCTCGATACCCTGAAAACCCGAGGTCGTCTGCGCACGCTTTCAACCCCGAAGCTGTTGACGATCGAGGACAAAGAGGCCTCTGCCGTCGTAGGTGACCGGATTGGCTTCAAGGTGACAACTACCACTAACCAGGTGACTACCGAGAGTATTGAATTCCTGGAATCTGGTGTCATTCTAAAAGTCACCCCTTCAGTCAATGAGCACGGACAGGTTCTGCTGAAGATCGCCCCCGAGGTGAGTACCGGAACCGTCTCAGACGATGGTATTCCCTCAAAAAACACCACCCAGGTGATGACCAATATGCTGGTGCCGGATGGACAGACAGTCTTCATTGGTGGCTTGATGAAGCAAAGCATCGATGAGAGCCGCGAGGGGGTGCCGATTCTGGGTGATATTCCTGCTATTGGTTTGCTCTTTTCGAATCGCGCCAAGAATATCGTCAACACAGAGACGGTTGTGCTGATCACGCCTAAAATTGTGGGCCAGCAATTCCACGATGTAGATTCGGAGATACAGTCGACAAGGGACACCGAGGGTGTGTTGAAACACACCGCCAATGGCATGAAGCTGCGCCTGGATACATTGCTGGATGGTAAATCACGGGTTGTAACACCGACTGAACCGATGAATCCTCCGGAACCGCCTGTGGTGGCGCCATCAGCAGCGACCAACGGTGCGGAGAGAATTTTTTCAATGGGAGAGCACTGATCCGGCTCTACGGCAGAATGCCAACGCCAGTACCCTATCTTGGCTAAATCAAGAATGATTGATTTCTATCAATTACCCTGTGGTGGTGGTGTGGGAAGCTCCTGTGCCCATTATCAGTGATGTTTTCACCTGTAGGGTGAGTATCGCTCCGGGTTAATCGACAGGCTATGTTTTTGAGGAGCTGGTGGCGCTATCCGAGGTAATCAACACATTTGTCCAGGATCTGCTTCGACGTTATGGCGAGCGGGTTCACAAGCTGGCGATCAATGCCGGGTTCACCTGTCCCAACCGGGACGGTAATAAAGGACTTGGCGGCTGTACTTTCTGTAACAACGCCACATTCAACCCCAATACACGTCAACCGCCTTCGGTATCAGAACAGATTGCCGCAGGTCGCCAGGTAGTCCAGCGACGCACCGGCGCCCGGCGCTATATCGCCTATTTTCAGGCCTACACCAACACCTACGCCGATGTGAGGCATCTTGCAGAGCTGTATCGTCAGGCGTTGAGTGAGCCCGACGTGGTCGGAATTTCGGTAGGTACTCGTCCGGACTGTGTGCCGGACCAGGTGCTGGACCTGCTTGTCGGGCTGAAAGAGAAGGGGCATGAGGTTTGGCTTGAGTTGGGACTGCAGTCGGCACGCGATGACGCCCTTGAGCGCGTCAACCGTGGCCACGGATTTGCTGAATACCAGGATGCCATGCGCCGGGCTCAACTGCGCGATCTCCCGGTCTGTACCCATCTGATCGTGGGGCTGCCCGGCGAGGGCAGGGCAGAGGCGTTGTACAGCCTGGAGAGGGTTTTGGCGCTCGGGGTAGAGGGGCTGAAACTGCATCCCCTGCATGTGGTCAAGGGAACTCAGCTTGCCAATCAGTGGCGTCGCGGAGACTACCTGCCTCTGGCGGTGGAGGACTACATCAGTATCGCCGCCGATATGATCGAGCGCACGCCGGCTGAGGTGATCTATCATCGCGCGACTGGCACGGCTTCAGAACAACTGTTGTTGGCACCCGACTGGTGTTCAAAAAAATGGATGGTTCTGAATGGCATCGAAGCCGAGTTGAAGCGGCGAGGCAGCTCTCAGGGAACAAAACTGGAATCACCATTTTTAGATGACTGCAACGTGTCTGTAAAACGTCGGGCAGCCATCGGATAATATTAACGGGAGGATTGGCGTCGCGAATGGGCGACTCGATCTCTACCCACGACATTTTGACTTGATCGGGTATCGTGATGATGGAACTGGTTTGTCCTGCAGGTAACCTGCCTTCACTCAAGGCAGCGGTGGATAACGGCGCCAATGCCGTCTATTTGGGTTTCAAGGATGATACCAACGCCCGCCACTTTGCCGGTCTCAATTTCGACAAGGCGAAGATGACCCAGGGGATCGATTATGCCCGACAGCGTGGAGTGCGGGTGTTTTTGGCATTGAACACCTACCCGCAACCGGCGAACTGGTCGCGTTGGCAGTTTGCCGTGGATCAGGCGGCAGACCTTGGGGTGGATGCAATGATCGCCGCGGATCTCGGGGTGCTTGACTATGCGGCTGAGCGGCATCCCAATCTGCCTCTCCATCTGTCTGTTCAGGGTTCAGCCACCAATTACGAGGCGCTGAGCTTCTACCGGGAGAATTTTGGCATCCGGCGGGCGGTGTTACCCCGTGTGCTGTCGCTGCCCCAGGTAAAGCATGTGGTGGAAAACAGCCCGGTAGAGATCGAAATTTTCGGATTTGGCAGTCTCTGCGTGATGGTCGAGGGACGTTGTATTCTCTCCTCCTATGCCACAGGGCGATCACCGAACACCTTTGGCGCCTGTTCCCCCGCCAGTCATGTCGAGTGGCGTGAGACGCCCCAGGGACTCGAGACGCGCCTGGGCGGCGTGCTCATTGAACGCGCCGGCCAGGGAGAGAGCGCCGGTTATCCCACCCTGTGCAAGGGACGCTTTCAGGTGGGGGCGAACACCTACCATGCCATCGAGGAACCCACCAGCCTGAATACCCTCGAGCTATTGCCCCAACTGATCGAGGCGGGGGTGGTGGCGATCAAGATCGAGGGACGCCAGCGCAGTCCGGTCTATGTCAAACAGGTGACCCAGGTTTGGCGACAGGCGATCGATGCCTGTATACGCAATCCTGATGGCTATCAGACCCGGGCGGACTGGATGTCCCAGCTGGACAAGGTTTCTGAAGGGAGTCAGACCACGTTGGGTGCCTACAGCCGGCCCTGGCAATAATCAGAGACTCCAGGATTCAACTATGTCAGCTAAACCCAAGCTCTCCGTCGGCCCGATTCTCTACTATTGGGATAGGGATAAGATTTTTGATTTTTATCGGGAGATCGCCCAGTCTGCTGCAGATATCGTCTATCTGGGCGAGACCGTCTGTGCCAAGCGCACCCTGATTCGCCTGGAGGAGTGGTTCGAGATTGCCGATACCCTGGCTGCTGCAGGTAAGGAGGTGGTGCTCTCGAGTATGGCGCTACTGGAAGCGGATTCCGAACTCAAGCGGTTGAAACGGATTTGCGAGAATGACCGCTACTGGGTTGAGGCCAACGATATGGGCGCGGTCAATCTGATGCAGGGCAGGCCTTTTGTCAGCGGCCATAGTGTGAATGTCTACAATGAGCGAACACTAAAGCTGTTGGCGCAAAAGGGGATGCGCCGCTGGGTGTTGCCGGTGGAGTTGTCCCACGAGACCCTGGCGGCAATGCAGGCGCAGCGGCCAGAGGGGGTAGAGACCGAGGTGTTTGCCTATGGGCGTTTGCCTCTGGCCTATTCCGCCCGCTGCTTTACCGCGCGTGCGCACAATCTGCCGAAAGATGATTGCCAGTATCGCTGTCTCGATTATCCCGATGGTCTGACCCTTTCCGCTCAGGATGACACAAGATTTCTTGCGCTGAATGGCATTCAGACCCAGTCGGCTCAGACCTTCAATCTCTTGCCTGAACTGGACCGACTGGTCGAGCTCAAGGTGGATGTGCTGAGAATCAGCCCGCAATCAAACCGCACCCTGCAGATCATCGATATCTTCAATCGCGCGATCAACGGTGAACTGGATGCCGCCGAGGGTGCTGCACAACTCTCCCGCTGGATGCCGGTGGGACCCTGTGACGGTTACTGGTTTGGGGACGCGGGCATGATCGAGCATGCCCGAAACAGGATCGCTGGTTAACCCAGGTACTATGTGCCGAGGGGTCTTCTGGGCAGCTTGGGCAACCGGTTGATCAGATCTGTCGCGCCATTCAGTAATTTCAGAAAGGGCCCCAGGCGGTCGTCCAGCTCCAAGGCATCAAGAAAGTTTTTTACATAGAGACCCAGCTCAGTGCTGCCGCCGAGTCGCAACCGGCGGTTGAAGAACAGGGTATCGGCATCCTCTCTGCGCGTCGCCAGCAGCAGGAAATCGTAGATCGATCCCTCGATGGATAGGTCATGGGGGAGTCTTTTGTCGGCCGCTTTCAGCTTACCGTTAGCGAGTGTCAGGCGATAGGTGAGACGGGCGTCACTGATGTTGATCAGCATCACATGACCTTCCAGAAACTCCAGTTCACCTTCAGTCAGTTCAGGTGCAAACAACCGGTTCAGAATGTTGGCCAGAACCAGACTGTTGGCTGCGGTTGGGATCAGTCCCAGGGGCAGGGCGAAGGGTCTGGGCAATAAGGGTGTAGCTGTGATATCCATGGCATTTGCGCTCATGCTGAAGCTCCGCAGTCGTCAGTCACTACCTGAATCAATGGTGCGATTATAGACCCAATTCCCAATCAGGTGTCCAGGGTTGCTCCCTGCTGCGGGGAGAGGGGCGTTTTAAACCAGCTCAGTTTTTCGTGGAGTTGCACCACGTCGCCAACGATTATCAGGGTAGGGGGCTTGGGTTTTTCCCGCTCCACAATCTCCTGGATGTTGGCCAATGTGCCGGTGAACACCCGCTGATGTTCGGTGGTTCCCTGCTGGACCAGGGCAATCGGCATTTCGGGGGAAACGCCCTGGGCAGTCAATTCCCTGACGATCACCGGCAGTCCCAACAACCCCATGTAGAAGACGATAGTCTGGTGTGGGTGCGCCAACTGCTTCCAGTTGAGGTTCATGCTGCCATCTTTGAGATGGCCTGTGACGAAGGTGACTGACTGAGCATAATCACGGTGGGTCAGCGGTATTCCCGAGTAGGCGGCACAACCGGATGCGGCGGTTACTGCAGGAACCACCTGGAAGGGGACGCCTTCCGCCGAGAGGGTGTCGATCTCCTCGCCACCGCGGCCGAAGATGAACGGATCGCCGCCCTTGAGCCGGACGACCCGTTTGCCCTCTTTGGCCAGATCCACCAGCAGTTGATTGATCTCTTCCTGGCGCATTGCGTGTTGATCACGCTCCTTGCCGACATAGATGCGCTCGGCGTCACGCCGGGTCATCTCCAGAATAGGTTGCGCTACCAGTCGATCGTAGACCACGACATCTGCCTGCTGCATCAGCCGCAGTGCGCGAAAGGAGACCAGGTCTGGGTCGCCCGGTCCGCCACCGACCAGATAGACCTCACCCATCGTTGCTCCGGGAGTTGCCGATTTGAGTGCGCGCTCCATGGCCGCGTCGGCCTCCTCCATATGGCCGGAGAAGACGCGCTCTGCAACGCCGCTGCTTAGCACCTTCTCCCAGAAAATCCGGCGATCCGAGGGTTTTGTAAATTTCGCTTTCACTTTGTCCCGAAAGCGGTTGGCAAGCTCTGCCAGGCGTCCATAACCTGCGGGTATCAGAGATTCCAGGCGACTGCGGATCAATCTGGCCAGCACCGGGGAGGCGCCGCCGGTTGAAACTGCCGCGACCACAGGTGAGCGGTCGATTATCGATGGAAAAATAAACGTGCAGAGTTCCGGCTGATCAACCACATTCACCGGAATACGCAGGGCGATTGCCTTGTCATACACCTGACGGTTGATAGCGCGATTGCTGGTCGCGGCGATCACCAGATAGCCATCGGTGATGTCTTCGTCGCGATAGACCCTCTCGATATGCTCTATTTCTCCCTTATCGACCAGCCTTTGCAGGGTGGTGCAGAGCTCGGGAGAGATGACACGAACGCGACTGTGAGCCTTCAGCAGTAACGTGACTTTGCGTGCCGCAACTTCACCACCACCGATAACGAGACAGGTCTTTTCTTTGACATCAAGGAAAATAGGGAGGAAATCCATCGTTGACCTTCTTCAAACTGACCCGTTAAAGCGGGTAACTTTCAACCGGAGTATTTTTTTGCTGCGAAACTGTATCATGCGGCCGTCGGCCTAACAATTTATCCGCACAGCAATTCTCATCAGTCGGCTTGTGAATATTAGTAAATTAGTAATATACTAAAAAACTAAGATATTTTGCCAGCTCAATACAGGTACAGAATACGTGGTTAACGAGATTGACTCAGTGACACTTGAGGAAAAAATTTCCTCTGGTGAAGATTTATACATGCTCGATATCCGCACCGAGGCGGAAGTTGCGCACGGTATGTTGCCCAATTCACGTCACCTGCCGATGCACATGATCCCGTTGGAAATGGCCGATTTTCCGAAGGATAAGGAAATTGTAATCTACTGCCGTAGTGGTGCGCGTTCTTATCATGCTTGTATGTATTTGATGCAGCAGGGATTTCCCAATGTAATGAACCTGCGGGGCGGGATCATCGACTGGGCTCGAAATAGATTCCAGATTGTGCCTTACGCTTAAGAGATGTCTTGTTGTCTGGCAGAGCGTCGCCGGCTTGTTTAATGACTGTGATAAAAAAGGTTTTCTTGCCTTTTTCGGACAGTTAGAATATAAGATATGACTGATTTTCGAAGAAACAATTAGTCACAATCTTAAAATATTGAACGCACTGGAGGTTCCCTATGTCTAGTTTTGATGAAGAGTTGGATGCGAGCGGCCTGAATTGTCCCCTGCCCATCCTGCGTGCCAAGAAAACCCTTACTGGCATGGAGTCAGGTAAAGTTTTGCACATCATCGCCACCGACCCAGGTTCAGTTAAGGATTTCGAAGCCTTCGCCAAACAGACGGGCAACTAGCTGATGGAATCCAAAGAAGAAGGTGGCAAGTTCCATTTTCTGATCAAGAAAGCATAATTCTCGGGTCTGAAGTCGACCCTCACTACCGTTAAGGAGGAGATTCAGATGGATGAGAAGAAATTAGCCATTATCGCAACCAAAGGTTCTCTGGACTGGGCATATCCGCCTTTCATTCTGGGTTCCACTGCTGCTGCGCTGGGTTATGAAGTTGAAATTTTCTTCACTTTTTATGGATTACAGTTACTTCGCAAGGAATTGAGCCTGGAAGTAACCCCACTGGGAAATCCTGGAATGCCCATGCCTTTGGGTATGGACAAGTGGTTCCCGGTGCTGGGCACCGCACTGCCCGGTATGCAGTCCATGATGACCATGATGATGAAAAAGAAGATGGCCTCAAAGGGTGTTGCCAGTATTGATGAACTGCGCTCACTCTGCCTTGAAGCCGAAGTCAGACTTATCGCCTGCCAAATGACAGTCGATCTATTTGATATGGATACGTCTGATTTTATTAGCGATGTTGAATATGCTGGTGCTGCGCGATTCTTTGAATTCGCCGGCGAAAGCGATATATGCATGTATATATAGCTACACGCTAAGAAAGTAGTTTGAGAGCCGCATCTGGTCTAACCAGGTGCGGCTTTTTCATTTGTAACCACCGGCTGCTGATTTCCATAAAAAAGCCCGGTCGAAACCGGGCTCCGTGACTGCTGTGAAAACCGGGTTACATAAAGGTCTTGCTGATACCGAGGCCGAACAGATTTACACCGGAGTTGTATTCGCCGTTGTAGAGAAATGACCCATTCGGTTCACCGGCCTCGGTAAAATAACCGAGCGGCAGGTTTTGCGTGTAATCCTTGAACCTGACGTGCATGAAACCGCCTTCTATGGACCAGCCATCGTCCAGCTTGTGTCCAAAACCTACGCTGAACAGGTGCCTGTCGGCATCAGGCACGCGTGGGCTGAAATAATCATGGGGCTGTCCCGTCTGGTCGAAGGTGTAGCCAAAACGCAGTTGTGTTTTGGCATTGAGCTGGTAGGTGCCGCCGAGCCTGAATGCGTTTGCATCGTCCCAGTTGTTTATACTGACGACCGGATTGACCGGGTTATCGATGGTCAGTACATCAAAGGCGCTCCATCCGGTGCGGGTGATGTCAAATTCGATTGCCAGGGCATCTGAGGCTTTATATCTAACACCCGCCTGCAAGCGTGATGGCAGTGGGAGGACAGCATTTGCCGGTACCGTCATCGAAATGGAAGGGATGTAGGACTCGCCCTTGATGTCGGGATCAACGCCGGAGTGATAGCTGAGACCGAAACTGACTTTGTCCTGGTTATACAGGAGTCCGAAGTTCCATCCGAAGGCGTCACCATCGCCGTCGTTATCGATGACGTCAGCATTAAAAGTGACGGTCTTTACGAAGTAGTAATCGAGACCAGCAGAAAGACTGAGATTGTCATTTACCTTGAAGGCAACAGTCGGTGCTATGTCGATCACCTCAATTTTGCTCTTGGTGGGATGGCCACCGATTCCAAGTGCCTCAAAAGAGGGGAACACGGGTGCAGTGGCATCCCACTGGGTTTCAAGACCAAAGGGGGCTGTAATCCCCAGTCCGAGTGCAACTTTTTCGTTCAGGCGGTAGTTTGCCTGGAACTGTGGAATCATGATGACATTCTTTCCTTCGCTGTCATGGGTTCCCGTCGGGGTGGTGACGCTCAGATCGGGTACTACACCCATCAGCCCAGCAGAGATGCTGGTGGGATGGTAGACCGCAGCCGCCGGGTTGTAGGGTATTGCGCCCAAATCTTCCGGGTTGGCAACCAGTGCATTTGAAGTGCCCAGGCCGGTGATCGAAATTTCAGGTACTGCAAACCCTGATGAGAAAGAGGGGGCGGAAAGCCCGAGCAGCGCAATACCGCAGGCAACTGTAATCAGCCGCGGTGCGTGCGGAAATGTGTTGTTCATTATGGATCCTCCACTGAGAAGACGATGGGTTATGAAAATTTTATAATCCATTGAAGGCTAAGTGATTTTGAAAATAAATGCCAGAAAAATTAGGGTGTTTTACTATACGGAAACCACTGACAAGAGGTGATTCGGTATCTGAAATAATGTCTGCCAGATAGTTTGCCGGATCGGTGTCTGCATTGCTGCAAAGCAGCACTGTAACTGTCGGGTAATTAAAGTGTTTCGTTACATTAAGATACCCTGATATATATTTACTACTAATTCAAAATTTATGGTATAAAACTTATTTATTACTACCCAACTCTTTGTCTTAGTTCCGCGGAGATTTTCCATGGCCGATCGCAGACTCCAGGTGTTTCACACAGTTGCCCGGCTGCTCAGTTTTACGAAGGCGGCAGAATCACTCCACATGACCCAGCCCGCCGTTACTTTCCAGGTGCGCCAACTGGAGGAGTACTTCAATACGCGCCTGTTCGACCGTACCCATAACAGGATCAGCCTCACCGATGCAGGGGCGCGGGTTTTTGAATACGCCGACAAGATTTTCGAACTCTATTCCGAGATGGAAAACTCGGTGCGGGAGATGACCGGAGAGATCAGCGGCACGCTGACCATCGGTGCCAGCACCACTATTGCGGAATACATGCTTCCGGCCTTGCTCGGTGATTTCAAGAAAAAATTTCCGGATGTGAACATACACCTCAAGGTTTCCAATACGGACGGTATCGTCTCCATGGTGGAGAACAATACCATTGACCTGGGTGTGGTCGAGGCGCCTGTCGCCAATAAAAACCTGGTGGTCGAGATGTGCCGCCCTGACAAACTGGTTGCGATCGTCCCTCCAGGTCATCCTGAATCTAAAAAGAAAACAATGGTTTACGATGATTTGGTAAAATATCCCTTTATTTGTCGTGAAGAGGGCTCCGGGACTCGTGAGGTGATCAACGAGTATCTGAACGATCTCAACAGTGATGGCGACGGCCTGAAAATTGCGATGGAGCTTGGTAGCCCCGAAGCGGTAAAAGGGGCGGTGGAGGCCGGCATGGGCATATCCGTGGTCTCCCGAGCTACCATCCAGAAAGAGCTGAAGCTGGAAACGCTGATCGAGATCAATCTCGATCCGCCATTGGAAAGACCCTTCTCTTTCGTCCACCAGAAACAGAAATTCCGGGCTCGTGTCATGGAAGAGTTGCTGGAATTTGCCCAGCAATACTGCAAGGAACACGAGCACGATCTTGATCTAGAGGACTGAAACCGTGCTCGCCCCGAAGATGAACCTGCCTGCCGAGCAGCGCCGGTTGCTCAAGCTCTATGCGTCGCTTTCGGCACAGGACAAGGAAAGCCTTATCGCCTTTGCCGAGTTTCTCGAATCACGCACCACCGGATCTGAAGAGCCCGTGTTGCATGAGCCGAAAACCATACCCCGGCCTGAACAGGAGTCGGTGGTCGGGGCCATCAAGCGGTTATCAGAATCCTACTTCATGCTGGAAAAGTCAGAGTTGTTTACCAAGACATCCTCACTGATGACGGCCCATCTCATTCAGGGGCGTTCGGCGCCGGATGTCATTGATGAGCTGGAGACTCTCTTTGTCAGCCATTATGAGCAATACCGTTCTGACAAGCAGTGACCTGAGAAAGCCGAGTTATCCCGATGCAGATTCTTGCCGAGTGGTTTAAAAAATACCTGTCAGATCCGGGGGTTCTGTTTCTCGCCCTGTTCCTGGTGATCGGTTTTGCCGTGGTCATCACCATGGGCAATATGCTGGCCCCGGTACTGGCCAGTGTGGTCATCGCCTATCTGCTTGAGGGTGTGGTGAATCTTATCGAGCGCAGGAAAATCCCCAGATTCCCTGCGGTTCTACTGGTGTTCACCGTCTTCATGGTGTTTCTCACAGTGATTCTTCTGGTTCTGATGCCGCAACTTTCGCGTCAGGTTACCCAGCTTTTTCAGCAGATACCGCTGATGATCACCGAAGGGCAGGCATTATTGATGCGCCTGCCTGAACGCTATCCCGAGATCATCTCGACGGCACAGGTGCAGGAGATCATCGGTGTGATTCGCCAGGAGATCGCCGAGTTCGGCCAGCGTGTGGTATCACTCTCACTGGCCTCGGTGGTGGGCATTATTACCATTCTGGTGTACCTGATTCTGATGCCGCTGCTGGTATTTTTCTTTCTCAAGGACAAGAGTCTGATCATCGATTGGGTGCTGAAACTGCTGCCCAAGGACCGGAAATTCGCCGATACGGTCTGGCGTGATGTGGATCGTCAGATTGCCAACTACGTACGCGGAAAGTTCTGGGAAATCGTCATCGTCTGGGCGGCCAGCTTCATTACCTTCACCTTCATGGGTTTGCAGTATGCGGTGCTGCTCGGGGTGTTGGTCGGATTGTCGGTTATCATCCCCTACATCGGCGCGGCTGTGGTCACCTTTCCGGTGATCCTGATTGCCTGGTTCCAGTGGGGCTGGGGGGCTGACTTCATCTGGCTGAGCGTGGCCTATTTCATCATTCAGGCGCTGGATGGCAATGTTCTGGTACCCCTGCTGTTTTCCGAGGTGGTGAATCTCCATCCGGTTGCGATTATCGTCGCGATCCTGGTGTTCGGTGGCCTGTGGGGTTTTTGGGGGGTGTTTTTCGCCATTCCGCTGGCAACTCTGGTTCAGGCGGTGCTCAGTGCCTGGCCGGGTCGTACGCCCGCAGAAGAGGATGGTCTGGATGAGGCAGGATGATAGCCTGGTCAGGCTATCATCCTGTGAAAATTACTTGCTGTCTGTCTTGCAGGTTTTGATACCGAAAGGCAGATAGGCCGGGCACCAGCCGATGGCCGCTGTAAACAGGGGGATGACTCCGATGGCTCCCCAGATATTCTGGGTGGCTATACCCCAGCCCACCAGTCCTAAGCCGACAACCAGACGCAATCCACGATCAATTCCACCCATATTTTTGTTCATGCCTGTCTCCCGAATTTGTAGTGACGCTATTTAGCTATTAGATGAGGGTTTCTGAGAAAGATTCCCTGTTTCATGGGCGAAGGATAGGTTGTCAGGACGGTGTTGTCAGTGACAAAGTCACACAGATGATCAGGCGGATCGTTTGCGTTGCAGTCCTGCAGGGTCTATCACTTCAATAGCGCCGCGGGCAATGCTGACCAATCGGGCGTTTTCAAGATCTTTCAGTATACGGCTCACCACTTCACGCGATGTCCCGAGATCGGAGGCGATCTCCTGATGGGTGGCGGTTATCTGCCGGCGGGTTGCTGTGATGTTATCGAGCAGATAATCGACAATGCGTTTATCCATGCGCCCGAAGGCCACCTCTTCGACAACGCTGATGATACTCGATAGCCGTTTTGCCACCAGGCCAAAGATGTAATCCCGCCAGGCCGCCGATTCGGCCAGCCACTGGTTGACTGTATGGGCTGGAATCAGCAGTGCATCGATCTCGGTTTCACTGATTGCGATGGCTGGAAAGGGCTCACTGCTGAGGATGCAGGATGCGGTCAGAATACAGCTCTCACCCGGTCCGATGCGATACAGGGTGATTTCCCTGCCGTTTTCACCGAGTTTATAGACGCGGGCAGTACCGCCAATGATCAGGGCCAGATGGCTGCATGACCGGCCCTGGTCGCAGATCAGCTGGTTTTTGTTGAGATGGATGACCGATCCACTGGCCTGCAGCCGGTGGAGTAAATCCCCATCCCGTTGTTGCAGAAAGGGGAATGCCGCCACAAGCTCGCTAGCCAGTTGTAGGTCGGCAATCACGATTTCCTACAGATCCGGTTGCAGATCTGCGAGACTGAGCCAGTGTTCCGGGGTGATCTGAGGGTCGGAAACTCCCGGCAAAATGGCCTTCGCGCCGAGGATATGTATTTCCCGGACGATTTTTTCGGCGGTTTCCCTATCGGTCTTCAGGATGGGTATGGCGAAACGCACATAATCCGCATGAAGAAACTGTAATACGCGCAGGGCGGCAGTGTTGGCGCCGAATCTCGATAGAGAGACACCAATCCCCATCTCCTTCAGCTCGTTGATGAAGTTTTTGGCAACTTTCAGATCCTGACCCAGTTCGGCAATTGCATATTCGAATACCAGCCCCGTACCCACGATCTGAATGGCCCTGAGTTGCTTGCGCAGCCATTCGATGTTGCTCAACTCCAGCATCGATTGGAAAGACTGCTCGATAAAGAGTCTGATCTGTTTGCCCTCACGCCGCTTGTTTTCCAAAGCGGAGAGGGCGTGCAGCACTGACAGTCTGTCGATATCTGCGATCATTGACTTGTCCTGGGCCACCTTGCGCCAGTCGCCTTTCGGAACTATCTCACGGCCATGCCGTAGTCGCAGACTCAAATCTGAGGTTTCGTATTCTGAAGCCGCTTTTGTCGACAGTGGCTGGAAAATCACCTGGAAGCTGTTTTCCTGTATCGCCGCTTCCAGCAGCGCAGCCAGATTTTTTTGGTTATCGTTTTCGGTGTGTTTGCTGAATTGGTGGTCATAGATGAGGATCTGCTCGCCACCACCTTTGATGGCCTCTTGCGCCGCCACCGCTGCCCGGTCAATCATTTGCGAAGCGCTGTTGATATCTTTGTCGAACAGGCAGATGCCGATGGATGTATTGAGTTTGATCTCTTGGCCGTCACAGTCGAAGTAGTGATGACTGATCGCATTTTGTATTTTCGATGCCAGCGATAGGAGGTCGGCGGCCTTGGGTTTGCTGGCCAATACGCCGATGCCATTATCCAGTTCCGCCACGATATCCTGCTGACCGGCAATTCCGGCTACCAGGGTTCGCAACTCCCGGAGCAGAGTTTCGGTCTGCGGCTCGGTGAAAGCAGGCTGGTTTTTTTTCTGATTGCTGAACGCGAGGTGCAAGATACCACCCATCAGGGGTTGAGTGGCCTCAGTGATCAGGGATTCGAGCTGTTCGTAGAAATAGTGCCGGGCTGTCGGGCCGTTCAGGCTGCTCGAGAGGTTCTGGCCTGGCGGACCGGCTTTGAGCGCCTTTGATCTTTCCACCCGGTTTGCAATGGTGCTGATCAGATGTTTCGGGCGGATGGGTTTGGTCAGAAAATCATCACCACCAGCACTCAGGGCGTGCAGCTTTTTGTCGGTGTCGTGTTCGCCCGAGAGAAAAACGATGGGTGTAGTGATGAAATCAGGGTGCTCACGGATTATCGTCGTCAGCTCTTTTCCGTCGACATTCGGCATGTACAGATCCATCAGAATCAGATCCGGGCGGAAGTCGTTCAGTGCATCCAGGGCGTGCAGCGGCTCGGTGACTGCAAGGGTTTTCATTCCCCCTTTTTCCAGAATCGATGCGGCAAATTTGGCCTGGGATGGATCATCCTCGATGATCAGAATCCGGTAGCCCTCTTCCTTGGGTGAGGTGAGCTGTTGAATCTTTTCCACCAGCTTCTGCATGGTGAACGGGTGCAGAAAATAGGCATCGACACCCGAGCGCAAGGCCAGAAGTCGTTGTTCCAACTGCTTTGATGTACTCAGGCAGACGGTGGGTATCTTCTTTTTCTCGGTCTCTTCCTGCAGGCGAAGTTCCCGGTTCAGCGAGACCATTTGCTTGAGAAAAGTGCCTTCGAAAATCAGGATGTCCGGGATGCGTTTTTGCAGTTCGCCCTCGACATCATCAGGGTGTATGAAGGGGAGGACTGCAAAACCCAAGGCTTCCAGTGCAGCAGTCAGGCCGGAGGCGATATCCTCGCTGGCGCGCAGAAAAAAGGCGATTTTATCGCCGGGCGCGACAGTCGTGGAGAACTGGTCGGCGATGGCCTTGTTGACCTGCTCTTTCAGGGTATTCATCAATTTGTCGATCCGCCCGGTCTGCTCGCCATCAGCGAAATTCTGGCGCGCTATCAGCAGATTGAGTTGGTTTTCCAGGGAGAAGGCGCTTTCACTGATGTCGATCAGCCCGACCTTTCCGCCACTGCCGACCAGATCCTGGACGCGGGCAAGCATCTTTTCAGCCTGATTCTTGTCGCCTTGTGAGCTGTTTACTGCCTTCCATGCCTGTTCGATCGCCACGAAGCGTTCGGGCAAATGCTGCAAGAAAATATTTTTTATTTCGTTGTTTTTATTGGCCGGGCCTGACATTTAACCAATCCTGTTCCTAACTTGTTTATATTATTAATTTTTTTTGGTGTAGTGTCAGGATGCTGGTACTACCATTCATCCTGAAATGAGTGTCATATGTCATATTTCTGTAGAGTTTATACTAAACCCGGTATAACTAACGATAAAAAGTGTCATGAAACAAAGGTTGTCTGATGCCAGAAATCTCGATTACCAGGGAAAAGCTTGTGATGGCCGAACGGGTCCGGCTGTTCTATGGTGGATTGATTTTTACCGCTACCGGAACCCTGTTTCTCGCGGCATTGGTGGTCTGGCTGTTCGGTGCGAATGAATCCAGTCCTATCGGGGTCTGGGGGCTCAGCGTGCTGATTGCCGGGGCGGTGGAGGCGTTGCTCTGGATTGCCTGGAAACGGGTGCAGCCGGACCTAGCAGCGGCCTGGCGCTGGCAGTATTTTCCGGTGATTCCCCTGTTTGTGGCGGGTCTGGGATGGGGGGTGGTCGCCGCCTATCCTTTCCCTGACTATTCCAGTTCCCTGGCACAGTTGATGGCCTTGACCGCCACCGGCGGGGTGTTGCTGACGATACTGCTGCTGGCAGCGCTGGAACTGGCCATTCTGGTGTTTATTTTAGCCATGATCATTCCGCTGGCGTACCAGTTTCTCGTGGTGGGGGGCTGGCCCAGCACGCCTGTGGCTACCATGATGATCTCGATCATTATCGGCATGGGTCTGGTGACCGCCGCCCTCTCTTTGCTCTACGGGACAATCGCAGGCCTGCGGGCCGGTAAACGAAATGTATCAGGCAAGCTGGATGTGGCAAAGGAGCATATGGAAGGGCTGCACAGCCGCCTGAGCAATGAAGACGTTCGTCGCCGGGATGTCGAGTACGAGCTCTATCTGGCGAAAGAGGAGGCGGAAACCGCCAATATGGCCAAGAGCGAATTTCTGGCGACCATGAGCCATGAAATCAGAACGCCACTCAACGGTATCGTGCCCCTGCTGGAGATCCTCAAGGAGACTGAACTCGATTCCGAGCAGCGTCAATTCGTCAATACCGCACTGACCTCATCCCACCACCTGTTGCGGATCATCAACGATATCCTCGATTTTTCCAAAATCGAGGCGGGGAAGCTCGATATTGAGTTCATCGACTTTCAGTTGGATGAAGCGGTGGATTCGATTATCGCCCTGTTATCCAAGAATGCCGACCGGCGCAAGCTGACACTGAGCTACAGCATTGGTCCGGGGGTCCCTGAGAGCGTCAAGGCCGATCCAATCAGGTTACGTCAGGTGCTGACCAATCTGGTCAGCAATGCCATCAAGTTTACCGAGTCGGGTGGCGTGATCAGGGTGGAGGTCAACCTGCGCGAGAGCGACCATGAACATCAGGAGATCGTTTTCGCGGTACGCGATACCGGCATTGGTATGGATCGGGAGACCATTGCCCGCCTGTTCCGCTCCTTTTCACAGGCCGATGCCTCCACCACCCGTAAACATGGGGGTACCGGGCTGGGGTTGGTGATCTGCAGGCGCCTGGTAGAGCTGATGGGCGGAGAGATAGGCGTCAGCTCGGAAAAGAACAAGGGTTCTGTGTTCTGGTTCACCCTGCCACTGATCAGAAAAACGGCGGAAAATGAAACTAATGCGAGTGAAGAAGCCATACAGTTTCGAGCCCTGCTGGTTGCCAATACCCATCGTGGCATAAAACAGCTGATCAAGGCGCTGGACGAGTATGAGTTTGTCTATGATCAGGTGGAGAGCGCGGAAAACGCTATTCTGAAGCTCAACTCGGCGGCCAACCTGGGCAATAACTGGACCTATCAGCTGATCGTTGCCGATGCACGGCTGCTGGGTGCTGGACTGTTCAGCTTTATCAACAAAATCAGGGCCTCGATCCGCTTTCGTGGTATCAAAATCCTGGTACTGTCAGAGCGTGAAAGCGATGTCGACTTCTTATCCAATCTGGGAGATGTGGAGGTGATTGCCCATTCGGCCAGAAAGGATGTCCTGTATGACCTGCTTGCTGACATCGTTTCTCCGGGTGTCGATTCCGGGTTGATCGAAAGGCAGCAGGAAAAGAATGAGATATCCTCAGATCCCTCGGTATCACAGCGATTCTGGGACCGGGAGTTTTCCGACTATCTGGATATAGGCGATAACGGTTCATTACGCACTAGCGAGGCTTCCGACCTGGTGGGGAAGGTGCTGATTGTCGAAGATAACCCGGTCAACCTGGCGGTTGCGAAAAAGATTCTGCAGAAATTTGGCATCAACTGTGATGTTGCCCAGGATGGCCTGGCGGCTCTCGGTCAATTTGAAAAGGAACATTATGATCTGATCCTGATGGATTGCCAGATGCCGCGGATGGATGGCTATGAGGCGACGCGGGCGATTCGGGTGCGGGAGAAATCCATGGGGCTGACGCATACGGCGATAGTGGCAATGACCGCCAACGCCATGGTCGGGGACAGGGAGAAATGCCTGGAATCCGGCATGGATGATTATCTGCCCAAGCCCTTGCTGCCTGATCGACTGCACAGTGTGTTGCGTGAATGGTTGCCCATGCGGGAATTGATTGAAGGTGAACCTGGAGACTCAGATAGGAGTGCCGCTGACTCGGATGTTGCGCTTGTGAACAGTGAAAAACAGCCAGTTACCTCGTCAGATCAGGCCAGTGGAGAGCTTATCGAACTGGGCGTGATCGAAGAGTTGTATGAGATCATGGAGGAGGATTTCATCGGTCTGATTGACAGCTATCTGGAAAATACACCGATGCTGTTGCGGGAAATCGAGGCGGGTGTCAAGGATGAGGATTGCACCCAGGTGGTCGTGCCGGCCCACTCACTGAAATCGAGCAGCGCCAATGTGGGCGCTATCGGCTTGTCGGAACTCTCCAAGCAACTGGAGATGGCTGCGCGTGCCGACAGCTTCAATCAGGTAAAGGAGCTTTCCGTGCTGCTCGAGGAACAGTTTGATGGGGTGAAACGGGAGTTGCACACTATCTGTGAACGCGGCATGCCCTAGGGTCCATAGCTAAAAAAATAGACCGGCACAACATCACATCATTCCCGCAGGAGGTTTTTTGTCTGTCTGGAAACGAAGGCCCGTTATCTCATGGTGTCTGTACGATTGGGCAAACTCGGCCTATGCCACCACCGTCATGGCGGGTTTTTTTCCCGTGTTTTTCAAGAAATACTGGGCCGAGGATCTCGCGGTAACCGACTCAACCTTTTGGCTGGCGCTGGCCAATTCACTAGCCAGCGTGCTGGTGGTGTTTCTGGCGCCGGTGCTCGGGGCTATCGCTGATCGGGCAGGGGCAAAAAAACGCTTTCTGCTGTTCTTCTCCTTCATGGGTATTGTCATGACCGCGGCGCTCTATCTGGTTGCGGAAGGGGGCTGGATGCTGGCGCTGGTCCTCTATGTCCTGGCCAGCCTGGGTTTTTCCGGCGGCATGGTGTTCTATGATGCCCTGTTGGTCAATGTAGCGGAAAAACAGAAATATGATCTGGTTTCTGCCCTGGGCTACGGTTTCGGTTATCTGGGTGGTGGGTTGCTGTTCAGCTTTGATGTGATATTGACGCTGTTCCCGCAGAGTTTTGGTCTGGCCGATACCTCCGAGGCGGTCAGGATCGCCTTTCTGTCTGTGGCTGTCTGGTGGGGGCTGTTCTCCATTCCGGTTTTCCTGTTTGTCAAAGAAGTACCGGTTGAGGCGGATCTCGATGGCCAGGGGGCGGTGATGGGCGGCATTCGGCAACTACTCGATACCTTCCATGAGATCAGGATGATGAAGCAGACCTTCCTGTTTCTGCTGGCATACTGGCTGTATATCGACGGGGTGGATACGATTATCCGCATGGCGGTGGATTACGGATTGTCAATCGGTTTCGATACCAATGGACTGATGACAGCTCTGCTGCTGACCCAGTTCATCGGTTTTCCTGCTGCCATAGTGTTTGGCAAGCTGGGTGAAAAACGCGGTGCGAGACAGGGGATCATGCTGGGAATCTTTGTCTACCTGCTGGTCATTCTCTGGGCCTACCAGATGGAATCGGTCTGGGAGTTCTATGCCCTGGCGGTGGTCATCGGCCTGGTCCAGGGGGGTGTCCAGTCTCTGAGTCGCTCGCTCTACGCCACGCTGATACCAAGAAACAAGGCGGGCGAATTCTTTGGTTTCTACAACATGCTGGGGAAGTTCGCGGTGGTTCTGGGTCCCATCCTCATGGGATGGGTTGGGGTTGTTACCGGCAGTTCCAGGATCTCCATCCTCTCCATCTCCATTCTGTTCATCAGCGGTGCCATCATCCTCTCCAGGGTGGATATCGCAAAAGGCCAGAAACAGGCCAGAATGATGGAAGATATCTAGCGGATTTCGGCACATGCACCTGATACTGCTTACACTACTGCTGGTACTGGTGATCTTCGCACCGCAATGGTGGGTGGGGTATGTGCTTGCCCGCTACAACCGCGAGGAGGAGTTCCCCGGTAGTGGCAGCGAGTTTGCCAGGCATCTGCTGACGCGTTTCGATCTGCAAGACGTCAAGGTTGAAGAGGCTGGTGGGGAAGGGGACCACTACGATACCCAGCAGCGTGTGGTTCGTCTCGCTCCGGACAAGTACCATCGTAAAAGCCTGACGGCGATCACTACCGCGGCCCATGAAGTGGGGCATGCGATTCAGCACTCGATGAACTACGGCCCGTTCCTCTGGCGTCTGCGTCTGGCGAAAATGGCTCGGGTGACGGAAAAACTGGGCTCCTTCCTGCTGTTTGCGGTGCCCGTGCTGGCACTGATAACCCGGACACCGGCGGCGGGGGCGATCACTTTTTTGGCCGCTATGGCGACTATCGGCGTCTCCGTGGTGGTGCAACTGCTGACCCTGCCGGTGGAGTGGGATGCCAGTTTCACACGCGCCATGCCCATCCTCGAAACCGGCTACATCGATGCCAGGCAGCAGAAGGCTGCGAAACGGATTCTCCGGGCCTGCGCCTTCACCTATGTTGCATCGTCGCTGGCCGGGCTGCTCAACTTCTGGCGCTGGGCGCGGGTTCTCAAACCCTGAAGCCATCCCCGCTCTGATCTCATAAAACAGGATGCCGTCGGTTTTTTGCCTTTGAGGTATCTGCCGTGGCGTCAAACCTCTGGCGTGCGCCGGTACGTCTTTCTTTACTCATTGATATATAACAGAAATATTTATGGCATAGCTATTGCTAACTTGTATGGGTGCATGTGCAAGAGGTTTAAACAATGGCTGACGCAAAAATAGATGAAGACCTGGATCTGGGTATCGAGAAAGGCTCCAACAAGAAACTTATTTTTATCATCGCCGGGGTTGTGCTGCTGCTGATTATCGGTGGCGTTGCCGGCTGGTTCTTTCTGAGTGGCGGTGATGAATCCGAGGATGCAGTAGCGGAAGAGGAGGTGGTGGAAGAGAAACTACCCCCGGCCTATCACTCTCTCGATCCCAAGTTCGTGGTGAATCTTCCCCCTGGCGGCAAGGCAAAGATGCTGCAAGCGGGCGTCGATGTGATGACGCGCAATCCGGAAACCATAGAGTTTCTGGTCAAGAACGATCCGATGATCCGGCACAATCTGCTGAACCTGTTCGGTGAACAGGACGCGGCTGGTCTCTATGACCGTGCCGGCAAAGAGAAACTTCAGGCCAAAGCGCTTGAGATCATCAACGGAATTATCAAGGAACAGAGTGGCCCTGGAGAAGTCGAGGCCGTCTATTTTTCATCTTTCGTGATGCAATAAAACCATGAGTGGCAACGATCTACTTTCACAAGACGAAATCGATGCGCTATTGCACGGCGTCGATAGCGGTGATGTTGAAACCGAGGCGGAAGAGGAGTTTGACGGTGTAGCGCGAAACTATGACTTTGCCAGTCAGGACCGGATCGTTCGCGGTCGTCTGCCGACTCTGGAAATGATCAATGAGCGCTTTGCCCGCCACCTCCGGACCAGTCTGTTCAATATGCTGCGCCGCTCTGCGGATATTTCCGTGTCGGGTGTGCAGATGTTGAAGTTTTCCGAATTTGTGCACAGCCTGTTTGTACCGACCAGTCTCAATCTGATCCGTGTGCCACCGCTACGTGGCAAGGGCCTGATCGTGCTGGACCCGAAAATGGTGTTCAGCGTGGTGGACAACTTCTTTGGCGGCACTGGCCGCTTCCATACCAAGATTGAAGGTCGCGATTTCACACCCACTGAAAACCGGGTCATCCGCATGCTGCTGGATCTGGCGTTCAAGGATCTGAATGAGGCCTGGCGGCCGGTACTTTCGCTGAATTTTGAGTATATGGGGTCAGAGGTCAATCCCCAGTTCGCCAATATCGTCAGTCCTTCAGAAGTGGTTGTGGTAACCACCTTCCACATAGATCTGGAAGCGGGCGGTGGCGATATGCATATCTGCATGCCCTATTCCATGGTGGAGCCGATCAGGGATCTGCTGGATGCCGGTGTGCAGAGTGACCGCGGTGATCGCGATGAGCGCTGGGAACAGTCGCTCAGAGAGGAGATTCTCAGCGCCTCGGTGGAACTGAGCAGTATTCTGACCCAGACGAAAATCTCCATGAAGGAGCTCTCCAAGCTCAAAGCGGGGGACATCATCCCGATTGATTTTCCAGAGACCGTGCAAATGACGGCAGCGGATGTACCGCTGTTTAAAGGCAAACTGGGCACTACCAAGGGTAAATATGCTATCAAGATTGACAGCTGGATAAAACACGCCAGCCAGTTTGGATTGCAGGATTTGTTGAAAGAGAGAAAGGGTTAATTGTTAACACCAGAACAGGATATGGCTATGAGTGACAATGAAATTGATCCCAACGAAGCATTGGCCGATGAATGGGCAGCCGCCCTTGATCAGCAGAGCGAAACTGAGACCGCCGGCAAGGGTAAGAGCTCTGGCGTCAAGGCTGAATCAGCCACTTTCAAGGAACTCAACGCAGACTCGCCCAAACAGAGTGACGTCAGTCTGGATGCGATTCTCGATGTGCCGGTGACCATTTCCATGGAGATCGGGCGCACCCAGATCAATATCCGCAACCTGCTGCAACTCAACCAGGGTTCGGTGGTGGAACTGGATCGACTGGCCGGCGAACCGATGGATGTGATGGTCAACGGCACCCTGATCGCACAGGGGGAAGTGGTCGTGGTGAATGAGAAATTCGGCATTCGCCTGACCGATATCATCAGCCCTGCAGACCGGGTGAAAAGGTTGCACTGATGAACCGTGTTTTACCCTCGATAGTCGGTTTTGGACTTGTCCTTCACGGGTTTGCCGTGGTTGCACAGGAGAAGCAGGACGCCACCCGTACCGCCGTGCCGGAGATGAGCGGGGGATTGTTCGCTGAAACCTTCCTCGGGTTGTTGCTGGTGCTCGGGCTGATCTTCGCCCTGGGGTGGCTGATGAAGCGATTTGGGCGTTTGCCCACGACCGGCAAGGGCCTGATCAACATCCTCGGTGGGGTCTCTCTCGGTCCGCGTGAGCGCGCCGTGCTGATCCAGGTCGAGGGTGTAAAACTGCTAGTGGGTGTCGCCCCGGGACGGGTTTCGATGCTGCATGTTGTGGAGGACAGCGGCGACAAGGGGATAACGCCAGACGATGCCTTCGCTCAGACGCTCGATAGCGAGCTTGATGGAGAGGCGCGATGAGCCTGGTGCGTTACCTACTGCCATTGCTGCTTGGGCTGATCTCAATCGAGGCCGGGGCCGCACAGGGATTCGAGGCACTGACCGCGACTCCCAATGAGGCGGGCGGGCAGACATATTCACTGAGTATCCAGATTCTGCTGTTCATGACGGCGCTCAGCCTGCTGCCTGGCGCGTTGTTGATGATGACCTCATTTGCAAGGATCATCATCGTCCTGGCCATCCTGCGCCAGGCCCTTGGCACACAGAACACCCCATCCAACCAGATTTTGGTCGGGCTCGCCCTGTTTCTCACCCTGTTCGTGATGATGCCGGTGTTCGAGGAGATCTACCAGGTCGGGCTGGTGCCCTACATGGATGAGCAGGTCAGCGCGGTAGATGCGCTGCAGAAGGCCGTGGTGCCGGTTCGTGAGTTCATGATCGCCCAGACCCGTGAAACAGATCTGGAACTGTTTGCCCGTATCGGCAATTTCGGGGAATTCGAGTCGCCGGATCAGGTGCCGTTTTCTGTTCTGTTGCCGGCCTTCGCCACCTCTGAACTGAAGACCGGGTTTCAGATTGGTTTCCTGCTGTTCCTGCCCTTTCTGGTGATCGATCTGGTGGTCGCGAGTGTACTGATGTCGATGGGCATGATGATGCTCTCGCCGCTGATCATCTCTCTGCCATTCAAAATCATGTTGTTTGTACTGATCGACGGCTGGGCGCTGGTATTCGGCACCCTGGCCAGCAGTTTTCAAGTATAGGGAGGGGCAATGACACCGGATAGCGTACTGGATATCGGACAACGCGCCCTGGAGGTTACCGCCGCCTTGTGCGCGGTTACCCTGATTCCCGCCCTGATGGTCGGTCTTCTGGTGGCGATGTTTCAGGCAGCGACCCAGATCAATGAAATGACCCTGACCTTCATCCCCAAGCTGATGATCGTCGCCCTGGTGCTGGTGGTTGCGGGTCCCTGGATGCTGCGGGTGATCATGAACTTCACCCTCAATCTTTTTGAAAGTATACCTGGCCTGATTGGGTGATCGGGTTAACCGGACTTTACCGTTAACGGGGCAGTCATGTCTTTTACAGAAGCACAATTAAGCGCGTGGTTGGCGGCCTTCATCTGGCCGCTGGTGCGTATCAGCGCAATGATAGCCTCTGCCCCCATCTTCAGCTCAAAGCAGACGCCGGTGCATTTCCGCATCGGCCTGGTGTTGATCCTCACCTGGATCCTGGTGCCGGTGATTCCGGTTTCCCCGATAGTCGATCCATTCAGCGCCGAGGCGATGTTGATCCTGGCCCAGCAGGTACTGGTCGGTATCGTCATGGGTTTTATGATGCATCTGGTAATGGCCGCGATCGTGTTTGGCGGTCAGGTGATCGCCTACAGCATGGGGCTGGGTTTCGCCTCGATGATGGACCCGCAGAATGGTGTGCAGGTGCCGGTGGTGTCGCAGTTTTACCTGATCCTGGCCACGTTGTTTTTTCTGCTGCTCAATGGCCACCTGATTCTGATCGATCTCCTGGCCCAGAGTTTCCATACCTTTCCGGTAGCCCTGGATGGCGTAACCCGCAACAACCTGGCGGATGTCATCGGCTGGGGCAGCAAGATGTTCAGTGGTGGGCTGCTGATGGGCCTGCCGGTAGTGGCGGCGCTGCTGCTGGTGAATCTCGGGATGGGCGTTGTCACCCGTGCCGCGCCGCAGTTGAATATCTTTGCCGTCGGTTTTCCGATTGCAATCCTGATCGGTTTCGTCCTGATCTGGCTCACTCTGCCCAACATCATGAGCAACTTTCAGGAGTTGTTGGGAGAGGGTTTTGAACTGATCGAGCGGGTGCTGGGGATCGTGAGGTGAGCTATGGCTGAAAACAAAGACGGTCAAGAAAAGTCGGAACAACCCACATCGAAACGCATCGACGATGCGAAAAAGAAAGGGCAGGTCGCGCGCTCCCGTGAGCTGAACACCATGGCTATCACCCTGATTGGCGGAATCGCCATGGTCTCCATGAGCAGCCATTTTGGAAAGAGCCTGTTCAATCTCATGACCACCAGTTTCACTATCCCCAGGGCGGATATCTACGAACCGATGGCAATGCTCAGGCGCTTGCTGGTTGCCGTCCAGGACGCGCTGTTGATGCTGGCGCCGTTCTTCATGGTGGTAGTGGTCGTTGCCATCCTCAGTTCGATCGCCCTGGGTGGAATCGCCTTCAGTGGTCAGGCGATGACGCCGAAACTCAGCAAACTTAACCCGATCAGCGGCATGAAGCGTCTGTTTTCAATAAAGGGACTGATTGAACTGCTGAAGGCCATGGGGAAGTTCTTCCTGATCGGTGGGGCCACCGCCATCACCCTGTGGGTAACACTTGAGGATTTCATTGCGTTAAGCAGCATGGAACTGGATATGGCGATCTCCCAACTGGCCTCGTTGATTGGCTGGTCGTTTGTGCTGATCTCCTCGACCCTGATCGTTATCGCGCTGATCGATGTGCCGTTCCAGGTATGGAATCACAAGCGCGAGCTGAAGATGACCAAGCAGGAGGTCAAGGAAGAGATGAAGGACACGGAAGGGCGTCCGGAGGTGAAAGGGCGTATTCGCAGCCTGCAGCGTGAAATCGCCATGCGCCGCATGATGGAGGAGGTGCCGAAGGCGGATGTGATCGTCACGAATCCGACCCATTATGCAGTGGCGCTGCGCTATGACCAGGGCACCATGCAGGCGCCGAAGGTGGTTGCCAAGGGCAAGGACCTGGTTGCCGCGAACATCCGCAAGGTTGGAAGTGAACACGGTGTGGCCCTAGTTGAATCACCAATGCTGGCTCGCGCCATCTATTTCCACAGCGAGGTCGGTGAGTTCATTCCCGTCGGACTCTACTTGGCGGTGGCCAAGCTGCTCGCCTATATCTTCCAGTTGAAGGTCTATCGCACCGATGGCGGCCTCAAACCCCAGCAGCCGACCGAGCTGCCCATACCCGATGAGTTACAAGTGCCGGAGTCTGATTGATGGACGCGACAGCCATTCTGAATAATGCCAAAAGCATGGGCGCCAAGGGGCTGGGCGCACCACTGGTATTGATGATGATGCTTGGGATGCTGATCATCCCTATGCCCGCATTTGCACTGGATATCTTTTTCACTTTCAACATCACCCTGTCACTGGTGGTGTTGCTGGTGGTTATCTATACCTTCCGTCCGCTGGATTTTTCAGTTTTCCCCAGTCTGTTGCTGATCGCCACGCTATTGCGTCTTGCCCTGAATGTCGCCTCGACCCGGGTGGTCCTGCTGGAAGGTCATCAGGGGGGCGATGCAGCGGGAAAGGTGATCGAGGCCTTCGGCGCCTTCGTCATCGGCGGCAACTATGCCGTGGGTCTGGTTGTGTTCGCGATCCTGGTGATCATCAACTTTGTGGTGGTCACCAAGGGTGCCGGGCGCGTTTCCGAAGTGAGCGCGCGTTTTACCCTGGATGCCATGCCCGGCAAACAGATGGCGATCGATGCCGATCTCAACTCCGGTCTGATCAATCAGGATGAAGCGCGGGTCAGACGCGAGGATGTCGCCAATGAGGCAGACTTCTACGGCGCGATGGATGGCGCCAGCAAGTTTGTGCGGGGTGATGCGGTCGCCGGTATTCTGATTCTTCTGATCAATATCATCGGCGGTTTGGCGATCGGCATGCTGCAGCATGACCTGGATATCTCAACCGCGCTGCGCTTTTATGCCCTGCTGACCATCGGAGACGGTCTGGTTGCCCAGATTCCGTCACTGCTGCTCTCTACCTCGGCCGCGATCATCGTCACCCGTGTCGCCTCCTCGTCCGAGCAGGATGTAGGTTCTCAGGTGATCAGCCAGCTGTTCACTTCACCCAAGGCCTGGGTGGTGACTGCAACGGTGCTGTTCCTGATGGGAATCATCCCCGGAATGCCGAACTTCGCTTTCCTCTCTCTGGCTGCGGCAGCGGGGGGCGCTGCCTGGTGGATTCATCAGAAGCAACAGCGTGAAGCCCTGGTGCCTGCCATTCCGGAGGCGGCGGCTGCGCCACCGCAGGAGCAGATCGAACTAAGCTGGGAGGATGTTCAGCCGGTGGACATCATTGGTCTTGAGGTCGGTTATCGCCTGATCCCGCTGGTCGATCGAAACCAGGGTGGGCAGTTGATGAACCGGATCAAGGGCGTGCGTAAAAAACTTTCCCAGGAATTCGGCTTTCTGGTGCAGGCGGTGCACATCCGCGACAATCTCGATCTCAGTCCCACCGGCTACCGGATTATGCTGCATGGCGTGGTCATCGGTGAGGCGGAAATCCATCCGGACAGAGATATGGCAATCAACCCCGGGCAGGTATTCGACACACTGCAGGGTATTCCCACCCGAGATCCTGCGTTTGGCCTGGATGCCGTCTGGATCGATCCCAATCAACGTGATCACGCCCAGACCCTGGGATATACCGTGGTCGACAGCAGCACCGTGGTGGCCACCCATCTCAGTGAGATTCTTCAGTCCCATGCCCATGAGTTGCTCGGTCATGAAGAGGTTCAGCAGCTCTTGGATGCCCTGGCGCGCAGTGCGCCGAAGCTGGTTGAGGATCTGGTTCCGAAAACCCTGACCCTGGGGCAGGTACTGAAGGTATTGCAGAACCTGCTGTCGGAGAATGTACCGATCCGGGATATCCGTTCGATTGCCGAAACTCTGGCGGAGTACGCGCCGAAGAGTCAAGACATCGGCACTCTGACATCCGCGGTACGAATCGCCCTGTCGCGTTCAATTGTGCAGCAACTTGTTGGTCCTGTTGAAGAAATTCCTGTAATCGTTCTCGATCCAAACTTGGAACAGATATTGCAGCAGTCTATGCAGCCCTCAGACCATGGGGGAATGGGGTTCGAACCCGGACTGGCTGAACAGATGCAAAAGGCATTGGTTGAGACCGCCAGTCAGCAGGAGATGGCAGGGCAGGAAAGCATACTGTTGGTAGCCGCACCACTCAGATCCTGGATGGCGCGCTTCGTCAAACACAGTGCTCCCGGCATGCATGTCCTCTCCTACAACGAGGTTCCGGACAACCGTCAGATCAAGGTAGTCGCGACTGTCGGTATACCGAATGCGAATGCATAAGGCGACCAGAAACGGGAAGCGGGAGTTGACATAACTCTACTCAGTGTTCCCGGGGCTGGTGGCGGAGAACGCTGGGTATGAAGATAAAACGTTTTTTTGCAGCAGATATTCGACAGGCGTTGCGCCAGGTGCGTGAAACGCTGGGTGCAGATGCGGTTATCCTGTCGAACAAACCTGTGGATGGTGGCGTCGAACTGGTCGCAGCGATGGACTATGACGAGTCCGCCTATGCGGCGCAGCAGAAAGAGGCCGCCCGCGAGCCGCAACCGGCTCCCCAAGCCACTTCCCGGGTTTCATCAATAAACACCGCCAAGACAGCCGAGCCTGTCCGGCAGCCCGTCACCCAGGAATATCAATCCGCACCCCAGCGTCCTGCCCGGGTCGAATGGAGCCAGGATCCTGTTCTCGTGGAGATGCGCGAGGAGATGAAGAGCCTGCGTCGGATGATGGAGAATGAGCTCTCCGGACTCAGCTGGCGTGAAATGGGGGTCAACAAGCCCCAGGCAAAAGAGCTGTTGCGGCGGCTGATCGCCCTCGATCTGAGCCCGGATATCTGCCGCAAGCTGGTAGAGGCGGTGGATGATGCCGAGACCATTGATCAGGCATGGCGCAAGGCCCTCTATTACCTGGCCACCGAAATAGTCACGGTCGGCGATACCCTGCTCGATCAGGGTGGTGTTGTTGCGCTAGTTGGTCCCACCGGGGTGGGTAAGACCACCACGGTCGCCAAGCTGGCGGCGCGGTTCGTGTTGCGAAATGGCAATCGTCACGTTGCGCTGATCTCCACCGATAACTACCGGATCGGCGCCCAGGAACAGCTCAACAGCTACGCCAGAATTCTCGATGTGCCTATCCGTTCAGCAGCCAACACCGAAGAGCTGGGTGTGGCCCTCAACACCTTTGCCGACAAGCGCCTGGTCCTGGTAGACACCGCTGGCATGAGTCAGCGTGACCTCAGGCTGAGCGAACAGTTGTCACTGCTGCACACCGGACACCAGCAGGTACGCAGCTTCCTGACTCTCTCCGCGACTACCCAGCAATCGGCCCAGGAGCAGGCGCTCAAGGCATTCGGAGTCGCCAGACCCGATGCCTGTGTTCTGACCAAGATCGATGAGGCGGCAACCCTCGGAGGCACCCTGTCGGCGTTGATCCACAGCGGCATGCCCCTGGCATTCACCACTGATGGGCAGAAGGTGCCCGAAGATATTCATCTGGCCAGATCGCACACCCTGGTCAGTCGTGCGGTAACGCTTGGAGAAACGGACAACGCGGACTATGGCGACGATTACCTGGCCATGGCGTTGGGGGGTGTAAGAGCAAATGCTCATGTCTAATGTAATTACAGATCAAGCAGCGGGACTGAGAAGAATGGTCAATCCAGCACCGGTTCGGGTAATTGCCGTTACTGGCGGTAAAGGCGGTGTTGGCAAAACCAACATCTCTGTCAATCTGGCGGTCGCCATGGCGGAATCCGGAAAGCGGGTGATGCTGCTGGACGCCGACCTGGGGCTGGCCAATATCGATGTGATGCTGGGGCTGCATCCGCACAAAGATCTCTCCCACGTGCTGCAGGGCGAATGCAATCTGGATGAGATCCTGCTGGAAGGGCCGGCCGGTATCAAGGTCGTGCCCGGCGCCTCCGGCGTGCAGCAGATGGCTGAACTGAGTCCCGCCGAGCATGTGGGACTGATCCGTGCGTTCAGCGACATCGGCTCGGATCTGGATGTGTTGATTGTCGATACCGCGGCGGGCATCTCCGACACGGTGATCAGTTTCAGTCGTGCCGCCCAGGAGCTGATTGTGGTGGTCTGCGATGAACAGGCGTCGATCACCGACGCCTACGCGATGATCAAACTGCTTAACCGGGAATACGGAGTGGACCGCTTCCGTATCCTGTCAAACATGGCACGCAGCGCCCAGGAGGGCCGGGATCTCTATAACAAAATGTGCCGTGTCACGGATCGTTATCTGGATGTGATGCTCAGCTATATGGGCAGCATCCCCTATGACGACTACCTGCGCAAGGCCGTCCGCTCACAAAAACCGGTGGTTCAGGCCTATCCGCGCAGCCGTGTTGCACAAACATTCAAGAATTTGGCGAAGAAGGCCGATAACTGGCCTGTACCGGATGGAGCGGGCGGTCATCTCCAGTTCTTCGTCGAACGACTGATCCAATTTTCAAGTCAAGGCGGGGAGATAGGAAGGTGAATGGTCTAGCAACCTATACCGCTGTTTCAGAGCTGAATCCTGACGATTTGGTGACCAAGCATGCGCCGCTGGTGAAGCGCATTGCCTACCACCTGATGAACAGGCTGCCTCCGAACGTACAGGCGGATGATCTGATTCAGGCCGGGATGATCGGCCTGCTGGAGGCGAGCAGGAATTACGACCCGACCCAGGGCGCCAGTTTTGAGACCTATTCTGGGATTCGGATACGCGGGGCCATGCTGGACGAGATCCGGCGTAGCGATTGGACACCGCGATCGGTGCACCGCAAGGCGCGTATGGTGGCCGATGCCATGCGCGAGATTGAGCATGAGCAAGGGCGTGATGCCCGCGACATGGAGGTTGCAGAGGCTCTGGATATGTCGCTTGAAGAGTACCACCGGATACTGCAGGACGCATCGGGCTGCCGGATCTTCAGTATCGAAGAGTTACAGTCAGTGGGCGAGTTGCCCATGGATCGTGGCGACGGGGCGATTTCGAGTCTGTTTGACGGCATGCAGAAGGATGCATTCAAACGGTCATTGGCAGATGCGATAGCCGGTCTGCCGGAACGGGAAAGGCTGGTGATTGCGCTCTACTACGACGAAGAGCTGAACTTGCGCGAGATCGGCCAGGTATTGGGTGTAAGTGAATCACGGGTGTGCCAGATACACAGTCAGGCGACACTCAGGTTAAGGTCGCGACTCACGGAATGGTTGGCTGAGTCGGATGAGTAGTGGCTACAAGCCGAAGTTTGATGACGGCATAGTGTTTGGAGGTTGCTTTGGATAAGAACATGAAGATTCTGGTTGTGGACGATTTTTCCACGATGCGGCGGATTATCAAGAATCTGCTTAGGGATCTCGGCTTCACCAATACCCAAGAGGCGGATGACGGAAATACCGCACTTCCCGCGCTTCATTCGGGGAATTTCGATTTTCTCATAACCGACTGGAATATGCCGGGCATGACGGGCATTGATCTGCTTAAAGCAGTCAGGGCCGATGCCAAACTGGCAAGTCTGCCGGTACTGATGGTGACGGCGGAATCGAAGCGCGAGCAGATCATTGAGGCGGCACAGGCCGGAGTCAATGGCTATGTTGTGAAGCCGTTTACCGCAACAACCCTGCAGGAAAAGATTAACAAGATTTTCGAGCGCATTGATGCTTGAGGCAGGCATGGACTTGAACGGTACAGGCGGAGAAGACTATGGATGCTGGTGAGCGCCTTGCGCAGGCACGACTTCTGGTTGAGTTGCTGGAGTCTGGTGCGATCGACGAGGCAGAGCAGACGCTGGAGCTGATGACAATCCAAAAAAGACCGGATCTGTTTCAGGAGGTGGGCCGGCTTACGCGCGAATTGCATGAGGCGATCAACGGCTTTCTGCTCGATCAGCGGATCGCCGAGCTTGCCGAGCGGGAGATCCCGGATGCCAGCGAACGGCTGAGCTACGTCATAGAGATGACCGAAAACTCGGCAAACAAAACCCTGGGGGCGGTGGAAAACAGTCTGCCTCTGGCCGATGAGTTGTGTGCGAAAGCAGACACTCTTTTCAATCAGTGGGAATTGTTCCGGGGCCGTCAGTTGTCGTTGGATGACTTCCGCACCCTGAGCAATGAACTCAGCGAATTTCTCGAGCTCACGAAGCGGCATTCCGGGCAATTGCATAGCGATCTGTCCCAAGTGCTGATGGCGCAGGATTTTCAGGATTTGACCGGGCAGATTATTCGACAGGTGATAAAACTGGTTCACGATGTTGAGGAAAAACTGGTTCAGCTGATCAGAATCTCAGGGTCGAAGCCCCCTGAAACAAAGAAGAAAGTCGATAAGTTGGAGGGACCTGTCGTGCCGGGGGTAGACCAGGGCGATGTAGTGGCAGGTCAAGATGAAGTGGACGACCTCCTTTCCAGTTTGGGTTTTTGAGGTGTAAGTCATGGCCATTGATATGGATGACGAAATTCTTCAGGATTTTTTGGTGGAAGCCGGTGAAATTCTGGAACAGTTAAACGAACAGCTGGTCGACCTGGAGCAGCAGCCGAATGATTATGACCTGCTCAACGCGGTGTTTCGCGGGTTTCATACCATCAAGGGTGGCGCCGGGTTTCTGAATATCGAGCCCCTGGTTGAGGTGTGCCACCGGGCCGAGGATGTCTTCAATATCCTGCGCCAGGGTCAGCGCAGCGTGGACGCCTACCTGATGGATGCGGTATTGCAGGTCCTGGATGTGGTCAACGAAATGTTTTCCATGGTCCAGGCTGGTGAAGAACCAAACCATGCCGATGATGAGTTGTTGCAGACACTGACATCACTGGCATCTGCGGCCAGCGCTGAAGAGCCAGAACCAGAACCAGTACAGGAACCGGCAGTTCCAGAACCTGCAGTGGAGGCGGTTGAGTCCTCTGCGGAGTTAGGCGGTGATGATGAGATCACCGAAGAAGAGTTTGATGCCTTGCTCGACCAGTTGCACGGTCCAGGCAAGCATCTTGGCGTACCGGCTGCGGCAGAGGCGCCTGAAGTGGCACAACAAGCGCCAGCGGAGTCCGACGATATAACGGAAGAGGAGGTCGAGGCGCTGCTGGATGAACTGCATGGCAAGGGCAAATTCAACAAGCCTGAGCCGGCACAGTCGGCGGTAGATGCCACATCCGATGAAATTACCGAGGAGGAGTTCGAATCGCTGCTGGATGAGCTGCATGGCAAGGGTAAATTCAAAGCCACAGCAAGGCCGGCAACTGCAGCACCTGCCACAAAAACGACTCCCCCTGCGCCCAGTACAAGCAGCCAACCGGCGAAAGCGCCGGCTGCCAAAGCTGAAAACCAACCGGCTGCAGTGCCTAAGACGAAGGCCGCGAAAGCTCCCGAACCGGCCCGTGCAGAGGCCGTGAAAGAGGCGAAAAAACCGGCAGCCTCTTCGGGTGAGACGACGGTCCGCGTCGATACCGCCCGTCTCGATGACATCATGAACATGGTCTGTGAGCTGGTGCTGGTGCGCAACCGGCTGGCTACCCTGAAGGCCAAGCTGGGTGACGAAGAGGTGGCGAACGCCGTTGCCAACCTGGATGTGGTGACCGCCGATCTGCAGAATTCGGTAATGAAAACCCGCATGCAGCCGGTGAAGAAGGTGTTTGGGCGTTTTCCACGGGTTATCCGTGATCTGGCGCGCAGTCTGAAAAAAGAGATCGATCTGGAGATGCACGGTGAGGAGACCGACCTGGATAAAAATCTGGTCGAAGCGTTGTCCGATCCTATGGTGCATCTGGTCAGAAATGCCGTGGATCACGGCATCGAATCCCCGGAAGAGAGAGAGATGGCCGGCAAACCTCGCAAGGGCAAGGTTATACTCTCTGCAGCCCAGGAGGGGTATCATATCCTCCTGTCGATCCGCGACGATGGCAAGGGGATGGATTCCAGCGTGTTGCGCCGTAAGGCGGTCGAAAAGGGCATGATGGATGAAGAGGCCGCGGCGCGTCTGGATGACAAGGAGTGTTACAACCTCATATTTCAGGCAGGCTTCTCTACCAAAACCGAAATTTCCGATGTCTCCGGCAGAGGTGTCGGAATGGATGTGGTCAAGACCCGTATTACACAGATGAATGGATCGGTGGAAGTCGATTCCGAACTGGGTAAAGGCAGTCTGATCACGATCAAACTCCCCCTGACACTGGCGATCCTGCCGACGCTGATGGTGATACTCGGCAGCCAGCCGTTTGCTCTCCCGTTGGCGAGTGTCGTGGAAATTTTCAATCTCGATCTGCGACGCACCAACGTTGTTGACGGGCAATTGACCATCCTGGTCAGGGAGAGGGCATTGCCGCTCTTCTATCTGCGTAAATGGCTGGTCAAGAGTCACAACTCAACAGTCGGTGAAGGTATCGGGCATGTGGTGGTGGTCAATGTCGGTGGCAGACAGGTGGGACTGGTTGTCGATTATCTGGTGGGTCAGGAAGAGGTGGTGATCAAACCCCTGGGCGCCTTGCTCACAGGGCTGGATGGCATGGCAGGCGCAACCATCACCGGCGACGGCAAAATTGCCCTGATCCTGGATGTTCCCGGCCTGATGCGCAAATACGTTCATTGACAGACAGTGGAGACGCATTGAATGTTGGTCCACGCCATCCAGACAATCAAGGGACGTCCGTTTGGTGTCCTGATTGGCCATCACAGGGCTGAGGGACAGCCGCTATGATGACGACGCCAAAAGTCAGGGTTCTGGTGGTGGATGATTCCGCATTTTTCCGGCGTCGTATCAGTGAAATGCTGGAAAGTGACGGTTCTATTGAAGTGGTGGGCTTTGCTGGCGATGGGCTTGTTGCCCAAAGAGAGGCCAGACGCCTGAGGCCGGATGTAATCACCATGGATGTGGAGATGCCGGTGATGGATGGCATCACCGCCGTTCGCAATATCATGGCTGAAATTCCGACGCCAATTCTGATGTTCTCATCGCTGACCCATGAAGGCGCACGGGCGACGCTGGATGCCCTTGATGCAGGCGCTGTGGACTTCCTGCCCAAGCAGTTGGACAACAGCAGCGACAAGCAATCCTCAATTCAGGCTTTGGTCCGAAGGGTTCAGGCCCTGGGCCAGCGCCGTCGACGGTCAACTCTGGCGCATACACCCCCAGTCACTCCGGCACCTGTGCGCAGGACGCATGCCGAGCCGCGCCGGGGTCATTATGAACTGGTCATTATCGGCGCCTCAACCGGCGGTCCAATGGCGATCCAGTCGGTGTTGTCGGCACTGCCTGGAAGTTTTCCGCTCCCCATTGTATTGATCGTGCATATGCCAGCGACCTTCACCCCGGCCTATGCCGAACGGCTCAATGGTCAATCCCGACTGCATGTGAAAGAGGCGCAGAGCGGTGATCAGATGAAACCGGGGCATGTCTATCTGGCGCCAGGCGGCAAACAGATGCTGCTCGAACGCCGTGGTGCGAGTGTCATCGTACAGATCAAAGAGAGCGCGCCTGGCCAGACCTACAAGCCGAGTGTCGATATCAGTTTTGGCTAGGCGGCCAGAGTGTACTCCAATGCGGTGTTGGCGGTTGTGCTTACCGGCATGGGCGCCGATGGCAAACAGGGCGCAAATCTGCTCAAGGAGAGCGGATCATCAGTGTGGTCCCAGGATGAGGCAAGCTGCGTCGTTTATGGCATGCCCCAGGCTGTCGAAAAGGCAGGCATATCAGACCGTGTGTTACCGCTGAGCGAGATCGGACCGATGCTGGGAAAGGTGGTGTGATATGGATTTCCTGAGCATCCTTGGCGTCATCATTGCCCTTGGGGCCATTCTCGGCGGCAACGCCATGGAAGGCGGGCATATCGATTCCCTGTTGAACGGGCCGGCGATGGTAATTGTTGTCGGCGGAACCGTCGGTGCCATACTCCTGCAAACGCCCCTGTCGGTTTTTATGCATGCCATGCGCCTGGCCGGCACTGTATTTTTTACCCCGAAGCATCAGATCAAACCGGCCATCGCCAAGATGGTCGGGTGGAGCAACATCGCCCGCAAGGAGGGATTGCTGGGTCTGGAGGCCGCTGCCGAGAATGAGGACGACCTGTTCATCCGCAAGGGCATGCAACTGCTGGTGGATGGCAGCGAGCCGGAAGTGATACGCAATATCCTCGAAGTGGAGCTTGAGGTCGGTGAGCAACACGACCTGCAGGCGGCCAAGATGTTCGAATCCATGGGAGGGTATTCGCCCACCATCGGCATTATCGGCGCAGTCATGGGGCTGATTCATGTCATGCAGAATCTGGCAGACCCCAGCAAGCTGGGCAGCGGCATTGCCACGGCCTTTGTCGCCACCATTTACGGCGTGGGACTGGCCAATCTCTTTCTGTTGCCGTTTGGCAGCAAGATGAAGGCCCTGGCCCTGGCGAAATCGCACTACCGGGAACTGATCATCGAGGGGGTGGTGTCGATCGCAGAGGGCGAGAATCCACGTAATATTGAATCGAAACTCCAGGGTTTCCTGAACTGACCAAACGAATCAAGCATCGGCTATGGCTCGCAGAAAACGACAGGAAGAGCATGAAAACCATGAACGTTGGCTGGTCTCCTATGCCGATTTCATCACCTTGCTGTTCGCCTTTTTTGTAGTCATGTACTCCATCTCCTCGGTCAACGAGGGTAAGTACCGGGTTTTGTCGAATACGCTTACAGATGCCTTTTTGTCACCGGCCCAGAGTCTCGATCCGATCCAGATTGGCGAACCGGTACGATCCCCGGAGCCCGTGCCCGGCGAGTTTGCCGCGCCCGAACCGGCGCCCACAGTGGCCGAATCCCAGGAGGTGGTCGTTGAGGAGGCTAACGCAGACGATATTCCCCCTGGCACAACCGAAACAAATGTTGCCTCACCCGAGCAGATCGCCCAGGAGCTTAGCCTGTCACTTTCGGGTTTTGTCGATCAGGACCTGGTGAATGTGACCCAGACCGATCGCGGCGTCGAGGTCGAGATGAAAAGTAAAATGCTGTTCGAGAGTGGCAGCGCCCGGCTGTCGCCCGCGGCAATAAGGGCCCTTCGGGGTGTCGCCAAAATCATCGAGCCGATAGGCAACCAGGTGCATGTCGAGGGACACACCGACAATATCCCCATCGAGACGGTAAGCTTTCCCTCAAACTGGGAACTGTCGGCTGCCAGGGCTGCGAGTGTCGTGCACCTGTTTACCCGGTTGGGTGTTGATCCGCGTCGACTGGTCTCCATTGGCTATGGCGAATATCGCCCCATCGCAGAGAATGACAGCGAGGATGGACGCCAGGAGAATCGGCGGGTGGCGCTGATTATCATGGCCTCCCAGCATGATCGTGAACTGCGGGATCTGAACCGGGGTGAACCGTGAAGGTCTGGACCATAGCCAATCAAAAAGGGGGGGTGGGAAAGACCACCACCACGGTCAGCCTGGCCGGTCTGTTGTCTGCCTGGGGATTGCGTACCCTGATGGTCGATATCGACCCGCATGGTTCGCTGACCAGCTATTTCCGCTACGATCCGGATGCGATAGAGGAGAGCAGCTATTCTCTGTTCAAAGCAGCTGCCGAAAAGCAGGCGATCAATGCCGCTGATCTGGTTCACCAGACCGGCACCGAGGGGCTGGATCTGATACCCGCCTCGGTGGCCCTGGCGACCCTGGATCGTCAGGCCGGTAAGCTGGAGGGGATGGGGCTGGTGCTGAAAAAGGCGCTGCAGGGAGTATCCCACCAGTATGACTATGTCCTGATCGACTGCCCACCCATGCTTGGCGTCCTGATGGTCAACGCACTGGCTGCCTGTGAACGTCTGATCATTCCGGTGCAAACCGAATTTCTCGCCCTGAAGGGGCTGGAGCGTATGCTGCATACCCTGAAAATGGTCCTCAGGGCGCGTAGTAATGAACTGCCCTATAACATAGTTCCGACCATGTTTGACCGCCGGACACGCGCCTCGATAGACAGTCTGAAGGTGTTGCGTGAGAACTATCCCGAGCATCTGTGGAAAAGCGTTATTCCAGTCGACACAAAGTTTCGCGAAGCAAGCCGGGCAGGGCTGCCTCCGCCGATCTATGACCCGAGCGGGCGCGGGATCAGCGCCTATGCAAAGTTGCTGGAAAGCCTGCAGGGTGAGGAGCGAAAATCCGCCCGGGCCGGAGCTGCAGGATGAGTAACGAGTATCCCAAGAACCCCGCCATTCTGCATGAACCTGAACAGGCGATAGATAACTACCTTGCCGCGTTGCTGAGCGAAGTCGATGAGTATCACCCGGACCAGGAACTGCCAGTCCAGCCAGAGTTTCCGGAACAGCGTGTGGCAGAGATTGTCGATTTCCCGACCCGGGTGATTCTGCCCAGGTCGCTGCCCGTTGATTCTGAAATGGAGCAGATGGTAGAGCCGGTCATCGTCAAACCAGAGGAAATTGCTGAAATTACTAAGGTTGAAGCAACTTCAGCCGATGATAGTTACAGTATCCAGGATATTTTGGTGCCAGCCTGGGCGGAACAGCCGTTTCAATGCCTGTTGTTCAGGGTCAATGGGGTGACGATGGCGGTCCCTTTGACGGCACTGAGCAGTATAGCGCCGTGGGAGAGTCAGGTTACCCCGATACCGGGACAGCCGGATTGGCACCTTGGTGTTTATCTGCATCGGGATACGCGCGTTGTGGTAGTCGATACAGCACAACTGATTATGCCGGATCGCATGGTGCGGGCCGATGCGAGTCCCCCGAAGGGCAACCACATCCTGATTATCGGTGATGGCCGGTGGGGACTGGCCTGCGACAGCCTGCAACGACCCGTCACGCTGGATAAACAAGCTGTGCGCTGGTCGAAGGGCAGTATTCAGCGACCCTGGATGGCAGGGACGGTGATTGACAAACTGTGTATCCTGCTCAACGTCGATGCCTTGTTGAAGATGATTAGGCACGATTAATGCAATATATTCAGATAACCCTCAGGGTGTCTGATTTTTGACAGAACCGTAATAAAGATTAGAGGTATGGCCATGACGACAAGCGTTGCCCAAAGCACTGGAAATGATCCGGTCATTCAGTTGGTGACCTTCAGGCTGGAAGAAGAGGTGTACGGTATCAATGTGATGATGGTCCAGGAGGTGCTGCGCGTCAGCGAGATCGCTCCTGTGCCCGGTGCGCCACCCTATGTGCTGGGTATCATCAATCTGCGTGGCAACGTAGTCACGGTAATCGATACCCGTGGCCGGTTTGGCCTGATGCCCGGTGAGATCGATGACAGCAGCCGAATCGTCATTATCGAATCCGACAAGCAGGTTGTCGGCATCCTGGTCGACAGTGTGGCAGAGGTGGTCGAATTGCGT
The DNA here is from genome assembly GCA_002869585.1 of Sedimenticola sp. Classification (GTDB taxonomy): domain Bacteria; phylum Pseudomonadota; class Gammaproteobacteria; order Chromatiales; family Chromatiaceae; genus BM503. Next base: position 98,252 of record PKUO01000045.1, read on the forward strand.
GCCTCGCAGATAGATTCAGCACCGAATGTCGGCAATGAAGAGAGTTCACGCTATATTCAGGGTGTGGCAACACGCGATGGAAACCTGCTTATCGTCGTGGATTTGAACAAGTTGCTGACCGATGATGAATGGAATGAAATGAGCATGTTCTAACCGAAAGGTACTCGTCGATGCCGGAGATTAATCAACCCACTCCGATCAAACCGATCTGGCCCGCACGCCGGGATGAATCCCCCAAGCGGCGTCAACGGCAACCTGATGCAGACGGTGATGAAACCCCTGAAAACCAGGTCGATGAGCATGAAAAGCATAAAGATCGCAGCAAAGACGATGGACACAGAATCGATGAGTATGTTTAGCGGAATCGGGTTATGCCTAGCTTAATAATCATTGCAATTCCGGTACTGGTGGTGTTGTCCCTGTTGGCCAATATGTGGTTCACAATGGCCTTGAAGAGACAGCGCAGGCAATTGCAGGAGGCCCACCAGAAGGTTGATGAACTCTCATCCACTGTCAGTGGACTATGCTCGGCCGCGGTTGGCGTCGACAAACGTGTGATTCGCCTGGAACAGAAGGGCCGCGATCTCGAACATCGTCAGGAGTCCTTCGAAACCCAGAAACACTCAGACCGTCCCTATGGCGAGGCGATTCAACTGGTTCATCGAGGCGCGACGGCATCACGTCTGGTGGAAGAGTTGGGGCTGAGCCATAGCGAAGCGGAGTTAGTGGTGATGCTCCACAGCATGGAAAAGACTGGATAAGCCCACTCTACCAAGCAGTTCACAACCCGCCAACGCCATCGGCAAGCCAGCAACCCATGCTGGTGTTGAATCTTTTTTTCTCAATATCAAGTAAAATCCCCACGCACTGCAGTGTGTGATTCGCTTTTTTAGCTAAGCGTCAAAATTTGTCAATCCGCTTCTCACTTCCACGCCTGCATCCTATGATTCTGTGAACAAACAGAGAACGAGGAAAACAGAATGAAATATTCCAGGCTTATACTGTTGATTGTCGGCCTTGTTACGGTTGCCACGGTGCATGCCGGCTGGAAGGACCTTTTGAACTCGGCGAAAGATTATGCGGGGAGTTCAGGACTGACCAGTCAGGGCAGTGGGGCATTGAGCAATGATCAGGTTGTTGATGGATTGAAAGAGGCATTGAGCGTGGGTGCCGAAAAAGCGGTTGCTGTTCTGGGACAAGATGGCGGCTTTCTGAACGACCCGCAAGTGAAAATCCCCCTGCCAAAAACACTCGATACAGTTGCCAAAGGGTTACGTGCGGTTGGCAAGGAGCAGCTTGCCGATGAATTCGTTGCCACCATGAACAGCGCCGCTGAGCAGGCTGTGCCGCAAACCCTGTCGATTTTCTCAGCTGCGATTCGCGACATGACCCTGACCGATGCCAGAGGCATCCTCCAGGGCGGTGACACTGCCGCTACCGATTACTTCAGAACCCACAGTACAGAACAACTCAACAGCGCGATTCTGCCGATCGTCAAGCAGGCCACCGAATCCGCCGGTGTTACGTCTTCATACAAAAAGATGACCGGCAATCTTGGCTTTCTGCAGGGTTTCTCCAGTGCCGATTCACTCGATCTTGACAACTATGTCACCGACAAGGCAGTAGAGGGTTTGTTCACCAAACTGGCGGCAGAGGAGAAGTTGATCCGTGAAAACCCGCTGGCGCGCACAACTGATCTCCTGAAGACCGTGTTCGGCAGTGTCGGCAAATAACCCGTCAAACTGAAAAACGACAGAACCAGCCATGCTCAGATCAGAAATACCCGTGTTAGGTTTTGCCGCTTATAGCGGTACAGGCAAGACGACCCTGTTGACGCAGCTATTGCCGGTTTTGCGAGACCGTGGATATCGCGTTGGCGTGATCAAACATGCCCACCACGATTTTGATATCGATAAACCGGGAAAAGACAGTTATGAGCTGCGCAAGGCAGGGGCCAATGAGATGCTGGTGGCATCGGCCAGGCGTTGGGCATTGATGGTCGAAACCGAGGATCGTGGTGATCCCGTGTTACAGGAGATGCTCGACCGGCTCGATCAGTCGAATCTCGATCTGGTGCTGGTGGAGGGTTTTAAGCATGAGTCTTTCCCAAAGATCGAGTTGCACCGTCCGAGCGTGGGCAAGCCCTTGATTTTCCCTCAGGATAAGGATGTGCTGGCGATTGCCACCGATGCGGAACTGGGGGCGGATACCGGACTGACGATTATCGACATCAACGATATACCGGCTATTGCGGGTTTTATCATTACCCGTTTTTTGTCGAACGAGATTAGCGATTAAAAGGTCTGATAAGTAGCATCTGGTGGTTCAGTCAAGCTGAGGTGTGCAAATGGATAGCAGGCAGGAACTGGTTCAGCATTACCAGTGGTTGAGACAATATGGTAACAACGACTCGCACAGCGGCAACGCCTCGGTCAGAGAGGGTGACCGGTTCTGGATAACCCCGACCGGTGCCTGTGCGGATACCCTGAGCGCCGATCAACTGGTTGAGTGTCCCCTGTATGGGGTGCCCGGGGAGGGCGCGTCATTGGATGCCCCCCTGCATCAGCAGGTCTATCAGCGCAATGCGAAGGCGAGGGCGGTGTTGCACAGCCATGGACCCTATTCGGTCGCGGTCACCCTGGATGGGAAAGAGTTTGTGCCGGTGGATTTTGAGGGGCAGTACTACTTTTCAGCAATACCGGTTATCAACATCCCTTATGATCAATATGTGGATCAGGCACCAGGCGCGGTGGCCCAGGTTCTGGCGGAAAACAAGATCACCCTGGTAAGAGGACATGGCGTATATGCCTGTGCCGAGACCATCAATCGCGCCTACAAATGGACCTGTTCCCTGGAACTCTCGGCAAAAACAGCGGTGATAGCCAGGCAGGCTGGTACCCTCCAGGCGGTCTCGTGTGTGTAGCGGAGTAAGGCAGGTTATTTCTCGGCTGAGATGTAGCAGATCCAGCCGGCATCAGCATCAGCCAGGGTAGCCGGCTTGAAATCACCGTCGGGTTCGCCATCCTTATCCCATCCCTGCCAATAGACAGTGATGTTTCTGAAACCCGCTTCCTCCAGCAGTTCGCGTATTTCCGGCAGGGTCCATAGCCGCCAGTCGTAACTGAAGGCCTTGTCATAGCGCGAGCCGTCGGGAAAGCCGAAATGGATATGGCAGACCAGATTGCCGTCGATAGGGTTATAGCTCTCCTGTTCCCAGATGTAGGTGAAATCCTCCCCTTCGATTTCACGTTCTTCGACAATCTCCTTAAACGAGTCATAGCCGCCATAGGCATCCATGAAAAAGATACCGTCATCCTTCAATGCGCTACGAACCCGTTTGAAATAGTTTTTTAGCTGCTTTCTCTCTTTGAACAGCCAGTAACTGAAGTTCATGGCAGAGATGATATCCGGCGCATCGCTGTTCACCTTCAGCACATCAGCCTGATTGAGTTCCAGCCGATTCAGTTGCTGCTTGCTGAGCTTACCGATGTTGTTTTCCCGTCCCCAGGCCAGAACCTCACCGTCGATATCCACGCCAATGGCGTGATTGGTTTTCCGCAATCGCACCCATTCACAACAAACATTGGCCGTGCCGCAGAAATCCTCCCGTAATACCCGGGCCCGGCGTTTGCGCAATGTCTTGTAAGTGTCGTCGACAAATTCGATTTCGGAGGCCGCATATTGTACAGAAAGTTCGTAGAGCCTGTGTCTGTCGGCCTGTTTCGCCATGGTGATTTTTGATTTATTTGTCTTTTTTCTCGCCTTGCTTGCCATGCTTCAATCCATACTGGGACAACCGGGAATTGAGACTATACTCGATATTGAGGCGAAAGATAAAAGAGGAGGCTTGTATGGCAATCGCTATAACACTGAAATCCTTCCTAGAGGAACATGATGCGCATTATGAAGTAGTCGCCCACCCGAGAACCACGTCTGCGCTGGAGACCTGTGAAGCGGCCCATATTTCAGGGGATCAGATGGTCAAATCGGTGCTTCTGGGTGACGATGAGAGCTATGTAATGGCCTTGCTGCCCGCATCGCATAGACTTGATCTTGACAGGATCAATCACCTCCTGGGGAGGGAGTTGTATCTGATCACCGAAGATGAAATCACCGGAACATTTGCGGATTGCGAAACCGGATCATTACCGCCAATCGGTGATGCCTACGGTATCGAGACCGTGCTGGATTTAGATTTGCTGAAAAAGCAGAAAATCTATTTCGAGTCGGGCGACCACGGCCTGTTGATTGAAATGGCAGGTGATGAATTCAAGGAAATACTTGGTGATCCAACGCAGTACCGGATCAGTCATCATCTCTAACTGGGGTCGGTAAAACCCTCGCAGTCATTGCACAACCGGGTGATGTAGTATACTCTTGCGCCTCGAAATTTCCGGAGAGGTGTCCGAGTGGCTGAAGGAGCACGCCTGGAAAGTGTGTGTACGTTAATAGCGTACCGAGGGTTCGAATCCCTCCCTCTCCGCCAATTTTATATACAAAACAATCACATGGAAGTCTTGGCGAACCCTCGGTACGGGCGATGGCCTGTTTCAAAATGTACCATTAATCAATCAGTTATGCTTGTCTCTGGTGACGAATAGGCCGATTTTGCGGATCGTGGACAATCCCACCCTATCTATCCCCAACTGAGGTACGGCGCTTTCAATTTCGTGCTTAAGGTGTTTTGGATATGTAGTGCTGCGGCACTTGGGCAAGCTTACACAGCACAATAATTCTTCGGCGATACACAACCTTTTGATCACGGCTCATAAAGCGCTTAGCCGAGAAAAATATGAAGTTGCGTTGTGGGATCCCGCTGGTCGCTCGAATCCGGGATTAGATGACGCAATTATTCGAATCGCGACCGTTCCTCGTCGATTTCCTCTCGCTCAATATTCCGATCCAAGTGCTCAATCTCGGCTTCGATCCATTGCACGGTCTGGCCATCGAAACCAGACGCGAGCCAGTGACGTAACTTATCTCGCTTTCTTTTCAGGTAGGCACTTGTCGGCCCCGACCATCCTCCCGAGTGAAATGTGGCGCTGATGCCGTTTCGAACACCCTCAAGTTGTCCGTACCTGGATAACAACTCTTGGGTCAGTCGCCCTCCTTGTTTTTCATCAAGCGTGCCGGGAACGGCATGGGCCATGAGTACCGCTCTGGGCTCGGGATCTTTTTCAATCCATTCGAGGATTTCAGGAACTGGCAGGTCAATTACTGCACCCCTGGGATCTTTTTCGTCGAGTGTAGCCAGTCCTCCCTTCAGCCAATGCAAAAGATCTCCGCGTCATTTTGGAAGCGCCTGTTCGATGTGTGTTCTCACAATCGTCCAGGCTCCAATTGGGTCGGCTCGCACGAGTTCATTGGCAAGTGGCGCGACGTCCGAATCGTAGGTTAGGCGGTAGGTTCTTCCCATTTCGGTAAGCAAGGTATCCAGCAAGGGAAGTGTGCGACTTTCATCCCACTTAACCAATTTTGAACAGACGCTCTTCCAGTGGTAACCGCGCATGACATCGCGGCTTTCTTCGCCTGGAATAGATCTGGACACCACTCCAAGTACAAACTCTGAGCTGACCGGATAGGAGTCATTGAAGGGTATGGAATCCAGTAGTTCGATCAATAAAGCCAGTGCGTCTTGGGAGCCGTACCCGTGCAGTTGATGAAGCAGACGTCCGGTTCTATCCGGAGGAACCGATTCGATTGCCTTTCCAAACCGCAATACTTCAAAAAGTGTCGGGACGACCCATCTCTTTTCCAACGCATCCAGGCATAGTACGAATAACCCATCGTCATAGTCGGAGCGAAGAGCAATGGTCGCGCCCAGCCAGGCAGTGTTTTCCGTGGTTAACAGGCTTCTCAGCGTAGAGAGGTAGAGGTTGGAATCGCTGCGTTGCACGGCAGACAGATAACCATGCATGCACACTTGGTGTTTTGTCTCCAGGGTCAGTCGGGTTAGGGTCGGTAGCAATGTCCGCTCCGTATCATTCAGTGCCAGCTGCTCTCCGAAATGCCACAATGCGGGAGCGTTTTTCGCAGGGGAAAGGAGGTTTTGTAATTGGCTCAACTTCTTGGGATGCCGCGCGATACGGCGGGCCAGTGCGTCGACAAGCATCTTGGCGCGATTCCTGGGTTTGCCACGCCGTTCGCGAAAGTCACCATCCCATTCCATCCAATCCACATCAATCACGTATCGTTGGAAGCGGCTTGCCAGATTTCGCCTGGTAAAACGGCGTTCAATGTTTCGTGACCTTTTCGCGATTTCCGGATGCTCACCATTATTCCCATACTCTTGCCAATGCCAGAAAAAGTGATTGAGTTTCTCGGGTGGCATCGCGCTGTCTTCGGTTAGAACGCTCAGCACTTGAAATGCCAGTTCAGTGCATGGCGGTGTGGTAATTTGTTGCTCAACGGCTTCCAGTAGGGCCTGACAGACTTCGGGGCGTAGAGAAGGCGGCCAGTCCCTGGTCTCGTCTACAAGAGTCTGAAAGTAAACATGCTTGGCGTGCCACCACTCGCCATAGGTGGAGGGTATCCAAAGTTTGGCTCTTCCCTTCAGTCCCTGATACTCAGGTCCGACAATCCGGAATCCCATGCCATGACTGTCAAGCGCGGCACCCATTGCCTGTAGCCCAAGGCGACGTTCTGCGTCGCCTGACGCATGAAGAAGCTCCAGCATTGCCGGAAGTCGAGCCTCTGGGGAAGATTCCGTTGCCGCCCATTCCGGCCCAATGCGAAACAGTCCAACCAAGGTGCCCGTTGCGTTGTTGGAGAAATCGGCGTTCTCGTTGACCGCGAATCGGGCAAGTACCCGGAGTGCCCTAACGGTAAGAGCGGGCCAGACCGCAATCTTTTCAAGCGTCCAGACGAGATTCTGCCGATGCTCACTGAAGTCCAGTAGTTCCTGGTCCGACCACTGGCCTACTGTGGATTCGAGAAGCCTGAGTACCGCTGCCGGATTGGCTTCGGCTAGGATGGATAGGAATCGAGAACCTTTATCCGACGTAAGCGTCGTGCGCTGGGAAAAGATGCGGTCTGGTCTCAGTATGTCGTCAATGACGTGAGCGGTTGCCGCGTCCCCTGCATACTTGAACATGGACATGAACCAGGCATGCAAGGACTCCGGCATGGCTGCGAAGGTCTGCGCGAAGTCAAATCCACGCCCGTAGCGTTCCCAAAACTGCTTCCACAAGTAAATGTGGAGAGCCTTTGGTACGAAGAAGAGCGTCCGGTTTCCTTTTAGTACTCTTCGTGCGCGAAGACTTTGAATGATCTCTTGGAATAGCGCCCAGCCAATTGTGGGATCCACTTTCCGAATCAGTTCGAAGATGTAGGCCGCTTCATCTCCTACCGGAGCTTCATAGCCAAACCGGCTGAACAACGCTACGTGCTGGCAGACGCAGTCGATTTGCCTTGCTGAACTTTCGTCCCGCCTACTGTAGCCGTGTAGAAATCTTGTCCAGATTGGTACCGTCGTCGGCGGTTTCAGAAGGTCGTCCGGGTTTGCGTGCAGGTTGTCCGCGACCGCCTGCGCAACTCGTGGAGATCCTTCGCAGATTGCTGCCCATCGATCAAGCTCAAGAGATTCACCGACTCGACTGGCAAGTATCTTCCTTATTGTCTCGTCAGTCAGACGTGGAGCATTGAGTCGTTCAATTTCCTCGTCGCGAGTTTCGTCTCTCCCGTGGTCCAGCGATACAATCTTCAAACTGCCGCAACGGGGCTTTAAGTGTCTCCAAATATCTGACAGCTCGGATTCCGGAAGCTCGTCGATAACGAGTACGAGTGGCTTGTCATGGCCCGATTTCAATAACTGGCGAAAGAGCCGGGTCTGCCCGAACTGCGACCCGTGCGGAATGTAAAGCACATAGGGTGCGATGTTCTCGTCTATCACAGACTCAAGGACAATGCGTGTCTTCCCTAGGCCTGGTTCTCCGAGAATACGGATGTGTTTGATTTCACCTTGAAGCCCTGCGCGAATCCGGGCTATCAATTGCGACTGCTCTGGCGATTCCTCGAAGACATTCGCCATATGTGCGTCTTGACGCCATTCATCAAGGACCCAAGCGTCCTGAATTGGATCGACTGTCAATAGAGAGGCTGTCCCCGGGTAGCGCTCGGCAAATTCCGCAAGCTGACTCGCACCGAAAACCTCAACTAGATCTTCTTGCCCCTCGAAGCCCTGTTCCGCCAACAAAATAGCAATCTCTTGCCGGGAATCGTTGCGCTGCTCCGGCGTTAGGTCATGGCCCGTGCAAATCAGCGCATAACGCCCACCACGCTGAACGAGGCGCTCGACCTCGGAGCACAGTTTACCTTCGCCGTTGAGAAGTTCGGTACGGATCGCACTTCTTGTCCAAGGTTTGAATGTTGTTCCCGATTTGATTTGGAATCCGGTAAGCCCGGGTTGAAACATGCAATCGGGAGGAATCGTATGTTCGGGGGGTACATTGATTTCCGCATCGATGCCGCCATCAGCGATCGTGAGTCGATTGGAGATCGTCAACACAGTCGGACTCAGCTTCGCATAGTGGCATTCGGAACGAAGAATTGCGCGCATAACGAGCACAGCGCGCTCGGGGGTGAGCGCCGTTACCGATGCGATTGGAACGTCAATGAGATTATTCACGAAGATTCGATCATTGAAGTTTGTCAATCGATGAGGGTGGCAACGGAGTCCACAGGCAAAAAAAGCTTGAGCGGTTGACTCGGCAGGGGGATGAAGCCGAACTGCCGATAGAATTCGGCGGCTCGATCATTCAGAGCGTCGACGACGACGGCGTAGACCGCCATCACCTGGCTGGCCTGGGCGATGCGCTGCAGGGCATCGGCGAGCAGGACGGAACCAAGCCCCATACCCTGGCAGGATTCGGCAACGGCGAGCCGCCCCAGCAGGACCACGGGGACAGGATACCTTGGCAGCCGCCGTTGGAAAGCCTCGGGGAGCGCAGTGGCATTCAAACTGCTAGCGCTGAGGCTGTAGTAGCCGATCACCTGCCGTGGCGCATCGGGAGGTGAGGCGACGAATACCCGGTTGACCCGTCGCCTGATGTCCTGGCTTGCGTAGCGGTGAAGGTATTGGTTGAGAGAATTTTCGCCGCAGTCGAAGGATTTTCGGTCGTGCTGCCTGCCGAGCGGAGCGATGATGAGTTCCAAGCGGATGGTTCCTTACCGCTGGACGCGTTTCTTATGTTCGGCGAAGGCCTGCCTGAGTTTGGCGCCGGGCTCGGGAGGATTTTCGAGAGCGTCCAGGAACACACCCCAATCGGCCTCATTCAACGTGAGGGTCTCGTGCTCGTGGATTACCTCGTCGGCTGCATGCAAGGCCTGGCCGAGCACGAATTCTGACAGGCTCTTGTGTGCATAGGTGGCCGCGCGTTCCAGCTTCTGCTTGGACAGTGCATCCAAGCGGATGTGCATTCGCTCTTGTTTGACGGTATCTGTGTTGGCCATAGGGATGTCTCCGAATTGATGCTATGAAGTGTACGCCAGATGTACGCATAGATCAATGCCGAGTCTCAAAGAATCGGGGGAGTGCAGTTCTGCTGCTCGCTTTTGGCAAGCGGGAGACATGTACTGGACATGATGGCTTCGTAAGTCATTGAAAAACTTGTAAACATCGAATGTTCGAATCCCTCCCTCTCCGCCAACCATAGCATAACCCCTTGTTATTATTATAATTGATTAGATAACAAGGGGTTAGTTGCTAATTCTCTGTACTAGAATCTGTGCTATGTTTTTCCCAATATGGATCGCGGGAAGAAACTATGCCCTCCAACAAAACACCATCCAAGACCGCTACCCCAAGCAAAGAGGTTCAATGTGGTGGTATCAACGCGCTGTTCCTCTAGATGTTCGAACGGAGGTGGGACGAGCTGTCATCCAGCAATCTCTTGGCACATCCGACATCCGTAAAGCTAGGAGGCTACGCGATCACAAAAACCTACAGTGGGAGCTTGAATTTGAGCAGATACGTGAAAAATACATGCCTGCTCACGCTCCCACAGAGAAGGCTCAACAGATTCTGCGTGAACTCAGAGACACGCTTGCCTACTATGTGGAATCGGATGCTGAAATAAAAGAGGCTGAGGCCGATGCTGTCAGTAGCATCTACATGGATAAAGCGGAAAAGGTTCTAAGACGCTCCGATCATATCCCCCTCAGTTTCCAGCGAGGACTTCTACAGGGGGTTCTACCCATTCCACCGGAATGTTGTGTGTAAAAGTGCTCAGGTCAGAGTAGTTGAACAGGGTAGAATCCCAGATCGCTGAGGTCGAGAAGATCTTGCTGAAAAGCCATAAAAAAATCCGATGTCAGTGCTGACTTCGGATTTTCTATTATCTCCGAATGAGGCTCAAATGCTTAAGTAAACAGCATTGCGCTTTTAACGGGCCTTATTTTCAATTCTATTATAGGCGAGATTGAGATCTTTGAATCGTCAACTAGGATGATAAAGAACTCTCGAGTCTCTTGCTGCCACGCATTATTTCTTAGATGCGTGTGCAGGGTCGTCTATATAATGAATCGTTGTGGGTCCCACCCCGGTGATCTGCACGATTGCTTCGCCGTCCGGGGTAGAAATAAAGTGCGGAACCCCAGCCGGTTCGGTGTAGAAACTACCCGGTTTCAGCGCTATCAGCGTGCTCTCGTCGAATTTCTCACCCCAGCCGACATACCAGGTACCCGATAGAACGGTATAAGTCCGGTCATCAGGATGAGAGTGTGCTTGCACAACTCTCCCCTTTGGAAATTTGACGCGATAGACATAGTTACCGGCCTCGGTGCCTTTGCTGATGATCCTGGCCACGCCTAACCCTGGTACACGTGGGTTAGGTTCCCACATCAACTGCTCGGGGGTGAGCGTGAGTCCAGATTTTGATGCGTCCCCAGATTCAGACAAGGTCGGTATCGACAAGAGGAGGCAAATAATCGTTACTGTACGCATGTTTCGTTTCATTTCAGTCTTCATGTTCCAGCAATTGTGTGCTACTGGTTTTTAGATTGGGTTGTTGCATCGTTCTCGTGAATCACGGGGTTGCTGATTTTTTACTTTAGGTTACCCAGTTTCTGTGATGCTTTGGCTGTATCCTCGAGAGCCTGGCTTGCATACAAGCCACTCGAAGACACACTGCCATTGATGCAAGGTTCGAGTTCAAGGTTGTCCTCTGGTGAACCTATTGCTGTCAGGGGTACTGCAATCAAGCTTATGGTGAGAATTAGTGTGGATTTCATGGTTTTCACTGTTGTTTCTCCTTTGATGCTTTGGCTTTGGTTGTGTCACCCCAGTGGGGTTAGTGGTAATGCTAGTTAGGGGGTGTGATGTAGGCGTGATTTAGACGTGATTCGGCCCAGCGCAGCTTTGCGCCATACCGTATACTTGAAAAAGTAGGGTCACGTGAATACGGCCCTCTTAACGAATTCAGGGGGGTAGGTTCGTGTGGAATATACGGCTCCTTGGATGTCTGGACATACGGTTTGAGTCCAATCCACCGCTTAGCTTGCCTTCCCGCAAGGCCGAGGCGCTGCTTGTCGTGCTTGCGCGACAACCCGGAAAAAAGTATTCCCGTGAGATGCTTGCCGCGTTGCTATGGCCCGAGAGCCAGCAATCCAATGCCCGCAGCAGCTTGCGTCAAACACTGAAACATCTCCGCCAGTCACTAACGATGCCCAACCAAGAGGCGATCGCGGTAGGAGACGACTCGCTGGCAATTGATCCGGCGCTCTTCGAAGTCGATGTTGTGCGCTTTGAGGAGCTGAGCGAGAGGGGAACCCGGTCATCACTTGAGAAGGCTGTAGATCTCTACCAAGGGGATTTTTTAGCAGGGGTTATAGACCCGACTGAGCCGTTTGCCGAGTGGGTTATGTTTGAGCGCATGCAGCTGCGTGAGCGGATTGTTGTTGTGCTTGAGAAGCTCTTGCACGGCGACCTGAGCGATGGCCGAACCGCGCACTCTATTCAGAGAGTGGTTGGTTTACTTGCGCTCGATCCGTTAGATGAGCGAATGCATAGGCTATTGATGCGACTCTATCTGGAACAAGACCGCCGAAGCGCAGCACTCGAGCAATACCGCTTATGCTGTGCTGTCCTTCAGCAGAAGCTTGGCGTGCGACCTGAACCGCAGACAGAGGCGCTTTATCGCCAGATTTTACAGAGGAATCAGCACAGCCCTCAAGAAACACAACCACAAACGGCACAGGATGCGATTCTGTCTAGACCCGCAGTTGCGGTACTCCCATTCGCCAACCTAAGTGGTGATCCGAATCAAACCTATTTATCGGATGGTATCAGTGAAGACATCATTACCCTGCTAGCCGGCTGGCGTCGTTTTCCCCTTATTGCCAGCAGTTCCTCTCTGACTTATAGGGATGGATCAAAAGATATCCGGCATATCGCGGATGAACTCGGTGCAGGATACGTGGTCACTGGATCGGTCCGCCAAGCAGGCAAACGCGCACGTATCAATGCCCGGCTTATCGAATCCCAATCGGGCTATGTCCATTGGACAAAACGATACGATCTGAATTTCAGTGATATTCTTGAAGCGCAGGAGGATATTGCCGAGAGGATAGCAGCGGCAATCGAACCGGCGTTGGAGCATGCCGAACTCGGGCGCATAGCGACGATACGCACCGACGATGTGAGTGCATGGGATTATTTCCTGCGGGGCGCCTCAATCTTGCACCGCTATACGCTAGAGAGCAACGCCCAGGCATTAAAGAGTTTCCAGCAAGCCATCGAACTCGATCATGGCTACAGCGATGCCTACACGGGACTTGCCTTGAGCTATCTGAGAAATCTTTTAATCAAGTCACCAAGCAGTAGCGGCAAGGATGATAAGTGTGATCATGATAAACAGTTGGCCCTGGCCTTTGAGGCAGCGCGAAAGGCGGTAGCGCTTGATCCGAATTCCTCAGATGCCCACCTTCAAGTGGGTACTGCGTATGTATGGGTTGAAGATCTAGGCGCCGCGATATCTGAAACAGAACTCGCAGTCGAACTCAATCCGAGCAATGCGCACGCGCGAATGGCTCTTGGCAACCGCCTTGATCTCATTGGCCGGAATGCTGAAGGGATCGAGCAGATGAAGCATTCGTTAGAGCTCAATCCCCGTTACCTGAACAGATGGAATTACATGGGGTACCTTTCCCGCGCCTATATTGACTCCCGTCAGTGTGATGAAGCCCTGTCCTGGGCGAAAAAGGCGTTACGACTCAGACCCGATCAGCCCGAAGCACACTTCCGAGTTGCGGTCTGCCTCGCACACCTTGGTCAACCTCTTGAAGCTCAGACTGCTTTAGCGGAATGCGAACGGTTATGTCCAGGATTTGTCACCATGAAAGCATCTTGGAAACCCTACTCTGACACGGACCGTAATGAAAACTATTTCGCAGGTCTGCGGCGATTGTCTCTCTGTGACTGATGTCCGACTGTGCAAGAATAGCAGCAATTTTGGCAATGCCTACATATCACTGATGTCGGTGTATTGCGACAAGCCTCCAGAATGCTGTCGATACAATCACATCTTTTTCCCCCGCTGGATTGCAGCGGTTTCCTTTCTCGATCCCGTTCTCCCCTGGTTTTTGCTGTCGCTCTGTATTTAAAAAAACAAATATATTCAGTGAGATAGGCGATATAAAAGAATTAAATTCAAGATTCTCTTCAGCCTGCCGATGACACTCTATTGAGTAATAACAGTACTTTTTCAAGAGACAACACTGTTGGCTGTTTGGGGTGATTGCTGTGGCTGCATATAGAAATAAACCAAAAGACAGGGAACCTGGTATGGCAACGAACATATTCCAAAGAAAGCGTGCAAATGGAACCCTGCTTGTTCTCTGCTCATCCCTGCTGATCTCTCCCCCGACATGGGCGAAAGAGACCGTTGAGTCTTTTCTGGATCTCCCGCTGGAAGACCTGCTCAGCATGCAGGTCACCTCGGTTTCCAAGAAAAAACAGAGTATTTCAGAGGCCCCCGCAGCGGTTTACGTGATCACCCAGGAGGATATCCAACGCTCCGGGGTAACCAGCATACCCGAGGCGCTACGCATGGCCCCTGGCATACAGGTGGCGCGCATCGATGCCAATAAATGGGCCATATCCAGTCGCGGATTCAATACCCAGTTTGCCAATAAACTGCTGGTGCTTATCGATGGGCGCAGTGTCTATACGCCCAGCTATTCCGGTGTCTACTGGGAGATTCAGGACACCTTGCTGGAGGATATCGACCGAATCGAGGTGATCCGTGGGCCGGGTGCGACCCTCTGGGGTGCAAATGCGGTAAACGGGGTGATCAATATCATTACCAAGCAGGCTTCCGACACCCATGGAGGCGTTGTGGTGGCCGGCGCTGGTAATGAAGAGAAGGCCTTTGCAGGATTGCGCTACGGTGGCGCACTGAATGCCAGTACCCACGGGCGCTTATATCTGAAATTCAATGACCGGGACAGCAGCTATGCCACGGTCCTGCAGGATGAGGCAGGAGATGACTGGCTGTCGAAGCGTGCCGGATTCCGCCTGGATGGCGAACTATCGGAAGCCGATAGCTGGACCCTGCAGGGAGATGTCTACCAGACGGATCAGAATCAGATCATGGAGTATCTGTGGAAAGATCCCTATGACCCGGCGAACAGCATCTATGCTCCCCTCTACGACGGCAATTATACGCCTGATGCATTTGAATCCTCCGGCTGGAACCTGCTGGGACGTTGGGAACACAGCTTTTCCGAAGACTCAGCATCCTCTTTACAGGTCTACTACGATCATACCGATCGGGATGAGGATGTGATTCGTCAGATAAACGATACTCTGGATATCGATTTTCACCATCGCTTCAAACCCATGGAGAGGCATGATGTGGTCTGGGGATTGGGCTACCGTCGGGTTAGTGATGAGTTTGGTAATACCTTTGCTGCATCACTGCTGCCTGCCGAGGGTGTCAATGAGCTCTACAGCGCCTTCGTACAGGATGAAATCGAACTCGTACCGGACCGGCTACGCCTGACCCTGGGCTCGAAGTTTGAGATGAACGATTACACCGGCTTTGAAGTTCAGCCAAGTATTCGCCTGCTCTGGCGGGCGAGTGAAACCAGCAGCTACTGGGCATCGGTCTCTCGTGCGGTTAAAACCCCGGCCAGGCTGGAAGACGGCTCGCGGATTGTGGCTCAGGTTGTCCCAGCGGTTCCCGGGGTTATTCCATTTCCGGTTGTTTTCACCACAACGGGTAACAATGAATTCGAGAGTGAAACCCAGATTGCCTATGAGCTGGGCTACCGCGTTCAACCCAGAGAGAATATCTACTTCGATTTGGCGCTGTTTTACAACAACTATGACAATCTGCTGAGCTTTGAAAGGGATCTGACCTCAACACTCGCATCCACTGTCACTGATGCCAGTTTTGACAATAAAATGGCTCTGCACAGTTACGGCCTGGAACTGGCCAGTGACTGGCGCCCCAAAGAGTGGTGGCGACTTCAGGCCAACTACGCTTTTATCCGTCTGTCGGGCGAGGTGGACAATGACAGTCAGGATCTTATCAGCGTTCCGACCATCGAGGGCTCAACACCGCGTCATCAGGTTTCCATTCGTTCCCACATGGATCTGGTCCATAACTGGTCGCTGGATCTGTGGGCCAACTGGACTGACAAGCTGAAACGCAGCAGCCTGTCGGATGAGGTGGAAACCCCAGCGTTTACCAGTCTCAACGCCCGGCTGGCCTGGCAACCTGCAAAGAATTTGGAGCTCTCCCTGACAGGTCGGAACTTGCTGGATAGTCGCCATCAGGAATTTGTCGCTGAGAATCTGATCACCGAGACGCAGGTGGAGCGCTCGATCTTTGCCCAGGTGCGTTGGAAATTCTAGGTCCAATACCGTCCAGAATGACTGATTCTAAACATGATGCCTAAATACACAGCAAGACTTTTCAGCTATCCAGCCTGGCTGGCCGGGCTGCTGTGTCTGTTGCTGGTTGTCCCTGTCTCCATGCGGGTAGACGCCGCGCAGCCTGCCTCTGCCGAGTATCAGTTGAAGGCGGCGCTGATCTACAAACTGACAAAATTCGTCAAATGGCCAAATGGTTCAGAGCTGGAAAAATTTAGTATCTGTATTCTCGGTGAGGATTACTTCGGCTCATCCATCAATGCCCTGGAGGAGCGTGAGGTGAACGGCTTGCCGATCGTCATAAGGCGTTTCGCCCAGTCCGAGTCGGTTGATCATCGCTGCAGGGTACTCTTTGTCAGCGATTCCAAGCAGGCCTTTGTCGAGTCTATTTTGCAGAATTACGCAAAGCTGCCGATACTGACCATAAGTGACATGGATGATTTTTCTGAAAAAGGGGGAATTATCCAGTTCACTGCGGGTGAAAAAAGGATTGGTTTCCAGATTAACAATGGTCGTGCAAAGAGCGCTGGCCTGACCATTGCGGCTCCACTGCTGGAACTCGCAACTACGGTGATTCAATAGTCGATATGACAGGCGATGAATTTATTTACTAATCTCAGCATCGGGCAGAAACTCAGACGCATGATCGTGCTGATCAGCGCGGCTGCGCTTCTTGCCGCCTCGATTATCTTTGTCACCATTGAGGTTTTCTCCTACCGCAAATCCATGGTGGATCACATCTCGGTACTGGCGAATGTGATTGCCACCAATACAACGGCGTCACTGCTGTTCGATGACCCGGAGACCGGCGAACGCCTGCTGCAGTCGCTGAGAGCAGAGCAGGCGGTAACCCGCGCTCATCTTTTCGATTTGGATGGACACCTCTTTGCCTCCTATGTAGATCCCTCTGAGTCCGAATTATTTGTCTCAGAACCAGACTGGGATTGGCTGAGTGTGGCCTTTATCGATGCCAAGGCGGATTTTCGTTTTGAGAACAATGATGATCTCGACCTGGTGCAGCCCATTCTATTCGAAAATCGGGTTATCGGCTTTGTGCATGTCGAAACCAACCTGAATCAGCTCTACAGCCAGATCCTCAGCTATCTGGAGAGTGTGGGGATATTACTGGCCAGTATTCTGGTGGCGGTGTTTTTCTTGAGCGCAGCGGTGCAGAGGCGCATCTCCGGTCCGATTCTCAATCTGGTGGATTTAATGCGTGATGTCTCGCGCTCCCAGGATTTCAGTCTGCGGCTGCCTCCCGGGGAAAAGGATGAGATAGGAACACTGATTGGTGGTTTCAACACCATGCTGTCGGAGATCGAGGCGCGGGACAAGTCTCTCGAAAAGTATCGTGATGAGCTGGAACAGAAGGTAGAGGAGCGTACCGTTCGCCTGCTGGAGTCGAAAGAGGCCGCGGAGGCGGCAAGTCGGGCGAAGAGCGAATTTCTGGCGACCATGAGTCACGAAATCAGGACACCGATGAACGGTGTGCTGGGCATGACCGAACTGCTGCTTGACAGTGGTCTGGATGAGCGCGCCAGGCGACTGGCGGACACCGCGCACCGTTCGGCAGAGACCCTGCTGGGGGTGATCAACGACATTCTCGACTTCTCCAAGATAGAGGCGGATAAGCTGCAGCTCAGCAAGGAGGATTTTGATCTCCGTACACTGCTCGAAGACACCCTGGAGATGGTAGCGGGACAGGCCTATCAGAAAGGGTTGGAGCTGGTGCCGAAACTCGATCTGAACCTGCCGCGCTGGGTGCATGGCGATGTG
This sequence comes from Sedimenticola sp., assembly GCA_002869585.1. GTDB lineage: Bacteria > Pseudomonadota > Gammaproteobacteria > Chromatiales > Chromatiaceae > BM503. Next base: position 115,902 of record PKUO01000045.1, read on the forward strand.
GTCAGGCTGCGTCAGATACTGGTCAATCTGCTCGGGAATTCAGTCAAATTCACCCAGCGTGGCGAGGTGCGCCTGCATTGTCAGGTTGATGAACGCCGGGTCGATCGCATCAGTCTGCTGTTTGAAATATCAGATACCGGACCTGGAATTTCATTGGCACAGCAGACGGAGATTTTTGAGGCCTTCAAACAGGCGGACGGCTCTACAACCCGCCGCTATGGGGGCACCGGACTGGGGCTGGCGATTGCCAAACGTCTGGTGGAGTTGATGGGCGGTGAGATCACTTTGGCGAGTAATCCAGGTGAGGGCGCCAATTTCCGTTTTACTGTTGAGCTCGAGCCGGCGGTCAACTCCCATGTGGAGACTGCTGGTCCGGATATTCTCAGGGGCGTCAGGGCTTTGATCGTTGATGATCACGATACCAACCGGGAGATTTTGCACGACCAGGTGATTGCCTGGGGGATGCGCAATGGAAGTACCGCATCGGGTATCGATGCCCTCTCGATTTTGCGCAAGGCCGCCAGCCTGAATGATCCCTATCAGGTCGTGTTGCTCGATTGGCATATGCCTGAGATGAACGGACTCGAACTGGCGGCATTGATTCACACTGATAAATCCATACCCCCGCTGCATCTGATTATGCTCAGTTCTGCCGGTATTGATTCCGACTCAGATGAGGTGCGCAAGGCCGGAATTTCCCGCTTCCTGCATAAACCGGTGCGCCAAAATCAGTTGATGGAATGCCTGTGCGAGGTGCTGGGGGAAAAAATACCCAAACCGTTCAGGCAAAAGAAAACCTCGGACAAACTCAACGCCCGTATTCTTCTTGCGGAAGACAACCCGGTCAATCAGGAAGTTGCCCAGGGCATGCTGGAGATTTTTGGCTGTCGCGTGGATGTTGTGGTAGATGGTGTCAAGGCGCTGGAGGCAGTCACCAAAAACAGGTATGACCTGGTATTGATGGATTGCCACATGCCGGAACTGGATGGTTTCAGCGCTGCCAAGGAGATACGCCTGTTCGAACGCGCCCAGGGCAGTCAGCGTGTGCCAATCATTGCGCTGACCGCCGACGTGCAAAAGGGAATCCAGCAACAGTGTGCTTCGGCCGGTATGGATGATTACCTGAGCAAGCCGTTCAACCAGAAGGTTCTGGGCGATATGCTGAAAAAATGGCTGGCATCGGTTGATGCTGACCTTGAAAAGGCTGGATCGATCACACAAAGCGAGGAAGGCAAACTTTTACCGCTCGATTATCAGCAGATTGAGCAACTGCGCGTGCTTGGCGAGATGAGTGGTCGAGATGTGCTGGGCAATGCCATCAAACACTACCTGAAAGATACAGCGGGCGATTTTGAGAATCTGGTTAAGGCCTGTCAGCAAGGAAATACAGTAAGAGTGCGTCAGATTGCCCATAGCCTCAAATCCAGTAGCGCCAGCCTCGGCGCCACGGTGCTGGCGGGCTATTTCCGCACCATTGAGAGTGCCGCCAGAGAAGAGCGCTTGGACGAAGTAGGGGATCTGCTGGAAACAGTGGATCTCGAATTACGGCAGGTGTTTGAGGCGCTGAAACAGGTTGTCAGACCGCCATCGGTATCCAATGAGGCACTCCAACCTGAAGAGGTTAATGAGCCGGCATTGGAAAGAATATTGCTGGTCGATGATGACCGGGCGTTCAGACAGCTGACAACAGATGCACTGAGCGGGGCCGGGTTTACGGTCGATGAAGCGGCCAGTGGGGCAGAGGCGCTGGATAAGATCAAGGCTCAGCCACCACAGCTGGTGTTGCTCGATGCGCTGATGGAGGATATGGACGGCTTCCAGGTCTGTGAAACACTGCGCGCCCTGCCTGATGGAGAAACCATTCCCGTGTTCATGGTCACGGGGCTGGATGACGTTGATTCTGTTGACCGTGCGTTTGATTCCGGCGCGACCAGCTTCATCAGCAAGCCGGTGAACTATACCGATCTCATACACCGGATACGCTTCCAGATCAGGGCCGCGAATGATGCCAGAGAACTGCAGGCGAGCCGGGAACAGCTGGCGACGGCCCAGCGTATTGCCAAGCTGGGCTACTGGCGTTGGAACTACAAGAACGGTGAATTCCATATCTCGGGTAACCTGGCACAGATGCTGGGTGTCGACCAGACGCAGTTCGGCAGCAGGCTGAATGACTACATCGAATACATCCACCCGGAAGATCGTGGTTACATCAAAAACATCATCACCACGGTAGTCAGCGGCGGACCTCTGGAGCCCGTGGATTATCGCCTGGAGATAGGGCAGAGCAAGCCGATTATCGTGCATCAGGAGTTGGATCTGGCCTCCATCGATCAGCATGTGATCCTCGGGACCATTCAGAACATCACCCAGCAGCGTGCGGCCGAGAGGCGCATCCGCGAACTGGCTTACTCCGACGAACTCACCGGCCTTGCCAGCCGGGCCTATTTTTACAAGCATCTACAGGACATGATCAAGGCATCCCAGCGCCGCCTGACCCGGTTTGCCTTGCTCTATCTGGACCTGGATGGTTTCAAGGACGTCAACGACAGCATGGGGCACGATGCGGGCGATGTCCTGCTCAAGGTGGTTGCCAAGCGGTTGCAATCGGTATTGCGCGAGACGGATTTCGTGGCCCGTCTGAGTGGCGATGAATTTTGTATCCTGGTCGATGACGTATCCAATGAATATGCCGCCGCCGATGTCGCCAGTCGCTGTCTTGAGGAGATCAACAAGCCGGTTGATCTGTCAGGTCAGCAGATACGTCCCCGGGTCAGTATCGGTATCGCCTATTTTCCCGAGTACGGCAACGATCTGCAGACCCTGTTAAAGGCAGCCGATAGCGCAATGTATGCGGCCAAGGAAGATGGCAAACACCGCTATGCCTTCTACAAGCCTGAGTTGACTGTCCAGGCAGAGCACAGGCTTCAGGTCGAAGAGGAGCTTCGCCGCGCACTGGATCAGGGAGATCTTGAAATCTTCTACCAGCCCCAGGTTCAGCTTGAGAGCGGAAATGTATTTGGACTGGAGGCGCTCACACGTTGGAACCACCCGCACATCGGTGTCATTCCTCCAGATGAGTTCATTGCCGTAGCCGAGCGCATAGGTGTCATTGAGCGCCTGGGCGAATGGCTGATCAGGTCCGCCTGCCAGCAGGCGGCGGCATGGAAGGGCGAGAATATACCCTTCGGCAGAATTGCCCTGAATATCTCTCCGCTACACTTTGAGAACCCGTCCATTGTCCAGACGGTTGCCAAGGCGATCGATGAGGCCGCTATTGATCCTGGCGATATCGAACTGGAGATCACGGAATCCGTGGTGCATAGCAATAATAATCTTGAGACCTTCAAACGCTTGCGTGCCTTGGGGGTGAAGATCGCGATTGATGATTTTGGTACGGGTTACTCGTCGCTCGGATCATTGAAAAAGCTGCCGATAGACTGTCTCAAGATCGACCAGATGTTCCTGATCGATATGCTGAATGACCCTGATACATCGGTGTTACTGGGTACGATTGTCGGCATGGCCAACGCCCTGGGTTACAGGGTATTGGCGGAAGGTGTTGAAAGCCAGGATCAGATTACGGTATTGCAGGGCATAGGTTGCGAGTTTGCCCAGGGCTACTACTTCAGTCCTCCGGTCGCAGCACAGCATGTACCCCAACTGTTTGTGAAAAGTTTCAAACCGGATTTTTCCAGGGCAGTCGGATGATCAAAGACTACACTCAAGATATATCTGTATAGACAACGGATTGGTATGACTGACAACCATTTACGCAACGATGTGTTAACCCGCCTGAATACCCGGCAACTGCCCATTTTGCCACCAGGCGCATCGCAATTGTTGCGCTCGCTGACTGACGACACTATCAGCTATGCCGATCTGGCAAAGGTGATCGAGCGTTTCCCCACAATTGCCGCGCGTCTCATCAGCCTGGCCAATTCATCCTGGTCATCACCCGTCAGCCCGATTGTATCCTTGGAATCGGCCTGCGCAAGACTGGGGTTCGCGGTGGTTCGCAGTGTCGGCATCGCGTTGGCTATCGCAGCTCCCTTTAATCCCAAGAAATGCCCGGGTTTCGATGCCCAGCGATATTGGTGCAGCGCTTTGTTGACCGCAGACGCCACTGCCTGGCTGTCGATGTCGGTCGAGCCGGATCTAAGAATCGACGCCGCAGGCGCACGCGCGGCTGGTCTCCTGCATAACCTTGGGTTGCTGTGGTTGGTCGACCTGTTCCCCGGTGAGGCCAACCAGGTGTTTAAGAGGACTGCCGAGAATAGTGATCTCAACTTGAATCAACTGTTGATCGAACGGATAGGGCTGGACTACTGTGAGGCCGGTGGCGTGCTGGCCACCGCCTGGAAATTGCCGGAACCGCTCGTAGTGGCGATGGTCGGCCATGCCAATCCGGATTATGAGAATGGTCACTGGCAATGGGCTGCGCTGGTAGGGGTGGCCGAGTCCATGTCCAGGGCGCTGTTGCTTGATTGCCCCTGGCAACCAGTTGACGAACGGATTGAACGCCTGGGTTTTGATGATGAGACCGTCGGGCAGGTGTTTGACCGGTTATCCAAGCAGTCCGAACAAACCCGGGAATTGGCCAAAAGTTTATTTGGACAATAGCAAGGGTTATCCCCAGGAGAAGCCGAGTATCCTCAGCGAACCCGGGCATCTCACGCCAGTTTGATCTGTCAGGACTTTTCCTGATGCTCCTCTGCAAGTGCCTGTTCTAAGCCATTCCTGTGTGGTAATGTCGGTTTAGAATAATTCCACAAACATCTGCAACATACTAAATATTCATAAATTCCATGGATAAATGCCAGGTTATTAAGGGTTGGTCTGCAGCGTGGGAAATAATAAATCAATAAAACAATACCAAATGTAAACTGCATTTTGAGGGAGGCTCCATGATGAAAAAAACACTGCTGGCACTATTACTGTCGTTCCCATTGATATCCCAGGGCGCTGATCTGGCCAATGGCGAGAGGATCAATCGCAGCTGCTCGCTCTGCCATGGCATCTACGGACAGGGGGCATCGGGGCGTCTGTCTCCGCGTCTGGCCGGTATGCCGGTCGAGTATCTTATCAAGGCGACCAAGGACTATCTGAACGGTACCAGGAACAACCCGCTGATGGTCAGCACGACCGGCCTCGACAAGATGAGCGACCAGGATATCGAGGATGTGGCGACCTATCTCTCATCCCTGGATTTCAGCTACGACGACCGCTTCGATATCGTGCAGCGGTTCGGTGGATCGGAGGAGAATGGCAAAGAGGTGTTCGACGATGAGTGCGATACCTGTCATGCCAAGGATGGATCTGGAAAACCGGACAAGGATGCGCCTCCGCTGCGAAGCCAGCATTCGGAGTACCTGTTCCAGTCGATGAAGATGTTCCAGACCCAGGGCCGGATACACGATAATGATCCGGAAGACGATACCTTCACCGAGTACACCGATCAGGAAATTATCGACATTACCGCGTTCCTGGCGAGCCTGGACAATTCAAGATTTGTCGCGGGCAAACGGTTTGTTCCGCCGCGCCCCGCCATGCTGGCCGCGAAACGTCCGGAGAAACCGGTTAAGCAACACGGTCTGCAGATTACCGATATTACCCAGACGGTGGCCCAGATGGCGCTTAAAGCGGGTGTCAGCAAAGAGGATGCGATCCAGGCCATGTTATCAAAGGCTGTTGAGCTGAATCTGAAACTGGTGGGGCGTCAGGATGTCTCGAAGGAGCTGGAGTCGCGCGGGGTGGAAACCCCGTTCCTGAGTATTTTCCAGTTCTGTAATCCGATGGATGCCCGACTCATGGTGATCAGTAACCCAATCTTCTCGAGCTACATGCCATGCCGCATCTCCCTGGTCGAGGATCAGAAGGGAGAACTGCAGTTGATGATGCTTAACCTGGATATGCTGATCAACAGCGAATTGCTGCCCGGTGAGGTGCTGGACACCGCGATCCGTGTCAACCAGAGCATGCTGGATATCATGATGGCGGGCGCCACCGGCGAGTTCTGAACGCTCGCTCTCCGGCAGATATGGGTTTAGGTTGACCCAACCTGTCCGGACACGGATAATTCCCCCTCCAAATCAAGCCCCGGCAATGCCGGGGCCTGTTCTGTTTATGGTGGCCCGCATCGGTCCCCTCGCAACGATAAACTGTGGACTCGGTCAGGCCCGGAAGGGAGCAGCCGCAGCAGTTGACTCGTGTGCCGGGGTGCGGCTGGTGTGGGCCGCCACCCATTTAAAACGCGGTCTGGAGATGGCTCGACAGTGAAACGATTTCACGGTTGAGGTAAACTCCCTGTTCCGGTTTCCTGAGCAACGAGAGTTTCTAGAACAGACCATGTCTTATCAGGTTTTGGCCAGAAAATGGCGTCCCCGCATCTTCAGTGAAATGGTGGGACAGGAGCATGTCGTAAGGGCATTGAGCAATGCCCTGGACAACGATCGGCTGCATCACGCCTACCTTTTTACCGGTACCCGAGGGGTGGGCAAGACTACCCTGGCGCGCATTTTCGCCAAGTCTTTGAATTGCGAGCATGGTGTCGGTTCGGTGCCCTGCGGACAGTGCTCCGCCTGCCGGGAGATCGATGAAGGGCGCTTTGTCGATCTGCTCGAGGTGGATGCCGCCTCCAGAACCAAGGTCGATCAGACCCGCGAGTTGCTGGACAATGTTCCCTATGCACCGGTGCGAGGCCGCTACAAGGTGTACCTGATCGATGAGGTGCACATGTTTTCAGACAGCAGCTTCAATGCACTGCTGAAGACTCTGGAAGAGCCGCCCCCGCACGTCAAGTTCCTGCTGGCCACCACCGATCCGCAAAAGGTGCCGGTCACCGTCCTCTCCCGTTGTCTTCAGTTCAACCTGAAAAGACTGCCCCTGGACCAGATCCGCGGCCATCTGCAACAGATTCTGGAGCGGGAGGGGATTCCCCACGATACCCCGGCGCTGCTGCATCTGGCACGCGCTGCCGATGGCAGTATGCGCGACGCCCTCAGTCTGATGGATCAGGCGATCGCCTTTGGCGGTGGTCAGGTTGTCGAAAATGAGGTCGGAGCAATGCTCGGCGCCATTACCCAGGATCATGTGCATCATCTGGCGCAGGCACTCGCTGGGCAGGATGCCGAGCGGCTTCTTGGCACCATTCGCGAGATCGGGGAGATGGCGCCGGATTTCGTCGGGGTGCTTCAGGATCTTCTATCGCTTCTGCACCGCATTGCCCTGGAGCAGACAGTTCCGGGCGCGGTCGATGACAGCGCTGGAGACAAAGAACAGGTTGTGCAACTTGCTGCAGCATTGTTACCGGAGGACACACAACTGTTTTACCAGATCGGTCTGATTGGCCAGCGCGATCTGCACCTTGCCCCGGACCCGCAGACGGGTTTCGAGATGGTGGCGCTGCGCATGCTCGCCTTTCGGCCTGATACCGGCAGTGCAAGCAGCAGTCCAGTGGCAACCCGCGAATCGCCGGTTTCCACGACCCGCCCGGCACAAAAACCGGCAACCCCACCCCAGCAGGGCAACACAGCCAAGCCAGCGGCTCCGACTGCTGCTCCATCCACCTCTGAACGCAGCGGCGACACTAGCGTTGCCTCGAACCAGGTGGATCTGAGCCGATGGGACCAGGTGGTCGAGGCGATGGATATCGGCGCCATGGCCAAACAGCTGGCAAACAATTGTAGTTTCGAATCCTGGGATGGCAGCAAATTAATACTCAAGCTTGATCCTGCCCACCGGCAGTTGAAAGGGGAGAGTACCGAACAGCGCCTGCAGAAGGCCGTCGCCCAGTTTTTAAACACCGAGGTGCAGTTGCAGATCACCATTGCCAAAAGCGACGACACCACGCCGGCGCAACTGCAGGCTAAGGCACAGGCCCAGCGCCAGTTACAGGCAGAGATCGAGCTGGCCGAGGACCCGGTGGTCCAGGCGATGGAAGAACAACTGGGGGCGCGGCTCATACCCGAGTCCATTCGTGCAATCGATTCGTGAGATCCGGTTGCGCATTGATCATAGATTCCATGACGAGGAAGGTTAAATGAAAGGTGGAATAGGTAATTTAATGAAGCAGGCCCAGAAGATGCAGGCCGATCTTCAGAAGGCACAGGAGCGTCTGGCCCAGGAAGAGGTGGTGGGCGAATCCGGCGGCGGCCTGGTCAAGATAACCATTAACGGCAAGCATGAAGTGCGTCGTGTCGAGATCGACGACAGCCTGGTCGGCGATGATAAAGAGATGTTGGAGGACCTGATTGCCGCTGCGATCAACGATGGCGTGCACCGTGTTGCTGACAAGATGCAGTCGAGCATGTCTGATGTGACCGCCGGTATTGGCTTGCCGCCGGGCTTCAAACTCCCATTCTGAGACAGGTTGCGAAACGTCCGTGAGCACCGGTCAACCCCTGCTGGAACAACTGATGGAGGCGCTGCGCTGTCTGCCGTGTGTTGGGCCGAAATCCGCACAACGCATGGCCTTTCACCTGCTGGAGCGCAACCGTGAAGGTGGTCGCCGGCTGGCGTCGGTGATGGCCCAAGCAATGGAAAAGATAGGTCACTGTCAGCGTTGCCGGACCCTGAGTGAAACCGATTTATGCAGGCTCTGCATCAATCCGAACCGCAATGACGCCCAGCTCTGTATTGTCGAAACCCCGGCAGATGTGGTGATACTCGAACGTGTGACCGATTACCGTGGCCGCTATTTCGTCCTCGGTGGGCACCTATCGCCTCTGGATGGTATTGGCCCGCGGGAACTGGGGCTTGACCTACTGGATAAACTTTTATCCGAAGGCCATGTCCAAGAGATGATACTGGCGGTAAACCCCACGGTTGAGGGGGAGGCGACTTCACATTACATCAGCGAGATGGGCAAGGAGCGTGCAATCCAGGTGACCCGGATAGCCCACGGTGTTCCTCTCGGTGGTGAACTGGAGTATGTTGATGGGGGTACCCTGTCCCATGCCTTTGCTGACCGGCGCGTGCTTTGAACTGTGAAACCGTCATAAGTATTTGATTCTGAGAGATGTAAAACGATGGATGATTGTCTATTCTGTAAGATGGTAGCCGGTGAAATAACACCGGATGTGGTGTATGAGGACGACGATGTGCTGGCGTTTCGTGATCTCTCGCCCCAGGCGCCTGTGCATAATCTGGTCATACCCAAGCGGCATATCAGCACCCTGAACGACCTCTCCGTGGAAGATGCCGAACTGATGGGCAAACTGTTTCTGACTGCGCAGAAAATCGCGGTGCAGGAGGGGATAGATCAGCAGGGCTACCGTACTGTGGTCAACTGTAATAAGGATGCAGGACAGACAGTGTTTCATATCCATATGCATGTGCTGGGCGACCGGTCATTCAGCTGGCCGCCAGGCTGATGGCCCGTGACTAACGGTTGAGTATGAATATCTCCGATTCCATTGCTGGTTCAGTCTACTATTCGCCGGTCAGTAAGGCGCTGACGCCGGTTCAGCCCCCTATGCCTGTTCAGGGGACGCCAAAGAAACAGCCTGAGAACAACTACCCGCAAGCGGTCTTGACCTCTACCCGGGCAGCACGGGAATCTGTCCAGGCCCGTGCCGAGGTGTTGATTCAGCGCAACGCTGCTGATGAATCGCTGAGTGGCCGAAGCCGACAGGCCATCGCCTCCTATCGCGCCCTGGATGAGACCCACGAGCGTGAGATGATCAGTTCTCTGCTGGGCATTGACGAATACGCCTGATCTACCAATCGGTTTCCGAATCTACAAATGCCTGATCTGGCGTGATTGATGTTTGCCGGTGGCGGTTTTACCGGTAGTCCGGGATTCTGCCGGTTTGTTCTGCAATAGGCGCGGCAGCCCCTTGATGCCCGACGCGGCAAAATCTGCTTCCAGGGCGGTTCTGGATTGAAGCCTATCCAGGCCCAGACGCTCGGTCATTCCCTCAAACAACAGGTCGAACAACCGTTTCAGGGCGATTTTATGCACCTGCGCGGTCTCCCGGTAGAGCCAGTCGCAGAGCGCGTAAAAGCGCTGGAATGGGGCATCCCCGAGTACCAGCGGCAGTGCAGTACGAAAGCGTCCCGAGTTGGCGATCATCTCCCAGTAACGGGCGAAACGGTTAAGCGTCTGCATCTGCTGGAAGTCGATCAGGTGGGTTGAGAGGATGTCGTAGGGTGGATTGGGGTTATAGCGCATGTCGAAATGCCCGGTGTGCCTGGTGATCGGTGTTCCTCTCAGCCGTTTCAGCACACCAATCTGGATCTCGTGGGTCCCCAAGGCGACCAGACGATCAAAGCCTTTGGCAAAGCTCTCCAGCGACTCACCCGGCAGACCTATGATCAGATCGGCATGGATGTGGGCCGAGGTGTGGGCGTGCAGCCAGCGCAGGTTTTCACAGGTCTTGGCATTGTCCTGCCTGCGACTGATCAGGGCTTGGACCTCCGGGTTGAAGCTCTGTACTCCAACCTCAAACTGTAACGATCCGGCCGGAAAGCGTGGGAGCAGTGCTTTCAGTGATGGCGGCAGGCGGTCCGGGATGATTTCGAAATGGAGAAACAGGCCGCTGTCGATGCGCTCCAGAAAAAACTGCAGCAGCCGGTCGGTGGTTTTGCTGTCGAGGTTGAAGGTGCGGTCGACGAATTTGAAATGCCGGGCACCGCGTTCAAATAGATCCTGCATGGCGGCCAGGAAAGGCTCCAGGGGAAAGCCCCAAGAGGTTTTGTCCAACGCCGAAAGACAGAATTCACATTTGAACGGACAGCCCCGGGAGGCCTCGACGTAGAGTACGCGGTTGGCGATATCCTCGTCGGTATACAGGGCGTAGGGGAGGGTGATGGTCTTGAGGTCGGGCAGGATGCCAGAGTAGACCTTTGCGGGTGTGTGACCTTCCAGGATCTCCCGGCACAACTGCGCGAACAGCAGGTCAGCCTGCCCCGGAATGATGTGTTCGGCGTATTCGAAGATCTCCTGTTCCTGCCATTCATGGCTGATCTCCGGTCCACCAAGAACAATGGTGAGTTCCGGCCTGAGCCGTTTTAACAGCTTCACCAGGCGCGTGGTCTGCTCGATATTCCAGATGTATACGCCAAACCCGATGATTGTCGGATTATGGCTCAGCAGCTCCTCGGCGATGTCTATCGGCCAGGGTTCGAGGGTGAATTCGATGATCCTGGTACGGGGTTGCAGCGCGGCCATGTTCGCCAGCAGGTATCTCAAGCCCAGGGAGGCGTGGATATAGCGTGCGTTGAGGGTGCAGAGCAGGATCTCGGACACGTTCAGTCGGACCGGTTCGCCTGTTTGACCGCCGGTTGCAGTGTCTGATTACAGTGGATGCAGCTGTAGCTTGTCTGACCGCGACTGATCCGGTTATGGCGGATGGCGCTCAGCTGATGGGTGCGGCAACCGCAAACATAGCGGTAACGGGTGATCTGTCGTCGCCGGACGGTTGAAACCGGATAACTGTGACAGCGCCGTGTATCGGCATTGAACAGTCCCATGACGCTTTTCCACTCTTTGCCGTGGGGTTTGATACGCCGACCGAAGGCGCAGTAGGCGATCACATGGGCCACTTCGTGGGGTACTGTTCTGGCGATGAACTCCTCCCGGTTGTCTGCCAGCAGTTGAAGATTGTAGCGGATCTCCAGGGTTCGATTACGGTGCAGCCTGACTTGCCCGGCGGCGGTGCCTCGCAGGTCGAAGCGTATCTCGACTGCGGGAACCCGGATGTCAAAATGCTGTGCCGCCTGGTTTAGCAGTTCAGCAGTCAGGGCTTCTGCCTGCTGAAAAAGCGCATTCAGCTCGCTGAATTTGGTAGAAGTTGTTTGGCGGTCTGGCATTGGCATCACTCTCTCTGCTTCCGGCATGATAACCGAAACCTGTTGCGGTTACAGCGCAGAGGCGATGGTCGAGGTCTTTTCCAGGCGTTCCGCCAGGGTTTTCAGTAGTTCCTTGTTGAACTTGGTCTGCAGATGATCCGAGGCCTGGGTGAGCGCCTCGCTTTTTATCTTCAGCAGGGTCACCGGCATGGTACTGATCACATTGGCGTTGCGTCTTTTCTTGGCGCCATTGATATAGGCAGTTTCACCAAATACCTCGCCGCCATCGATGATCCCCAGTAGCTTGCTGTTTTTGACAATGCGCGCGGTGCCTGAAGCGAGAATGAACAGGGAGTTGCCGACCTTTCCCTCCTCCAGCAACTTCTTGTTCGCGGGAAAATCCCGCCAGCTGCTGATACGCAGTACTTCCCATAGCTCGACATCGGTGAAGTCGTGGAAAAAGTTCAGTTTTTTCAATGTGTTGAATTTTCGGGTGTCTGATATGTCGGTGGAGTTCAGTTCCAGTTTTTCATTCACCTGGGATAGATCGGCGGAGAACTCCTTCCAGGTTTGATAGCGGATGCCGGGCTCTTTTTCCAGGCAACGCATGACGATCGATACCACCTCTTTCGGGAGGTCGGGGCGCACCGAATCGAGCTGAACCGGTGGCTGCTTGGATATTTTCTGAATCAGTTCGTACTGGTTCTTGGCCGAGAAGGGGAGCTTGCCGCTCAGCATCAGATACATCACCACGCCCAGTGAGTAGATGTCGGTCTGGTGGCTGAGTTTTTCTCCCCGCACCTGTTCCGGAGACATGTAGCTGGGCGTTCCGATGGCATCGACAATCTGGGTCAGTTCCGAATCTGCCATCTGGGCTGCGCCGAAATCACTGATTTTGACGTCGGTTCCCTGGGTGACAAGGATGTTTGCGGGTTTGATGTCTCTGTGGATCAGGCCGTTGCGATAGGCGTAGTCCAGGGCATTGGCGCATTTGAAGGCGATTTCCACTACCTGATCGACGGGCAGCAGATGCTCCGGGGTGCAGAAGGCCTTGAGCGTCTGCCCGGCGACATACTCCATGACGATGTAATGCATGTTGTGTTCGCTGCCGGCATCATAGACGCTGACGATATGAGGATGCCGCAATTTCCCCGCGAGGCTGGCCTCGTTGATGAACATCTTCTTGAAGCGTCCGCCGTTGACCGGATCGTTGAAGATCCCCTGGTGGGCTATTTTTATCGCCACCTCGTTACTGTTGAAGGGGTCTTCGGCCAGATATACAGAGGCGGTAGCGCCTCGGCCTATCAGGCGCTTGATCTGGAATTTTCCGATGGTTGTCCGGGTTAGGTCTTCGATGTCGCTTACCTGTAATGTTGCTTTTCGAGCGGTACCGAGACCATTTCTGTCCATCTCTTGAGAAATGCGTCGGAGTCGTCAAGGAATTGCCGGGTGCTTTTCGGCATGGGCACTCGTGCCTCTGAAAGATACGTGATAAGCGCGGCTCCGGTCGTGATCAACTTCACGCCCCGTTCAATATGCCGGTTGGTCTCCTCGGAAGCCCCGGGTATGGTATCCGGGCTGAACTGCTCCAGGGCTTCACGGGCCGCAATGAAAGCCGGCCAGACCTGGAAGAAGGCCGAGTCGCTCTTCATGGTTTCGATCTGTAGTTTGGATGTGCTGGCGTAGTTGGTGACCAGCGGGATTACGCCTTTGAAAATATCGATGTGGCTAAATGTCGTCAGCAGACGGTCGGTAACCCGGTCGATGTCCCGCATGGTCTGGGCAATCTTGCAGTAGCGCGAGGTGAAAAGCTGTGACAGGGGTTGGGTGAAGGCCTTGAGCGGCTCCCCCCATAATTCATCAATACCCTCTTCACCGCTATAGTGCTTGACCTGCTTGCCCAGTTCCAACGCCTCGCGGAAGCAATCCTCACACTCCACCATCAATGGGTTGTTGTGCTCGACCTTGACGCCCTTTTCTTCCAGATCAACCACGGCGGTGAAGATATCAGTCGCCCGGTTGAACAGGGCACCGGCCAGCATGGCGCCATTCACCCGCTTTCTCGCCGGATTCTGTTCCTGCTCGTAGGCGGCCCGCGCCTCTTCCAGGCAACTGCCTGGTGTGTTGATTCCGGATTCGGTGTGGTGAAAGGTTCTTCTGGTGAGGCTGTCTATGAAATGCTTGCGGCTTGCCAGTGTGTCTTCGGGCAGAGGGTAGTGGCGAATCCAGTACCCGTCGTAGAAAACACATTCTTTACCATCTATGAATCGCAATGATCCATTATCGGGTAGTTGTTTCATTGTCTTCGTTAACTCAGTTCCCAAGGCAGTTGGGTATCACTTACCCATCCGACGATCAGTCAGCGTCCTCTAGGAAAATATAATGTAAAAGCCGGGATATTTTAGCCTGTTTATCCTTATAGGAAACAATCTTTTTCATTCAGGGAATTTCCGTCGTCCCGATGTCTCGGCAACCGTTGTTGTCAGGGGGCAATAACCCTGCTTCGGGTACTGGAGAAACGGCAGGCCAAAAAAGGTACAATAGTCCCGAAATTCCAGACTGAGACATACCCTATGTGTATTGGCATCCCGATGCAGATTATCGAACAGCGTGAATATACGGCACTCTGTCGCGGGCGCAGCGGTGAGCAGGAGATCAATACAATAATCACCGGTCCCCAGCCTGAAGGGGCCTGGGTATTGAGCTTCCTTGGTTCAGCCCGGGAGGTGATCACCGCAGAAGACGCCAGGAGGATCCAGGACGCAATGGATGCGGTGGATGCGGTGATGCGCGGTGAGGATATAGATATCGATGACTATTTTCCGGACCTGGCCAGGCCGGGCAGAAAACCGGGTACTGTTGACGGTTAGCTTCCCGATAAAGGCGTTTTGGACTGAAACGCTACCACTTCTTGCATGGCTCTTTTACAATACAGTCACTCTATGACGAAGGGAGTGACCATGGATACCCTTGAAAAATTGACCCTTGAGGCGCTTTTTGAGCACAGCATTGAGCGCTATTCCGACAATACCTGCCTCTCCTGGGTCGATGGCGAGGGGTTTACCTACCGTGAGTTTGGCGAGCAGGTTCAGGTATTGCGGGAGTTTCTGGCGGACCAGGGTGTTTCCCGTGGAGATCGGGTGGCGCTGCTGGGGGAAAACATGCCGAACTGGGGCGTGGCCTACTTTGCCATAGTCACCATGGGGGCGGTGGTTGTTCCCATTCTTCCTGAATTTCATCCCAGTGCTGTTCACCACATCCTGCGCCATGACGAATGCAAGGGGCTGTTTGTATCCGAGAAGCTCTATTCAAAAGTGGAAGAGTTCAAGTATGAGACCTTGACTGTGTACATGCTGCTGGATGATTTCAGTATCATCCCCCCGGACACCCCGAAAGACAGGCTCTCCCGGACGATTCAGGCAGGTAAGAAAGAGTTCGATAAGCTGAAAGAGGCTGCCGGGCGAAAGTTGAAACGCACCGCGGCGACCGATGTGTCGCCGGATGATCTCGCCTGCATCATCTATACATCGGGCACCACGGGCAATTCAAAAGGGGTGATGCTCAGTCACGGTAACCTGATGTTTGATGCAGAGGCGGCCGCGAAGGTTGTCCCTATTTACGAGGATGACCGTTTTCTCTCCATCCTGCCACTGTCGCACACCTACGAATGCACCCTGGGGTTTATTCTCCCGTTGCGTTGGGGTGGAAGCATCTACTATCTGGATAAACCACCGACCGCCAAGGTGCTGTTGCCGGCCATGGCGAAGATCAGGCCAACGGCAATCCTTTCGGTACCGCTGGTGATTGAAAAGATCTACAAGATGCGCATCCAGCCCAAGTTCAACGCCAACTGGCTGATACGCAATCTCTATGCGATTCCGCTGGTGAGAAAGAAGCTGAACAGAATCGCCGGGAAAAAACTGCTGGAGACATTTGGTGGCAGCCTGCGCTTCTTTGGGATTGGCGGCGCTGCGGTCGCCTATGAGACAGAGAAGTTTCTCAAAGAGGCGGGCTTTCCCTACGCCATCGGTTATGGTCTGACCGAGACAGCACCGCTGGTGGCCGGTTCCACGCCTTTCAACACCCGCTTGCGTGCAGTCGGACCGGTTTTTCCCGGTATCGAGGTGCAGATCGTCGAACCCAATCCTGATACCGGCGAGGGAGAGATCCGCGTAAAAGGCGGTAATGTGATGCAGGGCTACTACAAAGCGCCGGAAATCAATAAAGAGGTGTTTGCCGGGGATGGCTGGTTCTGCACCGGGGATCTGGGGTTCATCGACGACGAGGGGTTTCTGCATATCCGCGGACGATTGAAGAACATGATCCTTGG
Source organism: Sedimenticola sp. (assembly GCA_002869585.1). Classification (GTDB taxonomy): domain Bacteria; phylum Pseudomonadota; class Gammaproteobacteria; order Chromatiales; family Chromatiaceae; genus BM503. The sequence continues at coordinate 132,022 of PKUO01000045.1, forward strand.
GGCATCCGGCGAAAACATCTACCCGGAGGAGATTGAATCGGTCATCAATGAAGAGGATATGGTGCTTGAGTCGTTGGTGTTTCAGGATGAGGGCAGGCTGGTAGCGCGCGTCCATCTGGATTACGACAAACTGGACGAACGTTTCAACAGCCGGAAGCTGCCTGAATCCGAGTTGAGGATCAAGGTCGATGAGGTGCTGAACCAGATTCAGAAATCAACCAACAGCAAGGTCTCCGGCTTCTCACGCCTGAGTAAAATTATCGAGCAGACAGAACCCTTCGAAAAAACCCCGACGATGAAGATCAAGCGTTTTCTCTATGTCACCGGCTAGGACTCGTGCGTTATTGCGCCAAGGCGTACCGATCGACGATAAAATCGACCTCGGTGACCAGCTCCGCAAGGTCGGCAATCTGCTGCTGTTTCTCCCTGCTCGCCTGCCAGTAGTAGGGCGTCATCGCTAGCAGATTGCTTATGTCCTCCTGCCGTACCGTTATCGGGTAGCTCAGACGGGTCTCCTGTTGATGGCTCAGCCCATCAAGCAACACGGCCCTGGATTGATGCGGATGGGCGTCGTCGTAGACCAGCTGGCGCAGGGCAAACAGGTGTCTGGACTCTGGCCGGACATTGAGGAAAATTCCTCCAGGTTTCAACGCACGGACAATCTCTGGAACATAGGATGGCGCGAATATCGCGTAGATGATGTCGATACTGCCGTCCGCCACGGGCAATCGGCTATTGCTGGCCACCGCAAACGGCAGGTCGGGATAACGCCTGGCGGCCATGCGGATCGCCTCTTTCGAGATGTCGATACCGGCGAGCATTGTCCCTGTGGTCGTATCAGTCAGGCATGTATAGATATGCTGAGTGTAATAACCCTCACCACAACCGATATCGAGTAGCTGAACACTCTCCGCTGGGTTCGCGGTGAGATGCGACCGACAACAGGAGCCGACCAGATCTGCCAGGGCATCGTAGTAGCCCTGTTCCAGAAACTCGCGTCGGCAGCGCGACATCATCCGGTCATCACCGGGATTAGCGCTGTGTTTCTGGTTTGCCAGGAGTAGATTGACATAGCCCTCCCTGGCCAGGTCGAAGAGATGCCCGGATGCACAGCTAAACGAGCCATTTCCCAGTATCAGTGGATGGGCGCAGACGGGACACAGCCAGGGTGGGGGATTGGTTTCGATCATCGGTCTCGTTTGTATGGGGTTAGGTAGGGCTAGCCTGGAATTCGGCCATCCAGCCAATCGCCGATCAGTCGGTAGGCGATGGAATCCCGACTGGGGAGTAGCAATCCGGAGCTGCCTTGACGGATGCTGTCCCGGTCAAACCAGGCAGCCGATTCAAGTTCGTTGTCATTCAGGCTGATCGCCAGGTCTTTTGCCCGGGCGTAAAAACCCAGCATGATCGAGGAGGGGAAGGGCCAGGCCTGCGATGAGTGATAGTGAATGGCCTCGATGTCAATGCCGACCTCTTCCTGCACCTCCCGCCTGACCGCGTCTTCAAGGCTTTCCCCTGGTTCGACGTAGCCTGCGAGGACCGAGTGGCGGCCTGCAGGCCACTGGGGCTGTCTTCCCAGCAGGCAGAGGTCGCCGTGGTGGATCAACATGATCACGGCAGGATCAATGCGTGGATAGATCTGGTGAGCGCATGCACTGTTGGTGCACTGCCGCTGATGTCCTGCGCGCAGCATGATTGCGGGATGCCCACATCTGTTGCAGAACCGATGATGGGCATTCCAGTGCACCATGGCACGGGCGTAGGCGAGTAATGCACCACTGGCATGATCGAGCAGGGTGCCGAATTTACGCAGATCGAACCATTCGGTCTGCTGTTCGGCACCAGCGAGGCTTGGCGGCTGCGCAAGATGTGACAGATCAACAGCCACCCAGGGGTGATTATCACTATCCATGCCGAGGAAAATTTGCTCTGTCTGTGCGGATAACAGCTTCCCCAGTTCTCCTCTGGTGCATACCTTCGGCTGACTACCTGATGAGACAGGGTGGCGGTTGCGCCAAAGCGGCAGAATCTGGGTCTGGTCGCTGTCAATCACACGCTCAAGCCAGGTGGAGTCCTCGCGCTGAGCATCCATGCGATCGAGCCTACAGCCACTGTAGTGGTTGGTTGTCTTCATATCCTTGCCGGATCGCTGCGGGATGGGTGGTCAATAGCCACTAGCGGCTGCCTTGGTAGCTGGCCATCAATGCGGCGGCGCCCATGAATATCGATCCGAAGATACGATTCTGCCAGCGCTGGTGCCTTTCGCTTTTCATCCAACGGGTCAGGTTGGCGGCCAGGGTGGCGTAGCCGATCATCACCCCGATATCTACCAGAATCAGCGTACTCCCCATGATGGTGAACTGTTCCAGTTGGTGGTCGCTGGCGGGATTGAGAAACTGCGGAAACAGGGCGACCAGAAAAACCGTGGCTTTTGGGTTGGTGAGATTGACAAAAGTGGCCTTCCAGAATCGGCGAGTGGCCGATTCCGGCGCAGACTTCATTGAGCTAATGGCCAGGGGCGGCTCACGGAATTTGCTGTATCCCAGCCAGAGCAGATAGGCCACGCCAATCCACTTGATGATGTTGAAGGCGGTATTTGAGGAGGCGATCAACGCCCCCAGTCCGATACCGACCAGCACTATTTGCGTCCCGAATCCCAGTTGCAGGCCGAGGATCGCCGGAAACGTCTGCCAGACACCGTAGCGCATGCCATTACTCATGGTATTGATGGCGCCTGCCCCTGGCGAGAGGGAGATGAGGAGTGCAGCAAGGAAGAAGGCGAACCAGATTTCAGGATTCATAGTGCTAGCGGGTCCAGGTTTGTGTTGCGAACAATCTTTGGTGCTCGGTGAGGAAATATTCTAAACTGGCAGACAATTTTTGTGGACAAGTACATTCATGGAATGTTTTATCAAATGGCTTGTCATACCAGTGTTAACTAAAACCACCAAGAGCACATCTATGAAAAGAATCTTACCTGTTTTCCTTGGAATACTGTTGCCGATCTGTGGGTTTGCCGATCAGCAGGCCGATATTGAGCAGCTGAAAGGCAACCTGACCAAGGAGATGCCAGAATTGACCATCAGCGAGATAAAGACCACGCCGATTGATGGGCTTTATCAGTTGATCACCGGTTCACGCCTGTTTTATCTCACGCCTGATCTGAAATACGCCTTTCGCGGCAGTATTATCGAACTCGACAGTCAGACGGATATCACCGCCAGAGACCAGGGTAAGCTCTCGATGCAGGCGATCGAGAACATAGGTGAGCAGAATATGGTTATTTTCGAGCCAAAAGAGGGCAAGGCCGAGCGCACAATTACGGTTTTTACCGATACATCCTGCCCCTACTGCGCACGTCTGCATGAAGAAGTGCCGACCTTGAACGAAGCCGGAATCCGGGTGCGCTATCTGCTCTACCCCCGCGCCGGCATTGGTTCTGATGCCCACAAGGTGCTGCAGAGCATATGGTGTTCCGATGATCGTCAACAGGCCCTGACCGATGCCAAGGCTGGCAAGGATATCGGAGAAAAGAGCTGTGATAATCCGATCCCGCAGCACATGGAGCTCGCCCGGCTGGTCGGCCTGCAGGGGACGCCTCTGATTTTTACCGATGCCGGTGAAATGGTAAGCGGTTATCGTCCCGCCAACATCCTGATCGAGAGCATCAAGAACAGCAAGCCACTCTAAGCAACAGTAGGCCAGCTTCGGAAAAAGGGCTCTTTATTGGGCCTTTTTTTATCAATTAAATCAGTAGCTTAAAGTCTCTTTTCGGCTGTTTCCTGATTTTGGTTGCACATCACCCTGTAATCAGACAAACTCAAGAATCACATATAATAAATGAATCAGACCAGCTGTCTGGTACTGATATGTCACAGGAGGTTTGGTTATGCGTAAAACTGCTTTAGGATGGCTGTTCTTTTCATTTCTGGTTGCCTGTTCTGCGGCAATGGCTGCCAACGATGGAAGATTTAGCCCATTTACACTGGGTTCCAGTTCGGCCGGCACCTTAGCCGATAAACTGGATGGTGTTCGAAATGCACTGCAACAAAACGGCTTTCAGATAGCGGGTGAATATGCCCCCTACGATGGCGCCCATATTCTGATTGTCAGCAACGATGGCATGCGCAAGGCCGCGGGTAATTCCGACATGGGTGGTTATGGTGCGGCGGTAAGGGTCGCGCTCACCGAGAGTGAAGGTCAGGTTCAGGTCAGTTATACCTCGCCGGCATGGATGGCCCAGGTGTATCGCATGGCGAATGATGGTTCTGCTGTCGCCAACAGCCTGAAGGCGGCTCTCGGCGCCGAGAAGGATTTTGGATCAGAGGGTGGTCGCACTGCGGACAATCTCCGCAAATATCACTATATGATGTTCATGCCCTATTTTGACGATCAGGTAACACTGGCCGAGTACGGTTCGCACCAGGAAGCGGTAACCGCGGTGAATGATGCACTAGCGGCCGGGAAGGGTGGCGCCTCCAAGGTCTACCAGATCGATGTCGATGGCAAGGACGAGACGCTGATTGGCGTTGCCCTGAAACAGGGTGATGGCGCCGATGCCACGGTAATGGGTGTCACCGATTCTGGCGCCTTGAAACACACCGCACATCTGCCTTATGAAATGCTGGTATCAGGCAACAAGGTCTACATGCTGCATGGCAAATTCCGCATTGCCCAGAGCTTTCCGGATCTGACCATGGGTACATTCATGAAGATCTCTGCCGCTCCGGATGCCATCGAGGTTTCACTGCGCGCAGCCGCGGGGAAGTAATCAAGTTTGAGTCTGGACTGATTGAACCGGCTTTCGATTTTCGGGAGCCGGTTTTTTCACGAATGGGTGTGAATATCAATCATGGCCGATTGGCCAGAATGATCACCCGCTTCGGCGCGGGATAGCCCTCAACGGTTTTTTCAGGGTTTTTCGGGTCGAGATAATCGGCCAGCGATTCGAATTGCATCCACTCGGTGGCGTGCTGCTCTTCCACTGTGGTCACTGAAACGTCAATGACGCGGATATTGTTATAGCCACAACGCGCCAGCCAGCCCTCCAGGGTTGCAGTGGTAGGGATAAACCAGACGTTCCGCATTTTCGAATAACGATCCCTGGGCACCAGTGACTCACCCTCGGCGCCATCGATCACCAGGGTGTCGAGCACCAGTTCACCGTCTGGACGGAGCGCCCCTTTCAGCTCCAGTAGATGATCCAGGGGCGAGCGGCGATGGTAGAGCACACCCATGGAAAAGACGGTGTCGAAAGCGCTTAGATCAGCAGGCAGGGCCTCAATACCCAGGGGAATGAAGTGGACCGGCCAGTGTTCCCCGAAGAAATGGCGGATCATCAAAAACTGGGCAAGAAACAACTGGCTGGGGTCGAGCCCAATGACCAGTTCCGCGCCAGCTCCAATCATGCGCCAGCAGTGATAGCCACTGCCGCAGCCGATATCCAGCACCTTGCGGCCGGTAAGGGGCGCAATCTGATCTTTCAGACGATCCCATTTCCAGTCAGATCGCCATTCCGTCTCGATATGAACACCGTGAATATCGTAGGGGCCCTTGCGCCAGGGACTGAGCTTCAACAGCTGCTGTTTCAGCTCAAACCGCTGCTTTTCGCTTATCCTCTGACTGCTTCGGACACTGATCAGCCCTGTGTTCAGATCAATGTGATCCGCTGGAATTACGGGTAATGCCCGGATGATTTGTAGCCAGTCGCTGAGATTGCCGTGCAGATAGTCATCGAAGCGCTGTTTGAGTTGGCCGGGCAGCATGCTGGCCCAGCGCTGCATCGGCTCATGGCTCCGCATGATCTCAAGCAGGGTTTGGTAATCGATCATTTTCTGGCTACCAGGGAGACGAAATTGAAGCACTGGAACCAGAGGTCAGCGCGGGCAAAGCCGGCTTGTTTGAGGCGTCGATAATGCTGCTCCAGGGTTTCGGGGATCAACACTTTTTCCAGTGCTGAGCGTTTTTGACTGATCTCCAGGTCGTTGTAGCCATTGGCGCGTTTGAAGGCGTGGTGCATTTCGATCTGCAGCGCCTGTGCCACAGGATCGGCAAAGGCGATTTTTTCCGACAGAATCAGGATTCCCCCAGGCCGCAGTCCGGTGTGGATTTTTTTCAACAATTCCAAGCGCTGTTCGAGATCGATGAATTGCAGGGTGAAGTTGAGAATCACCAGCGAGGCGTTGTTGATCTGCGTGTTGATTACATCTTCACAGATAAGTTTCACACGGGTTTCTGTGGTTTGCAGTGCGAGATTTGATTGCGCCTGTTTTAGCATCTCTTCGGAGTTGTCTATGGCAAGGAGTTCACACTCCCTGGCCTTGATTCCTTCGAGCACCGCAAAGGATGATGCGCCAAGGGAACAGCCCAGATCATAAATCCGGCTGTTATTCTGTACGTATTCCCCAGCCAGAACTCCGGTCATAGCAATCACCGTGGAATAACCGGGCACCGAACGCTTGATCATATCGGGAAAGACTTCAGCCACGCGCCGGTCGAAGACAAAGTCATCCACTTTGTCCAGGTTTTCGGCGTAGATTCTGTCTTTTCGTCGGTCGGTCATTGTGGTGTACTGTCCGCTACTGAAAAAGTGGACAGATTATACAGCCTTGCAGGCTGGAGTCGGAAATACTCCGGCCACAATCAAGAGGAAACGATATGAGAATTCTGCATACCATGATTCGCGTTGGCGATCTTGATGCCTCGATAGGTTTTTATACCGAAGTGCTGGGCATGAGTCTGTTGCGGCGGAGCGAGTATCCGGAGGGTGAATTCACCCTGGCTTTTCTTGGATACGGCAATGAGCGGGAAAACACCGTGATCGAGCTCACCTATAACTGGGGGGTGAGTAGTTACGAGATGGGTAACGGATTTGGCCATCTTGCCATCGAGGTGGATGATGTCTACCAAGCCTGTGATGAAATTCGCACACGCGGGGGCAAGATCATACGTGATGCCGGACCCATGAATGCCGGAACAACCATTATCGCTTTTATCTAGGATCCTGACGGCTATCAGATAGAGTTGATCGGTAAAAAGTCCTGATGGTGGCAATCAGAAATGTCAGATGGATTCAATCGTCCCGGGGCGAGAGATCAGCATGAAAATCAGGCTGATGGACCAGAGCGCCAAGGCCATCAACAAGGCCCCGCCCATAACCGTATAGACTATGGCAAACAGCATGGGCAGTTCAGCCAGGGTGGCTGTCAAAATAATTTTGCGCATCAGATTCTGACTATTGATCGGGTCGCCCTGAGAGAATTCTGTTGTCCGCCAGCGCTGCTGATCAACACGCGAACGGCCCTTCGATCTGACCAGAAAAAAGGGCAGGGCGGAGAGAAGGCCAACAATAAACAGGGTGTGGAGGATGCGCTCCTCTACCTGCGGGGCCAGGTTCTGGGTCGAGAAAAACCAGATTACCCCGCCCATAATCAATACACCGGAGAGTAGCGATAGCCAGACCATGTTGGCGATCTGGTTGAGATTTATAGTAGGCTTATCGGACACTGGATAGATTCTCGCGCACGGTGGCTGGGAAGCTGCCACCGTGCTGCTGGGTTTAAATTACATTTAATCAGCGGATGTTCCGGCCTTTCGGGAACTTGCGCTTGCCCTTGATCTCCTTGTCGATCCGCTTGGTCCGTTTTTGTGCGGCCAGAATCAGCAACTCCTGGCTGCCTGTGCTTTCAGACTCGGACGTTGGCTGTCTCTGTATGTAACTGCCATCCGTCTGCATGTCCCAAGCGCTTCTCTGGTCATTCAGTTGCGTGTCCAGGATGTGACGCAGTTCGGTGCGCAACTTAGGATCTTCAACGGGTGTGACAACTTCCACGCGAGATTCCAGGTTTCGTTTCATGGCATCGGCAGAGCCAATGAAATACTCCTCTTCACCGCCGTTCTGGAAATAGTAGATACGGGTGTGTTCCAGGAAACGTCCAACGATACTGATAACACGGGCATTTTCGGATAAGCCCTTCAGACCCGGACGGAAACGGCAGGTGTCACGCACGATCAGGTCAATCTTAACCCCGGCCAGAGAAGCTTCGTACAACGCCCGGGTGATGTCGACATCTTCCAGGGCGTTCATTTTGAATTGAATCAAACCGGTTTTTTCACTGGTGTGGATCTTGATTTCACGCTTGATCTTCGCCAACAGCGCCTGTTTCAGCATCTTTGGGGAAGGCAGCAATTTGCGGTAATTGCGTTCCGGTGTATAGCCGGTAGTCAGATAATTAAACAGTTCCGTGGCGTCGCGGCCGATATCCTCATCATTCGTCAACAGGCCAAGATCGGAATAGAGACGCGCCGTTCCCGCATGATAGTTGCCGGTGCCGATGTGCATGTAGCGCTTGATGCCGCCGTAATCTTTACGCACCACCAGGATAATTTTGGAGTGGGTTTTCAGGCCCACCACACCAAAAGTGACATGGATACCCACCTCTTCCATTCGAGTCGCCCACTGGATATTGGCCGCCTCATCAAACCGCGCCTTCAGTTCCACCACGACCGCTACCTGTTTGCCGTTGCGCGCGGCCCTTACCAGATACTCCACCACCTTGGTATCTGATGATGTCCGGTATAGCGTCATCTTGATGGCGCGCACTTTGGGGTCTGAACTGGCCTCTTTAAGAAAGCGCTCTACAGAGGTGGCGAATGATTCGTACGGATGCTGCAGAAGCAGTGGTCCACGTTCGCGGATGATGTGGAAAATATTGCGGCTATCCCTCAACTCCGGGTGATCCATGGCCTGGTGCGGAACATCATGCAGTTCGGGGATGTCGAGGGAGGAGATTTCGAACAGATCGCGCATCGCCTGCATGCCCACAACCTCGTGAACATCGTTGGTTTCATCCAGGAACAGCTCTGCAGCCAGCATGCCGCGGTGAATCTCATCCATGTTTTTCTGCACCTGGAGACGCACAATAGGGGCAAAACGCCGATCTCTCAGTTCTGACTGGATCATCGAAAGCAGATCGTCGGCATGCTCTTCGCTGCGCTCGGTGTTGGCGTTTCTTGTTACCCGAAACAACTCGCTGGCTACAATTTCCATGTCTGGTAACAGCATCTGGAGATTATTGGAAATGATGTCTTCGAGTCTGACAAAGTGATTTCTGTCCGGCAGCTTGAGGAACCGCGGAATGCCCGCGCCTACCGGCACCTTGATGCGCGTCAGCGATGTCTTATCGGATGCGCCTGGATAGCGCACCTGCACCAGCAGATTGAGTGACAGGTTCGAGATGAAAGGGAAGGGGTGTGCCGGATCAATCGCCTGGGGCGTCATCAGCGGAAAGATGTTCTGATAATAATAGTCCCGCAAATAGGACTGCTCCGACTGATTCAGGTTGGTGAATTCAACAATCGAGACACCATGCTCCTCCAGGAGTTTTAGCAGTTCGAGAAAGATCCTGCGCTTATCGGCTTCAAACTCGCGGACAATATTGTTTGACTCATCCAATTGCTGCTGCGGGGTGCGACCATCGACTGTGGGTAAGGACATGCCTGCGCCGACCTGTTGTTTCAGGCCGCCGATGCGTTTCATGAAAAACTCATCGAGGTTGGCGCTGACAATGGCAATGAATTTCAGTCGCTCGAGCAACGGGACCCGGGGGTCGTCGGCCTGATGCAGCACTCGCTTATTGAACTCCAGCCAGGTCAGTTCGCGGTTTAGATAGAGTTCGGGTGAACTCAGATCCCATTCATTTGGAGGGTTTTTTTCTGGGGCAGGCACCGTTTTCTCTTCAAGAGCCGCAGCGACACTTTTCGCCAATGGGGTTCGATCTGGCATTTTAAACATCCTTAATTGCGAGACATTCAGCCGCTATCGGGTACCTGCTAAAGCGACAACATGCTGAAAATAAATAGGTTTAATCGTTATTATTCAGTACAACCGCGCAGTGTTTCAATTGATTCGGATTGATGCTGCAGAATCGGCAACAACCGGCGCCAGCGTAGCGTCAGGGAAAAGCATCCCGGAAAGGCAACTGTCCGTACAGTTTGTACTAGCAAAATCCCGAGCGAACGCTATGTAACCTTTTAATTCTAGCTCAAATTCAGGCTTTAGGGCATGTTCGGGCTGTAACTTCCCGCTTGGGTTTTTATATGACTTGATCAGGCAAAAAAAAACCTGGCAGTAGGTGCCAGGTTAAATATATAAAACCACCAAAGGAGGATGGAGGAGATAAAAGAAACGATGCGACTCAACACTACTGCGATACTGCCTTTGGCTAAGCCGCATCGTTCTTTTAAGCGATCACTACAACAACACCGCTAGGGCATTAATGATCGTTAAAATAAGAATACACTAATATATTAAAGTCTGTCAACCTTTTCTCGCAGAATTGATCAGAAAATGGTGTTTAGATCGATTTTAGGAAAATAGATACTTTATTGATATTTCGATCTATTTTTTGACAAGCAGCCTATTGAGTACGGATTGATAGATAGTCGACAGCTTATCCAGGTCATCGACCGATACAGACTCATTGACTTGGTGAATGGTCGCATTCAGCGGTCCAAGTTCCAGCACCTGGGCCCCGGTAGGGGCGATAAACCGGCCATCGGAAGTGCCTCCGGAGGTGGAAAGCTCGGTGGGAAATCCGGTAACCTCGAGTATCGCCTGCTTCGCGGCATCCACCAAAGCGCCTTCCGGGGTGAGGAAAGGATGGCCGGAGAGCCGCCAGGCTATTTGGTAATCCAGTCCTTCCTCATCCAGAATCTGATGGACTCGGGATTTCAGGCTCTCCTCGGTCTGTTCCGTGCAGAAACGGAAATTGAAAACCAGAGTCAACTCCCCGGGGATGACATTTTCCGCCCCTGTCCCGGCATTGATGTTGGATATCTGAAAACTGGTGGGCGGGAAGTGATCGTTTCCTTTGTCCCAGATCTCGGTGCAGAGGCGGGCAATGGCACGGGATGCACCGTGGATGGGGTTGGCGGCGAGCTGGGGATAGGCGACGTGACCTTGCTTGCCCTGCACGGTCAGCACGCCGTTGAGTGAACCGCGCCGGCCATTTTTGATCACATCGCCAACCCGATTGGTGCTCGAGGGTTCGCAGACCAGGCAGTAGTCGATCTTTTCTTCGCGGGATTCCAGTGTCTCCACCACCTTTACTGTGCCGTGCGTGGCAATCCCCTCTTCATCGCTGGTGATCAGAAAGGCGATTGATCCCAGATGGTCAGGGTGTTGTTCAACAAAGGCTTCACAAGCGGTGACCATGGCGGCCAGGCTGCCCTTCATGTCAGCGGCTCCCCGCCCGTAGAGCAGACCGTCTCTGATGGACGGCTGAAAAGGGTCGGACTGCCAGGCCTCTAGCCTGCCCGAGGGCACGACATCGGTATGCCCGGCAAAGGCGACAACAGGACCTTGACTGCCCCTTCTCGCCCAGAAATTGTCAACCTCGCCAAAGCGCATTCTTTCGACCTTGAAGCCGATCGCTTCCAGACGGCCGATCATCACCTCCTGACAGCCGGCATCTTCCGGTGTAACGGATTTACGACTAATCAGGTCAATCGCCAATTCGGTGGTGGGAGAGAGGTTTGGCACCTTAAAATATCTCCTGATACAGGCCTTCCGAGAAACCTACATAGCGTTTTTTTCCGGTATCCAGCAGTGGCCGTTTGATGATCGAGGGGGTGTTCAGCATGACTTGGATCGCGCTCTGCTCATCGATGGTTTTTTTGGTGTTTTCATCGAGTTTACGCCACATCATGCCACGTCGATTGAGCAGGGCTTCCCAACCAAGCTCCCTTACCCAGTCACGCAGGGTCGACTCGTCCAGCCCGTGTTTTTTGTAGTCGTGGAACTGGTATTCGATGGCATGCTCATACAGCCACTTGCGGGCCTTTTTCATGGTGTCGCAGTTGGGGATGCCATAGAGGGTGACAGACATAACAACCTCGCAGGGGATTCGGGACTGGGGTCGGATCGACCTCAGTCCCAGGAGTGTCAGATATCGCGCAGCAGTTCGTTGATACCCACTTTGCCACGGGTTTTTTCATCGACCTGCTTGATGATCACCGCGCAGTAGAGGCTATGGCTACCATCCTTGGATGGCAGGCTGCCGGGAACCACCACTGAGCCGGCAGGGACTCGGCCGAAGCTGATTTCGCCGGTTTCACGGTTGTAGATCTTGGTTGACTGACCGATGTAGACGCCCATCGAGACCACCGCGCCTTCTTCGACGATCACGCCTTCAACGATTTCGGAGCGTGCGCCGATGAAACAGTTGTCCTCGATAATGGTGGGCGCGGCCTGCAACGGTTCAAGAACACCGCCAATACCGACGCCACCGGAGAGATGGACGTTTTTGCCGATCTGGGCACATGAGCCGACGGTTGCCCAGGTATCGACCATGGTCCCGCTGTCGACATAGGCGCCGATGTTGACATAGGAGGGCATCAGTACGGTGCTGGGTGCGATGTATGAGCCTTTGCGCGCTGTTGCCGGTGGAACAACGCGCACGCCGGTTTCGCGGAACTCCCGCGAATTGATATCGGCATACTTGGAAGCAACCTTGTCGTAGTAGTTGGTGAAGCCGCCCTTCATGAACCAGTTGTCCTGGATTCTGAATGAGAGCAGGACGGCCTTTTTCACCCAATCATTGACGACCCATTCACCATCCCGTTTCTCGGCAACGCGGATCTCGCCGCGATCCAACTGCACGATGGCCTCTTCAACGGCATCCTTCACTGAGGTGCTGACATTTCTTGGCGTGATCTCGGCCCGTTTCTCAAAGGCCTCGACGATGATCGACTGGATATCGCTCATGATTTTCTCCGGATTAGGATTTTTATAGGGATTCGATATATTTTCGCATACGTTTGGCCGCATCGATACACTCATCCACCGATGCCACCAGCGCCATTCTGATTCGGTTGCTGCCAGGGTTGCTGCCGTTCACCTCGCGCGACAGGAAGCTGCCGGGTAATACCGTGATATTTTCCTTCTGGAACAGCCCCTGGGTGAACGCGATGTCGGAAATGGGCGTGCCTGGCCAGAGGTAGAAACCCGCTTCAGGCAGTTCAACATCCATCACATCCCTCAGAATGTGATGGACGGCTTCAAGTTTCTGGCGATAAAGACGCCGGTTTTCGCGGACATGCTCCTCATCCTGCCAGGCCACGAGGCTCGCTGCCTGGTGGTGGGGCGGCATCGCGCAACCATGATAGGTACTATAGAGGAAATAGCCCTTCATTATCTCCTTGTCGCCAGCCACAAACCCGGAGCGCAACCCCGGTACGCTGGAGCGCTTTGACAGGCTGTTGAAGACGATGCAGCGCTCGAAGCGGGTGTTGCCCATCTGCGCTGCCGCCTGCAACAGACCGGGAGGCGGGTTGTCTTCATCGCGGTAGATTTCCGAGTAGCACTCATCCGAGGTGATGATGAAATCATGCTTTTCTGCAAGACGGATCAACTGCTGCAGGGTCTCGATGTCAATCACCGCTCCGGTCGGGTTGCCAGGTGAGCAGATGTAGAGCAGTTGGCAGCGCTCCCAAACCGATGTCTCAACGGCCGCATAGTCGGGTATGAAGCCGTTGGCAGCGTTGCAGGGCAGGTAATGGGGCTCGGCGCCGGCGAGCAGGGCGGCGCCCTCGTAGATTTGATAAAACGGGTTGGGCATCACCACCAGTGGTTTGCTGTCCGGATTGATCACTGCCTGGGCGAAGGAGAACAACCCCTCCCTGGAGCCATTCACCGGGAGTACCTGATGCTCGATATCAAACGCATGCTCTGCCAGGCCGTAGCGATTGACCAGCCAGTCGGCAATCGCCTGCCGCAGGGCTTCGGAGCCTTTGGTGACCGGGTAACTCCCCAATCCCTGTGTCTGGCCGGCAACCGCTTCGCGAATAAACTGCGGGGTGGGGTGCTTGGGTTCCCCAATCGACAGCGGGGTATGGGGTAGCGCCGCTGGCGGTGTGATGCCCTGCTTAATCTCGGCAAGCTTCTGGAAGGGGTAGGGTTGCAGTGTTTCCAGGTATGGGTTCATGGAGTGTCGGTTCTTGTGTATTGAATGGCGATTTCAAAAATAAGGCGCGTAGTATAGGTGAAACGGCTGACCAGACCAATGTGCGCAATCAGGCCGTCAATCTTTCCCTGATAGCCTGTTCCAGACACTCAAACTGCTCCCGCTCGGATAGCGGCCGGTCCTGCTTGTCGGTGATGAAAAAGGTATCCTCGGCCACCGCGCCGATGGTAGAAATCTTGGCGTTAACCAGGCGTATGCCGCAGGCAGCGAAGCCGTAACCTATCTGGGAGAGCAGCCCGGGTCGGTCATCGGCAACCAGTTTCATGATGGTGCGCAGGTTGCCGCCGTCCGGGGCGAAGTCGATCCGGGTCGGGGTGGAAAAGTGTTTGAGCTGACGGGGGATTCTGCGCGATACCCGTGCGTCACTGTCGTCCGGATGGCTGATGGCGTAGCGCAGCTTCCCCTGTAAATCTTCGATGCGGCCTGGGTCTTCTACCGGACGGCCATCCTCCTCGAGCACCAGAAAGCTGTTCAAAGCGTAGCCGGTATCAGCCGTCTCCAGACGCGCGTTGACGATGTTCAATCCCTGTTGGCTGAGCAGGCTGGTGGTCAGAGCGAACAGATCATCCTGGTCTCGGCAGTAGATAAACAGCTCGGTGCCACCACGGGTCGCTGATTTTCTGAATACGACCAGCGGTAACTCCTCCGGTTTGGCAGACAACACCTGTTTGGTCTGCCAGGCGATCTCCTCCCAGGTCTGCTGCAGGAAGTAATCAAGGGTCAGGGTCAGCCAGTGGGCGTTGGCATCCTCGGGCTCAAAGCCATCGGCCTTCAGCAGATGCCGCGCACCCGCCTGTTTGTTCTGGATGATCTCATCCCGCTCCTGGGGTTTCTCAAGACCTCGCAGCAGTGCCTGCTTGGTGGTGTTGTAGAGTTCGCGCAGCAGGGCGTTTTTCCAGCTGTTCCATTTTTTCGGATCGGTGGCCCGTATGTCGGCGACGGTGAGCAGGTAGAGATAATCAAGGCGTTCCGGGTTTTTCACCTGGTCGGCGAATTCAAAAATGACGTCCGGATCACTGATATCCTTGCGTTGCGCCGTGATAGACATCAACAGGTGTTTGTTCACCAGCCAGGAGACGAGTTCACTGTCATGGTTGCTCAGCCCGTGGGCCTTGCAGAACGCCATCGCATCCGAGGCTCCCAGTTCGGAATGGTCACCGCCGCGACCCTTGGCGATGTCGTGAAAAAGGGCAGCCAGATAGATGAGTTCGTGCTTCGGCAGACGTTCGATAATGTCGCTGCACAGGGGGAATTCGGCTCGGTGTTCGGGGACCGCAAAGCGTCTGAGGTTGCGTATCACGAACAGCGTATGCTCATCGACCGTGTAGACATGAAACAGGTCGTACTGCATGCGACCGACTATGTTTGAAAACGCCGGAATATAGCTCGCCAGAATGCCGTAGCGGTTCATGCGTCGCAATTCGTGGGTGATGCCGGTCGGTTGCCGCAGGATCTCCATGAACAGGCTTCTTGAGCGCAGGTCGGCACGGAATCTGTCATCGATCAGGTGCCGGTGGCTGCGTATCAGGCGGATGGTGCTGGCCCGGACGCCGTACAATTCAGGATGCTGCTCCATGACCAGAAACAGCTCCAGTAACGCCAGTGGATTGTCTGCGAAGACGTTCTCATGCACCACTTCCAGGAAGCCGCTGCGCGATTGAAAGTGGCTGTTGATCGGTTTGGGCGCATCGAGGTGGCATTTCAGCAGTATGACCTCCTGAAACAGCTGCAACAGCATCTCATTCATGCGGTTCAGCAGTATCGCGGTGCGGTAGTACTGCTGCATGAATTTCTCCACGCCGAGCCCGTTTTCGTCGTCGACGAAACCGAATTTGCTGGCCAGGGTACGCTGATGATCGAACAGAATCCTATCTTCACGGCGCCCGGCGATGATGTGCAGTGCGAAGCGAATGCGCCATAACAGCTCTTCACCCTTTTTCAGGTCGCGAAATTCCAACTCGGTAAGAAAACCGTGAGATACCAGCTCATCCATGGTTTCGGCGCCGTAGTGACGCTTTACCACCCAGCCGACCATCTGGATGTCGCGCAGACCGCCGGGACTCTCCTTAATATGGGGCTCGAGATTGGAGACGCTGTGGTCGTATTTCTCATAGCGTTTTTTCTGCTCTTCCCATTTGGCCCGGAAAAAACGTTCGGATGGCCATATCCGGTCCGGTCCGGTAGCCTTGCGCAGCTCTTTGTAGAGCTGGCTGGGACCGATCAGCAGTCGGGACTCCATGAGATTGGTGGCGACGGTGATATCATGCTCCGCCTCGCGCACCGACTCATCTATAGTGCGAACGCTATGGCCAACCTCCAGACCAATGTCCCAGAAGAAGGTAAGGAGTTCGCTCAGCGGCTCGGACAGGTGGTCCTGATTCCCTCCGCCCAGCAAGATCATCAGATCGATGTCCGATGCCGGGTGCAGTTCGCCCCGTCCGTAACCACCGACCGCCAACAATACGCAATCCGCGTCCGCAGGGATTTTCATCTGCCAGGCCTGGATCAGGATGATGTCGATCACCTTGGCCCGCAACTGTACCAGTTCGGTGACGGGCACTTCCTGCTCGAAAAATTCGATCAGTTTCGCATTGCAGCTTTTGACTGCATCCCGAAAGAGCGGCAACGGATTGTAAGATTCAGCGACCTCTTTTCTGAATAGCTCCTGGTTGATGATTCGGTGGGGCATGTCAGTTGCGTTCTTCTTTACGAAGGGTCAACACCTGGTGGCCTTCTTCAGTGACCAGAATGGTGTGCTCCCACTGGGCGGAAAGCGAGCGGTCCTTGGTCACAACGGTCCAGGCATCGGGCAGGAGTTTTACGTAGCGCTTGCCGGCATTGATCATCGGCTCGATGGTGAAGCACATGCCTGCCTGCAGGCTTATTCCGGCACCCGGATTGCCATAGTGGAGTACCTGGGGGTCTTCATGAAATTCACGGCCGATGCCGTGCCCACAATACTCCCTGACCACCGAGTAGCCATTGGGTTCGACAAACTGCTGGATGGCGTGGCCGATATCACCCAGGGTGGTACCGGGTTTAACCTGCTCGATACCTTTCCACATGGCATCATGCGCGACCGAAACCAGCCTTTTGGCCAGCACCGAGGGTTCACCGATAAAGAACATCTTGCTGGTGTCGCCGTGGAATCCATCCTTGATCACGGTGATATCGATATTGACGATATCCCCTTTCTTCAGGGTCTTGTTGCCCGGAATGCCATGGCAGACCTGGTGATTCACCGATGTGCAGATGGACTTGGGAAAGCCGCGATAGTTCAGCGGGGCAGGGATCGCATCCTGGGTGTTGACGATGTAGTCGTGGCAGAGCTGATTCAGTTCATCCGTGGTTATGCCGGGGATGACGTGAGGTTCGATGAAGTCCAGCACGTCGGCTGCCAGTCTTCCAGCTACCCGCATTTTCTCGATTTCGTCGGGGGTTTTGATAACTATGCTCATATTCGGGTCGTTTCCTGAAAACTCGGCAAAAAATAAGGTATTAGGCGGACTCGGATGATTGTTAGTACAGGCGCGATATGGTATAAAACGCGCCCCGGAATCGCAAACGATCCGTGGAGATTGCCAGATATGGCGGTCATATACTACACACACGCACCGGCACGACTGTTGGGGTGCCTGGGAAACCGGGTCGACAGTTGGGGTTCGTGGAGGACTAACCCGTACAATTCGGAGTACACTAATGAGCAACGTTTCCATGCGCCAGATGCTCGAGGCTGGCGTGCATTTCGGTCATCAGACCCGCTATTGGAGCCCCAAGATGGGGGCTTACATCTTCGGTCATCGCAACAAGATTCACATCGTTAATCTTGAAAAGACCCTGCCGCTCTTCAAAGATGCCATGAATTTCATCGGCAAACTGTCATCAAATGGCGGTAAGGTATTGTTTGTGGGTACAAAACGTGCCGCACGCGACACCATTAAAGAAGAAGCGGAACGCTGTGGTATGCCTTACGTCAACCACCGTTGGCTGGGTGGCATGCTGACCAACTTCAAGACCATCAAGCAGCGCATCAAGCGCCTGAAACAGCTTGAGTCAATGTTCGCCGACGGCACCATTGAGCGCTTCAACAAGAAAGAGGCTCTGGGTCTGAGACGCGAACTGGAAAAGCTGGAGCGCAGTCTCGGTGGCATCAAAAATATGGACGGTCTGCCTGATGTCATGTTCGTTATCGATACCGGACACGAAGATATCGCTATCGCAGAGGCACGCAAGCTGGGCATCCCAGTGGTAGGTGTCGTGGATACCAACAACGATCCGGAAAACATCGACTACGTCATTCCGGGTAACGATGATGCGATTCGCGCCATCCAGCTCTACGTGCAGGGTGCATCTGCAGCTGTTCTCGAAGGCCGTGCAAGCGCTGCCCATCTGGGTGGTGGTGCCGACGACTTCGTGGAAGTGGAAGAGAAAGCTCAGGCCAAGCCCAAGGCTGAGCCGAAGGCCGAAGCAAAAGCCGAGCCTGCGTCAGAGTAATCCACCGCACTGCTGTACACCATACAGCACCCCTGTTCTGGCTTGCAGATACAGGGGTGTCTGATTAAATTTATAGAATATTGAGGGACTTAGAAACATGGCCATTACTGCCTCATTGGTAAAGGAACTGCGTGAGCGTACCGGTTCCGGCATGATGGAATGCAAAAAAGCTCTGGTTGAAACCGATGGCGACATCGAAGCTGCAATTGAGTTGATGCGTAAATCAGGTCAGGCGAAAGCCGCCAAGAAATCCGGACGAACTGCCGCTGAAGGCGTCATAGTCATCAAGTTCAGTGACGATGCCAAGAAAGCGGTCATGGCGGAAGTCAACTGCGAAACCTACTTTGTCGCTAAGGACGAAAATTTCAACTCCTTCGCCGATGCTGTGGCGGACCGGGCGCTCAATACCGACGTGGATAGCGTCGAAGCCCTTCTGGAGCAACCGCTGCATGACGGTGAAGAGACTACTGTTAATACCGCCCGTGAAGCGCTGATTGTGAAAATCGGCGAGAACATGAATGTGCGCCGTTTTAAGCGTTTCGAGACCAGTGCCGGCCAGTTGGTCAGCTATTCTCACGGTGTTCGCATCGGTGTTGTGGTCGAGCTTGAGGGTGGCAACGAAGAACTGGGCAGGGATATTGCCATGCATGTGGCCGCGACCAACCCGGTTTGCGTCTCCGAGGCACAGGTGCCGGCTGAGTTGATAGAGAAAGAGCGTGAGATCTACAAGGTCCAGGCCCTCGAGAGCGGCAAGCCGGAAAATATCGTCGACAAGATTGTCGAGGGTCGTGTCAGCAAATATCTGGCGGAAATCACCCTGGTTGGCCAGCCTTTCGTCAAGGATCCTGACCAAACTGTAGGCAAGCTGCTTAATGCAGCCAATGCCAAGGTGCTGGGATTTGCCCGTTTCGAAGTCGGCGAAGGCATCGAAAAGCGACAGGAGAATTTCGCTGAGGAAGTGGCTGCCCAGGCAGCACAGGCGAAAGGCTAAGACTTATTTAGGCACCACGCCGATCCCGGTGCAGGCCGGGATCGGTTTTTGTCTGAAGACTTATCAGGATCTATAGAGCTAAGATGTCAGAAACCATCGGCCAAAGAATATTGCTGAAAATCAGCGGCGAAGCGCTGATGGGGCAGGGTGACTTTGGAATCGATCCCCAGGTCATTGCCCGTGTGGCTGCCGACATCCGCGATCTGGTCGAAATTGGTATCCAGGTTGGTCTGGTTATCGGCGGGGGTAACATCTTCCGCGGTGAAGGACTGGCCAAGGCTGGGGTTGATCGCGTTTCCGGTGACCATATGGGTATGCTGGCAACAGTGATGAATTCCCTGGCGATGCAGGATGCGTTGCAGAAAATCGGTGTAAAGGCGCGCGCCATGTCTGCCATAAAGATGGAACAGGTGTGCGACTTTTATGTGCAGCGACAGGCCGTGGCGCATCTTGAAGCCGGTGAAGTGGTAATTCTGGCTGCAGGTACCGGGAACCCCTATTTCACCACGGATTCCGCCGCAAGTCTGCGCGCCATAGAGATTGGTGCGCAAATGATGATCAAGGCGACCAAGGTGGACGGCATCTATTCCGCTGATCCGATGAAGGACCCTGATGCAGAATTTTACCCGCGCCTGAGCTATGATCGTGCCTTGGCCGAGGGATTGAAGGTAATGGACGCAACAGCCATTGTGTTGTGCCGGGATAACAGCATGCCTCTGCGCGTTATGAATATTAATAATGAGGGGGCACTGCTTCGCTTAATGCGGGGAGAGGATATTGGTTCCCTGGTAGAGAGTGGAGACTGAGATGATTGATGACGTAAAAAAAGATGCCGCTGAACGCATGGGCAAAAGTGTTGAAGCATTGGGTCACGAGTTGGCCAAAGTCCGTACCGGACGCGCCCACCCCAGCCTGCTTGATCATATTTCTGTCTCCTACTATGGTTCTCAGGTTCCTCTGAATCAGGTTGCCAATGTCAATGTGGAAGATGCCCGTACACTGGCAATCTCTCCATGGGAAAAGAACATGGTCGGACCGGTTGAAAAGGCGATCATGAACTCGGATCTTGGCCTCAACCCAAATACCGCAGGTACTGTGATTCGCGTTCCGCTGCCACCGTTGACAGAAGAGCGCCGCAAGGATTTGATCCGCGTGGTCAGAGGTGAAGCCGAACAGTCACGTGTTGCAGTACGCAATATCCGACGAGACGCCAATAGCGAGCTGAAAAATCTGGTCAAGGAGAAGTTGATCTCCGAGGATGATGAACGCCGGGGTCAGGAAATTATTCAAAAATTGACCGATCAGCACATCAAAGAGGTGGATGACCTGCTTGCCGAGAAAGAAGAAGATCTGATGTCTCTCTGATCCCTGGCGACAGGTATTCAGACGAGCCATGCCAGACACTGACGCCAAGGGAATTCACGGCCTCACCAGGCTACCCCGTCACATTGCCATCGTCATGGACGGTAATGGACGCTGGGCTCAGCAACGCGGTCTGCCGCGAACAGCCGGTCATAAAGCAGGCGTGAATGCCGTCAGAAACGCCGTTGAACTGTGCGGTCAGTACGGTGTAGAAGTTCTCACCCTGTTTGCCTTCAGCAGTGAAAACTGGAAAAGACCTCAGAAGGAGGTCAGCCTGTTGATGGACCTGTTCTTCTCCGCCTTGCATCGCGAGGTCAAGCGGCTCAACCGGAACAATGTTCGTCTGCGAATTATTGGCGAGCGCACAGCCTTTTCCACAAAACTCCAGGAACGTATCCACGCCGCCGAGGAGATAACCGCCGGGAATAGTGGCCTGGTGCTTCAGGTCGCGGCCAATTACGGGGGGCGTTGGGACATTACCCAGGCAGCAAGGCAGATCGCCGCCAGAATCGAAACCGGGAATCTGACCTCCGCCGAGATCAATGAAGCCTTGCTGTCGGAATATCTCTGCTTCCACGAATTGCCCGATCCCGATCTGTTCATCCGCACTGGCGGTGAGCAACGCCTGAGCAATTTCATGCTGTGGCAGGCAGCCTATACCGAACTGTATTTCACCGAGGCGCTGTGGCCTGATTTCGATGCGATGGCATTCAGCCAGGCCCTGCAATCCTTCCAAAGTCGCGAGCGACGTTTTGGGAAGACCGGCGAACAGGCCCGGTCAGAAACGGGCAAGGATTAAGGCATTATGCTAAATCAGCGGGTCATCACAGCCTTGATTCTCTTGCCACTTGTCCTCGGGGCCGTATTTCTTCTGCCGACAGGGGGGTTCGCCATCGCGGTGGCGCTGGTCGTACTGTTGGCGGGCAGGGAGTGGCTGGCATTGGCCAGGCTGAACGGCACCAACCAGACGATGGGTTTTTTTATTGCGCTTTTGGCCATCATGGGCGCAGGTTATCTGCTCATTACCCACACCGCATCAGGTATCTACCTGTTCGCTGCGATATCCCTCTGGTGGTTTTACACCGTCATCTTTTTGATACGCTACAATCCGGCAAACGCCACGCAGGCAGGCGTTCTGCTTAAATCCGGGTATGGAGTCCTGTTGTTATCATCCGCCTGGCTGGCGCTGGTCGCTATCCATGGTTTTTCTGATGACGGACCATGGTTGGTGTTGTTCACCATGTCATTGACCTGGGTCGCTGACACGGCCGCCTATTTTAGTGGCATGCGTTGGGGGCGTGTGAAGCTGGCACCGAACATCAGTCCTGGAAAGACCCGCGAAGGGGTCTATGGCGCCCTGTTCGGGGCCATGCTCTGGGGGCTGCTGCTGGCCTGGTGGCAACCGCAGCTAGGCCATCCGTTGGTGTTGATTCTCTTTTGTATCCTGCTCTGTCTGGTCTCGGTTTCCGGTGATCTGTTCGAGAGCCTGCTGAAGCGTCAGGCGGGAATCAAGGACAGCGGTAATCTGCTGCCAGGCCACGGCGGAGTGCTGGACAGGATTGACAGCCTGATTGCCGTGGCCCCGGTTTTCGCCTTTGGTCTCTATCTCTCGGGAGCATCCGCATGATCGGACTGACTATCCTCGGTTCCACCGGATCGATCGGCGTCAGCACTCTGGATGTGGCCGGGCGCCATACTGATCGTTACAGAGTGATCGCACTCAGCGCAAACCGGGATGTCGATGGGATAGAAAAACAGTGCCTGGCGTTCAAGCCCGAGTTTGCGGTGATGGCCGATCCGGCTGCAGCCAAAGCGCTGAAGACAAGGCTCTCCTCCCATGGTCTGATGACCCAGGTGCTGGCCGGTGTTGAGGGGCTTGAAACGGTCGCTGCCCTACCTCAGGTGGATTATGTGATGGCGGCAATCGTCGGTGCGGCGGGATTGTTACCTGCGCTCGCAGCTGTCAGAGCAGGAAAACGCATACTGCTCGCGAACAAGGAGTCTCTGGTGGTTTCCGGCGAGCTGTTTATTCGCGAGGCGGAGGATCACGGCGCAGAAATTCTGCCTATCGACAGTGAACACAATGCGCTGTTTCAATGCATGCCGGCCAACTTTCAGCAGGGTCTGGAAGAGGTCGGGGTGACGCGCATTCTGCTCACAGCCTCCGGGGGGCCCTTTCGTACGATGCCGCTGGAGTCCTTGTCAGCGGTAACGCCCGATCAGGCCTGCGCCCATCCGAACTGGTCGATGGGACGCAAGATATCCGTTGACTCCGCAACAATGATGAACAAAGGGCTGGAGGTTATCGAGGCCTGCTGGCTCTTCCATACCCGCCCGGACAAGATCCAGGTGGTGCTGCACCCGCAAAGCGTCATACATTCCATGGTGGAGTACAGCGACGGCTCTATTCTCGCCCAGTTGGGCAACCCGGATATGCGCACGCCAATCGCCCATGCGCTGGCCTGGCCTGAGCGTATCAGTTCCGGCGTTGCCTCTCTGGATCTGTTCCAGGTGGCGCGGCTGGATTTTGAGGCGCCGGACCTGGAACGTTTTCCCTGTCTCGCACTGGCCTATCGGGCCATCGAGGCCTCAGGCACCGCACCGGCAATTCTGAATGCCGCAAACGAAGTCGCGGTCGATGCCTTTCTGACGGGGCGGATCGGTTTCACCCGGATTGCGACCCTGATCGAGGATGTCCTTGCCAAGATGCCTATCGATCATGATCCGGATTTGGAGCACCTGCTCGCGGTGGATGCAGAAGCGCGCCGCATCGCGGAACAATCAATAGTGAGCCGGGTCTCATAGTCGATATGGACTCACTATTCTTCACGCTTGCATCCTTTATCGTTGCGCTGGCCATACTGATCGCAGTGCATGAATTCGGGCATTTCTGGGTCGCCAGAAAGCTGGGCGTCAAAGTGCTGCGCTTCTCCATCGGTTTCGGCAAACCCCTTTGGCGTTATCAGGAGGCCAGTGAGCCCGCATCCAATCCCTCTCAGGGCCTTGCCAGCAAAGCCGGGGATGGCACCGAATATGTGATAGCGGCCATCCCGCTGGGCGGTTACGTCAAGATGCTGGATGAGCGCGAGGGTGAGGTGGCGGAATCCGAACAGCACCGTGCATTCAATCGCCAGAGCATCCCGGTGCGCAGCGCCATAGTCGCCGCCGGACCACTCTTCAATTTTATCTTCGCGATACTCGCCTTCTGGTTCATTTTCATGGTGGGCGATACCGGAACGCGGGCCATCGTGGGGGAGATCAAGCCGGACTCAATGGCGGAGATTGCCGGATTTCAGACGGGCGACGAAATTTCCCATATTGGTAACCGCTATTCCCCCACCTGGGAGTCGGCGCTCTACGCGTTTCTCTCCGAATCGGGCGCTGATGATGACATACCCGTCAAAGTGACCGATGCCTCGGGAATACAGCAGACACGATTGCTTCCCTCAGGCCAGCTGGCTGAGTTGATAGATCAGGGCAACCCCCTGGATTCGATCGGTCTGTCGCCCAAGCGACCAACCATACCTCCGGTTCTCGGACAGATAGTGGCGGGTGACCCAGCCGATAAGGCCGGGCTTGTGGCGGGTGATGAGGTCCTGTCAGTGGATGGGGTGCAGATAGACAGTTGGCAGGAATTTGTCAGCTACGTCAGAAAAAATCCAGGGAAAACCATCGATCTTGATGTACAGCGCGATGGTCAGGGTATCCCCCTGCAGGTGGTGGTCGGAAAACAGGTGGTTGAGGGTGAGTTGATCGGGCGTATCGGCGCAGGTGTCTCGGTGCCGGATGATCTCTATGATGATTACCGAACCGTGATTCGTTACGGACCGGTGGAAGCGATAGGTGTCTCAGTGAGTAAAACCTGGGATATGTCGATTTTTCTGGTGAAGATGGTTGGCCGGATGATCACCGGACAGGCCTCGGTCAAGAACCTCAGCGGTCCCATCTCGATCGCACAAACAGCCGGAAAGTCGGCCAGCTACGGTTTTGCCTATTTCGTTAAATTCCTGGCGCTGGTGAGCATCAGCCTGGGGGTACTCAACCTTCTGCCCATTCCGGTGCTCGATGGCGGGCATCTGTTCTTTTTCCTGATTGAGGCGATCAAGGGTGGTCCTCTGTCGGAACAGGCGCAGTTGCAGGGGCAAAAAATCGGGATGATCCTGCTGCTGGCTTTGATGGCGCTGGCCTTCTATGTCGATATCGCCCGTTTGCTGGGATAGTACCGAAAGTTTCATTATACTATGGCGTTTTACAGGCTATTCCCAAGAGACAAAGCATCTGCAGAAGGATAGGTCAGAGGGGTTATCTGACAGAAGCCGGCAAACTGGTGGTGTTTGGGGTAATTTTCATAATAATCAGACTGATATAATCAAAACATGAATTCAGTTATTAAGTTATTGGGTGCTTTGATGCTCGTTACGGCCGGCTACCTTCCGGTGTCTGCGACGGCCGAAACTTTCACTATCAAGGATATCCGGGTCGAAGGTCTGCAACGCATTTCAGCGGGGACGGTGTTCAATTACCTGCCGGTGAAAATTGGCGAACAGATTGAATCTGAAAAGACCGGGGATATCATCCGGGACCTGTTCAAAACCGGCTTCTTCAAAGATGTCAGGCTGGAGAGGGAGGACGATGTACTGATTGTATTCGTCACTGAACGTCCCGCCATCGCGAAAATTGATATCTCCGGCAATAAGTCACTGGAGAAGGAGCAGTTGCTGCTTGCCCTCAAGGATATCGGTCTGGCCGAAGGGCGGGTGTTTAACCGCTCGGTGCTGGATAAGATCGAACAGGAACTGCAGCGCCAGTATTTCAGTCAGGGCAAGTACGCGGTGAAACTCGAATCGACTGTCACACCACTGGAAAGAAACCGCGTTGCCATTGCGATTGACATCTCGGAAGGCATGACCGCCAAGATCAAGCAGATCAATATCATCGGGAACCGGGCCTTCGAGGAAGATGATCTGCTCGATGAGTTTGAGCTGAGTCCTCCCACCTTCTGGTCGTTTTTTACCAAGAATGACCAGTATTCAAAGCAGAAGCTCTCGGCTGATCTGGAAACCCTGCGGTCCTATTATCTGGACCGGGGCTATATCAATTTCGAAATCACCTCCACCCAGGTCTCCATTACTCCGGATAAGAAGGACATCTATGTCACCATCAACCTCGCCGAGGGGGATGTCTACAGCATCAGCGATATCAAGCTGGCAGGACAGATGGTGGTCGCCAAGGAGGATATCTTCCCGCTGATTCACCTGACGCGGGGAACGGTTTTTTCACGCAAGGATGTGCTGGAGAGCTCTGAGCGCATCACCCGGATGCTCTCCAACAAGGGCTACGCATTCGCCAACATAAACAGCATTCCGGAGATCGATGAAGACAACAAGCAGATAGCGATTACCTACTATGTCGATCCGGGTAGCCGTGTCTATGTGCGCCGGGTGAACATGCGTGGAAATTACAGCACGCGCGATGA
This sequence comes from Sedimenticola sp., assembly GCA_002869585.1. Lineage (GTDB taxonomy): Bacteria > Pseudomonadota > Gammaproteobacteria > Chromatiales > Chromatiaceae > BM503. The sequence continues at coordinate 158,369 of PKUO01000045.1, forward strand.
AGTGCTGCGTCGGGAGATGAGGCAGATGGAGTCTGCCTGGTTCTCCAGCGAACTGGTGAGCCGTTCCAGGGAGCGTCTGCAACGCCTCGGTTATTTTGATGATGTAACCATTGAGACCCCGGCGGTTCCCGGCTCGACGGACCAGGTGGATATCAATGTCGGGATTACCGAGAAACCCATGGGCAATCTCATGGCGGGTCTCGGTTTTTCCCAGGCGGACGGCTTTATTCTCAGCGCCAGTATCACCCAGAATAACTTTCTCGGTACCGGCAAGCGGGTCAGCCTGGCGTTCAATAACAGTAGCTCAAACACCCACTACGAACTTGGCTACGACAACCCCTACTATACGGTTGATGGCATCAGCCGGGGTTTTACCCTGAGTTACAAGAAGACCGATTTTGACGAGGTCGATACTGCACGTTACCTGACCGACATAGGCCTGATCGGTGTGGATTTTGGTATTCCTATCAGTGAGACTGATCGAATCAAGTTCAACTTCGATCTGGTGGATACCACCTTCAAGATCCCGGATGACGCCTCGGATGAGATCGCCCAGTACAAGTTGGATAACGGCGACAGCTTTCTCGACTTCAGGCTGGGGAGCAGCTGGACGCGGGATTCGCGTAACTCATCACTGCTGCCGACCAGAGGCGGGCTGCAGCGCTTCTCCGCCAGTGTCACCCTGCCGGGTAGCGATCTGGAGTATTACAAGGTCGCCTACAAACACAAACGCTACTTTCCGCTGAATAAGACTTTCACCCTCGCGCTCAATGGTGACATTGCCTACGGTGATTCTTACGGAGATACCAGTTACATGCCCCTGTGGGAAAACTACTTCGGTGGCGGCGTGAGAACGGTCAGGGGCTTCAGGGACTACAGTCTCGGTCCCAGAGACAGCAATGACGACCCATTGGGCGGCAATATGCGTCTCGGCGCGAATGCCGAACTGTTTTTTCCCGCGCCGTTCAAAGCGGCGGAAAAGTCTGTCAGGTTGGGCCTGTTTCTTGACGCGGGCACCATCTATGACACCTCCCGGGGTTCCGGGTTCGATACCGGGGAATTCCGCTATTCAGCCGGTCTCTCGCTGCTCTGGCTATCACCGCTGGGGCCACTGGGCATGAGCCTGGGTATGCCGCTAAATGATCAGTCCAGTGATGACCTTGAAGTCTTCCAGTTCACACTGGGCACTACCTTCTAATTTTGGAGAATTGCCTTGAAAACAACAGTATTAGGGATTTTATTTTCAGGCCTGCTGATTGCAGCAACACCTCCATTGCATGCCGAGCAGTACAAGATAGGTATTGTCAATCCGAATGCACTGGTTGAAAGCTCACCTCAATATGAGGATGTCAGAAAAGATCTGGAGGCAGAATTCGATCGCCGCAACCAGGATCTGATCAGCAAGCAGAAACAGTTGAAGAAACTTGAAGACAAACTGGCGACCGATGGCGCAGTGATGAGCACAGACGAGGTACAGCGTCTGGAGCAGGATATCCGCACCCATCGCCGCAATCTCAACCGGGTGCGCGACGAGTACCGGGAAGACCTGAATCTGCGTCGCACTGAAGAGTTCAATAAACTGCTGAAGCAGGTTTCGGAAGTGGTCCACCAGGTAGCCGAGCAGGAGAATTTTGACATCATCCTGAGCCAGGGCGTGGTGTACGCGAGCAAGCGTGTCGATATGACCAAGAATGTCCTCGACCGCTTGATTGAACAATACAAGCAGAACAAAAAATAACATATAGGTTGCCGCATGGCATTTCGGTTAGGAGAGCTGGCGGAACTTATCGGTGCCCGGGTGCAAGGCGACCCGGACACCGAAATCAGCCATGTAGATACCATTCAGGATGCCACTCCTGGCGCAATCTGTTTTCTCGCCAACCAGAAATACCACCGTCATCTTGCGGATACCCAGGCCTCCGCGGTAATTCTTGGGGCGGAATATCTGGATGATTGTCAGGCCAACGCCCTGGTCTGTGATAATCCTTATCTGGCTTATGCTCGCATTGCCGCGTATATGTACCCCAGAGAGGTTAAGGCTGGAGGCATAGATCCATCGGCCGTGGTCTCGGAACAGGCCACCGTATCGCCGGACGCATGGGTTGGCCCCCAAGCTGTGATCGAAGCGGGTGTGGTGGTCGCGGCGCGTGTTCAGATTGGCCCGGGCTGTGTGGTCTGCCGGGATTCGACGCTGGGCGATGACAGCCAACTGGTAGCCAATGTCACTCTTTGCCCCGGAACCCAGATCGGTCGTCGAGTCCTCATTCATCCAGGTGCGGTGATCGGCAGCGATGGTTTTGGCTTGGCGAACAACCGGGGACAGTGGGAAAAAGTGCCGCAGCTCGGCAGGGTGATCATCGGTGATGATGTTGAAGTCGGCGCCAATACCACCATCGACCGCGGCGCTCTGCGCGATACGGTGATCGCAGACGGCGTCAAGCTGGATAACCAGATCCAGATTGCCCACAACGTGCAGATTGGTGAGCATACTGCGATCGCGGGATGTGCTGGAATTGCAGGCTCCACGACAATTGGCAAGTATTGTTCGATCGGAGGCGGTGTTGGTATCGCAGGGCATCTGGAAATAGGGGATAATGTGCACTTTTCCGGACAGTCACTGGTGACCCGGTCATTTAAGGAGCCCGGTTATTACAGTGGAAATTTCCCAGCGATGGCCAATAGTGAATGGCGAAAGACTGTTGCCAGGATTCGCCGTATGGAAGATATGATGAAGCGTTTGAAGGCGCTGGAAAAAAGTCTGCCTTCGATCCAGGAAAACGACACAGAGTAGCCCTCTTACTCTTACCTGAATAACGACTAAACAAACAATTATAAAAACCTATTTGATCATCGACATCCGGGATGTACGGTGACAGGAGGCAAATTTTGAGCGTCATGGACATCAATAAGGTGCTGAGCTTGTTGCCGCACCGCTACCCTTTTTTGCTGATTGACCGGGTCTTGGAATTTGAAAAAAACCACCGGCTGTTGGCAATAAAAAATGTGACCTACAACGAACCCTTTTTCAATGGTCATTTCCCCATCAGACCAGTGATGCCAGGTGTGCTGATTGTCGAGGCAATGGCCCAGGCAACCGGCCTGCTGGCGATGGAGTCCAACCCCGAAACCAACACGGAAACCTCAATCTATTTGTTTGTTGGAATCGATAAAGCCCGCTTCAAGCGGCCGGTCGAACCCGGTGATCAGCTCGAGATCGAGGTATTTCAGAAAGGCATGAAACGGGGCATTGGCATTTTTTCCGGGACGGCCAAGGTGGATGGCAAGATTGCCGCCACGGCTGACATCATGTGTACTGCCAGGGATTTTGCTGCTTGATCGATCCGAAGGCTGTTATTGATCCCAAGGCGGAGGTAGATGAGGGCGTCACGATTGGCGCTTTCTCGATTATCAGTGCGGATGTTCGTATCGGAAAGGGCACGGTGGTTGGCCCCCATGTGGTCATCAAGGGTACAACCAGGATCGGTGAGGATAACCACATCTTCCAGTATGCCTCAATCGGCGAGGATCCTCAGGATAAGAAGTATGCCGGTGAGCAGACCCGGTTGGAAATCGGCGATCGCAATGTCATTCGTGAATTCGTAACCATGAACCGGGGCTCGGTTCAGGATGCCGTGGCCACCCGCATCGGCAACGACAACCTGTTCATGGCCTATACCCATGTCGCCCACGATTGCCAGATCGGCAATCACGTGATTATGGCGAATGCCGCTTCGCTGGCTGGGCATGTGAAAATCGACGATTGGGCCATTCTCAGTGGTTTTACCATGGTTCATCAGTTCAGTCATATTGGCGCCCACAGCTTCTGCGGCATGGGATCGGCAATCAACAAAAACGTACCGCCCTACGTCACTGTCAGTGGACAGCCTGCCAAACCCTATGGCATCAATTCGGAGGGTTTGCGTCGGCGTGGTTTCGATGACGAGGTGATTACCCAGATCAAACGGGCCTACAAACTGATCTACAAGAAAAACATCAGGCTGACAGAGGCCGTCTCGATACTGATGGAGATGCGGCAGGAGTGCGACGAACTGGCGCCGCTGCTGCACTTTATAAAGCACAGTGAGCGCAGCATCGTTCGCTGATGGACCCTGGCTCCGTGCTCAGAGTGGGAATAGTCGCTAACGAACCTTCCGGGGATATCCTTGGTGCAAGTCTGATCAAGGCAATCAGGCAGTGCGTGCCAAATGCCAGTTTCGAGGGGGTCGGCGGTCCTGAAATGATCAGCCAGGGTTGCAACACTCTCTATCCCATGGAGCGACTCTCGGTAATGGGATTGATCGAGGTGCTCAAGCATCTGCCGGAGCTGCTCTCAATTCGCAAAGGGCTGTTAAGGCACTTCAGTGATAATCCCCCCGATGTTTTCATCGGTATCGACGCCCCGGATTTCAATCTTGATCTGGAGCGTAAACTCAAGCAGAGAGGCATACCCACGGTTCACTATGTCTGCCCGACGGTATGGGCATGGCGCCCGAAAAGGGTGAAAAAGATACGTGCTGCTGCAGATCTGGTGCTGAGCATCTTTCCCTTCGAAAAGGAGTTTCTCAAGCCCCATGGCGTTAATGCCGCTTACGTGGGGCACCCCCTCGCCGATGACATAGCGATGGATACCGATGCCAGCGCTGCGCGAAAACGCCTCGGACTTGATCCGCATGCCCGGTTCATTGCCTTGCTTCCAGGAAGCCGGCTCAGTGAGATCGAGACGCTCTCGGCAGACTTTCTCAGGGCGGCGGCAATCTGCGCTGGAAAATATCCCGATCTGCAGTTTGTCGTGCCGCTGATCAATCAGAAAGTCAGGGAAAGGTTTGAGCAGATATTGAATGAGGTATCGCCGCAGCTGGCTGTCACACTGGTTGACGGACACTCGCGCGATGCCATGCAGGCGGCTGAATTGGTGCTGACGGCATCGGGTACGGCTACGCTCGAGGCCTTGCTGCTGAAACGTCCGATGGTGGTCGCCTACCGGTTGAACAGGTTGACCTACTGGATTGTCGATACCTTCAACCTGGTCAACGTGCCCTATGTCTCGATGGCGAATCTACTATCGGAAGAGCCTCTTGCAGCAGAATTTATCCAGGATGCGGTAACCCCGGAAGCCCTGTCAGGGGCGCTGATCGATCTTCTCGACGCACCAGAGAAGACAGCGCAGATAGCCCGGTCCTATGCCCGGCTGCATAACGAACTGAAACAGGATGCCGGTGCCAGGTCCGCTGAAGCGGTTTTGGCGCTGGTGAAGAAGCATGCTTGATCTGGAACTTCCCGAGACTGTTCTTGTGGCGGGCGTCGATGAAGTGGGGCGCGGTCCGCTGGCTGGTCCCGTGGTCGCCGCTGCGGTTATCCTCGATCCTGAACAGCCGATTGACGGACTGGCGGATTCGAAGAAGCTGTCGGAGAAAAAACGCGAGTATCTGGCGGCAATCATTCGTGAGCGCTCCCTCAGTTGGGCGTTGGGACGTGCCGAGGTGGAGGAGATAGACAGACTCAATATCTTTCATGCCAGCATGTTGGCCATGGCGCGTGCGGTACAGGCACTCAAGGTAGCCCCGGAATTCGCCCTGATCGACGGTAATCATTGCCCGGCCCTTGCCTGCGAGACACGTGCCATTATCAAAGGCGACAGCCTGGTGCCGGCCATAAGCGCGGCATCAATCATTGCCAAGGTTGCCCGGGATAACGAACTGGTTGAACTGGACAGGCGCTTTCCCGGCTATGGTCTGGCCAAGCATAAAGGCTACCCCACCAGGCAGCATCTGGCTGCCCTGGAGGCGCTGGGTATTACTCCTGTTCACCGGCGTTCCTATGCCCCGGTCAAACGATTGCTGGGCGACTGAGCAGCGCTCAGTCGGGCTCTACCAGGTCCCGGTAGGCGTGCCAGGTGGCATGACCGACCAGCGGCATGGTCACAATCAGGCCAATATAGAAGGTCACCAGGCCGACCCCGACAAACATGGTAATCAGGCAGGCCCAGAGCAGCATCGGGCGCCAGTTCATGCGAACAGCCTGTACGCTGGTCTGCATGGCGCGGACCAGGTCGATGTCGCGATCCATCAGTAGTGGCACGGTGATTGCGCTGATAGCAAAGGTGAACGCCGCCATCAGGCCGCCGGAAGCTATGCCCCAGAACAGAAAGGCAGCGCTCTCTCCGGAGAGAAACACCTTTGGGATGAAGTTTTCCCAGGTTGGTATGGGTTGATCGAAGAACAGCGCGAACACCAGGTTGGCTATCATCATCCAGACCAGCAGGATGAACACCAACACGACACACATACCGCCGAGATAGACTGGATTGGCTCTCCAGGCAGTCAATATTTGACCGAAGGAGACCGGCTGATTTTGTTCCAGTGATGCGCTGATCTTGTAAAGGCCGAGCCCCAAAACAGGCGCCACCAGAAAAAATCCGGCAGCAAGCGGTGGGATAATGAAAAAGGTATTCCCATAGATCAGTCCCAGTGTCAGCAGCAGACTGACCAGGAAAAAGATAACGCCGTAACTCAGGCTGTATTTAAGTGAAACTGTCAGATCCTTCCAACCGGCAGCCAGCCACTGCCAGGGATGATCAAGGGTGATCTGCCTGATTCTTGGCAGGGCCGGGTGCTGGGTATCTGATGCGCTTGTCACTCCAATCATGATGATCTCCTACTACTGTTGATTTTCCATTACGAGGTTTGCGCTGTTAGCGATGCTTATGAAATCCCGAGCCATCAGGTCCGGACTGTGAGGTGCACTGAAGATTGCAGCGAGGCGTCCCTGTGGATCGACCAGCAGCATGCTTGCCGAGTGATCAACAAGGTAGTCCGAGGAGCTACTGCCTGGCTGATCCACCCGTTGGTACAGGATGCCGAGTTGATCAGTCAACTGGCGCAGTGCTTGATGGGGAGCCGTTGCGCCCACGATTTCGGGATTGAAGTAGTCGATATAGGGGCCTAGCCTCTCCAGTGAATCGCGTTCCGGGTCCACCGAGATAAAGACAAAACCGGCATTATCACCAGAACCCTGGTCTTTGAGTTGATGATCAATCTGGTTGAAGACGGTCAGGGTGGTGGGGCAGATGTCGGGACAATGGGTGTAACCGAAGGCCAGAAAAGTCCATTCTTTTTTCAATGAATCCAGGTTGAAAGGCTGACGCTCATCATTTGTTAGGGTGAAGGACTGGAGGGGTCTTGGTTGAGATAACGCGGTGGCGCTGTGCAGCACAACCGGATCATTCGTCAGCTTTGTCTCAAATGCCCCGAGGCCAAACCAGAGCCCAGCGGCAAGCGCCAGGATTGCGAGAATAGGTAAAATAGCGCTTGGTAGCTGGGGTTTGTGATGTTTGGGGTTCAGTGCCGTTTTCATGCCGCGTCTCCTATGCCCTGCACCGAATTCAACCGGGTGGTTTGTGTCTGTGCCTGTTTTTGGGCGACTGGACTCATAGCGTGAATCAGGCTGATCATGGCAAGCAACAGGAGTGCTGCTCCGCCGTTATGGGCCACGGCCAGAGGCAGGGGCAGTTGCCAGATGACGTTGCTGATGCCCAGGCTGATCTGTAACAACAGTGCGCCAAGCAACAGCATAGCGCCACGCCGATGGGATGGATGCCTGGCGCTGCGCCACACCAGTGCCCCCAGTGTTCCCAGGTAAAGCAGAAGCAACAGGGCGCCGGCGCGGTGGGTAAGATGGATCGCAGTACGGCCGCCGCTGTTGAGAATCCCGAACTCATAGTCCACGCCCAGTTCACGCCAGAGGGTGAAACCCTCATCGAACTCTGCTGCCGGCCACCAGAGCCCGCTATAACAGGTGGGAAAATCGGGGCAGGCGAGAGCGGCGTAATTGGAACTGGTCCATCCGCCGAGGAGTATCTGGCCACACAACAGCGCCAGGCCGATCCAGGTCCATTTGCGTAGCCCGACCAGGGAGTTGTCTCCCGCCAGCCACCGCCCTTGGCGCAGGGTCAGCCACCAGAGCAGTGCCAGCGTCGACAGGCCCCCGGCAAGATGGGTGGTGACTATGGCCGGGTGGACTTTCAGGGTGACCGTCCACATGCCGAGCAGCGCCTGAAAGATCACCAGAGCCAGGAGCAGTGAGGGAAGCAGTACCGGCAGGCCGAAGCGACGATTGCGCCAGGCCAGCAGGGTGATGATGAGTATCCCCACGCCCAGGCTGCCGGCCAGGTAGCGATGGATCATCTCTTTCCAGGCCTTGGCCGGTTCCAACGGCCGCTGGTTGGCAAAGGCGTCATGCTGCAACTCACTCGGGGGGATTATCCGGCCGTAACAGCCGGGCCAGTCCGGACAGCCAAGCCCGGCATTGGAGAGCCGCACATAGGCGCCGAGCATGATCACCGCCAGGGCCAGCAGGGCGATTAGCGCGGATAGTTTTGCAAATCGCGTTCGCTTCATGAGAGGGCCATCACCTACAATGTCCGGCAACCGAAGCGCCTGGAGCGGAACAGAGATGAGCGAAACGCCGATACCCCGGATTGAGATCGAAATCGTCCCGGCAGACGATGTGGGCTGTCGGCTGGCCACCGGTTGGCTGGTACTCGGCGTCAGTGCACTGGGACTTGCCGGTCTGTTTGCCGTGCTGCTGGTGTTGGCGCGCACGCCGGTTCTTCAGGAGCTGTTTCCGAGCCTCGATTTCTTTCGCACTGCGTTGGTGGTCCATGTCGATCAATCGGTGCTGATCTGGTTTCTCGCCTTCGGTGGTGTGCTCTGGAGTCTCGGCATGCAGGGAGAAAAACACCTGCGTGCCCGTTGGCTGGCGCTGTTTATCGCCGCTACGGGCTGCCTGCTGGTGGCTGCTGCACCCTTCCTCGGGGCGGGCGATCCGCTGATGAATAACTATATTCCGGTATTGCGCCACCCCCTGTTCCTTTTTGCGCTGGTGATATTCGGACTGGGCATGCTGCTGCAGATCACCCTCTATCTGGCTGCAGACTGGGGATTGCATGCGGTGTTCTGGAACCGGCCATTGCGGATTGGCGTGCTGAGCGCGGCCCTGGCCAGCCTGATCGCCCTGGCCGCTATTGCCTGGAGCGGACTGATGCTCTCCAGCAGCGCCTGGCAGCTGGAAGCCTATTATGAATATCTGTTCTGGGGTGGCGGCCATGTCCTGCAGTTTGCCTACACACAACTGCTTCTCGTGGCCTGGCTGTGGATGGCCAGGGTGTGTGGTGTGGCATTGGCTGTTCCCGAACGCCTGCTGACCCTGATTCTGATACTGGGCGTGCTCCCTCTGCTTTCGGTGCCTGTGATCTATGCGCTCTACCCGGTGGATTCCGGAGAGGCACGCCTGGCCTTTACCCGGCTGATGCAATTTGGCAACGGGCTGGCGGCTGTGCCGATCGGTCTGATCCTGCTGGTTGGATGGTGGCGCAGTCGTGGGCGGCGTGAAGAGGATAAGGTTCCCGCTTACCGTGCGCTGCAGGCCTCTTTTCTGCTGTTCTTTGCCGGTGGGCTGTTGGGCTCCCTCATCGCCGGGGTCAACACCATCATCCCGGCGCACTACCACGGTTCGATTGTCGGCGTGACGCTCGCTTTCATGGGGTTGACCTATCTGCTGCTGCCGCGCCTGGGTTTTGGATTCCCCAGGGGACGCATGGCCAGAACCCAGCCGGTGATCTATGCGATTGGCCAGTTTCTGCATATCGGCGGACTGGCCTATTCCGGAAGCATGGGGGTACAGCGCAAGACTGCCGGCAGCGCCCAGGGGCTGGAACTGCTGCAGGCCAAGTTGCCGATGGCGGTGATGGGTATTGGCGGATTGCTTGCGGTAATCGGCGGTATCCTGTTTGTGTTGGTGGTGCTGAAGGCCTTCAGGCAGCGCGGCCGTGCGTAGTACGGATGCCGTTGCGCAGGGCTTTTCCCGGAGAGCAATTTTGATATCTGCCAAATCTCCCATCGTTCAAATCAGTCCCAGAAGCGGCGCCATGTAGTGATCGACCAGCAGCACCGCGAACATAGCGGTTAGATAAAAGATGGAATAACCGAAGGTCGGCATCGCCAGGTCATCACCCTCATCACGCAACAGTCGCCATGCGCGCAGTACGAAACCGGCCCCGAGAACGACTGCGCCGGAGAGATAAATCAGGCCGCTCATGCGGGTGATGAAGGGCATCAGCGATACCGCGAACAGCATCAGGGTATAGAGCAGGATCTGCAGTTTGGTGAATGCCACGCCGTGAGTCACTGGCAACATGGGAACCCCGGCCTTGGCGTACTCCTTGCGCCGCTTGATAGCGAGCGCCCAGAAGTGGGGCGGGGTCCAGACAAAGATCAGCAGCAACAGCAGCAGGCCATGGGTGTGCAGTTCACCGGTAACGGCTGTCCAGCCCAGCAGGGGTGGCGCGGCGCCGGCAATACCCCCCCAGACGATATTCTGGGGTGTGCGGCGTTTCAGATAAACGGTGTAGATAACCGCGTAGCCGATGAAGGCGCTGAAGGTCAGGGCGGCGGTCAGCAGATTGACAAACATCACCAGGACCAGCATGGCCACGGCAGCCAGAGAGAGGGCAAAGGTCAACGCGTGGGGTGTGTCCATCTCGCCGGAGGGGAGGGGGCGGTCCTGGGTGCGTTCCATCAGCGCATCGATATGCTGATCGACGATATGGTTGAGCGCGGCTCCTGCCGCGGCTGCCAGTCCGATTCCGATCAGGCCGAACACCAGGGGTTGCCAGGGCACCAGTGAGGGTGAAGAGAGCAGCATTCCCACCAGGGCCGTGAAGAGAATGAGCGCCACCACCTTGGGCTTGGTCAGATCATAGTAACGACGCCATGAGATGGCTTGAACCTTCTGTAATGCAATGTCACCGATGGCCATATTGTGCACCTTTGATCCAGTTTTTCGAGGCCTTCATCAGGCGCTCCATGTCTTTGAGTATCGCCTTTGCCGGGGCGTTCTGGGCATAGCGCATCATCAGCTGGCCCATCGGGTCGAGCAGGTAGATGCGATTGTCAGCGTCGAGCGGGTCGGGGTTCAGTGTTGTCAACTGATCGCTGGTGATAATGATCTGCATACCCTGAAACCTGCGCGACAGCTGTTGCAGTTCTTCCGCTGGAGGGGCGTCCTTGAGCACCAGCAGCCGTTCCACGGCAAGGCTGCTCTCGCCCAGTGCCAAGCGAATCTGCTGCAGATCGGTCATGCGTGCCTGGCAGTTGTCGTCACACCCCTTGGCGTACAACGCCAGCATGGTCCACTTGCCCGCCAGTGAATCGCTGTTGAAGGCAAGGCCGTCCAGTTGCCGCAGTTCAATATCCCCTGGGAAGGGGATTGACGGCTGAATCAGTTCGCCCTGGTTGCTGCGTCCGGATGGCATGTATTGCGGATTGAGGTAAAAGAACCAGGCGCTGACGGAGGGCAGGGCAAAGACCAACAGCAGCATCCACAAGGGTAACAGGCGACGCATCGGTCCCAGTGTTATTGCGGCGGTGCTCATGTGTGTTCTCCAGTGGCCGCAGTGGGTACCAGTGTGAGTTTCAGATAGATGATGATGGCAATCAGGGCAAAGGCGAACCACTGCAGGGCATAGCCGATGTGCATCATCTGTTTCGGGGCTTCCCGTGGCCAATTGCGAACAAAACCGTGTTCATCGGCCGGGCTCTGGAGAATCACAAAAGGCTCCAGTGGAAAAGCGACATTGGCAGCAAAAAGACCCGTGGTGAGGTAGGGCCAGCGCTTGCCCCAGTCATTCGCCGCGTTTTCGTCGCTGTGCAGTTTCAGAGCAGGTGCCGAAGGGATGCTGATTTCACCACTAATCCGCTGAACGCCGTTGGGAATGGCTGCATCGGGCAGGTCGGGATGCCGTGTGTCGGCTATCCAGCCGCGATTGATCAGCACGCGTACATTCGATCCCTGAATCTGTAACGGGCTGATCACATGAAAGCCATTATGTCCTCCCATGCGGCGGTTCTCGATAAAAAACTGGAGCTCCTTCTCGAATGTGCCTTGTACCTGCACTTTGCGAAAATGCAGTTCCTGAGGATCCTGCACCAGTGCCTGCAATTCAAATGCAGGGAGTTCGCCTCGCGCGGTGATCTGCTGCGCCAGTTGCAGTTTCTGCTCGGCGCGGTCCAGTTGCCAGACACCCAAAGCGATAAATACCGGCACCGGAAGCGCCAGCAGCAGTGTTGGAAAGGTGCGGAATTGGAAATGATACTCGTTAAATCTCATTCGACTGCTATATTCCCTATAATCACACTCAGTTATTTCGCGATGTTGCACTGTCACTGCACCCCGGTTATCCGTGGAGAAACTAATGGACATCATTTATAAACTGCCGATTTTTCTGATCCTGGCCTTCATTGTTTTTTCGCTGGCCGAGGGTATGTATTTTCTCGCCAAGGATGATGGCAGTGCCGATAAAACCCGCCTGGTGAAGGCGCTGACCATACGTATTGTCCTCTCCATTGCGCTATTCGGATTTCTCATCATCGGCTACCTGTTCGGCCTGTTGCAGCCCCATGGGTTGTGATCCTGTTGTCCGATTTTCATCGCCCGCAGTTCCCAGACTCATAACCAGTAGACAAAGACAAACAGTCCCAGCCACACCACATCCACAAAATGCCAGTACCAGGCCACGGCCTCAAAGGCAAAGTGGTTATGGGGTGAGAAATGGCCCTTCATGGCGCGCACCATGATTGCCATCAGCATGATCGCCCCCATGGTGACGTGAAAGCCGTGAAAGCCGGTCAGCATGTAAAAGGTTGAGCCGTAGACTCCGGAGTTCAGGGTCAGATTCAGCTCATGGTAGGCATGGCTGTATTCCCAGGCCTGGAGAATGACGAACAGCAGACCCAGCGCAATGGTCGCGCCCAGTCCAGCAACAAGTTGTCGGTGACTGTTGATTTTCAGCCCCCAATGCGCCCAGGTCACCGTCGCTCCAGATGTGAGCAGGATCAGGGTATTCATTGCGGGTATTCCCCAGGCGCCCATCGGGGTGAAGCCGCCGCCGACATTGTCAGGACCAGCGCTGGGCCACTGAGCGGTGAACTGGTTGTAAAGCAGTTCATTGGTGGCGCCAAGATAACCCACGCCGCCCAGCCAGGGCAGGGCGATGTTGCGGATGTAAAACAGGGCGCCGAAAAAACTGATGAAGAAGAACACCTCTGAGGCGATGAACCAGAGCATTCCCTGGCGAAAAGAACGATCCACCTGGGCGTTGTAACAGTCAGTCAGGTTCTCCTTGACGACATCACCGAACCAACCGAAAAACATCACGCTGAGCATTATCAGCCCGATTACTACCAGCCAGATTCCGAATCCGACATCATTGATCGCCAGCGCCGTGCCGCACAGCAACAGAAAAACCGAAAGCATGGCGATGATCGGCCAGGGACTGGCATCCGGAATGTAGTAATCGTGGTGTCCATGTTCCGCCGTGGTCATTTACTTGCCCCTTTCGCTAGCCTGTTTTTATTCATATCGATGGCCGGATTCATTTGGCGACCACCGTGAATGGCTTTTCATTATTCATATCAAGCCGCATGAAGTTATAGGAAATGGTCAGAGAGCTGATATCGTTTGGGAGATCAGGCGATACCGAAAAACGCAAGGGCATATGTTTCGATTCCAGCCCCTTCAGGCTCTGCTGACGAAAGCAGAAACATTCCATCTTGTTGAAGAAGGCATTGGCCTGCCAGGGCACGACACTGGGTATCGCCTGGCCCAGGATCTCGCTAGAAGAGCGGTTCTCGGCAATAAAATCCATCTCATTCACCTCGCCGAGGCGTACCCGCAACTTTCTCTCCTGTGCCTGAAAATTCCAGGGCAGATCGGGATGTACAGTGCTGTCGAACTTGACCGTGACCCAGCGGTCGCTGACCGATTGATTCGCTGCCACGGTTGATGCGGTGGTCTGCGTTCGCTGCTGCACCGACTGGACGCCGGTGATCTGGCAGAGGAAACAGTAAAGGGGAACCATGGCAAAGCCAAAACCGAACATGCCGAGCGTGATAGCTGATAGCATCAGTAGGGTTCGGCGGTTCTTGCTCTGCAGATTCTGTTCGCCGGCCATGTCAGTTAGCGCTCGTTGCGATCCGGTAGAGTCCCTGCCAGAAGGGAATGGAAGTGAGCATCACCAGCAGGGCGAACAAACCGATGGCCCAGGCGGTGCGTATGTTCCGCTTGTGCCGTTCGATGTCATTTGCCGTGCGGGGTTGTATGCCCGCGTGTTGTTTGTCGTTACTCATCTCGATGGTTCTGTTCATTTGATTTGTGGCGCCGTGGTCCAGCTATGGAAGGGTGGTGGTGAGGGCAGTTCCCACTCCAGTCCATTGGCCCCTTCCCAGACTCGTGCGCTGGCCGGTTTGCCACCCCTTATCGTCTTGATGATGATGTAGAGCAGCAGCAGGTGACTGAGCCCGAAGATCATGGCGCCTACACTTGAGACCATGTTGAATTCGGTGAACATGATGTTGTAGTCGATAATGCGTCGTGGCATGCCTGCCAGTCCGAGGAAGTGCTGGGGGAAGAAGGTCAGGTTGAAGCCGATCACATTGATCCAGAAAAAGATCTTGGCCAGACGTTCGTCGTACATGTTACCGGTCCACTTCGGCAGCCAATAAAACACGCCGGCAAACAGGCCGAAGACCGCCCCCGGGAGCAGCACGTAATGGAAATGGGCGACCACGAACATCGAATCGTGATACTGCATATCGGCTGGCACCACGGCCAGCATGATTCCGGTGAGTCCACCGAACGAGAACATCAGTAGGATGGCCACTGCGAACAACATCGGCGTCTCGAAGGTCATGGAACCCCGCCACATGGTGGCGATGTAGTTGAATACCATCAGTCCCACCGGTATGGAGATGATGATTGTGCCGATCATGAAGTAGCTGACCGCCGCCAGCGACATGCCGATGGTGTACTGGTGGTGGGCCCAGACGACCATGCCGATAAACATGATGGCGATCATCGAGCCGACCAGGGATTTGTAGCCAAACAATGGCTTGCGCGCAAAGGTGGGGATGATCGAGGCGAGCACCCCGAACGAGGGCAGGATCAGCACATAGACCTCGGGATGACCAAAGAACCAGAACAGGTGCTGGAACAGCACCGGATCACCACCGCCGGCGGCATTGAAGAAACTGGTGCCGAAGTGCCGGTCAAACAGCAGCATGGTGACGCCTCCGGCCAGTACCGGTACCACCAGGATCAGCAGGAAGGCGGTGACCAGCCAGGTCCAGACGAAGATCGGCATTTGCATCAGATTCATGCCCGGCGCGCGCATGTTGAAAATGGTGACAATGATGTTGATCGAGGCCAGCACCGAGGAGATGCCGAGCAGATGGATGGCGAAGATCAGGAAGTCCATGGACATTCCCACCTGCAGTGACAGCGGCGGATAGAGCGTCCACCCGGTGTTGATCTGGCTGCCGCCGCCAGGGAAAAAGGGGACGACAAAGGAGAGCATGAGCATGGTTGCCGCGGCAGGCAGGATCCAGAAGCTCAGATTGTTCATGCGTGGCAGCGCCATGTCAGGCGCACCGATCATCAGCGGGATCATCCAGTTGGCGAGCCCCGCTGCGGCGGGCATCACCGCCCCGAAGATCATGATCAGTGCATGGTTGGTGACCAGGTTGTTGTACAGATCGGGTTCGAGCAGCTGCAGACCCGGCATGAACAACTCTGCGCGGATCAGCATCGCGCTGGCCCCGCCCAGGAAGAGCATGACCAGTGCGAATATCAGATACATGGTGCCGATGTCTTTATGGTTGGTCGACATCAGCCAGCGCCGCATGCCCCTGGGAGGCCCGTGGTGTTCGTGATCGTTAGCAGGCGCAAGTGTCGCGGTTGACATGGGTTAGCTCCTCTAAATTCAGACCCTAGCGGGCGGCATTGACATCGGCGGGTTGGACCACATCGCCGGTATCGTTGCCCCAGGCATTGCGTTCATAGGTGATGATGGAGGCGATCTCCAGGTAATTCAGGCTATTCCAGGGCTGCATGGCCGTTCCTTCCTTGCCATTCAGGACGATCTTCAGGTGTTCGCTGATACTGCCGGTGGCGATGGGGCTGCCCTTGAGTGCCGGAAATGCCGGAGGCAGACCCAGACCGGTGATCTGGTGGCAGGCCGAACACTTGCTGTTGTAGAGGCCCTTGCCTTTCTCGAACAGATCCTCCTTGCTCCACACCTTGTCAGCCGAGGCTTCCGCCAGCGCGGCGACCTTCAGCGTCTTCTGTTCTTCCACCCAGCTGTTGAACTGTTCCTGGGATACCGCCTCGACCACCAGTGGCATGCGTGAATGCCAGGTGCCACACAGCTCGGCGCACTGGCCGCGGAATACCCCCTCGCGGGTGATCTCGGCCCAGGTCTCGGTCACATAACCGGGGATGGCGTCTTTCTTGAAACCCAGTTCAGGGACCCAGAAGGCGTGCAGTACGTCAGCGGAGGTGTGCAGAAAACGGATTCGGGTATTGGTAGGCAGCACCAGGCGCTTGTCTACTTCCCGCAGATAGAGGTCACCGGCCTTCTCCTCGGGGGTGTAGCGGCTCTCCACCTTGATGTCGTGATCCAGGTACTCGAACTCCCACCACCACTGGTGGCCGATCACTTTGAGGTCCATCAGTTTCTCATCCTTGGGCACCACCCAGATTTTCTCCAGGGTCTTCTGGGCCGAGTTGGCGATGGTCAGATCCACAGCAAGCACCATGGCCGGAACAAAGATCCAGGACCAGTTTCCAAACCAGGTTTCGTGGAAGTGCTGGTCGGCCTGGTAGCCTCGGCTCTTGCGGTGAAAAAAAATGGAGTAGAGGATGAATGAAAAAACGATGATCAGCAGAACAGTGGTAATCCGCATGGTGAGCATGTGCACATCATAGATTTCCTGTGCAACGGGTGCCGCCGGGGTGGGGAAGTTGATTCCAAGTTCGCCAAGGGCGGTTTCACTGCAGAAGAGAAGAGTGAATAACGACAGAATGCGTATTCTTGCTTTGGCGCGCGGCATAACACTCCTCATCCTCATACGTTGAGTCCCGGGACATCAATGCCATTCATCGAAGGGTGGTTGGGTTTGGTCTGCTGTGAATTCACATGACAGTTCAGCCTGGCTTTTAACGCCTTTGCCAGTTGCAGCCGTTCGTCCTCCACCAGTCGTGCTGCAATCTCAAATTGCATGCCATGGCATGCGAGGTAGAGCTTGCTGGGATACCAGCCGCTGGGGTCCTGTTGGAGTTTCATCTGAACCCAGTGTCTGGGCAGGGTGGTGATGTTAGTGACGCCATTCCGACCTTTGCATATGCGAAGGTCGGGGCCGTCGATTTCGATGGACTCCCAAGTGGAACACCAGCGTGAGTTGAGATAGATGCCGATCGCCAGCACCAGTATCTCCAGTCCGGCAAAGGGGAGAATCAGCCAAGCCCCCTGAGCAACGAAGTAGAGTGCCACGCCAGCAATGCAGGCACTGAGGAAGAGAAACAGCAGCTTCATTCTCACCCAACCCAGTGCGCAATTGCTCTGCAGGGTGTAAATGCAGACATCAGGATCGGTTTCCTGGATAGCCACCATGCCTCTGCTCCTATTTCAAATAAGTAGGATGTTCAGACTGCAACGCCCTTGGCACAGTACAAACCGACTTCACTTAAACCTGTTACTGCGGTGAAAACCGGCAAGTCAATGCTATGGTTTGAATGTGAATTATTTTTAAATAAGAATGATTCATATTATTAGAAAAATCAATAAATATTGATATAAATCAAATTATTAGAAAATAAGCCACTACTGATGTCTTGGTGGATTTCTCTGAAGAATCAGAAAACGTGTCCGGATCAATGCTTGTGAAATCACCCTGTTTCACTGATAGGCCCCCAGTTAACTGTATGAAATCTGCGCTGTGTTGCTCTTATTTGGTCAATATCGCCCGAATGCTCTTCATCCCCATGCTCCGGCCAATGTAGAATGCCTGTCACGAAGTTTAACGATAGGTTTTGGCGCTGGCAGGATTGCGGGTAAAGTTATTCAGATGACACAGGCTTTTGTCCATTTACGGGTCCACACCGAATACTCTTTGGTCGATGGGGTAGTCCGGATCAAACCCCTGGTGAACAGTGCGGCAAAGCTGGGCATGCCGGCTGTCGCTGTCACCGATCAATCCAACCTGTTTCATCTGGTCAAGTTCTACAAGGCGGCAATGGCCACTGGGGTAAAGCCCATTTGTGGTGTCGATGCCTGGATTCGCGATCCCCAGAACGCCAATAACCCGTTTCGCCTGGTGTTTCTGATTCAGGATAATACCGGCTACAAGAATCTCACCCGGCTGGTCTCTCGCAGTTATCGCGAGGGGCAGCATCTTGGCAAAGCGATGATGGAGCGGGAGTGGCTGACCGGCGATAGCTGTGCCGGGCTGATCGCTCTTTCCGGGGGCAGGGGGGGCGACATCGGCCGGGCACTGCTCAGCGGAAACCCGGTTGAGGCAACTCGTTACCTGCACGACTGGCTGGATATTTTCGGCGATCGCTTCTACCTCGAACTGCACCGCACCGGCAGACCGGATGAGGAGCGCGTGCTGCATGAGAGTGTGGCCCTCGCGACCAATTACGATATCCCGGTAGTGGCGACCAACGATGTGCGCTTTCTCAAGGTAGATGATTTCGAGGCCCACGAGGTGCGTGTCTGTATCCATGAGGGCCGCAC
The DNA here is from genome assembly GCA_002869585.1 of Sedimenticola sp. Classification (GTDB taxonomy): domain Bacteria; phylum Pseudomonadota; class Gammaproteobacteria; order Chromatiales; family Chromatiaceae; genus BM503. The sequence continues at coordinate 176,997 of PKUO01000045.1, forward strand.
CCTGGATGACCCGCGACGGCCCAAGTATTTCAGCGAACAGCAGTATCTGCGCACCCCGAAGGAGATGCGCGAACTCTTCTCGGATATCCCCGAGGCGCTGGAAAATACCCTGGAGATCGCGAGACGCTGCAATTTGGAGTTGAAGCTTGGGGAAAATTTCCTGCCGGACTTCCCCATCCCCGAAGGGCTGTCGACCGCCGAGTTCTTCTCCCAGGAATCGAAAAGGGGGCTGGAGCAGCGCCTGCAGCGAATTCTCGACCCTACAGATCCGCAATATGCAGAGCATCACAAGATTTATGACGAGCGCCTGCAGATCGAACTGGATGTTATCAACCAGATGGGGTTTCCCGGTTATTTCCTGATCGTGGCCGACTTCATCCAGTGGGCCAAGGATAACGCCATTCCGGTGGGGCCGGGGCGTGGCTCTGGCGCCGGTTCACTGGTCGCTTATGCGCTTAAAATCACCGATCTTGATCCGATTGAGCACGATTTGCTGTTTGAGCGTTTTCTCAACCCCGAACGTGTCTCGATGCCTGACTTTGATGTCGATTTCTGCATGGACAACCGCGACAAGGTAATCGACTACGTGGCGCGCAAGTACGGGCGCGATTCGGTCTCACAGATCATCACCTATGGCTCGATGGCGGCCAAGGCGGTGGTTCGGGATGTGGGGCGGGTACTCGGCCACCCCTACGGGTTTACCGATCGCATCGCCAAGATGATTCCCTTTGAAGTCGGAATAACGCTCGACAAGGCGCTGAAAGAGAACGAGGAGCTGGGCCAGGCCTACAAGGAGGACGAAGAGGTCACCCAGCTGATCGATATGGCGCTGAAGTTGGAGGGTCTGACCCGAAATGCGGGTAAGCATGCGGGAGGAGTGGTGATCTCTCCCGGCCTGTTGACCGACTTCTCGCCGCTCTATTGCGAGGCGGGGGGAGAGAATCTGGTCACCCAGTTCGACAAGGATGACGTGGAGCAGGTCGGGCTGGTGAAGTTCGACTTCCTCGGCCTGCGCACCCTGACCATCGTCGATTGGGCACTGCGCACTGTCAACCGTCAGCGCCAGAAACAGGGGCTCGAACCGATCGACATCACCGGCATCCCGATGGATAACGAAGCAGCCTTTCGCTTGCTGAAAAACTGCGAGACAACTGCGGTATTCCAGCTGGAATCCCGCGGTATGAAAGAGCTGATCAAGAAGTTGCAACCCGACTGTTTCGACGACATCACCGCCTTGGTGGCGCTCTATCGTCCCGGTCCCTTGCAGTCCGGCATGGTGGATGACTTCATCGCACGCAAGCATGGTCACCAGGAGGTGGTTTACCCCCATCCCGCGCTGGAGCCTATCCTGCAATCCACCTACGGGGTGATTCTCTACCAGGAACAGGTGATGCAGATTGCCCAGGAACTGGCGGGATATACCCTCGGCGGCGCTGATCTGCTGCGCCGGGCCATGGGCAAGAAAAAGCCGGAAGAGATGAAGAAGCAGGGGGAGATCTTTCGCGCCGGCGCTGTAGAGCGGGGGGTGGAGGAAGATACGGCCACCTACATCTTCGATCTGATGGAGAAGTTTGCCGGCTACGGCTTCAATAAATCACACTCGGCGGCCTATGCCCTGGTCTCCTATCAGACCATGTGGCTCAAGGCCCTCTATCCGGCGGCATTCATGGCGGCCGTGTTATCGGCGGATATGGACAGCACCGACAAGGTGGTCACTCTGATCGATGAGTGCCGAAGCATGAAGTTGCATGTGACGCCGCCGCATATCAATCTCTCCGAACGCGTTTTTACCGTTTCGGGTGACGACACGGTGGTCTATGGCCTGGGGGCGATCAAGGGTGTGGGCGAGTCGGCCATCGACAGCATCATCGAGGCGCGCAATACCGATGGAACTTACCATGACCTGTTCGAGTTCTGCCGACGTATCGATTTGCGCAAGGCCAATCGCCGGGTGCTCGAATCCCTGATCCGGGCCGGGGCGCTGGATGAACTCGGGACCAATCGTCGAACCCTGATGGAACAGCTACCATTGGCCTTGAAAATGGCAGAGCAGCATCACGCCATGCAGGCCGCAGGTCAGGATGATCTGTTCGGGATGTCGGAACCGGAAACCGCTTCGGCGCCGGATCTGCAGGTGATCCCCACCAATCTCGAAGAGTGGGATGAGGAGTTGCGTCTGCAGGGGGAAAAAGAGACCCTCGGGCTCTATCTCACCGGCCATCCTATCGATCGCTACGAAGCTGAGTTGCAAGGCCTGGGCGTAACACGTATCTCCAAACTGTCACTGGAATCCCTGGGTATTTCAGCGACACCGGGCAATGGCAACCAATTCCGCAAGCGTGGCGGCGGGCAGCGGGTGATGATCGCCGGGCTGTCGGTGAGCGTCAGTCATCGGCCAACCCCGCGTGGACGCATGGGGACGGTTGTGCTCGATGATCGTAGCGGCCGTATCGAGGCTACGCTTTTCTCGGAGGTGTACGAGGAGTACCGGGAACAACTGGTGGCTGACCGGATTCTGGTGCTGGTCGGCAATCTCGGCTACGACGAATACCGTGGCGGGTTGAGCCTCCGGGCAGAACAGATCATGGAGTTCGAACATGCGCGCAGCCTGAATGCCAGTTATCTCAAACTGACGCTGGATTGGCGCAGCCTGCTCGAGCGGGGTATTACCCCCACCAATTTTACCCGTGAGCTGGCCCATATCATATCGGCCTATCAGGGTGGGCATTGCGGGTTGCGCATCAACTATGTCGGGGAGACAGCCAAGGGCGTGCTCGAACTGGGTGCCAACTGGCAGGTGAAACCCACCGATGAATTGCTCAAGCGGCTGAATAAATTTTTATCTCCCGGCAGTGTTGAGGTGGTCTATGGGCTAAAAAGACAGAAGACAGATAAAGAGCCTGCCGCTGGCAATTTTGCTTGATTGGAGGCCGGTTATAAAACTAGAATCCGGGTTACTGTTGGTATTATTGTTTATATAAAACAAATAATTAAATAAATAATATAATGTTGTTTATAACCATTGGTATTGGCAATTATTTACAGACTCGTCACTTAACATTCTCTTATGATGCTCTGTAAACTCTGCATTTATTCCGGTATATTTCGCCCATGAATCTTAACTTCATAGAATTTGAACAACCGATTGCCGAACTTGAGGCGAAGATCGAAGAGCTGAGACTCGTTGGCGACGACAACGAGATCAACATCCAGGATGAAATCACACGCCTGGAAAGCAAGAGTCGCACACTGACCGAGTCCATCTTTTCTAATCTCAAGCCCTGGCAGATTGCACAAATTGCGCGCCATCCCCAGCGCCCTTACATGTTTGAATACATCGAGCAATTGTTCGATGACTTCCAGGAGTTGCACGGTGACCGGGCCTTCGCAGACGATCATGCCATTGTTGGCGGCGTCGCGCGTTTTCAGGGCAAATCGGTGATGCTGATAGGTCACCAGAAAGGCCGTGATACCAAAGAGAAGATCTATCGGAACTTCGGTATGCCGCGACCGGAAGGCTACCGCAAGGCCCTGCGTCTGATGCAGACCGCCGAGCGTTTCAAAATGCCGGTGCTGACCTTCATCGACACGCCGGGCGCTTATCCGGGCATTGGGGCGGAAGAGCGTGGCCAGAGTGAGGCCATCGCCCGCAACCTGCTGGTGATGGCGGGGTTGCGCGTGCCGATCATCAGCACCGTGGTTGGCGAAGGCGGTTCCGGCGGGGCGTTGGCCATTGGTGTCGCCGACCGGGTGATGATGCTTGAGTACAGCACCTATTCCGTTATCTCTCCTGAAGGTTGCGCCTCGATTCTGTGGAAGAGTGCGGAAAAGGCATCACTGGCAGCCGAGGCCATGGGAATCACATCCAGCCGCCTCAAGGAACTGGAACTGATAGATACCATTGTTCCAGAACCGCTGGGTGGCGCCCATCGTGATATGCAGACCATGGCGAGAAATCTTCGAAATGCCCTGTCCGAGACACTGGAGGCCCTGCAGGAGTTATCCATCGACAAGCTTCTTGAAGATCGTTATCAGCGGCTGATGTCTTACGGTGATTTCACCAGTTGATCAACCGTCTTCCGTGGAAGCCGAGTCCCGTTAAACGCCCTTCCGGACTTCCCGGAAGGAACCGCTAACGGGTAGACTCACCGCATGCCTCTTTCACCAGAAATCCTCTCAGAACGCATCGCGGGTTTACCTGATTCAAAACGTCTGTTGCTGGGCTTCAGCGGCGGCCTGGATTCCCAGGTTCTGCTGCATCTTCTCGCGGGTCTGAAAGGTGAACACTCCTTTGAGTTGATCGCTATCCATGTAAATCATGGTCTGCAGGAGGCTTCGGCCGACTGGGGAAGAGACTCTGACGCGGTGTGCAAAGCGCTGAAAATCCCCTATAAACAGATCGATCTGAAAATAGAGCGGGTCAAAGGTCAGAGCCTGGAAGCCCAGGCAAGAAATGCCCGCTATCACGCGTTTCAGCAGGAGATGCAAGAAGGTGATGTGCTGGTTACCGCGCACCATCAGGATGATCAGGCCGAGACTATGATGCTGCAGTTGCTTCGCGGAAGTGGCGTCAGTGGACTGGCAGCTATGCCTGAACTGGCAGCGTTTGGTCCCGGGCATCTTTTTCGCCCACTGCTGGATGTCTCCCGCTCAGATCTGGAATCGTATGCCAATACCCAGGGTCTCAGGTGGGTGGAGGATGCCAGCAATCTGGACACCGATTTCGATCGCAATTATCTGCGCCACAACATTTTCCCCCTGCTGAAACAGCGCTGGCCGGGAGTGGGCAGAACCCTGTCACGCAGTGCGGGCTACTGCGCTGAGGCCAGGGATCTGCTGGAAGTGCTGGCAGAGCAGGATCTGGCCGCTGTTATTAATAGAGCTGAGAACACGCTCTCTGTTCCGGGATTGGCGGGATTGTCGGATGCGCGCGCCCGGTCGGTGTTGCGACACTGGATTCAGCAAAGTGGTTTCAGTTATCCAAACAGCAAACGTGTGCATGAAATTACTACCGGTGTGATTCACGCTCAAATAGACCGCACTCCTGTTGTGCAGTGGCAGGGGTGTGAAGTCAGACGGTATCGTGACAGGCTGTTCATCATGCCACCTCTACAGTTTCCAAGCGAAGGGTTGGTAATGGCGTGGAATGGCGAGGGCATGCTCGAGTTGCCCTGCGGTCTGGGTCGAGTAACGTTGTCCGACAGTGCCAACGGCATCCCTCGGGAGAGAATTGTCAGGCGCAGGCTGACGATTGCGTTCGATTCCAGCGGCCTGCGTTATTATCCAGCGGGTCAGCATTCCAGTCGTAGCCTGAAAAATTACTTTCAGGAGCAGGGGGTCCCGCCCTGGCAACGGGGAAGGATTCCGCTCTTATTCGCTGAAGGCGAACTGCTTGCTGTGGGAGACCTTCTGGTCAATGCCCCTGTTGATACGCTTCCCGATCAGAACTGCGCTCGTCTAAACTGGCTTAAATAGTCACTAAATTCTTTCTTAACTACTTTACTTCGCCCTCCATGTTGCTCTTTGGGAAATTAACAATAAATTCCTAAAGTATTTTCCAGTTCTGACGATATTTAATCCCGAGAAGCAAATGATTATCCAGCTCTGTTGGGTCAGTAATCAATCTGGTGCAGAGAGCAACTTTTCAATTGGAGCGAGACATGACAAAGCAGTCGGGATTTACACTCATAGAACTTATTATTGTTATTTTGATACTCAGTATTTTAGCGGCGACCGCTTTGCCACGCTTCATTGATGTTCAGGATGATGCGAAAGAGGCAGCGGTGGCCGGTGTTGGTGGTGCATTTGCCTCCGGTATCGCACTGGCCCATGCGCAGTGGTTTGCAAATGGGGCAGTCGCGACAGCCGGATTGATCCCAGGATATGGATCAAGTACAGGTGATGTTTATGCCAATACATCAGGTTGGCCCATTGATGACTCATCATCAACGGCTTCCTGTACCGGCGTTTGGAATGGTCTTCTGCAGACTGGTGCTCCTACAGTCGGAGTAGCGGCAACAACCGCTGCGGCTACTACTGATTACTATGTAACAGCGGATGTACCGGCATCGAATATCTGTACTTTTACATATACTGCCGATGATACGAAGAATATTGCTTACAACAATAGTACAGGTGCAGTTACTGTTACTAAGTAAATCCAGTTTATATGAAGCGACATAGGGGCAGAATAGGCCCCTATGTTTTTGACTAGCAGTAAACCTTTATATTCTTATTATCCCTTTCGCTTTAAAGCTTCTTTGGGCTTTTTCTTATTATTGTTATGGGATGAATTGCACTTCAATTTTCCTTTGAACCATCGGGTTTAAAGCATCTGTCCCAGCCGTTCCTACACTGTTGATGATATATAAAGTTTTCCCGCCGATATGGGTTGCCGTAGTTGTAGCAGTGAACCAGGTGCGATCTGTCGAAACTGCAGAGTTTGTCGCTACTCCTGTACCCCCGTGAATAAGGTCATAGGCAGCCCAGTCTACGCCGCTCTCTGCACTGTAGAGAGCCTGAGCTGAATACCATTCATTGATGACCTCGGTATTGCCAACCGTGGTCAGGCGAGTTATCAGTGCACCTAGAACAGCCAATCCGGTGATCAGAAATATCCCGGCGATAATGGATACCCCGGCCTGATTGTGAGGCGTCGAAAAACTGGGTAGTTGCGGCTTAAGGTGTATTTCTGATCTGTATTTCATGATATAGCTCGATCGTTTCTTTACCTTTGCTGAGTTGTAATTCGATTCGCATTGTTCCACTGGACTGCGGTGTTCCCGCTACATAGGTAAAGTCGATATTGTCGATACCAGTAGCCAATAGCGGGTCGGTCGCAGACCAGTCTTGTGCCATATCGTAGTCAGTTGCGCCATTGGCGCGATGCCACCTCAAACTGCCGTTCAGCATGCCTATTTCATGGGTGTAATCCGCGATCTGGATATGCTTCCCGGGAGAATCATTGGGAAATTGATGGGCTGCAAATGAGATAATCTTTCCATTAACAGTGCCATCCGGCGTGATTTGTGTATTGGCAATGGCCGTGACTGGAACCATGGTTGTGCCGCTGATGAGATTGTTGGGCGATGCATTGGCGATCACAAGCAATTCATTGGTCTGATAGTTGAGCCCCGGGGCAATCAGGTAGAGATTGGTTTTGTTTTTTGATTTCTCAAAACGCCGGGAAGGCACGGCGAAGGCAGTGCCAAAATCATCGGTAGCGGCGATATATCGTCCGCCAGTGCGGGACGTGATGAACTCAATGCCTTCTGCTGTGGTTCCATCGTTGATGACGCTGATGCTATTGGGTACAGCATGTCGCAATTCCCTGGCAATGCGCTCAATGACCAGGCGACCCTGGGATGTAAGTAGAACTCTGGCTTCGGTGTCTGCGTAACTACTGATGGCCATGTTAATGATTGGCGCGAGAATCCCCGAGATAACGCTGATGAGCACGGTGGTGGTAATCAACTCAATGAGTGTGAAGCCATGTTGCTGTCTGGATACTGTAGTCATATGTTCAACCTATATGCGATCAAACTTATGCTCTCACCCATTGGAGTAGTGACAGTGACTTCTATCCGCCGTACATCATCCGCAGGTATGCCATTCCAGGCCTCGGCTGTGACTGTTACGGTCGCCGTGTAGTTGTCGTACCCAGGCATTACTGAATCACCATCTGCTGCCGATTGGTCCGGATACTGGGGAGGGGAATTTGACAGACCGTTGAAATCATCGATATCATCAAACTTGTCGCGATTTTCGCCATCCGGTCCGCAGTTGCTAGGTGTGATACCGCAATCTGATGTGCTGGTTTGATCGCCGAGATCCAGCCATGTCACCGTACCATCGCTGAATGAACTGCCATCTATAGCCCAAATTGGTTCAGCAGCCGAGGATGTGCCGGTCGTGACTGCTTCGTATTTGTGGCTGTTGGGACTACTCGGGACGACTGTGGCCCCTGGAGTATAGGTTGTCGTCGCCGACCAGACGGCGCCGCAATTGCCATCGGGTGTTATCACACAGCCTCCACCCATTGGTGTACTTTCATCCCAGCGCTTGCCTAGTATTTCATCCATATAGGCACTGGCGACTGCCACGGCTTTTTGGCGTATTAGCGGTTCATGGCTATGGCTGGCATTTACCATGTAGAGAAATATCACGCTCAATACGGCAATGCCGACGATGACAATAAAGATGATTGTCTCGATTAGTGTAAAACCCTGGTTATTGCGCATATGCATATCCTGTCAAGCGCGCCAGATTAACTACTACGCTATCACTGCCTGCGATAACAGGGATGGATACATCACTGTCCTCAGGTTCAGAGCAGGCAGGCAGTGCTCCCGAGCAGGTAGGTTTCCCACGGCTGTCGAAGCTTATAGTGCCGGTCAGTCCAAGAGCGATATTGCTCCATGTTCCAGAGTAGGCCGCGCTACGGGTCATTGGATCAAAGATGTCTACTCCACCCTGGCTAACTCTATAACCATTTGCTTGCATATCAACCTGATAATGAGTATCGCCACTGTGGGTCATGGACATTTCCTGCGCATACTTTATGGCTTAAAGTAGTTCGCCGGCTGCGGCCCGTGCATCAAAAACTTTTGATGTGAGGCGTGGTGCTGCATATATGGCGAGTATGCTTAAAATGAAGATCACTGTGATTAACTCAATGAGTGTGAATCCATGTTGCCGCTTCATCGGATCTCTCTCCAGTGGATAAAGCGGTCATCACCCCTGTAGATACCAAAATGGGCAACGGCAGGTGATCCTCCGAGCAACCAGGATGGCCATGCTGGTGTGACCACAGTTTCTCCCCCGTTGCTATCTGCTTGCAGGGTGAGGCGAATATCGGCTTTACCCCCGATAAGAGAGAGAGGTGGGGTAGGAGTGGCCAATGTGCTAACACCGCTATCAGCTTTACTGTAACCCAGTTCTATCACAGAGTTATAAGTCAACGCTGCATTGGTACAACTATCATCAGTATTCACAACCCATTGGCTACCATTCCAATGCGTGGCGCCGATTGTAACCTCCAGGTATTCTCCGGCATTACCCATTGTGCCATAGCTGTCCTGAGAGAAACCCTGGCCATAACGTAGTTCTGCACCCGTTATACTGGATATTACAAAGCCGTTTCCTGTATCGCCGTCGTTGATATTGCAGTTTGCACTCGCCACATCGAAGCAGACTCCATCGCTGTCTGTCAGGTCTGATGGGGTGAGCGTGAGATCCACCAACGCATTGAAAGGGGCTTCTTCATTGGCGGGACGGCTGTACATGAATCTTGAATTGCTGAGTGCAATGAGCGGAGGGGTTGAATCGAAGTCTGCATCTCCTATGAGAGTCGTAGTTCCCTGGATTTCACGGCTGAGAACTGCCATTGTTGAGGTAGAGTTATTGAAAGCCCTGCCATTCAAAGAAGAGTCTAGTTTCCAGAAATCCGCGCCGTAGTTTTGGGTAAATACACCATGCAAGTTTTCCGCGGTAATTATAAACTCCGGATCAACGGCGAATCCGAACCCTCCGGTTGAAGGCTCTTGGCCGAGATAAGTGAATGCTGTGCTGTGCACAGCTTCACAGGCATTGTTAAATAATGGTGTATTGGAAGTGACTAGCAATCTGGCAGGATAGAAGCGGCCGATGTCGTCGCTGGTTGATGGCTGGATAGTTTCGCCGAAATAGCTGAACTGGGGTGTTGCTGTGAATGTAAATGCACCCACCTCGGAGACTGTTTGTACAGATAAATGAGTGCCATTGTCACTATCGATAAAGTCAATGTTGTTTGTTCCGATGGTTCCCGAATTACCACCAGTAGGTGCAATCAGCGTGTGTTCCATGCCAATGCTGTTGAGCATAAAATTGGGAGTCACTGTATTGCCTGAGCAGAACTGGGCGTCGAGTTCACCTCCGGTTTCCCAGGCAACTGCCTTGATCGTCAAGTTGAATGATTCACCGGCTTTTTTAAAAGCTGAACAACCGGCATAAGGGCTTGTGCAACTGGAATTGCTATCATTAGACTCGATACAGAGTCCGGCAGGTTTGGTTGTGAAAATATTACTGTTACCCGAGAGGGTGAAAGCTGGGTGATCAGGTGTTGTTGGGAGCTCTTTTTTTGCATGCAGGACGACCTGTCCTGCATCGGCGTAGTTGAATGTGAAGGGGGCAATTCCATTGGCGTCGAAAGTCAGGTTGACAGTGCTGTAAGCGCTGACGCTGCCTTGGGAATTATCCTCAATGGATGTCCCAGATATAGAGACGCCATTGGCCGTTTTACAAGTTGACGGGTTGTAGCACTCGAAAGCCATCTGGATGGATTGTGGCCCGGCTAGGCGCGCATCGCAGGCACCAGTATCTGTGTTGGTCTCTATTGCCCGTAACGTCAATGTTTGATTTCCAGGCGCCAGGTGTGATGATTTTCCGGCAATTTGTGTAGCAATGGCAGAGGCCACGCCGTCGGCATAGAAGCGGAAGGCTGTGTCCACAAAGGCTAGGCCCGGATCGGCGGCAGGGGATTCTGTTGCACCATTGCTATCGATGATGTTGATATTGATGGGTGTACTTACTGGCGTTGGGGTCAGTCGCTGAATGCCTAGCGTGACCTGCGATTCAGTCCCATCAAAAACATAGGTAGCCTTACCACCCCCAAGGTAAATCAGGCTGCCGCCACCAGTGATTTTTGTCCAGTTGTCCGCAGCTGGAGATGTACTTATATTTATAGTGTGACCAGCCGCCGGTGAATATGGGTTACCATCTATACCAATGACAGTTATCGTCACAGGTTCAGTCTCACAGGTAACCGCTGGGGATGTCAGTGATATTTCGTAGTGATCCAATTGCACACAAGGATAGAAACCACAGACACGAGGGGAACCATCCCAATTGTTTCCGCTACGCTGGTTGACATAAAGTGTGTTGATTTGAGCGCTGTTTATCGCTTCCGGAAAAATCAGCAATTCGTCTAACAGACCTTCCCAGTCCTGACTCAACTCAAAATCACCGGTTAGAGAATCCTGCTCTTGACCTATGATAAGGCCGTTTGTGATTACTGTTAGTGGGCTACTATCATTACCATCCGGATCATTATGGACAATACATCCTTGAAGCGAGGCATCCATATAGAAACAACTGGTGGCCGTTGAAGCCTTGCGGGTCCAGACCAGATGATGCCATGCGCCGTTGTTAAAATTACTGGTGGATGAGAGCTGAGTATCATTATCAAATGGGGATGCGGTAATTGTTGGCCAGAAACGATTGTTGTTTTGAAAATACAATGTGGCTTCGTTTGCACCAAGACTGGAGTTACCACTGGCCGCCGAGAGGATGGTTGAGTCAGAATTACTGTTGGTTTGAACCCAGACAGATACAGTAAAATCTGAAAGGCCATCCATTGCTCTTGCGTCAAGCGAAATATAGTCTCTAATGCTATTTGCCCTGAAATCCGCGGCTGTGCATGTGGCTCCGGCAATTGGCGATGTATTTGCTGCCGTGCCGTGGTAATCATTACAGCTGTAATCGATAACTTCATTCGAGGTGCCATCCCAGAATGGCTCATCGAATCGCCAGTCGGCTACTGGTGGATTGAGGGTTACGGGACCGCTTTCCCTGACAATGACATCATCGATGTGCCAATAGTCATAATCGCCATTATTACCATCGGTTAGAGAGAACCGTATTTGCAGAGCCGAATGCAATGCATCGGCAGGTAAAATGTAGTTGCGTTGATAGATTTCACCTTGGGTACCATCCCCGCTAAAAGTTTCAAGCGTTATCCAGGATGATGTGCTGCGGTATTGAATCAGCAGATCCTCGCCACTGTCCGGGTTCTCGCTGAAAGAATCGGATCCGCGACGTATCCAGACGGATAGATCGGCTGCTGTTACACTGGCATTGAAAGGATCACTGGTAACAGTGACCTGTCCGCCTCTGAGATAAAGTGAATGATTGAATGAGTTGTATGTTTGCGTACTGATTCCAGCACGGGTGTTGTTTGATCGGCTCCAGTTTTGGGAGACAGAGCCCTCGAAATCCTCCTGGAATAGTACGTCGCCGGGTGCTGCGATAACAGGAGACCCGATTATCCAAATTATAAATATAAAATACAGATGGTTACGATTTGGTGCACTAACATTCATGGGGTTCATTTGTGCTGATCTATACCGGTGAGAGACCTCCCTTGAGAACATGGACATTGAAGCCTTGCTGGCTTAGCAGAAATGCCGCCGTGCTGCTTCTCTGTCCGTTGTTGCAATAGAGGATGTATTCCCCGGACGGATCCAACTCCTTAGTTCGAGACCTTAAGTGTTGTATCGGTATGTTGAGCGCATTTTTTAATTTGTTTTTCTCAAATTCGCTTCTGAATCGCACATCCAGGGGTATTGCTCCCGATTTGATCATTTTCAGGCAGGTGGCGTAGTCGATCCGGCTGAGAAGTGGTTCTTCCATCAGCTCGAGAAAATCTTTCTTGGAAAGGCGCATCAACTTGCCGCTGGTCACGGCGGTCACTGTGGCATTGCGCGGCTCATCCGAGATCAGTGCCTGTTCACCAAAGCTGCTGCATCGTCCGAGTTCCGCGAGGATCATCTCGCCGGAGGAGGAGGGGATGGTGACTCGGCAGCGGCCCTCCTTGATGACGTAGAAGAATTCTCCTGGCTCGCCCATGTGGATGATTACATCGCCCGACTTTACGTTGAGTTGCTCCATATGCTCGAAAAGACTCTGGATGTTGGCTGCCGGGAGCTTGCGAAATGCCTTGGTCTGCAGCATCGACATCATCCACTCGCTGTCTTCCAGGTTCGGCCCCATGGTCAGGTCTTCCTGGGATACTGCCGGTTCGTCCGGAGACAGCTGTTCCCAGGAGAGCAGCCGATCAAGCAGGTGGTTGTCAAAGCAGGCGAGGGTTGCACTGTCCGAGGCCACCTCGACCCGGTATTGTCTCGGGCTGCCGCTGACCAGGGGGTTGAGAGCGCGTTCGCTGCCCGAGGCTACCAGGGTTTGCTTCTCCTCTGCATTGATCATCAACACCTTGCCGGACATCAGGTAGATGGTGGAACCGCCCTGATCACCAATATCGCATATCACGGAAGCTTGTGGCTTACGCTCGATTTTCGTGTGCTCGGCCAAAAAAAGCAGGCTCTCTTCGAAAAGCTCATTCAAGGGTATGAGCGTTCGAAATTTGTTCAGATCGAGTTCCATGAGAATTAAAAGCTTTCTTTATAGGTTGTTGATAGCCGTGTGAAAATTGGCAGACCATGATACGGATGATTAGGACACAGAAGTTTACAAAGGACAAGTCTGGCGGGGGTTTGCGGTCGCTTTTGCGAGAAACGCCGCAATGTTTTCGTCGCGGCGGGTTGTAGTGTAATATTCGCGCTTGTTTCGTGTGAGGTTGGTCATGCAGGATATAAATCCGATTAATAACAAAATCAGTGAATTACAAGGGCGTTCCGAGTCCCTGAGGGGGTATCTTTGACTTCGCTGAGAAGCAGGAGCGTTTAACCGAAGTACTCAGAGAGCTGGAAGACCCAGGTGTCTGGAGTGAACCCGAAAGGGCGCAGGCGCTCGGTAAAGAGCGGGCGACCCTGGAAGCGATAGTCTCCACCCTCGGCGAGTTGAGCGATGGCCTGACCGATGCGCGGGATCTGCTCTCGATGGCGGCAGAAGAGGGCGACGAGGAGACCGTCGATTCGGTGGTTGCTGACCTGGAAACATTCGAGGAAAAGATTGGCGAGCTCGAGTTCCGGCGCATGTTCTCAGGCCATATGGATGCCAATAACGCCTTTCTCGATATACAGGCCGGTTCCGGCGGCACCGAGGCCCAGGACTGGGCGGAGATGCTGCTGCGTATGTACCTGCGCTGGGGTGAAAATCACGGCTTCAAAACCGAGTTGATGGAGTGCTCGGCCGGTGAGGTGGCGGGTATCAAATCGGCCACCATCCATTTTCAGGGTGACTATGCCTTTGGCTGGTTGCGCACTGAGACTGGTGTGCACCGCCTGGTGCGCAAGTCGCCGTTCGATTCCGGAAACCGTCGTCACACCTCGTTCAGTTCGGTGTTTGTTTCACCTGAGATTGACGATTCATTCGAGGTGGAGATCAACCCGGCTGATCTGCGTATCGATGTCTACCGTGCCTCGGGTGCGGGTGGCCAGCATGTCAACAAGACTGAATCCGCGGTACGAATCACCCATTTGCCGACCGGGCTTGTGTCGCAGTGTCAGAATGACCGCTCCCAGCATAAGAACAAAGACCAGGCGATGAAACAGCTCAAGGCCAAGCTCTATGAGTTGGAGATGCAGAAGCGCAATGAGAATCAGCAGGCGGTGGAAGAGAGCAAGTCTGACATCGGCTGGGGCAGCCAGATACGCTCCTACGTGTTGGACCAGTCGCGCATCAAGGATCTGCGCACCAATGTCGAGACCGGCAATACCCAGGCTGTGCTGGATGGCGGTCTGGACCTGTTTATCGAGGCAAGCCTGAAGAGCGGCTTGTAATCCCACCGGTTGTTTGAAAACCGTCAATCAAGGTTGAGTTAACCATGTCTGAAGAGATCCAGGACGAGAACAAATTAATTGCCCAGCGTCGGGAAAAACTGACCCAGATCCGGGAAAGGGGCGTCGCCTTTCCTAACGACTTCAGACGGAACGTGATTGCCGGTGAACTGCATGCGGAATATGGCGAAAAAGAGCCGGAAGAACTGGAGCAGATGGCGGTACGGGTCCGGGTTGCCGGTCGCCTGATGAGCCGGCGGATCATGGGCAAGGCCAGTTTTTGCCATGTCCAGGACATGTCCGGCCGGATACAGATCTTTCTGCAGCGTGACTCTCTGCCCGAGGGTGTCTACAACGAGCATTTCAAGAAAGAGTGGGATGTGGGGGATATCGTCGGGGCCGACGGCGTGCTGTTCAAAACCAAGACCGGCGAGCTCTCCATCCGCTGTGACGAAATCCATCTGCTGACCAAATCCCTGCGACCGCTGCCGGAGAAGTTCCACGGCCTGACCGACCAGGAGCAGCGCTATCGCCAGCGCTATCTGGACCTGATCATGAACGAGGCGTCACGGGAGACCTTCAGGGTGCGCACCAACGTCGTTCAGTACATCCGCAACTATCTGAATGGGCGCGGCTATCTGGAAGTCGAGACGCCGATGATGCAGGTGATCCCCGGCGGTGCTACCGCGCGACCCTTCATCACCTACCATAATGCCCTGGATATGGATCTGTTTCTGCGCATCGCGCCGGAACTCTATCTCAAGCGTCTGGTGGTGGGTGGTTTTGAGCGGGTTTATGAGATCAATCGCAATTTTCGCAACGAAGGCCTCTCCACCCGCCACAATCCCGAATTCACCATGCTCGAGTTTTACCAGGCCTATGCCGACTATCGTGATCTGATGGACCTGACCGAGGATATGCTGCGCTCGCTCACCGAAGAGGTGCTGGGCAAGACGCGGGTGGAGTATCAGGGGCAAACCTATGATTTCGGCAAGCCCTTTGCGCGCATGACCATCAAGGAGTCGATACTGAATTTCAATGAATCGATCTCAGCGGCCGATCTGGACGATCTGGATCGTGCCCGTGCGGTTGCCGAGGGTCTGCAGATACCTCTCAAGCCAGGTTATGGCCTGGGCAAGGTGCAAATCGAGATCTTTGAAAAGACGGTGGAACACCGTTTGATGGATCCGACCTTCATCACCGCCTATCCCACCGAGGTTTCCCCGCTGGCGCGCAGGAATGACCAGGACCCCTTTGTCACGGACCGCTTCGAGTTTTTTGTCGGCGGGCGCGAAATTGCCAATGGCTTTTCGGAATTGAACGATGCCGAAGATCAGGCCGAGCGTTTCAGGGCGCAGGTTCAGGAGAAGGATGCCGGCGATCAGGAAGCGATGCACTTTGATGCCGATTATGTGCGTGCCCTGGAACATGGGCTGCCGCCCACCGCGGGTGAGGGAATTGGCATAGATCGCCTGGTGATGCTGCTCACCGATTCACCCTCAATCCGTGATGTGCTGCTGTTCCCGCATATGCGCGCTGAATAAAGCTCTTGGACGGAAGTCGCCGTGGGGCGACTCCCGTCACAATTGATTGCTATTAGAGAAAGGCCTGCTTCACCTCATCAACATCCTCGGCGACACCTTCGATGTTGATCACCTCCACTTCAGGGGCGATTCCCACTTTCATGAATGATGGGATGTTGCTCCAGTCGGCCAGTACCGCGGCATGGGATTGATCCAGGATCTGCAGCCTGGCGACCAGCACGATATCGATATAGTCAGCCTCGGGACCGCCGTCATAGCCCAGATCCTGATGGTGTTCAGGCACCCGCACCAGGGTCTCGGGGAAGTCCCACTCCTGCAGAATCTGCTTGCCAATTATCGGGTTAAGATTCTCCACAAATTGATCGAGCAACTTCTCGTCCTTGATCAACTCAGGGTAATTCTCAGCCATGGTGAGAATGGGCAGGCTACCGATGTTGTGGATCAGGCCCGCCAGCATCGCCTGCTCCTTGTCCAAGTGGGGTACTGATTGGGCGATTACCCGGCTTATTGCTGCGATCTGGACGCTATCTTCCCAGATCATGCGGAGTCTTTTATCGAGCGCATCCGATGTGGCCTGAAAGATCTGTTTCATTGCCAGGCTGATCACCAGGCTGCGAACCATGCGGTTTCCCAGGCGGGTGATCGCCATCTGAATACTTTCGATCGGCACCCGACCGCGGTAGAGGGGACTGTTGGCCACCTGTAGCAGGCGGGTTGACAGTGCGGCATCTGTAGCCACCATATCAGCCACCTGTTGTGCTGTGGCGGAGTCCTTCTCCACGGCATCCCTCACCCGCAGGGCGACCTCGGGCAGGGTTGGGAGGGTTATTCGATTGGCGCTGATTGCGGCTTGTAATTCAGCCAGAAATTCATTTTCACTGATCATTGTGATTGCTGCTTCTTTCCTGATTTATCGGAGATAATCCTTTATCGGAAAGGGAAGCGGAATCTTGAGTCTTTTATCTGACTGTTTTCACATCCTCGCGCTATGCGGATAAGGCGTAGGGGAGATCCCGGAATTTCAGCCGTGGGCCATTCAGGTCGCCCAGGTGCAGGTCATCCGCCTCGCGGCTGCTGATCTCAACCACCGCCAGCAGTTCGACGCCGCCGTCAGGTGATAGCTGTGCATTCACCACCTTGCCGGCCCCCTGGCCGGATTCGCTGGTCTCTGAGCTGAGACTGTCGCCCGGTTTGGGCAACTGGTCGGTATCGACCTGGGCCAGAAACATCTGACGCTTGAGTTTTCCCAGGTATTTCATCCGCGCCACCACCTCCTGACCGGTGTAGCAGCCCTTGGTAAAACTTACTCCATCGATCAACTGCATGTTGACCATCTGCGGTACAAAGGCCTCGATCGTTTCTGTCTGGATGCTGGGAATGCCAGCCCGAATGTCCAATAACTCCCAGTGTCGGGGGCTGGCCGGGGTGGCTGTCTCGGACAGCTTTGTCCAAATTTCGCTAATCTGCTGCGCTTCGCCGACGATTTCGAAACGCGCGGGTGAGCCGGGAATTCTGATCAGGGTAATGCCGTTCTCATGCTGACACTGCCCATCCCTTGCGGGTACCTGGGAGAAGATATCCTTGAGCCTGTCAGGGGCTGAATGGCCG
The DNA here is from genome assembly GCA_002869585.1 of Sedimenticola sp. Taxonomy (GTDB): domain Bacteria; phylum Pseudomonadota; class Gammaproteobacteria; order Chromatiales; family Chromatiaceae; genus BM503. Next base: position 194,641 of record PKUO01000045.1, read on the forward strand.
GCGATGGCGATACGCACCAGCTCATCACTGGCGTCGCTGACGGTCACCTTGGACATCAGAATAAACATGGGAAGTCGCTTCAGCAGGGGTGCCTGGGTCTCCACCGGCATTTGCAGCATGTAGTCATCCCCATGCATGAAAAACAGAAAGTTGGCGAGCATGCGGCCCTTGGGGGTGCAGAAACTGCTCATTTGGCTGTGCGCGGCAGAAACCTCCCGGACATCATTGGTGAACTGCCCCTGTAGAAACCCTTGGGCATCGACGCCGGAAATGCGGGTCAGACTCAGATGGGATAGATCGAAGAGTGCACAGTCGGGCAGCGGACGGTCGATATCGATCGCGGCCGGCTGGGATTCAACAAAGCTTTTCCATTCACTATTCATGTCAGAAGGTCTCTTTGGTTCCACACAACACAGTTAGATAGTGCCGATGGATAGGGTTTGCAAGTCGTTTCTTTCTATTAGCGACAGGGTATCATAGCGTTTCAACTAAATAGTTACTCCAGTTTTAAGCCAATTTTCGGATGTCTAATGTCTCAATTCTCCCCTGCACCCGGCGGACTAGCGCTGTACAAGATTCGCCCGGCGCTGATCACCGCCGTAACCGACAAGATCGATATTCAGCTGGAAGGCGGTAAATCCAAGCGGGTGCGACCGAAGGATATTGTCATGCTACATCCTGGCCCGTTGCGTTCGCTCTCCGATCTGCAACCACTGGAGGGCAATCTGACCGAGGCCTGGGAACTGCTCAGTGGTAGTGAAACCACCCTGCAGGAGCTGACTGAACTGGCCTTCGACGAGTTTACCCCGGTCACCGCCTGGGCGGCCTGGGAGCGTGTGGCCGAGGGGCTCTATTTTGAAGGTGAGCCCGAGCATATTGTGGCCAGGAGCGGCGAACAGGTAGCCGCAGACCAGGAGGCCAGGGAGGCCAAGGCGCGGGCTGAACAGGAGTGGGCCGATTTTTTGGCGCGACTCGAGCAGAAACAACTGATCGAGGAGGACCGCAAGCAGCTGAGCGATGTCGAGCAGGTGGCGCTGGGCCGCAGCGAGAAAAGCCGCATTCTCCAGGCGCTGGGACATCAGGAGACTCCCCAGAACGCCCATCGCATGCTGATCGGTGTCGGCTGCTGGCCGGATACCCATAATCCCTATCCGCAGCGGATGTCACTGCCCACAGACAATCCGGATATCGTCATCCCCGAGTTGGGCGAGGAGGAGCGGCTCGATCTCACCCATCTGCCGGCATTCGCCATCGACGACGAGGGCAGTGAGGATCCGGATGATGCCATCAGTCTGGACGGCGAGCGCATCTGGGTGCATGTGGCGGACGTGGCGGCGCTGGTTCAGCCCGATTCCGAGCTGTATCTCGAGGCACGCGCCCGCGGAGCCAATCTCTATGTCCCGGAGCGGATCGTCCACATGCTGCCCACCGAGATCACCACCAGGCTCGGTCTCGGTCTGCAGGAGCAATCTCCGGCGCTCTCGTTTGGCATGCGCATCGATGAACAGGGCGAGATTGTTGATCTACAGATTGCGACCAGCCTGATCCGGGTTAGCCGTCATACCTATAGCGAAATCGATGAGCGCATGCATGAATCGCCGTTTCAGGCGATTTGGCAGCTCACCGAGCGTTTCCAGAGCCGCAGAAAGGCCGCGGGAGCTGCCTCCATCGATCTGCCCGAGGTGAGTGTCAGGGTGATCGAGGATGAGATCCGCATCCGCCCGCTGGATCGCCTCAACAGCCGCCAGATGGTCACCGAGGCGATGCTGATGGTAGGCGAGGCGGTGGCGAGATATGCCCAGGAAAAGGATATCCCCATCCCGTTTGCCACTCAGAATCCGCCGGACAATCCCCAGGAGCCCGAGGGCATTGCCCAGATGTACGCCTATCGACGGCAGATGAAACCCTCGCGTTCGCAGACTGAGACCGGGCCGCATGCCGGGCTCGGCCTGTCGAGCTATACCCGCGCCACCAGCCCGCTGCGACGTTATCTCGATCTGGTGACGCATCAGCAACTTCGGGCCCACCTAAAGGGCGCTGAACTGCTGTCGCTGGCGCAGATTACCGAGCGTATTGCGGCGGTGGAGATCGCCGGTGGCGCGATTCGCCGCGCCGAGCGTTTCTCCAACAGCCATTGGAAGGTCCTGTTTCTGGCCCGCAATCCCCAGTGGCAGGGGAAGGGTGTGGTGGTGGATCTGGACGAGCAGCGGGCAACGATCCTGATTCCCGAACTGGCGCTGGAGACCAAGATACGCCTGAAAAAGTCGCTGCCACTGGAGTCCGAGCTGACCCTGGCGGTACGTGAGGTAGATGTGACCGATCTGACCGCCTGGTTCCGGATTGTCGGCTGACCGGGCAGGGTCAACGCTTTTTGACTCTGGCACGTGTCTGCCTGCAGCCCCAGATCCGCTCGCATTTTAATCTCCGGCTCCATATACTGATGCCGGGAAATGATCCTTAAAACAATAAATGGCCGGGTCGCCATACGGAGAGACGAGATGTCTGAAAATAGAGATATCAAACCCCTGAGCACCTCAGAACTACTGGGACCGCAGCAGGATTTCAGCGACTATTGCGAGGCGGAATTCGAACGCAGACGCAACTCCGAAGAGCCTTTCAAGGAAGACGACTACCGGCAGGCCATGGAAATGACCCTGCGCAAGCTGAAATCACTGGAAGATGAGGGCTACGCATGATTATCACCAGCATTTCCGCACAGAATGTCTTGAAGTATGCCGAACTGGAGATCACGGATCTGCCAGCACAGGGCTTGATCGCCATCGATGGAGCGAACGAGTCAGGAAAAAGCACCATCGGCGAGACCATCTGTTTCGCCCTGTTTGGCCGCTCTTTCTCGCTGAATGCCGATGAGTTGCAGAAGCTGATTCGCTGGGGCGAGAACCGCTGCTCAGCCAGCTTGCGCTTCAGGGTGGATGATGAGCAAGAGTATGAAATCGCCCGTTTTCTCGACCGCGACGGCAACCACGGTGTACGGTTGAATCTGGTCGGCCAGGGGGAGCAGCCTCTGGCAAAGGGCACCGAGGCGGTAGAGAACGCGGTCTATGAACTGCTTGGCTATGGCTACGATGAGTTCATCGAATCCTTCTATCTGGCCCAGCGCGAGATCACCACGCCTCATCCGCACAGTTATGCGGTCAAGACCATGGCCGGGATCTCATCTCTGGAGTATGTGGCCTATGAATATGAAGAGGAGATCGAGTCCGAGCAGGAGAGTATCGAGGAGCTGAAATACGAGATCGGCACCATTCAGCAGGAGCTGGATGAGCTGGAGATCAATACCCAGGATCTGCCCAACCTGGAGCAGGACAAGAGCCAGCGGGTTGCAGCAGAAGAGAAGCTGAATGTCGAAGTGGTCGATCTTGAGCAGGCCTCCGTGGACTATCAGGATGCGGTGCCAAAAATCCGCTCGGCCAAGGGTGCGCGTGGACGGGCCAAGTTTTTTCGCTTTATCTTCCTCTTGCTGGCATTGGCCACGGGCGCTGCCTGGGGGCTGCTCACACGCATGCCCGAGCATGCCTACAGCGAAAAACTGCAAACCCTGATCACCCAATACCTGCCTCAGTGGAGTGCGCAGCACATACCCTGGTTGATGTATGCCGCCATCGGCTCGGCGCTGCTGTTTCTACTGCTGTGGATCAGGGCGGGGAGCCTGAACGGTCGCATCAGGAAACTGCAGGAAGCGGCAGACAACCTGTCCAGGAAGCTCACAGAGCTGCAACAGGCGGTACCCGAACAGATCGATAGTGAAGCCGAAGCCCCATTGACAGCAATGACGGAAGAGGCGTCTGAGGTTCAGGCAGGCGAAAGCGAAGATACACCGTCGTTTGTGGCGACCCGGGATGCTACCGAGCCACGACCGGATTCCCAGGAGATCTCGGCGATGAGCCGCAGAATTGCACTGTGCGAGGCTGAACCGGCTGAGGTGCGCGATGCCGTGGGCCGGGAGCTGGCCTGGATGCGCCGCGAACTGCAGCAACACCAGGAGAGTATTGTCCGTTTCGATCAACAGATCTGGCGTGAGCGCGATCGTTTGAGCAAGGCGGAAAAACTCGCGCAGACCATTGCCAGTCTCTCCGAACGGGTGGATGAACATGAGCACAGGGTCTATCTGCGTGAACTCGCCCGCGAACTCCTTGCCGGGGCGACCCGTCATCTGTCACAGCGCTTCAACCGTGATCTGCGCGACCTGGTTGGTCGCACCCTGCCGATGTTCACCGAGGAGCGCTATGAACACCTACAGATCGATGATGATCTGACAGTGCGGGTCTTCTCCAGCGAAAAACGCGATTTCATGGATCTGGAGGAGATCTCCAGCGGTACTCAGCGGCAGATCATGCTCGCCGTGCGTCTGGCGCTCTCGCAGGAACTGGTGAACAGCACGGTGCAGAGCAAGCAGTTCATCTTCCTGGATGAGCCGTTCGCCTTTTTCGACCGGGAAAGGACCCTCAGCGCGCTCAAGGTGCTGCCGGAACTGAGTGATGACATTACCCAGATCTGGATCGTTGCCCAGGAGTTCCCTGATGCCCATCCATTCGACCGGACGATTCATTGCACCCGTGATCAGCAGGCTATGGTGCTTGCTGCACACAGAGATATAGACACCCAGGCGCCAGCTGAGACGGGTGCGGATGGCTGATCATACCAACTGCAGTGTATGCCGGTTCATGCGGGGCATGGCGTTTAGCGCCATAGGCGGGGGTGTGGCCGGTTATACTGCCTTGGCGCTGGGTGCGGAAAAGAACAATGCCATTATTGCCGCCTTTTTCGGGGCGTTGGCGCTGGTGGTGTTCGTCAGTCGTAAAAAAGACGGCAAGGGATAATTCCCGGTTACTGGATTGCTTCGACGGGTATTGGCTTGAGGATTTTCGCCATTTCACCCGGGCGCATCGAGATGATGTAGCCACTCTTGCCGCCATTGATATAGATTTTTTCCAGGGTGAGGACGCTTGCCTCACAGTAGACCGGCATCTCCCTGCGGGTCCCAAAGGGCGAGGTTCCCCCCACCTGGTAGCCGGAGTGTTTGTCCGCCACCCCTGGATCGCAGGGCCGCACCGCTTTAACGCCAATCTGTCTTGCCAGCGACTTGGTCGATACCTCACAGTCACCGTGCATTAACACGATCATCGGATTTCGATGTTCGTCTTCCATGATCAGCGTCTTGATCACCAGATGTTCATCCACACCCATTTCCCTGGCGAACTGAGCAGTACCGCCGCTTTCCAGGTATTCATAGGGATGGTGCTCAATGCTCACCCTGTGCTGACGGAGTACGCGCACCGCCTGGGTAATGGGGGTTTTCTGCCGGCTCATAAAATTTTCGAATATTCCATGGGGAAACAAAGGACTATGATAAAAGAAAAAGCGAAGAAGGAAAGGCGATGTATGACTGGATAGTTTATCTTGCGGGGGAGATCCATAGTGACTGGCGCGAGCAGATCATCGATGCGGCGGAACAGGCCGAATTATCTATCCTGTTTAGCGGTCCGGTAACCGACCACCAGGCCAGTGATGATTGCGGCGCGCGCATCCTGGGCGAAGAGGCATCGGCCTTCTGGCGCGATCACAAGGCGGCCAAGATCAATGCCATTCGCACCAGAAAGCTGATCGAAGAGGCCGATCTGGTGGTAGTCCGGTTTGCGGAGAAATATCGCCAGTGGAACGCGGCCTTTGAAGCCGGTATGGCGGCGGCATTGGGTAAACCGCTCATTATCCTGCATACTGCAGATCTGACCCACGCATTGAAAGAAGTGGATGCAGCCGCTCAGGCAGTGGCTGAGACACCGCAACAGGTGATCGAAATATTAAAATATATCAACAGGGACAGTTAAATCAGGGGAGGGGATCGTGCGAAGGCTCTACTTGCTGTTTGATTCGGCAGAGGAGTGTCAGACGGCCGTGGAAATACTCGGGGCGTCAGGCATTGATCAGTATCATCTGCACGCCATTGCCAGTCTTTCACAACGGCTGGATGGCCTGCCCAAGGCGACTGTCTGGCAAAAAACCGAACTGGCCAAAGGTCTGGTCGCCGGTGTGTTGGCCGGTGGATTGGCCGGTTTTTGTGGCGGTATGCTGGTCGTTACCTACCCGCCTGCCGGCCTTGAACCGGGAAATTCCACGGTGGTGCTGATGACTGCGCTGGGTGCTCTTTTCGGGTTGATGGTCAATGCATTGACCAAAAGCCAGGAACATAACCACGGGCTTGACCGTTTCCGCCCGGACATAGAGGCGGGGAAAATCCTGTTGATGACCGATCTGCCCGGGAAGAAAATGGATGAGCTGCTCGCCACTGTGAATGAAAAGTGCCCTGGCATGCAGGTCAGAAACTGACCGGATGATTGGGCTATGGGATTCACTTCGGGACGCGCTTATTCCAGTTATTACCCCGTCCCGTAAAACATTCTGACGCTTCAAGCAGTTCCCATTTGATGCAGACGCTACCCATACACCAGATCCTCCCGCGTTTGTGCGCAACTCTCAGCGCCTGCAGCAAGGCAATACTATCCGCGCCGCCTGGTTCGGGTAAGACCACCGTGGTGCCACTCGAACTGGTCAATCAACCTTGGCTGCAAGGGCAAAAGATTCTGCTGCTCGAACCCAGGCGTCTGGCCGCGCGGGCCTGTGCTGCGAGGATGGCGGATCTGCTTGGCGAGCAGGTGGGTGAAACCGTCGGATATCGCATCCGGTTCGAGAAGCGCATCTCTGCCAAGACCCGGATTGAGGTGGTCACCGAGGGAATTCTGACACGCCTGATTCAACAGGATCCGGAGCTATCCGGTATCGGCCTGATCATCTTTGACGAATTCCACGAAAGAAACATTCACGGGGACCTGGCCCTGGCGTTGTCTCTGGATGTGGGTGCAGGCCTGCGTGATGATCTGAGAATACTGGTGATGTCGGCAACTCTGGATACCGCCGCGATCTCCCGCTTGCTTGATCAGGCGCCGGTGATTGTCGGAGATGGTCGGAGTTATCCGGTTGCTGTTCAGTATCTTGATCGGGAAACGGAAGGAACTGTTGTACAGCAAACTGCCCGGGGTATTCGCAAGGCGTTGCAGGAGACCGTTGGTGATCTGCTGGTGTTTCTGCCGGGGGTTGGTGAGATCAAGGGTGTTGAGGCACTGCTGACCGAGTCTCTTTCGCCCGATATTCTGGTCTGTCCCCTGTATGGCAATTTGTCTAAACAGCAGCAGGATCAGGCCATACAACCGGATGCCCAGGGGCATCGCAGGATTATCCTCGCGACAGCCATTGCCGAGACCAGCCTGACAATTGAAGGGATCTCAACGGTGGTCGATGCCGGATGGTCACGCCAGCCCAGGTTCGATCCCAACAGCGGCTTGACCCGGTTGGTGACAGTGCGGGTCTCCCTCGCCTCGGCTGATCAGCGTGCCGGGCGGGCCGGTCGACTTGGGCCTGGCGTCTGTTATCGATTATGGAGCAGAGCAACACAGTCACAATTGCAGGCCAATATCCCTCCGGAGATTGTTGAGGCGGATCTGACACCGCTGGCGTTGGAGTTGGTGCAGTGGGGCGTGACTGACCCCGCGCAATTGAACTGGCTCGACCGGCCGCCCAAAGGCGCCTATGCCCAATCCCTTGAACTGCTGCACTATCTCGGGGCGATTGATCAAAACAACAGGATAACCGCTGCAGGTAGCCAGATGGCCTCGCTGGGGATACATCCGCGTCTTGCGCATATGCTGCTAGTAGCCACACAGCGTGGACAGCTCGAACGCGCTGCGGATCTGGCGGCGGTACTGACCGAGAAGGATATCCTGGTGAGTAGCATGGGTAGTCCAAAATCCGTCGATATCGAGGAGCGCCTGCAGTTGCTAAACCGTTGGCGTGAAGCGGGTGGCAGGCGGTCAAGCGAGCAACGGATTGATACCAGCGCATGTCGTCAGGTGGTGCGCACCAGCCAACAGCTGATGCGAAGGGCGAAGGCTATGACGCCGGATGTTGCAAAAAAGTCCCGATTGTCCGTGGGCGGACTGTTGGCCCAGGCCTTTCCGGACAGGATTGCCCAGTGTAAAAATCGCCAACAGGGCAGTTACCAGATGGTGCTGGGACGGCGGACAACCCTGCCTGAGGGTGATCTGCTTGGCGGCCAGGATTATCTCGTCGTGGCGCATCTCGATGCCAGAAAAAACGAGGGCAGAATTTTTCTGGCCGCTGTGATTACCTTATCGGAGATTCGAGAAATCGAATCGGAAAACATAGAAAAAAGAGACCGGATCGAATGGGATAGGGATGCCCAGATGGTTGCCGCTTATCGTGAGGAACGCCTGGGTAATCTGGTGCTGGTTGAGAGCCGACAGTCCAGTGTTGATCCTGATCAGCAGGCCCGGGTAATTCTCGATGTCATTCGTCAGCAAGGGTTGGGAATGCTGCCTTGGGATCAGGCTGTGGATGAATTCAGGGCCAGGGTCGACTTTTTACGCAGGAATCAATCCAACGCGGGCTGGCCTGATCTGACAGACAAGGCCCTTGGCGAAACACTGGATGATTGGCTCACACCCTGGATCTCGGGCATCAGCCGCAAGGATCAGCTGAAACGGCTGAATATGCAGCAGGTGCTGGCATCCCGGCTAAGCTGGGAACAACAGCAGCAACTGGACAAGCTGGCGCCCAGCCACTTTGTTGTGCCCAGTGGATCACGCAAGCGAATCGATTATCACCAGGGTGATGCCCCGATTCTTGCCGTCAGGCTGCAGGAGTTATTCGGCAGCGTGGATACCCCGAGAATTTGTGATGGCCAGGTTGCACTGGTGCTTCACTTGCTGTCGCCTGCGCAGCGGCCTATCCAGGTTACCCAGGATCTCAAAGGCTTCTGGTCACGAACCTATCCAGAGGTGAAAAAAGAGCTCAAGGGGCGCTATCCCAAACATTACTGGCCCGATGATCCGCTTGTTGCGGCGCCTACCGCACGCGCCAAACCGCGGAAGAGGTGATCTCTGTTATTGAGTACTGGTCGATCCTGAGAGGATTCGTTCAACACGCTCTTTTTCCTCCGGGGTATTCACGTTAATGAATGCCTCGGGGTGGTCCGAGAAGTCCGCGGTAGCCAGTCTGACTCTTTTCAGCCATAGCTGCAGCTTTCTTTCTCCGGCGCTGAGGTAATCTTCAATATCCGGCAGAATACGTTTGTGAAACAGGCCGAAAACTGGTTGCATGCGGTTGCCGTCATGGGCCACACAAACATCTGCATTTTGGGATGTAAATTGATCAAGCAGTCTCTGGGTAAGATCAGAGGGGAGCCAGGGGCCATCGCAGGGGACTGTCAGCACCAGGTCAGTTTCAGCGGTACTTAGCGCGGTAGCGATCCCGGCGAGTGGACCTGGAAAATCGCCAATCGTGTCGGCTACAACCGGGTACCCATAGTGACGGTACTGCTGAAGATTCCTGTTGGCGTTAATAATGATCGTATCGACCTGGGGCGTCAGAGATGCGATGACATAATCGATCATGGGACGATCGATCAACTGGATAAGCCCCTCGTCCGTGCCGCCCATTCGTTGCGCCATACCCCCCGCTAGCACAACACCAGTGATTTTTGTCTGTCGAGTCGGCAATCTGTTCTCCAGCATGTATTTAACGGTGAGGAATTATACCCGCAGTCAGTGATCCAGATGAAACCAATCAACCCGTGCGTGGCAGGTTATTCATACATCTGTTGCAAGGTTAGTGCAGGTTGTTTTGGTATTCGCAAAGGTTGAGTTGAGAAGGTCTTGCGCCTCTTGATATGCGGCATGTAGATTTACGACTTGTGCGTTGCCCGTTGTGCTGAGCTTGTCCGGTGAGAGCTTCTCTGCATCCAGAGCGAGTTCGCGCATTTTTAACAGACCGAGGTAGGCTGCCGATCCTTTCAGTGTATGCGCGAGGTCTGAATAGAGGGCTTGATCACCTGACTTGATGGCTGAAGCCATGCCCTCAAGCAACTGCAGGCTGTCCTGATGGAAATGTGTCAGTAATTCATCCAGAAATTCCCCGTTCGGGGCCAGATTGATCAGATTGTTCAGTACATTGTGATCAACAGACAAGCAGGGCTGATTATTAACATGTTCCAATCCAGAGAGCGTGCTTTTCGGGTTGGCAACCAGTTTTTTCGCAGTCAGGGTTTCAATGATGTTGAGTAGTTTTCCTGTTGATATCGGCTTGGTCAAGAAGTGGTCTATGCCAGCTTCGCTGCAGGCGATCTGCGCTTCGGGCGTTGCATTGGCGGTCAACATGATGAAAGGCGGACTGGACGCTTCCGGATGTTCCTGACGGAACAACTTGAAGGCATCAAGACCACCAAGTACAGGCATGTGCATGTCCAATATGACCAGGTCGTAACCGCCTTCGGTCAGTTCTGACAACGCCTCTTGTCCATTTTTCACGAGGCTGTAATCGTGACCCGCCTTCTCTAGAATTCTGCCGATGACCATGCGGTTGATCGTATTGTCTTCAGCCACCAGGATCTTTAACGGTAACAGGTGATTCTGATAAAAAACTGGCTGCGCATCCGTGGCCTGCATTTGTCGTGTATGAAACAGATGTATTGCATTGAACAAGGACCACCGCTTCAACGGGAGCGGGAGTTGCTGAATGAATAATGAATCAGGGAGGTCAGCTGAGGCCGTTTCTGGTTGTATACTGATTACCTGACATTTTGAAGAGAGGATGTTGTCCTCAAAAATCTCCTTCTGCTCAGGGTCAATCGCGTTGATTGGGTAGTGATCCAACAGGATAATGGAATGTGCTGTTACATGTTCATTTTCAGCTATCAGGAGATCAGTAAGGGTTTCAAGACTGTTTATCGTTGTGGTGTTGGTACCCCATTTTTTCAGTAATCCAGACACGTCTGATTCACCCAGATTGTTGGGTGCAATCCTGATAATTCGACAATCATTGAGTATCTCGGCGATTTCTGAATCAGTTACGGATGGCTGATTTTTAAAGGCCAGTTCAAACCAGAATGTCGTTCCGGATTCTGGTTTGCTCTCAACCCCTATCTTGCCCCCCATCAGCTTGACCAACTGTTTTGCTATGGTGGTTCCCAGGCCGGTTCCGCCAAATTGCCGGGTAGTGCTTTCATCGGCCTGTGTGAACAGCTCAAAAATCCGCTCCTGGGTGTCCCTTGACATGCCAATCCCGGTATCAACAATCTCGAATCTGATGCTGGTCTGATTTGCAGGGGAGTCGATTCTTTTACACTGCAGGTGGACAGATCCCCTTGGGGTGAATTTCAGGGCGTTGCCAACCAGATTGATCAACACCTGGCGCAGGTGCAGAGGGTCACCGATAAGCCGGGGATTGATGGTGATGTCTATGCTGTAGTCGAGCGTAAGTTCTCTCTGTTTCGCCTGTGTCGAAAAGAGCTTTATAGCGTCATCGATGAGTTGATAAAGATCAAAATCAACTCTTTCAATCAGTAGTTTCCCGGCTTCAATTTTTGATATGTCCAGGATGTTTTCAATGGTCTTCAACAGAATGTTGCCTGAATTCTGAATGGTGTTGGCATACTCTCGCTCTTCTTCGCCGAGAGAGCAGGATTTTAATAATTCTCCTGTGGCGATAATGCCGTTGAGAGGAGTGCGGATTTCGTGGCTCATGTGCGCGAGGAAATCACTCTTCGCCTTGTTGGCTTTTTCAGCCCGCAGCTTTTCCTGGGTGATCCGGCGGGTCAATGCGCCGGCATAGCCTGGCAGGACAATCAGCGCGGCGAGAAGGCCAAGACCCAATTCAAGGTTTGCTGCCCAATAGTCATTCAGATAGAGCACACAACTGAACCCGATGACCGCAAGCACGGATGAGATATAGAGATATTTCTCTCCGAACCTGAGGCCGTTGCCAAAGGCGACCCACAGATAAACGGGATACCAGGGTACGATCAGGTCATGAGTGGTGGCCATCAACAGACTGAGTCCTGACATATCGAGGCCGATGCCGAATATCCTCCGGGGCACAGAGATGCCGGGTCTGGCGAAGATTGAGAAAACAATTGCGAATGCAGCGACAAGGAACGGACTCAATAGCTGTATAGCAAATAAACGAATTTCTGACAGTTCCGGTGAGTCACTAGTGGTGTTCAGCACATACAGAACGACACCAAGTGTAATCAGCACGCGGATCGATGCCTGCTCGAGTTCGCTATCCGGGCGGTTGCGGATTCTCTGCAGTAGAGGCTCAAGTTTAGACAAGGAGATAGTCACGGTTTTGGCAAAGATTTCGTTGTTCTTCGGTTGCAGTTACAAGCGGTCAGTTGCGATGGCCTAGTGTTGATATTTTGCAGGTGTGTCTTTTTTTGCAGCGCCAAACGCAGTTGAAAAATGGCGCTGCCGTTTGGCAAGAGAAAAAGCAAAATGATACTCCATCTTTTCATGGGCCTATATCCTGGTCGACAACTCTGCTTTTAGGCCAGTTTAGCATTTTCAGGTACATTCATATCTAGTAAATAACTAATTGTTCAAAGTGCAAAATATCACTCACTCTCACTCCCTAAATTCCCAAAATGAGTGTTAAGATTATTGCACTGTGGCATATGCTGCGGCTTTCTATCTACTCAACAAAAAAATAGGGACGATAATATGAAAACTGCTCTAGACAACACAGGATATGAACCCTTCAAAGGCTATGATCAACTCGAAGCTGTAATCAACCGGGATACCAAGGCGGTCTGGTGCGATATGAACCCCGCACCTCGCCCCTGTTTTAATACCACATTACTTAGAGAACTGCGCAGTTTTCAGCATGAAGTGGAAATGAGCGTTCGCAATGGTTTAGAGGATATCGATTTCGTCGTATGGCGTTCTGGAATTCCGGGCGTCTGGAATCTTGGTGGAGATCTCAATCTGTTTCGCCAATTAATCGAGAACCGGGATCGGGAGACGCTCAGCAGATATGCCAAGGCCTGTATCGATGTCGTGCATCCCAATTATGTCTCATTTGGCCTGCCTGATCTGACCACGATTTGTGTTCTCGAAGGTAATGCGTTGGGTGGGGGATTCGAGGCGGCCATGTCAGGCAATGTTCTGATCGCAGAAGAGGGCGTGCAAATGGGCCTGCCAGAGATTCTGTTCAATCTGTTCCCAGGCATGGGCGCCTATAGCATGTTGTCCCGCAAAATAGGCCCGGCCTTGGCTGAACGGATCATTCTGTCCGGAGATACCTATGAGGCCGAACGGCTTTATGAGTTGGGTGTTGTCGATGTGTTGGCGAAAAAAGGCGAGGGTGTCCGTGCAGCCCATGACTATATCAAAAAACAACAGAAGTCGAGAAATGGGACACTGGCTATTCGCCGTGCCGCGCAAAGGGTTCATCCACCGATTGAGTATCGTGAGATGATGGATGTTGTGGATATTTGGGTGGATGCCGCACTGCAACTGACCGAAAAGGATTTACGGGTGATGAATATTCTGGTCAATCGCCAGGAAAAGCTGATGGCCCGAACCTCGGCGGCGGTTCAAAAGGCGTCCTAGACTATTTCGATTCCTGAGCACTTTGTTTGAGGTATGTGTCTATAGCCTGTTTTGTGAGTAGAAAAGCACTTTGGGTGGATTCGAACAGCTGTTCGCGTGTGCGGTAGAAGGTGATGTCATCTATTCCTGATGCAGTAGCGCACGCATCCTGCAGTACGAGAGCACCGATTCCCGCAGCATTACCGGCGAGTGCATGTGAGTGCTCCCGGTAATCTGCGGTATTCTTTACCCGAACGGCGATGCGCATAGCTTCAATCAGTTGTTGGCTGTCGCTAAAGAATCCATCGATCAGGTTTCTCAGAAATGCGGGGTTTGACTCAAGCTGTTCCAGATCTCTCAGCACTTGGCGGTCCAGAATATAACGACCTGTCAATGGGTCAACATAGATATCCGCGGGATACTGCAGAGCGCGCTGTTGTCCTGAGCCGCTATCCGTTCTCTCTCGTCCTGCCACGCGTTCGAGGGCATCGAGTAACTCAGCCGGCCGTATGGGCTTGGTTAAAAAGGCAGCGACCTTTGCCTCTTCGCATTCTTTTGCCGCCTGGCTGGTTGCATTCGCCGTTAGTACGATGAAAGGTATGTTGGCATCATCCCCCAAGCTGCTTGCCCTGTGTATTTTTATCGCTTCGATCCCGCCCATGTCGGGCATTTGCATATCGAAAATTGCCACGTCAAAGACCTGTTCGTCCATGGCCTCAAGCGCCTTTTCACCCGTGTCGACTATGTAGATCTTATGTCCACCACGCTGAACAATTTTTTGGACCACTTTCTGGTTGGTGGGATTATCCTCTGCGAGCAAAATGGACAGTGGTTCAACCTGTGAATGGTTTCTGAAATCGTGGAGTCTTAAAACGCCTTCATCCTGTACCAGTCCAGTGGTATGCAGGCCATGTAGTACATGAAATAGCAGGGTTTTGTTTATCGGACGATGAAGAATGCAGTGATAGCCAAGATCATACAGAGACTGCTCTTTCTTCCTGCTGGGTTTGTCTGTGAGCAGCACGAGATGCAAATTCGCCAGGGGAATTTCACTGGAAATCAGTTGGGCCGCATAGGCAGCGTTAATTGCATCACTCTCTTCGATGATGATGATGGTGAAGGGGGTGTTTGATTCAATGCCCTCGATGAGCGCTGCACTGGCCCGCATAAGTGACGTGGCTGTTACAACGTCTGCCTGCCAGGTTTTCAGGTGTGTGCAGATGCGTTGCTGATCAGCCGTATCTTGCGATACAACCAATATTCTCTTGTTACTGATATTCATATGATCAATTTCTTCTTGCTCACGATCCTGTAGCTCAACAGGTAGGCTGAAATAGAAGCGGCTGCCTTCGCCGGGGTTGCTCTCAACACCGATTGTGCCACCCATTAGTTCAACGAGTTGCTGGCTAATCGATGTGCCGAGCCCTGTGCCGCCATACCTGCGTGTTGTTGAGTTATCGGCCTGTTCAAAGCGGTCGAAAATTCGTTTTTGATCGGAATCACAGATACCTATTCCGGTATCGATGATTTCAAAAAGTAGTGAGGCTGTGGTGTTGCTCGTTTCCAGAGAGTCCGCAGACACTACCACCGTCACGCTGCCTTTTTCGGTAAATTTGATGGCATTGCTGATCATGTTGATCAGGATTTGGCGGACGAGTTGCGAATCTATGCGAATAAAAACGGGAACTTCCGGTTGAATATGCAGCAACAGGGCGATGCCGCGATTCCTTGCGATAGGTTGCATCATCCGGACGATTGCCCGCAAAAGAATATAGAAATCGGTTTCTGTCGGTGTCAGCGTGGTTTCGCCCGATTCCACCTTGGCAATATCCAGGATGCCCTGGATCAGGGATAGCAGGGAACTTGCTGATGCATGCGCGGTTTGCGCCAGATCGCGTTGTTCGCTATCCAGTGCTGAATCAAGCAGTAAATCGGTTGTGCCAATCACACCATTCAGTGGGGTGCGTATTTCATGGCTCATGTTCGCCAGGAAGCGACTTTTCGCTTCGTTGGCAACCTCGGCCTTCGACAGTGCGGCGTTGAGTCGTTTTAGCAGCGTTGAGGTGTAGATGGGGATTATTAAAAGACCACCCAGCAGTCCCATGCTCAAAATGAGATGCTGCGACCAGAAGTCGCTGAAAAAGATCACCAGCGAAAAACCTATCAGGCTGAGAAGCGAGGAGATGTAGAGTGGTCGGAGTCCAAATCGAAAGCCATTGCCCAGGGTCACCCATAAATAGATCAGGTAAAAGGGTGTAACTATCTCTCCGCCGAGTATCATGGCAATTGATGTGGTGCCGATATCGCCGGTCATTCCAACGTAGCGTCGTAATCTATAGCGTTTCGGCGCGATACAGATGGCTATCAGATAGCTCATGGAAAACAGGGTGAAGGCTACGGAGAGCCAGAGTATGGTATTGAAATGGATTTCTGAATATTCAGAAATATGGCTAAACAGGAGATAGAAAAAGATAGAAACGGAAATGAACAAACGAATGACGGCCTGCTCCAGTTCAGATCCTGGGCATTGCCTGCATCGATCACGCAGCAGGCGTATTAGTCGATTTGCCGTTGAATTCATGATAAATCAAATCTGCGTGGTCATCTGATCGGTGTGCCTGCCAAACTGGCGTGATTTATGTGTTACTCAATATCGGGTACATCAGTTATGATTTTGCGTATTGTTTCTTCCCGGGACAACAGTGCTTCAACACATTGAGGGTCGAACTGGGTGTTGGCTTTATTACGGATATAGTCAAGGCTATCGTCCATGGTCCAGGCCGTTTTATACGGACGAATGGTGGTCAAGGCATCCAGAACATCTGCGATTGTAACGATACGGGCCTCTAACGGGATCTCCTCACCTTTCAAACCATTCGGGTATCCTGTCCCGTCGAAACGCTCATGGTGGGATAGGGCAATTTTTGCACCCAGTTTCAGATAGCGGGACTTGCTGTTTGCCAGGATGTCGTGACCGATACGCGAATGTTTTTCCATTATCACGCGCTCAGATGGAGAGAGTATTCCCGGCTTGAGAAGAATATGGTCAGGAACGCCGATTTTCCCGATGTCATGCATCGGTGCTGAGCGCAAAATCAGGTCGCACTGGTCACTGTCTAAACCGAGGCCTCGAGCAATCTCCAGTGAGTAATGGGCCATGCGAAAAATGTGATTACCTGTGCACTCATCCCGGAATTCCCCCGCTCGCGCAAGACAATAGAGGGCATCCTCTTCACGGGTTTTTATCTCTGCTGTTGCCTGGGTTATCTGATGCTCGAGAAATTCCGACCGCTTGCGTTCAGCTTTCTGGTGCTTTTGCAGTTTTAGTAGATTATTGCAACGCGCCTGGCATTCATAATGATCGAAAGGGCGGGAAAGAAAATCGGTCGCTCCAGCCTCTAGGGCCTCGTATTTTACGCTTCTGTCCTCGATGATCGTGACCATGACAATGGGAACATCAGAGCAGCCCTCTAACTGCCGGAATTGCCGGATAACCTCAATTCCGTCCATGGTGGGCATGCGGTAATCGGTTATCAGTAGATCGGGCGGAAACTGGCGGCAGGAATCGAGTGCCGCATAAGGGTCGTCAAACGTGGACACCTTTATATAAGGCGAGATCTTTTTTGCGATACTGGCAAGGATAGTGCGCCCGATCGATTGATCATCAATAATGATGACTCGCTGGTAACGAGTGTCGTCGCGGAAATGTGTGATGTTATCCACCTCCTGACAATCTGCCCGAGCTGAATTATCTGTCATTCTTGCCATCGTTGTTCTCACCGCTTTGCTAGGTACCAAGTCAGCCAATCGGCATTGTTGCACCGACCATTGACCTCTTGATATCCGATCGATTGTCAAAGTATGACAGAAGTCACAATAAAAGCGTGATAACCGTCGGGATTGATTCATGCCGCTACCTCCAATCGATCTCAGCAATGTATCCAGGAATTGCTGTGTAGGTTGGATAGCGTAGGCAGGAATCACTAACATAACAAAAAATCATTAATCTACAAAGACATGCATGTCGTTATGCGAATACCTGTTGAATCAGTGCGCGTACTGTGGCCGGTTCAAACGGTTTGTCGCAGACCGCGGAAACTCCGGCATTTTGCACTGCAGCAAGACGATTGTTGTTCTCTTCGCTGGTGACCATCAGGATCGGAATCGATGACTGGTTGGTATTGCTGCGTATCCGCTCGATCAGCTCCTTGCCATCCATTTTGGGCATGTTGTAGTCGGTAATGATCAGGTCGAAAAACCGGGTTGAGAGCTGTTTCAGTGCGTCAATCCCGTCGACAGCCTCGGTAAACCGCTCGATACCCATATTTTGCAGCACCCGGCGAATGTGGTTACGTGCCATTCGGCTGTCATCCACTATCAGCACATCGATGTTTTCCGGATCGAAATTGTCCAGGTCGACATAGCGGGTGTCGTAGTAATCGAGGGTGGTATTCAACGCGATCAGTAGTTCTTGCTGGGAAAATGGCTTGGGAAGAATGGCTGTCACACCGGCCTGGCGGATGGGGTCGAGATATCTGAAACGGGTTTCGCTGGAGATCAACATGAAGGCAGTTTCCTTCAGGCCTTCATCTTCACGAATATTTTTGATCAGTTCTGTGCCCGTGGTATCGGGCAGATAGAGTGCGCTGATGACCAGGTCAGGCGGGTAATCCTGCATCTGTGCCAGGGCCAATGCCCCGGTGTCTGCATAGGTCAGCTTCTCTATCCCGAGGTTGTTCAGATAGTGCGCGATGATTTTTCGCTGAGTTGTCGATGGCTCGACAATCAAGACCATCAGTTCTTCTAGCTTGCGAGCCATTGGAATTCCCTCGAGTACCCTGGCAACATTGTATTGCAAGGGTATCTGCAGGGTTTTTCCAACCTTTATTAATTTTGGGGTCCAGGCTTATTCAGGGCCTGATTATTATCAGATATCCCTGATACTGGCTTCTCTGAAGGCCTCCCGGAAGGCCTGATAGTCCTTGACCACCGGGAATTGCGGGAATTCGTCAATCACATTCTGGGGCGGGCGAAATAAAATGCCGCGATCGGCCTCGCTCAGCATGGTCGTGTCATTGTAGGAGTCGCCAGCAGCGATAGTCCTGAAATTCAATCCCTTGAGGGCCAACACGGCATGCCTCTTCGGGTCCTTCTGTCGAATGTGGTAGTTGACTACCATACCCTGCTCATCTGTCTCCAGTTTATGACACAGCAGGGTGGGGTGTCCCAGTTGCCGCATCATCGGGGCGGCGAATTCATAAAAGGTGTCAGACAGAATCACCACCTGAAATCTCTCCCGCAACCAGTCGAGAAATTCGCGGGCGCCGTCGAGCGGTCCCATGCCGTCGATCACCTGCTGGATGTCCGGCAGTCCCAGTTTGTGTTGCCGGAGAATCGCCAGCCGCTGGGTCATCAGCACATCATAATCGGGGATGTCACGAGTGGTTGCCCGCAGTTCATCAATTCCGGTGCGCTCAGCGAAATTAATCCATATCTCCGGGATCAGAACCCCTTCCAGGTCTAAACAGGCAATTTCCACGTGCAATCTCCTCCAGAAATTAGATCATTCAGATTGTGGATTTCAGGCGCAAGGATACTACAATCGATCTTTATGTAGTATGTGAAATTACCTGGACCGCAGGTTCTGGCTGACAGCTTGTGGGGGTTCGGGTATAACAGTTAGGCAACCCTGTCTGCTCACATCGAACGCGATTTTCATTTCTGTACATTCATCTCAACTGCCCGATATCTAAAAAGAAAATGAATATTAATAAACTCATTCCTGTGCTTGTCCTGTTGCTCGTTATTACGCCGGTATCGGCATACGATATCGCTGGTATCTCTCTGCCGGACAAGCAGCTGGTGGAACCATCGGCACCGGAATTATCCCTGAATGGCGCTGGAGTTCGCAGCAAACTGTTCTTCGATATCTATGTGGCAGGGCTTTATCTGACTCAACCTCTGGATAGCCTTGAGGCCATCGAGCAGGAGAAGGGTGCCAAGCGGGTGCTCATGCATTTTATCTATAAGGAGGTCTCCAAAGAGAAACTCAATGCGGCCTGGTGGGAAGGGTTTGAAAATAATCTCTCCAATGAGGCATTTAATGCTTTGAAACCGCAGATTGAGACGTTTACCGGTTTTTTTCAGGACACCCACAAGGGCGATGTGGTCTGGTTGGATTACATCCCTGGCAGTGGCACGCGCATTTCATTGAACGGCCGGCCGATCGGTTCCATTCCCGGAGAGACCTTTTACCCGGCACTGCTGCGCATCTGGCTGGGAGACAAGCCCGTCACTTCAGGCCTGAAAAAGGGGATGCTGGGCATTGACTAGCACCTATCTTCGCCTGGCCCTGGCAGCACTGCTCTGGGGCGGGACTTTTGTGGCAGCACGCGGAATATCTCAGGATATTGGCCCCTACAGTGCAGCCTTTTTGCGTTTTTTTCTGGCCTCGGTGGTGCTGATTCCTCTGGTGATTCGCGAGGAGTCACGCCTGCCGGGACTTGATTTTCGACAACTAATGGCTGTAATTCTGCTCGGTCTGAGTGGGGTGTTTGCCTACAATGTGTTCTTCTTTTCCGGCCTGAAAACCGTGGAAGCGGGCAGGGCGGCGGTAATTATCGCCGCTAACCCGGTGTTTATCGCACTGTTTTCATTTTTGATATTCCGTGAGCGGTTTTCGCTTCAGAAGATCATCGGTATTGTGCTATCGGTCAGTGGTGCGATTGTGGTCATCTCCCGTGGTGATGTGCATGCCATTCTGCAAGGAGGCATTGGCATCGGCGAGTTGTACCTGATCGGCTGTGTAGTCAGTTGGGTCGCCTACACACTGATAGGCAAAAAGGTGATGATCGGACTGACGCCGCTGGTGGCCGTGGCCTACTCTTCGGTTTTTGGCGCTCTGTTCCTGCTTCCCGGTGCAGTTATCGAAGGCGTCTGGTCATCAATTCAGACATTGAATGTCGCAATTGTCGGCTCACTGGCCTATCTCTCGATTTTTGGCACAGTGCTGGGTTTTGTCTGGTTTTATCGTGGGGTGAAAGAGATCGGGCCCGCCCGGGCAGGGGTGTTTATCAACCTGGTGCCGGTCAGTGGCGTGTTTTTCGGGGTGATCATTCTGGGTGAAAAACTGAGCTCTTCACTGCTTATCGGTGGCCTGTTGGTGTTGTTCGGTCTGGTGCTGACCAACCGAACTGCCGGTGAAGCGGCCATACAGGCAAAACTAACGGACTGATACCAGTGCCTGTCAGTTACCAACAAATAGCGGGTATACTCCTGTATCGCTCTAACTAAAAATACACTGAAACAATGAAATTTACCGTCATCCCCGTCACCGCCTTTGAACAGAACTGCACCCTGTTGTGGTGTGAGAAAAGCAAGAAAGCCGCGGTGGTAGATCCAGGCGGCGACCTGGATCAGATACTCGAGGTGGTCGAGAATCAGGGTCTGCAACTGGAAAAGATTCTGGTCACCCACGCGCATATCGATCATGCCGGTGGCGTAGGTGAATTGGCCAGAACTCGGGGCCTGATAATCGAAGGTCCACATGAAGAGGACCGGTTCTGGATCGAGGCGATGCCGAAACAGAGCGAGATGTTCGGGTTCCCCGCCGCCGAGATATTCGAACCCGACAGATGGCTGAATCAGGGTGACAGCGTCACCGTTGGCGAGGAGCAACTCGATGTCCTGCACTGCCCGGGCCACACGCCTGGCCATGTGGTCTTTTTTCACAAAAGTGATCGAATCGCCATTGTCGGTGATGTCCTGTTCAAGGGTTCCATCGGACGCACCGATTTCCCCAGAGGCGATCATCAGACGCTGATCAACTGCATTAAACAACGCCTCTGGCCTCTGGGTGATGATGTTGAATTCATACCAGGCCATGGCCCTCTCTCGACCATCGGCTACGAACGACAGACCAACCCGTTTGTAAGATAGCCCCTGGCTGTTCATCCTTAGAACAGCAGCGCGAATAGACCCGGGATATAAACACGGAAGATATTTTCGGGAAAAATGGAATAAAACAACTGCATACGCGTCTTATACTTAAATCCCCCATAGGGCAGGACGTGTGAGCAGATTAACCGACTTGTTTTCCAACAAACGCCACAAACAGCGACTGGCTGATCTCAGGCCGAAACTGTATCGCGTCGCCCTGGGCTGGTGTGGCAGCCCATCACTGGCGGATGACCTGGTGCAGGAGGCAAGCTACAAGGCGCTTAAATCTCTCGGAAAACTGGAGGAAGTCGAAGCCCTGGACGGCTGGGTGTTCAAGATTCTAAGCAACTGTTATCGGGACTTCTGTCGGAAGGGGCAGACACAGGAAACACCCGAGGAACTGGTCGATGAGCGGCAGAAGAATCCGGAAGAGCTGATTGACAGCGCCGACCTCATGGTTCAGGTACGCAGCGCCGTTGCTGGATTGAAGCAGAAACACCGGGAAATCATTGTGCTGGTTGATCTTGGCGGCTTTTCCTACACCGAGACCGCCGCAATTCTGAATCTGCCCATTGGCACAGTCATGAGCCGCCTGAATCGTGCAAGGCAGCAACTCAAGCAAGTCCTGCTGAAGAACCCTGTTGTGACATCGCAGAATGTCTCCTACATGGAGCGTGTCAAATGAATGACCAAAATCTCTATTCAGATGAATTCATCAACGCCTTTGTCGATAACGAACTGAGTCCAGGGGAGCGGGCGGAGCTTTTATCGGCCGCATCCAGCTCGAAAGAGCTGAGTCAGCGTATCTGCCAGATGCAGCGTCTCAAAGAGATGCTGAAAACCGCCTATCCCGAACAGACAAATAACAGTTCCTCGATGCATTCAAGGGGCCGAACAGGCTGGCTGGGCTACGCCGCAGCGGCTGTTGTCGGTGCATTTTCGGTATTCGTAGTCCTGCAGCCACAGCAAATGCGATCAATAGCGGAGCCGGTTGCCGCTATACAGCCGGAGTTAAACCATTCCGTCAGTCAGACAGGCGCCACAAGCCGGGTGGTGTTTCACATCAGTAACGATGACCTGGCAGTGGCCGATGAGTTGTTTGATCAGGTCGAGTTTGTTCTGCAGGAGTATGCCGCCAGCGGCCGCCCGATTCGGGTGGAGGTCGTGGCCAACAATCAAGGTTTGCGACTTTTTCAACAGGGACGGACGCTGTTTGAAAAACGCATAGCCGACCTCGATTCGCGCTATCAGAATATTACCTTTGCCGCATGCGGCAATACTATGGAGCGTATACAGAAAGAGACTGGAGAGACGATCGAGGTCTTGCCTCAAGCGGTCATAATCCGCTCCGGTATCTCATTTGTGGCCCGTCGCCAGAAACAGGGCTGGTCATACATAAAGGTATAGGGTTCTGCCCGCTGCCTATAACAATTGGAGGAGAAATCATGAAACAGGTGAAACAGAGTTTAGTGATACTGCAAATGGTGTTGTTGGGACTGGCTTTGAGCTTCGGACAGGGTGTGCTCGCGGCTATGGATGGTGAAGTGAAACACAAGGTGGTCATACAGGTCAGCACCGATGATGAGCGTACTCAGCAGATCGCGCTCAACAATGCGGTGAATGTGCAAAAGGCACTGGGCCAGGATAACGTTGCGGTAGAAATTGTTGCCTATGGACCGGGACTGGGCATGCTGACCATGGCATCCAAGCAGAAGGATCGGATTAGCAGTCTGGCGATGCAGGACATCACCTTCAGCGCCTGCGGAAACACCATGCAAAAGGTCGAGCAGAAAACCGGCAAAAAACCGGTGCTGGTGGAGGGTGTCAAGGTCGTGCCTGCGGGTGTTCTGCGAATCATGGAGTTGCAGGAACAGGGGTATGCATACGTTCGTCCATAACGAACGCCTCCTGGGGTAGCGAATGCTTTTTTTTATGCTGCCTTTTTGTTGCCGATTGCCCGCTTCATCTGGCGGTGTGACTCGGTGCTGTAGACTACCAGTCCCAGCCAGATCAGCGAGAAGGTGATCAGATGGTCACGGGTAAACGGCTCGTCCAAGACAAACACCGCGATCAGAAACTGGCACGTAGGGTTGATGTACTGAAGCATACCCACGGTCCCCAGCTTGAGTATTCTGGTTGAGGCGGTAAACAGGATCAGAGGCACGGCTGTCATCAGTGCCGAGCTGGCCAGGAGCAGATCCAGGCCCAGACTCAGATTGGCGAATATCAACTGATCACTGTGATACAGATAGACAAGGTAGATACCGGCCAGAGGGAAAAGCAAAAAGCATTCGACGGTCAGTCCCAGCAGGGCATCGATCGGCGTTCTCTTACGCACCAGGCTGTACAGCCCCATCGAAATTGCCAGGGTCAGCGCAACCCAGGGCAGTTGTCCAACGGCGAGAAGCAGATTAAGCACGCCAAGGCAGACAGCGAATAGCGCGAACAGCTGGATGCGGGTCAGAATTTCACACAGAAACAGGCGCCCCAAGGCCACCATGATAATCGGGAAGATGAAGTAGCCCATGCTCGCTTCCAGCGCCTTCGCATGATTCACCGCCCAGATGAATACCAGCCAGTTTAGTGATACCAGAAAGGCGCTGAGCAACAGCCAGGCGAGCAGTCGAAAATCAGTAAACACCCGGTAAAGGGCTTTTGTGCGGTTGTTAATGGAGACAACGGCGAAGGTCAATAACAGTGACCAGGCGACCCGGTGGGCTAGTATTTCAAAGGCCGATGCATTGCCCAATGCATGGTAAAAGACCGGGGAGAAGCCCCATATCGTGAATGCTGACAGCGCTGCGAGCACTCCGCGTCTGAGCAGTGCTGTTTCAGTCTCGTCTGTGGACATGCCGGGATAGTCACTAAAAGGACAAGTTTGCCTGAAAACCCAGGTGGCGGATATAGGTTTGTCCCATTCAGGAACAGGCTGTTGAATACAGCGTGAGGGCGTTGAGGGTGAGGGAGAGAGATTCCCTCACCCGGAATAGAGTGCGGAATCCTTATGCAGTCTCTTCGACAACCTTGGCATCCGATGCGTTTCTGCCGACAGAATCGATGCCGTTATTGCGACCTTTTTCTGTCTTGTACATCTGACTCTTGCCGATGATCTGGCCGTTGGTGGCTGTCAGGGTGAAGAAGAAGGCGCCGTTGGTTGCGGTTTTCTTATCAAATCGCTTGGGGTCCTGGCTGTTCTTGCGGGTCGATTCGATACCGTTTTTACAACTGTCCAGCGATGCGTATCCCTGGCTTTGCAGGACGATTTCACCGTTGCCTGCCTTTAAAGAAAAGTAGCTCTTACCGTCTTTGCCAGTCGTGATAGTGAATTTTCCAGCCATCGGTTGTTCCCCTTTGTGGTTTGCACAGACTAATGCGTTATCTGAAGATTTTTATTCTCCTCGCAACCGAGTATAACCTGTTTGTTTTAGGTCTGAACTGGAAAAACGGCGGATTTAACCAAAAATTACGCTTCCAACAGGACGTGTTCCGATACTGTGGAAATCAGGTTGGCCCTGCTTGTATACTCAATTCTGGATGCAGTGGAGATCAGGTTGATGAGTCCTTTTTGGTTGGTAATGGTTAGTTTTTCTGTTGGCGCTTTGGTCGGCTGGTTTGTCACAGTGCAATTCCGGGCAGGTAAAACGGCAGCCAAACTGCAGGCTGAGCTGGATGACATGAAGGCCATGCATGAGCAGTACAAAGAGGATGTCGATCGGCATTTTGTACAGACCTCGTCTCTGGTGAATAATCTGACGCAAAGCTATAAAGAGGTTCATGACCATCTCTCCAAGGGTGCACAGACCCTCTGCAGCAATGATCTGGCGCAAATGCTTCAGCAGACAACCACCCCGCTGATTGCCGATGTAATCGACGGTGAGAAGGCGGATGAAGCGGAAGACTCAGACCATCCGGATATACCGGCCGATATATCTGTAGAGGCAGATGAGCAAAATACCGTCGGGCAGACTGCCGACGCTGCCCGGGAGTCAACAGAGGCCACCACGCAGCCAGCAGACGGGAGAGAAGAAAAGTCTACCCAACTGTGATCGCTGATAGGCTTCCCGAAGGTGGGTTACCTTCGCCTGACCCCTAGAGGGCATTTGGTGTCAACTCTGTTGTTCAGTATCAAAAGGGTTATGAAGGAGCTGGGGGTTGAAACCTTCCGGATCTCCGCAACCCTGTTCAAAGTGATGATACCCGTGCTGATCCTGGTCAAGGTACTCGAGGAAGCCGGTGGTATTCGCTACATCGGCTATCTGCTCGAGCCGTTGATGTCATTCGTCGGTCTGCCCGAATCGATGGGACTGGTCTGGGCAACGACATTGTTGACCAATATCTATGCCGGCATGGTGATCTTTTTCAACCTGGCGGCCGGGGAGAGTCTGACAGTTGCACAGGTCACTGTCCTGGGCGGGATGATGCTGATCGCACACACCTTGCCTATCGAAGCGAGAATCGCCCAGAAGGCCGGCGTCCGCATATCGGCAACCCTGGCGATCCGGTTTTTCGGCGCGCTGCTGTACGGTTTTATCCTCTTCCATCTGTATCGATGGGCTGACTGGCTGCAACAGCCGGTCGAGCTGATCTGGACCCCGCCCGTCCAGGACAACTCCCTCCAGGGGTGGCTGGTTGCCCAGCTTGAGAGCTTTTTCCTGATCGTGGTACTGATCTTTGTCCTGCTGAGCCTGCTGAAAATCCTCAAGGCGCTGCACATAGAACGCCTGATGATCTGGCTGCTGCGGCCGGTGCTGAAGCTGATAGGGATAGGACCGGCGGCAACCACCATCACCATTGTCGGCATGACCCTGGGACTGGCGTTGGGGGGTGGTCTGCTGATCAGGGAGGCGAAGGCGGGAGAGCTCAGTCCGATGGACATATTCGCATCAATGGGCCTGCTGGCCCTCTGCCACAGTATTATCGAAGATACGCTTCTGGTCCTGTTTCTTGGTGCAGATATCTCGGGTGTCCTCTGGTTTCGGATTCTCTTTGCTCTGGTAATGATGATGCTGATCACCCGGGTTGTGGAGCTGCTGAGTGAGGGTTTTCGCTCACGCTATCTGATGCATACAGACTAGGTTCGGTTTCTCTCTGTCGGTCTGTTTCACAGAGATAATTGCCCGGGGTTCCAGTTATCTCCAGTCAAGTTTCCACAAGGGCTAAAAAAATTCTCTTTTGGGCCGATAGACTCCTGTGTGGCGAGTCGACAGACAGAGGGATTGATGAACCAGCCTGTAAACGAATGGAAAGACAAGTACCTGGAGAGCCTGGCCGATCTGGAGAAGAAGGATCAGCATTGGCAGTCCATTGAATTTTCACTGCGCAAGTGTATCTCCCGGCTCAGTTTTATTGGCGATGGCCGTGACGCGGAACTGGATGAAAAGCTGGAGACGCTGCGCAACCGTGTGCGCGGTGAGCAGGATATCGAACACCTGCTGCGTATGATTGAAGGTATTACCCGCTTCTCCGATTCGCTCTCTTCAGCGACCGGTCAGGGGCTGGATCATCAGCAGCTTTCCGAACAGCTGTTACCCCTTCTTCAGGTCCCGCCGTTTCCGACCGCACTCAAAGGGCAGGTCAAAGGACTCGCCAGGAAGATGAAAAAGGGGGAGATGAGCGCTGATCTGCTCCAGGAGTGTTTGTCCCTGATCAAGGAGGGACTTACTCAAGGGGGCGATGAGACGGGGGGTGGGACAGGTCTGTTATCACGTATCTTCGCACGACCTGCCAGCGGGCAGAACGAGCCAACTCCCGAGCCGGAGGATGTACGCCCGGAAACAGTACCCGAACAAGTTCCGGCACGACACCCCCCACAGGCACAGCCCGCCGAACAGAGCCAGGAACTGCATGCCCTGGCCAGAGAAATTCTGGTCCTGCTGGTGCGAAAGCTCGATGCAGTGGAGGGCTGGTCCCAGCCGCTGCTACCCTTTCTGGGCAGAATTGATCAGGCGCCGACGGCAGCCGCACTGCTAAACCTGACCGATGAACTGGCAGGCATACTGGCCCCTTGCGACAAGGAGTCGGTGCCTGCCGATAAGGCGCTGCTGCAACTGCTCGATCAGCTCGATCTCGCGGGAGAATCACGCGATCAGATCAATGCGCTGCAGGCCCGGTTACAGAAAGGTGTCGATGAGAAAGGCTTGCCGGAGGTGCTTGAACAGATCGTCTCGCTGGTGGGCCAGGTACGTCAGCGAGCAGAGGTTGAGCGTCAGGAGGTCGAGCGCTTTCTGTTGCAACTGACGGAGCGTCTGCAGGCATTGGATTCCGAACTGCTTGGGGTCGACCAGCAAGGCCGCCAAATCATCGAAGATAGTATTGAATTTGGCGAGACCGTGCAGGGTGATATGTCTGATCTGCATGCCCATGTAGAGGCGGCGAATGATCTTGATGAACTGAAGCTGACCATCTCCGAACGTATTGTCCTGATCCAGGAGCGGTTGCGTCAGCACCGGCATGAGGAGGAGAACCGTGCCGAGCAGTTGGAACAGCACATCGGTGGCCTGAAGGCGCGTCTCGATGAAGTCGAGAAGGAGAGTTCGTCCCTGAAGAAAAGCGTCATAGAGGCGAGAAAGCGGGCGTTCAAGGATGCACTCACCGGGCTGAACAACCGGCACGCCTTCGATACCCGCATGGATGAGGAGTTTTCACGCTGGAGCCGCTATGATTTTCCCATGAGCATGTTGGTGCTCGATATCGATAATTTCAAAAAAATCAATGACACCTACGGTCACAAGGCCGGCGACAAGGTGTTGAAGGTGGTTGGCGGATTGCTGCAAAAACAGGTCAGGAAAGCGGACTTTTCCGCCAGTTATGGCGGTGAAGAGTTTGTCGTCCTGCTGCCCGAAATCGCCCTGGATGATGCCTGGCAGGTGGCCGAAAAAATTCGCAGCGCGATCGAGAAGAAGGGTTTTCATTCCGGTGAGGATGCCGTAACCGTAACTGTCTCCTGTGGTATCGCACAGTTCCGGAAGGGTGATACGCCGGAGAGCGCATTCAACCGGGCGGATACGGCACTGTATCATGCCAAGGGAACGGGAAAGAATAAAAGCTGCACTGAAAAAGAATTAAATCAATAGGATATAGAATAAAATTAAACTAATGTCTATATTGTTTCATGTGTGCAGGCTGTGGATTAGCAGTCGATAAAAATTCAGGATTTTCATTCAGGTTTCTCCAAAGCGTGCCGATATCTTGATAGGCAGCCATAACCAGTATCAGGTTCAATACGTAACCAGTGGGGTGGAGTGCCGGTTCAAGCAGGTGGATGGTTAGAAGGGAGTAAGGGTGAAACTCAAACGCAGTTATCTTGAAGACAAGGCGTATCTGGTCGTCGATGATTTTGGCGATATGCGCAGCCTGATCAAGAACATGCTCCTCAGTTGCGGGGTCAGCGACATCTCTGTGGCCGTGAACGGCCTGCAGGCGATAGCCTCCATGGAGAGTCGCCGATTCGATGTGGTGCTGTGTGACTACAATCTCGGTGCAGGCAAGGATGGCCAGCAGGTTCTCGAAGAGGCCCGCCACCGGGGTCTGATAGGTCTTGGCACAGTATTTGTCATGATTACCGCCGAGAATGCCCGCGAGATGGTGATGGGGGCGGTTGAGTATGAACCCGACTCTTATCTGACCAAGCCTTTCAACAAAGATCTTCTGCGCTCCCGCCTCGAGAAACTGATCGCCAAAAAGCAGAATCTGTTGACCGTGGAGCAGGCCATGGACAGAAAGGATTTCACCCAGGCGATACACATCATCGATGAAAAAATTGCCGGAAAGCCCCCCAATATCAGTGAGTTGAATAAGCTCAAGGGTGAAATCTGTCTGCAGGCGGGCGAGATCGATCTGGCTGCGGCGGTCTACGAAAAGGTGCTGGCAGTCAGAGAGATGCCCTGGGCCAGACTGGGTCTGGGAAAGACTCTGTTTCTCTCCAAGCGTTATAGCGAAGCCAAGGAGGTCTTTCAGGGGCTGATCAACGACAACGAGCGTTATACCGCCGCCTATGACTGGCTGGCCAAGACCTATAAATGCCTGAACCAGATGCAGTCTGCCCAGGAGGTGTTGCAGAAGGCTACCGACCTCTCCCCGAAGGTGGTAGTCAGACAGCGGGCGCTTGGGGAGATCGCCTTGACCAACAAAGATGAGCGTACCGCCAATGCGGCCTTCTCCAGCGCCGTTAAATTTGGCAGACACTCTGTCTATAAGCACCCATCCATTTACGCCAACCTGGCCAAGGTGACAGCCGCCAGCAAGACGGGTGGTGCTGGCCTGAAAATCATCAAGGAGATGGAGCGCGAGTTTAGCGACAACGCCGAGGCGAGTTTCTATGCAGCAGCGGCCGAGAGCGTGATCCACGAGGGCATGGGCAATGCCGAGGCGTCAAAGAAGTCGTTGGACCGGGCGCTGGGTCTGTATGACACCCTGGGTCAGCACGCGAGCACAGACTATTCCATTGAATTGGCCAAGACCTACGACAAACTGGGTGATCCGAAGAAGGCCATCGACCTGCTGCATCAGGCGGTTCGTAATAACCACTCGGATGAGGAACTGCTGAGTGAAGTCGGGGCGACCATGGAGTCACTGGGTCTGCAGGACGATTCGGCGAATTTCATTGCCGAGATTCGCAAGGAGATCGTCCGGTTGAACAACAAGGGCGTTCAACTGGCAAAAGTAGGGAAACTGGAAGAGGCAATAATCCTGTTCGAAGAGGCCGCCGAGGGCATGTCGGGAAACAAGGTGGTCAATCTTAATGCAGCACGTGTTCTGCTGATGAACATGGAAAAAAATGGCATGGCCGCTGGAGAGATGGGCAAGGTCAGGCTCTATCTGGACCGGGTAAAGCGCGTCGATCCGGACAACCAGGTATTGCGCAAGCTGCAGATCAAGTTTCAGGAGATGGTCAGCCGTGTCTGACCCAGAACAGACTATATGAATTTTTCTGACATATTGGCCTCGATCATCCACGATATGAAAAACTCATTGGGGATGGTGATCAATACCCTGGAGGAGATCACCTCTGCGGGCGATGATGCGAATCTCGACAAACACAAAATTCCCGTGCTGCAACATGAGGCCAAGCGTCTGAGCAATAACCTCATCGAGTTGCTGACGCTTTACAAAATCGAGAATGAGCGCATCACAGCGAGCATTGACGAGGTACACGTCGATGAGTTTCTGGAAGAGATTGTCATCGATAATCAGGTATTTGCCCAATCCAAGGATGTCTCTCTGGAGTATCAGTGTGAACCGGAATTGACCGGCTTCTTTGATGAGGGGCTGGTGCGTGGTGTCATCAATAATCTGATTGGCAATGGATTACGCTACACAGGGTCTCAAATGCTGATTGTGGCTGGGATGATCGATGATCATCTGGTTATCCAGGTGGAGGATGACGGCGAGGGCTACCCCCAGAGCATGCTCGATGCCCAGGCCGCCTTTGACCGCAACGAGAGTTTCGTCGAAGGCCATACCCAGTTGGGCATCTACTTTGCCGGTATGGTTGCGCGTCTGCACAAGAACCTGGAGAAGAAGGGATTTATCAGGCTCTCCAACGGTAATCACCTGAAAGGCGGGTGTTTTTCGATCTGGTTGCCTTGAGCAAGACTTGGTGCGATTGATCGAAAAAGCGTGTTGTCCTTACATTCTTGCACCACTATGAGAATAACGGCCGAATCAAGTCACTATCCACTGGCATGGATTATTTCTCCTTGTCACCGGAACCCTGAGTGAAATAAGTTTCGGCCATGCCTGCCATCATCTTCTGAAAGCCTCCCATCGAATCGAGGGATTGCTTGATATAAGGCTGCATCAGGCTCATGGGATCATAACCCTCTGCGCCAGCGGCAATCTGTTCGCGCATTTTTCCCATGATATCTTCATGCAGGCCCTGAACATCTGGCCAGCCCATCATCTTGCGGAACTCTTCCGGGGTCATATCGATGCTGATGTTGACTTTCATGGTCGATCCTTTGCGGCAGGGTGGTTACAAGGCTATTCTAGTTTATTGCGATGCAATATGAAATCAACCATTCCCCCGGATTGTAACGGGCCTCTGCAGAAAGCAAACCGTGTCGGAGAGTCGGGATAATGGGATAATACGCCCGGTTAACTATATCTGGATGAGAGATTCGGTGCAGGCGGAATTTTTACAACAACTCTCTCTGATTGCCGAGACTGGTGATCAGGTTGATCAGTTGCAGGCCCTGGCCGTTGCATTGCAACTGCCAGTAGAACTGGCGTCGAACATGCAGACGCCAAGCAGGTATCAGTTGTTCAAAACCGTACACCGGCTGGAATTACGGGAAACGGGGAAGGGCGCCCCTGGTCCTGTGTTTATCGATTTCCTCTCTGGAAAGGCTGCACACCGGCGTCAATTCGGCGGTGGACGCGGCCAACCACTGGCGCGTGCCATAGGACTGAAAAAGGGGATGGTGCCTAGGGTGCTTGACGCCACCGCCGGTCTTGGGCGTGATGCTTTTGTACTGGCTACCTTGGGGTGCGCGGTGACCATGGTGGAGCGCTCACCAATAATCCATGCTTTATTAGCCGATGCCATTGCTCGCGCACACGAAGATACCGGGGTGAGGGAGATAACGGACCGGCTTAGGTTGATTCACGCCGATGCCAGCGTCTATATGGATGCGCTTGTGGACTCGCTTCGGCCGGATGTCGTTTATCTCGATCCAATGTACCCGCATCGTGAAAAAACCGCCCTGGTGAAAAAAGAGATGCGGCTGTTTCGGCATATCGTCGGCGATGATAGGGATGGCGTTCGTTTACTGGAATCGGCGCGCAAGTGCGCCCGGATGCGCGTGGCCGTGAAACGTCCGATCAACGCCGAGCCTCTCGGCAACCAGCCGGCAGATGCCCTGATCAAGAGTCCCAATACCCGCTATGATCTCTACTTTTCTCATCACTGAGCAACCGCTTTGACTGCGCCAGAATCCAGACAGCTTTCCACCGCTTTTGGTAAATACCGGCTCAATCGCTACCCGTTGCGTAAGAAGGAGTTGTTGCAGGCCTGGGATGCGGCGGATGAGTATCTGCTCAATCATCTGGCAGAAGAGGGCATTGTCACACCCGGTAGCAAGATTCTTGTCGTCAACGATGGCTTTGGTGCGGTGACGGTATCACTGGCCAAAATGCAGCCGGCAATGCAGACCGATTCCTTTATCGCGCAGTGGTCGACAGAGGAGAACCTCAGGAGCAATGGCATAGAACCAGAATCAATCAGCCTGCTTCCGTCAACCGTGGATCTTGGCGATCAACACTATGATCTGGT
Organism: Sedimenticola sp.; assembly: GCA_002869585.1. Taxonomy (GTDB): domain Bacteria; phylum Pseudomonadota; class Gammaproteobacteria; order Chromatiales; family Chromatiaceae; genus BM503. The sequence goes on from PKUO01000045.1 coordinate 227,311, forward strand.
TTTGGTCAGGGTGCCGAAGACCCTGGCATTGCTGGAACATCAGCTGTCAACGATCAAGCGCCATCTTACTGAGAACGGGAAAATCATCGGCTATGGCATGGTCAAGCAGATCAGCCGCTCAACCCTGGATCTGTTCAGTGCGATCATCGGTGAAACCCGTACCTCTCTGGCAAAGAAGAAGGCGCGATTGATATTTGCCTCCCCGGACATCACTTTGGCGGATAAGGGCTCTTCCTATCCAATCTGGTATTCCCTGGAGGGGTATGGCTTTCAGGTTTGCAGTCATGCCAATGTTTTTTCCCGAGAGTGCCTGGATATAGGCACGCGTCTGTTGTTAGAGCATTTGCCGGAGCGACATGACTTTCAGGATATCGTCGATCTGGGCTGCGGCAGCGGGGCTCTGGGTCTGGTGGCCGGCAGCCGGAATCCCCAGTCACGGATCTTTTTTATCGATGAATCGTATATGGCGGTTGCCAGTGCTGAGGCCACATTCAAGGCCACCGGCCTGGGGAACGAGAGTGTTTTTATTGCAGGAGATGGGTTAGAAGGCTTCGCCAGGCAGAGTGTCGATCTGGTGCTCTGTAATCCGCCCTTTCATCAGCAGCATGTAGTCGGTGATTTCATTGCCTGGGGCATGTTTCAGCAATCACATAAGGCCCTGCGCCGTGGCGGTGAGTTGAGAATAGTGGGCAATCGACACCTGAACTATCACATCAAGCTGAAGCGGATTTTTGGCAATGCCGAGGTTATTGCCAGTGACCGCAAGTTTGTCATTATCCGGGCGGTAAAGCAGTGAGTGGTCGTGGCCCGGAATATTGCAGGCAATAAAAAAGCGCTGGGTTTATTCAGCGCTTTTTTCGGAAGATGGCGGAGCGGACGGGACTCGAACCCGCGACCCCCGGCGTGACAGGCCGGTATTCTAACCAACTGAACTACCGCTCCGGGATGACAGCTTCCATGGTGATGGGCTGTGACGTTCGTTGGAGCGCGGTAGTTTAATCATTCCCCGTCAAAGGTCAATAGGTTTTCCGCGATAAAATTCATTGGTCTTTGAAATCAGGGTATTAGGATTTCCGCAGGGCATAGAGTTGCTCGATCTCCTGGGCCCAAAGGGTGTCATCGATAGTCTCCAGAATAAGCGGTATCTCTTCGAAGCGTGGGTCGTTCATGATGTAGTCGAATACGGTCCAGCCCAGTTTGCCCTTGCCCAGGCTTTCATGACGGTCGACTCTTGAGCCGAGATCCGGTTTGCTGTCGTTCAGATGCATGCCGCGCAGGTAGTCGAAACCGACAATCTGGTCGAACTCGGCGAAGGTGGCGTCGCAGGCTTCCACCGTGCGCAGGTCATAACCTGCGGTGAAGGTGTGGCAGGTGTCGAGACAGACGCCGACACGGCTTTTGTCCTGAACCCCATCGATAATCGAGGCCAGGTGTTCAAATTTGTAGCCGAGGTTGGTTCCCTGTCCGGCGGTGTTCTCGATAACCGCGGTAACGCCATCGGTCTGGTCGAGTGCCCAGTTGATGGACTCTGCGATTCTGGCGAGACAGGCCTCTTCACTGATCTGTTTGAGATGACTGCCGGGGTGGAAATTGAGCAGTTTCAATCCAAGCTGCTCACAACGTTGCAGTTCGTCGAGGAAGGCATCGCGGGATTTTTCCAGGGCCTCCGGTTCGGGGTGGCCGAGGTTAATCAGGTAGCTATCGTGGGGGAGGACATAGTCTGGGGCAATGCCTACCTGCTGCAGATTGTCCTTGAAAGCGCTGATCTGCTCGCGGGTCAATTCCTTGGCCTTCCACTGGCGCTGATTCTTGGTGAACAGTGCAAAGGCGGTAGCCCCTATGGCCTGTGCATTGAGCGGGGCGTTTTGCACACCACCGCTGGCACTTACGTGTGCGCCTATTCTCTTCATAGTCACTTTTTGTCCCTGTTCACCAGTTGTGTTCGGCGATTATAACAGTCAGTGCGCCATTACAGTTGTCGCTTCAACCCTGGAATTTGTGATGCTGTGCAGCGCGGTCAAGTCGTTGATCCCTGGGATCTTGTTCAACTGTGTGATCAGACGCGCCTGATCGCGCTGACTCTCTACAGTCATGGTGATACGCAAGGTCTGTGTTTCCTGGGCGCGGACCTCAAGATGGCGAATGTGGAAACCCCTCACTCTCGTCGTCTGAAGAATCCGCTCAAGCATTGCCGGGGTGTCAGTCGCTTCGATATGCATACTGTAGATCATGCTGCTGCTCCTTTTATCATTTGATCATTGGCATCGCCGGGTTTCACCATCGGCCACACGTTCTCTTCTGGGGTTATCGGTACATGCAGGAGGGCGGGTCCCGGCTGCGCCATAAAATCGGCCAGTGCCTGCGTCAGATTCCTCTCCGGATCGAGGCGCATGGCAGGGATGCCGAACGCCTGAGCGACAGCGGAAAACTCGGGATTATCAGACAGATCGATCTCCGAATAGCGCTTGTCGTAACAGATCTCCTGCTGCTGTCGCACCATGCCGAGTACCTGATTATCGAGAACGATCATCTTGACCGGCAGGCGATAGCGGCTGACGGTGGCGAGTTCCTGGACATTCATCATGAAGGAGCCGTCGCCAGCAATGTTGATCACCTCGGTGTCTGGATGGGCCAGTTGTGCGCCTATGGCCGCCGGCAGTCCGAAACCCATGGCTCCCAAGCCTCCGCTGCTCAGGTGATGCCGCGGGTGGGATATCGGGTAGTGCTGGGCTACCCACATCTGATGCTGTCCGACATCGCAACTGATGATCGCCTTGCTGGACGCAATGGTGGCGAGAGTCCGGAGAAAGGTTGCAGCGGAAGTGGCCTGGGTGCAGGGTTGCGCTCCCGTGCCAAACCCGTTGGTGATTCTCTGCTCAACACAGTGGGCTGCCCACTGCTGACAATCAGTTTCAATCGCGAGTGCCTGCAAACTGGTGCGTATATCTCCCGTCACCGGGCAGGTGACCGCCCGCAGTTTGCCGGTTTCGGCCTGGTCAATATCCAGATGGATCACCCTGGCATGGGGAGCGAACTGGGCGAGCCTGCCGGTCACCCGGTCATCGAAACGTGCGCCGACAGCAATCAACAGATCGCACTGCTGAACGATGTTATTGGCCGCGACAGAACCGTGCATCCCCAGCATGCCCATATTCAGGGGGTGATCAGCAGGGAGGTTGCCGAGCCCCTTGAGGGTCAGGACCGTCTGTATGCCTGTGTGCTCGACAAAGTCCCGGAACGGTTCGATGGCGTCCGCAAGAATAACGCCGCCTCCGGCGTAAATAATCGGTCTGTGGCTTTCGCCGATGAGCGCCAGTGCCTGTTCAATGCTCTCCTGACTGGGCAATTTCGGGCAGGTGGCAGTCTCCTCGTGTAACGGCTGGGTATGAATTGTCTCCAGGTTCATTTCTGCGAGTTGGATATCCTTGGGTATATCGATCAAGACGGGGCCCGGACGCCCCTCTCTGGCCAGGTGGAAGGCAGCATCGAGGATTGCAGGCAGATCTGCGCTGCTCTCGACCAGAAAACTGTGCTTGGTGATCGGGAGGCTCAGGCCCAGGACGTCGATCTACTGAAAGGCATCGGTACCGATCAATGCGCTGGGTACCTGGCCGGTGATGGCGATCAGCGGAACCGAGTCCATGTAGGCGTCGGCTATGGCAGTGATCAGATTGGTTGCGCCTGGTCCAGAGGTGGCGAGACAGACCCCCAGTTTACCGCTCGAACGGGCGAATCCGTTGGCTGCAAATGCAGCCCCCTGTTCGTGCCTGCATAAAATATGTCGAATCCCGCTGCCGAGCAGTGCATCGTAAACCGGCATGATGCATCCCCCAGGATAGCCAAAGAGGGTGTCAATCCCTTCATCCTGCAACTTCTGTATGATGTACTCTGCTCCGTTCATGATGCCCTCAATGTGTTAATTCCGGACCAAAAAAAAGCCCCCGGATCTTGCGATGCGGGGGCTTTTTTCGGAATGTTGTTTGTAAAACGCTAGCCGATAGAGTCCCCGAGCAGTCGCAGCACGACCACCACTAGAGAGACCACCACCAGGTTTGCAAACGTGTTCATGAAATCCTGAATGTCCAAAAAATCAGTTGATGGCTAATACTAACGACAGATTGCCGCCGATGGCAACCCCTGATTGGCCCCTGATTGACCAGATTTGATCGTCTGAGGTCTACTTGGTGTTCAGAAGTCCGGCGAACATCTGCTGAAAGCCGCACAAACCCAGCGGGCCGCCGTTGTAGAGTACAAGTTGTGGACCAGCAGGGGAAAGGTTCGCCAGTGCCTGCTTGACCGTGAACAGGTGTTTGACGGAATAGACCGGGTCCATCAGAATTCCGGTCTCCCGCGCAATGCGCAGAGTTTCGGTCTGTATGGTCTTGTTGATACTGCCGAAAGCAGCCGCTGTGGCTGATTTTGTCAAACTGACCTTTGGGCTCTCCCGAGGTATCTCAGTGCCCAGCCATTCGCTTGTCCATCGCTCGAAACGTTGATAGCGTTCCGCAAACTCCTGTTCATTGCCGGCTATGAGGGTGATGTGGACATGGGGCATGGTCATGCCTAACAGTCGCATGCCCAGCAGTAGTCCGATTGCACTGATGCCGGTGCCGCTGTCTGTCCAGATATCGGTAAATTCAAATCCCAGCGTGTTCTGGTCGGCTTCGATATCGACAGCCAGGGTCAGCAGGCCGGGAATCACCGCGCGGCAATCACCGCCTTCCGGTACCACCAGGATCTTTTTTCCCACTGCTCTGCGACTTTGGGCAAAGGCCTCAGCATGCTGGATCACATCAGGCCAGTCAGGGCCGGGCAGGGCATGAATTGACCACTCTGGAAGCAGCATTTTCAGAAACAGCAGGTTTCCGCTGGGCTGCCTGTCGCCGGGGTCCTTGATGAAAACATGGACCTCGACTGCCCTGGAGAGCAGAAATTGCGCGAGTCCGATCAGATTGTTGGAGTAGGCGCTGCCTACGAGGATCACCTCCTGATAGCCATGAAACTCAATCTCGGGCAGCAGGCTGAGATATTTACGAAGTTTGCTACCTATAGCCGCCGGGCTCAGCTCATCCTCGCGTTTGATGTAGACGGGGGCAGAATCTGAAGGGGGTATATAGCCATGCAGCAAGTGGACGCGGCTGTGGTGGGGGAGTGAATGATCGAGGGTCTCGAAAATTTTCTGTTTCAGCGTCATTTCCTGGCTTGGGAATGGGTGCGAAGTACCCTGTAACTTGTTGATATAAATGTTCAATTATGCCAGTCTTGTGCGTTGATGCGGTTTTGACATGGCGCGGTTTTTTCCTTGGCCGGCACTGATTAATCGATGCTTTGATCAGTCAGAACCACACTCGATTGAGTATCGCATACTTGGCTGGTTCTGGGATGGATGATCGTTGCATGACGGATGAATTCGAAGAGAAAATAAATCCATTTCGTATACTGGACCAACTGGATGCGTCTGTCGATGAACTCGATTCTCTACTGTCTCTGGGTGAATTCAACGCGCTACAGCTGAAGCGCCATCAGCAGATCGAGTCGGATTGCCGGGAGCGGCTGCAAGCGCAGTTGGATGAAGAACGGTCAAGCCGTGAAGAGATGGAAAAGAGCCTGAAAGAGCGCGAATGTCTATTCAGAAAACTGGTTCGCACCATCTCCGAGGTATTCTGGATAGCCACGTCGGACGGAAAAACACTCTCCTATATCAGCGATAACTGTGAAGAGGTGTGGGGTAGAACCTCGAGGGACTTCTACCAGAATAAGGACCTATGGCTCGATTCCATTGTCGAACAGGATCGGGAAAAGTGTAGTGCGGCAATTCGCGCATTGCTGGAAGAGGGACTGGATTCATCAATCGCTGAAATCCGCATTACCCACACCGATAGCTGTCAGAGAGACCTCATCTGCCGGATGTTTGCCGTATTGGGCAGGGATGGAATTCGCTACCCGGCAGGTGTTATCGAGGATGTCACTCAGTCCCGTTTGCAGGATACGGAACTACTGCAAACCATCTCCCTGCTAAGGGCCACGCTCGATTCAACCACCGATGGCATCCTGGTGCTGGATACAGCCGGTGATGTGGTCGACTACAACAGTCAGTTCACAGAGATCTGGAGCATTACGCCGGAAGTCATTGATAATATGAATTTTCAGCATCTGCTTGAGCATATCAATGAGCAGTTGCAAACAACCGAATCTCTCAGCATCAACGACGACAGTTTTGCTGACAAGGTATTACTCACAAAATCAGGGAGGCATATCGAGTGCAGTCTGCGGTCACAGAAACTGGGTGAAAAAATATACGGCATGCTCTGGAGTTGCCGGGACATCACCGGGCAGATGAAGGCCCAGAAGCTGATCCAGTATCAGGCCAGCTATGATCAGCTCACCAGTCTTCCAAACCGGCGATTACTTCAGGAGCGGCTGGAATTGTCGATCTCCCGCTGCAAGCGTTATGGCCGGATTGGCGCGCTGTTGTTTCTGGATCTGGATAATTTCAAAACCATCAACGATACCCTGGGTCATCCGGTGGGTGACGATCTGCTTTCGGAAGCGGCCAATCGTCTGAAAAACAGTCTGCGCCAGGAAGATACCGCTGCCCGCCTGGGAGGGGATGAATTCGTTTTGCTGCTTTCGGAGTTTGAGGCCCCGCGCGAACAGGTCAGCGCACAGGCCAATAGTGTTGCTGAGAAGGTGCTCGAAACATTGACCCGTCCCTATGAAATACAGGGGCACCGACTCTATGTCACTGCGAGTATCGGCATCACACTGTTTCCTGGGGAGGGGGACACTGCCTCGGAGGTGTTGAAGCAGGCGGATACGGCCATGTACCGGGCCAAAGAGGCGGGGAGGAATACCTTCCGTTTCTATTTCGCCAATATGCAGGAGGCCACCCAGGCCCGTCTGTACCTGCAAAACGATCTGCATCGTGCCTTGGAGAATGAAGAGTTTCACCTGTTCTGGCTGCCGTTGTTCGATCTCGCGGGGAAGGTAGTCGGTGCCGAGGCCCTGTTACGCTGGTTGCATCCCGAGCGGGGCTGGATTCTGCAGGATCAGTTCATCAGACTGGCGGAAGAGTCGGGGCTGATGCGTACTCTGGGTGATTGGGTGCTCAACCGCGCGACCGGTTTTTTGAAAACCCTGGAAGATGAGATGCCGCAGGCGGGCTCTGTCTATGTGGCGGTCAATATTGGCCTGCATCAGTTTCAACAGGTGGATTTCGCCTCCCGCGTGATCCATTTTATCAACACCAACAGCGCTAATCCGGCGCGTTTTGTGATTGAACTGCGCGAGGATATTCTGGTCGGCAACCTGGAGATCATCCAGGAGAAAATGTACGAACTGAAAAGGCTTGGGGTGCGCTTCTCCATTGATGATTTCGGCACCGGGCTTTCATCGCTGGCGCACCTGAAAAAATTGCCACTGGATGAAGTGAAGATTGACCGTTCGTTTATCAATGACATCATCAGGGACCCGCAGACGGTGGATATCGTCGAGGCGATGATCAGTATGGCCGGGAAGCTTGGCCTGGGCGTCGTGGCAGAAGGGGTTGAAACCCATAAGGAGCGTGAATTTCTCAGCAAGAAGGGCTGCAAACGGTTTCAGGGGATTTTTTACTGTGAACCCCTGTCGACGGATGAGTTCTGGGAGTTTCTGCTCGACCAGGTGCAGGATGACCTTAAGCCCCATGGCATGCAGAGCACCTTCGACGGTTTCTGATTCAGACCTGGTTAGGTGCCTCCAGCAGTATGAGGATGTCACGGGCATCAGCGGGATTGAGGTTTCCCTTCTCCCGGGCGACTCTTACGGCTTCTATTCCCAGTGATTGATAGAGAGCAACCAGGTCTTTCGGCAATGCACTCATTGCCCGCAGATGGGATTCCAGGGTTTGACTGTCACCGCGACTGATCGGGCCGGTCAGGGCATGCGGCAATCCCGAGTGAAGCAGATTGTCGACACTCCCCTGAATCAGTGGTAGCAATGCCTTTAGCGCCTGTTCCCTTGGAATGCCGGTCGGTTCCAGCATACGCACCGCCATATCTTGAAGGACTATCAGATAGTTGGATGCCATACAGAGTGCGGCATGATAGAGCGCCTTGTCCTGGTCAGAGATAACCAGGGCGGTGCCATTCAGATCGCTGACCAGCGCTTGGCCCCGTTCGATGGCTGCGCGCTCACCTTCAAGACAGAAATAGGAGCCGATCAGCAGTTCTGCCCCTTTTTGCGGGTCGGAGAGTGTCTGGATCGGGTGGAAAGAGAGGGTTATTGCACCGCAATCACGGGCGGACTGCAGCTCTTCTGCCCCCAGCGCGCCACTCAGGTGCAAAACGAGCTGATACCCGGAAAAACCATTGCCCCGAGCGATCTGCTCACAGACCTGGCGGATCGCGCCGTCGGGTGTTGCGATGATTACAACCTCAGATGATTGTGCTGCAAGGGCCAAATCGGTGGTTGTCCGTGGCGCATCGACCAGAGAAGCACAACGCTGGGCCGATGCTTCTGACCTGCTGGCCACAGCGTGGATCGGGTAGCCTTTGCGATGCAAGGCTATGGCGAGGGCAGTTCCGGCAGCGCCTGCGCCGATGATGGAAATGCTGGGCTTTTCATTGTTCATGGAAGCTGATTGTTACTCCAATGTCGGTCCGGATCTGATATGTTTAACACATCAATTAACCGGTTGCAGCAGATCATGGCGAATAGTGAAAATGGCTGACATGGACTACTCGAGACGATTCGGTGGCATCGCCCGATTATATGGCGAAGCGGCGTTGCAAAGGTTTAAAATGGCCCATGTCGCAGTGATCGGTATTGGCGGGGTCGGATCCTGGGTGGTCGAGGCGCTGGCGCGCAGCGCGCTGGGTGAAATTACCATGATCGATCTTGATATCCTCGTAGAATCAAACGTTAACCGTCAGATTCACGCCCTGGATGGTCAGTTCGGCAAGGCTAAAGTGGAGGCAATGTCCGAGCGGGTTCAGGCGATCAATCCGGAGTGTGTGGTTCACCTGGTCGAGGACTTTCTCACTGCCGATAATGTGCAGGATCTGATTCATCCTGACATGGATTGGGTGATCGATTGTATCGACAGCTACAAAACCAAAGCGGCACTGATCGCCTACTGCCGTCGAAATAAAATCAAGGTGATCACTGTCGGCGGGGCTGGAGGGCAAGTTGACCCGCTGAAGATCCGGCTGGCCGATCTGAGCCGGACCGAACATGATCCCCTGTTATCGAAAACCCGCAAACTGCTGCGCAAGGATTTCAACTTTCCGCGTAATCTGCAGCGACGATTTGATATCCCCTGTGTCTACTCGGAAGAGCAACAGCGCTATCCGAACGAGGACGGTGAGGTCTGCCTGGCAAAAATCGACAAGCAGATGGGGTCAAGCCTCAACTGTGGTGGTTATGGCTCGGCGACAACGGTTACTGCGACTTTCGGTTTTGTCGCTGTTGCCCAGGTCTTGAAGAGACTGTCGGACAACTGATTCCAGGAGGTCCTAGCCAGGCTAAGATCAGATTCCCAGATAGGCCTTTTGTACATTTGGGTTGGTCAGAAGCTTTTCGGCGCTGTCGTGCATGGATACCTTGCCATTCTCGATCACATAACCGCGGTTGGCAATCTGCAGCGCTTGGTTGGCGTTCTGTTCCACCAGAAAAATCGTTGTGTTCTGCTCTTTGTTGATCTTTTTGATGATTTCAAAAATCTGCTTGATGATCAGCGGTGCGAGTCCCATGGAGGGTTCGTCGAGCAGCAGAAGCTTCGGTCTTGCCATCAATGCACGGGACATGGCCAGCATCTGCTGTTCACCGCCGCTGAGCGTGCCGCCGGGCTGGTTGCGCCGGGTTGCGAGAATCGGAAACAGGGAATAGACATAGTCCATATCGGACTTGATGCCGGCTTTGTCGGAACGGAGAAACGCCCCCATGTCCAGGTTTTCCTGGACAGTCAGTTGCGGAAAGATATGTCGTCCTTCTGGAACCTGACAAATGCCCATGTTGACGATTTCATCCGGACTCTTGTCATGAATGGGTTGATCATGAAACAGAATTTCGCCGGTTCTGGGTTTGGCAATCCCGGAGATGGACATCAGGGTTGTGCTTTTGCCAGCGCCGTTGGCGCCGATGAGCGTGATGATCTCACCTTCATGGATTTTCAGGCTGATGCCTTTCAGTGCCTGAATGTTACCGTAGAAGGTATGAATACTTTTTAACTCAAGCATCTACTGCCTCACTCACCAAGGTATGCCTTAATAACGGCGGGATTTTCGCGGACTTCCAGTGGTGTGCCCTGTGCGATTTTCTTCCCGTAGTCCATGACAAAAATCCTGTCTGAAATGCTCATGACCAGTTTCATGTCGTGTTCTATCAGGAGGATTGCGAGACCATCATCCCTGATCCTGCAGATCAGCTCATCCAGTTGCTTGGTCTCCTGGGGATTCATGCCTGCGGCAGGCTCATCCAACAACAGAAGGAAGGGATCGGTTGCGAGTGCCCGGGCGATCTCCAGGCGACGTTGCGCACCGTAGGATAGATTGCTGGCATGATCATTGACATACTTTTCCAGTCCCACCTTCTCGAGAATGGAATAGCTTTTTTCTATAATTTCATTCTCTTCACGACGGTTATGCTTTGTGCGGAAAATGGCCCCGGCAATAAACGATGAGGTGCGGCAGTGCCGCCCGATCATCACGTTTTCCAGTACGGTCATATTGTGGAACAGGCGGATATTCTGGAATGTACGGGCCATTCCCTTTGTGGTCACCTGATTGGGCTTCAGGCCATTCAGGCGCGCCGGTTTTTTCCCGCTTCGGTGTAAGGTGATGTCGCCAAAGGTTGGATTATAGATGCCGGTAAGGCAGTTGAAAAAGGTCGTTTTACCTGCACCATTGGGACCTATCAGTGCAACGATTTCACCCTGATTGATATCCAGGTCAACCTGATCAACAGCATGGATACCACCAAAATGCATCGACAGCCCGGTGACATTTAATATCTGTTCGCCCATCAGGAATCACCACCTTTGGTTGATTTTTTAAACTGGTAGGTCCTTCGAACATTGGCAATCAGGCCCTGGGGTCTGAATACCATCATGACGACGAGAATGCCGCCGAAGGCAAGCATTCTGTATTCGGAAAATACACGTAGGTATTCAGGCAGGAGAATCAGAACCAGGGCTCCAAAAATCACACCCAGAATGGAACCCATGCCACCAAGTACAACAATCGACAGGATGATGGCTGATTCAAGAAATGTGAAGCTGGCAGGGTTAATGAATGTTGTCTTTGCTGCAAAGATAACACCTACCAGTCCTGCCCAGGTGGCGCCCAGGGCGAAGGCTGTCAGCTTGGTTTTGGTTTTGTCTATGCCCATTGCCTGGCATGCAATTTCATCTTCGCGCAGGGCAATCCAGGCGCGCCCAAGGCGGGAGTCCTGAAGGCGGTTGACGACAAAGATGGTGATAATCACCAGTGCCACTACCAGGTAATAGATATAGAGAATCGCAGAGTCCAGGGATAAATCCATTCCGAAGAACCCCGGGCGAGGGATATTGGATATGCCGCTAGGGCCATGAGAAAAAGCGTTCCAGTTTTCCATGACCAGGCGGATGATTTCACCAAACCCCAGGGTCACAATCGCCAGGTAATCACCACGGAGCCGCAACACCGGGAAACCCAGAACGATGCCGAACAGCGCGGCGAGCATGGCGCCGATCGGCAGTGCCATCCAGAAGCCAATGTCGAAATGGTAGTTCAGCAAGGCGTAGCTGTACGCACCGACAAGATAGAAAGCGACATAACCCAGATCGAGCAGGCCGGCCAGGCCGACAACAATATTCAGTCCCAGACCCAACACCACATACATCAATGCAGTGGTCATGATGTTGGTTTGATAGGTATCAAACAGAGCCGGAAAGAGTAGGGCAAATATCAGTACGCCACCACTCAGCGGATAGAGGTATTTCGGCTCGCGAAGTATGAATTGCACCAGTGGCTCATCACCGATATAGCCAAAGCGCCTTTTATTTTTACTGCTGTTGCGACTGCGCTCCTTTTGAATGAAAAAGGCGCGAATCAATACGGAAAGGATAAATGCACCGATCCCGACAAAGGCCATATTTTCCCATTTCCAGAGTACCGTTCTCTCAATCGGGTTGACCTTGATGACAAGCAGCGGAAAGGTCAGGAACATGAACCAGAGAGCGACCTTGAAGGATCGTTTGAATTCTTCCAGTGAGATCATGGCTATACCTTTTGGATCTCAGCCCGTCCTAAAATACCAGACGGCTTAAATATGAGGATGAGCACCAGCAGCGAGAAGGCGAAGACATCTTCGTAGTCACTTGAAACATAACCGGTTGCAAAACTTTCGGTCAGGCCAAGCACGAAACCGCCGAGTACTGCACCGGGTATGGAACCAATGCCACCCAGAACCGCAGCGGTGAAGGCCTTGATTCCGGCAATAAACCCGATATAGAAGTTGATCTGGCCAATGTGCGACGCAATCAACAAACCACCGAGCGCTGCCAATGTTGAACCGATAATGAAGGTGGTTGAGATCACCCGGTCGACGTTGATGCCGGTCAGCATCGCCATCATCCTGTCCTGGGATGTGGCGCGCATCGCCTTACCCATGCGGGTGAATTTGATCACCAGCGTCAGGAGGATCATGGCCAGCGCCGTGGTGATGAGGATCACGATTTCGGCCGAGCCAACCACGTGGGCATAGGGTTCTATGAAATCGAACTCCGGGATCAGTTCCGGAAAAGGCAGGAAATCGGAGGTCTGGGCCAGCAGGACATAGTTCTGCAGGAATATGGACATGCCGATTGCGCTGATCAGCGGTGAGAGACGTGGGGCATGACGCAATGGGCGGTAGGCAAGCTTTTCGATGGTGTAGCCATAGGCGCTTGCCCAGACTGCTGCGGCCAATCCTGCCAGCACAATGATGCTCAACATGGGAAAGCCGTATATGGACAACACGGTTGCGACGATAAAGGAGGTAAACGCCCCTATCATGTAGATATCGCCATGGGCAAAGTTAATCAGCCCGATAATGCCGTAGACCATGGTGTAGCCGAGGGCGATCAATGCATAGATCGAACCTCGCGTCAGGCCGCTAAGGAAGAGTTCAATGAAGTATTCCATGGGATAATTTACGCAAAAAAGACTGAAGCAGGTGCACCCGCTTCAGTCTTTGGTTTAGAGATTACAACTTATTTAACTTCGACAAACTGACCGTCTTTTACCTGATACATGGCAAATCCAACGCCGACGGCATCACCGCTCTCGTCGAAATGAATCTTGCCTACCGGGGTGTCGACGTCTGAAGACTGCAGTGCTTTCTTCATCGCATCGAAGTCCGTTGAACCGGCAACCTGTATGGCATTGACCAACGCCAGAGCGGCGGAATAGGCATTCTCATAGAAGGCGCCCGGGTCTTCGTTATAGGCCTGCTTGTGAGCATCGATGGCGGTTTGAGAAAGGGGATTCGCCGAGTTGTCCTGTGGACCTGTGGCATAGACGCCCTCTGCGTATTTGCCGGCAACCTTGATGAAGGTGTCATCCTTCACGCCGTCGTCAGAGATAAAAGGTATCTCCATACGTTTCTTGCGCATCTGGGTTACGATCTTGGAGGCTTCCGGATGGTAGCCGCCGAAGATGACGCCATCGGCGTCAGAACGTTTGATTTTCTGCACGATTGCAGAGTAGTCAACCGCACCTGGGGTCACACCTTCTAACAGTACCACTTCACCTTTGCCCGATGCTTCCAGAAAGATTTTGGCGAATTCGGCCAGCCCTTTACCGTAATCACCCTTGTCATGGATGACGGCGATCTTCTTTAAGCCCAGCACGTTCAGCGCGAAATTCACCTCGGCTTTTGCCTGGGCATCGTCAGATGCGATAGTACGGAAGAAATTGGGGTATTCGCCACTCTGGGTCAGAGCCGGGTTAGTGGCTGAGGGCGACATGACGATGACGCCGGCATTGTTGTAGATCGGCAATGCGGCCTTGGTGGCGCCGGAGCAGATATGACCCAAAACAACCTTGACGCCCGCTGAAACCAACTTGGTCGCGGTGTTGGTCGCAACTTCAGGTTTGCACACATCGTCTTCGACCATCAGTTCAACTTGCTTGCCGTTGATGCCGCCATTGGCATTGACCTTGGCGACTACAAGTTCTGCGGCCTTCCTGCTGGGGATACCGTAGGAAGCCAGATCACCACTGTGAGGGCCAGCAACACCCAGTTTGATGGTCTCGGCAACTGCAGGAAGGGTCATGGTCAAACCGATGGCGGCTGCCAGAAGAGTCTGTCCGACACGTAGTTTCATTTTTATCTCCTTGGTGAAAAGGCTTTCGATCGTGTGATCATAGGCAATTTGTCGGCTGAAATCCAGAGTTGCAGGCGCATCAGCATTGGTATTCGGCAGGTCGGGCTACCATAACATCTGCTGGACTATGAGTCGTTCGAACAAGCCAGATTATAAAAAACTGTCAAGCGTTCAGATCAGGAATTAAACGAGTTTCTATTTTTGAGATGGTGTCTTTCAATTGCAGTTTGCGCTTTTTCAGGCGGGTGATCTGTAATTCATTGACATAGGTGCCTTCATGCAGACTGGCAATTGCCGCGTCGAGGTCCCGGTGTTCCTGGCGAAGCAGTGCCAGGCGGGTTTTCAACTCTTCGATATCGTCGTCGTCCAGCATCATGTGTGCATTCTGATCCGGGTGGCTTGGTGTGGTTATTCGGTATCGCTCGTCAATGAGGGAGTTTAGTCTGGTTTTACTCGCGGGTGCAGCCTTTATTCACTGCACCCGCGATTCTGTATCTACAGGGCCTTTATTTTCTTCAACTGCTCTTCCAGCTTTGCGAGAGCGGACTGGCAGTTTTCCAGCTTGTCGCGCTCTTTCGCGACCACCGCGTCCGGGGCCTTGTCGACAAAATTCGGGTTGGAGAGTTTTCCCTCGATCCGTTTCGCTTCCTTGGCTTGCTTGTCGATCTCTTTCTCGAGGCGTGTGATCTCTGCGGCCTTGTCGATCAGACCGGACAAGGGGATCAGCACCTTCATCTCACCTACCAGGGTCAGGGCGGATTCCGGACCCTGTTCACCCTCGGCGAGAAAGTCCACCGACTCGGTGCGCGCGAGAAAATCGAGATAGGGACGGGCGGCTGTCGCCCAGGCCCGATCCTGCTGATTGGCGTTGGCCAGCAATACCGGGACAGGTTTGCCGGGGGAGATGTTCATTTCCCCCTTGATTTTGCGTATACCGAGGATGAACTGTTTCACCCACTCCATTTCAGCCACGGCTGTTTGATCAATATGGTTGTCATCGGCAACAGGGAAGGGCTGCAGCATAATGGTGTCGCCGGTTTTCCCCGCAAGAGGTGCGGCTTTCTGCCAGATCTCCTCGGTGATGAACGGCATGATTGGATGGGTGAGACGCAATACAGTCTCAAGCACCTGTACCAGTGTTTGCCGGGTACCGCGTTTCGCTGACTCGGATGATGCCTCGTTGTTGAGCACCGGTTTTGACAGTTCGAGATACCAGTCGCAGTAGTTGTTCCAGGTGAATTCATAGATGGCCTGGGCGGCGTGGTCGAAACGGTAACCCTGAATGGAGTCGTTGACGGTTGCGATGGTCGCTTGCAGTTTCGACAGGATCCAGCGATCGGCCACGCTCAATTCAACGTCACCACCCTGTTGACCGCAATCCTGCCCTTCGGTGTTCATGAAGACATAGCGGGCGGCATTCCACAGTTTGTTGCAGAAGTTGCGATAGCCGTCGATACGGCCCATATCGAACTTGATATCGCGCCCGGTAGCCGCCAGCGCCGCAAAGGTAAAACGCAGCGAATCGGTACCGAAACTGGGTATGCCATCGGGGAATTCTGCGCGGGTCTGCTTTTCGATCTTCTTCGCAAGCTGGGGCTGCATCATGCCGCTGGTGCGCTTGGCGACCAGTGACTCCAGGTCGATGCCGTCGATCAGGTCGATGGGATCGAGTACATTGCCCTTGGATTTCGACATCTTGTCGCCGTGGGAATCGCGCACCAGCCCATGGACATAGACCTCGTGAAAGGGGACATCATCCATGAACTTGATACCCATCATGATCATGCGCGCGACCCAGAAGAAGATGATGTCGAAACCGGTGACCAGCACGCTTGTGGGGTAGAAGGCTTTCAGGCGATCGGTATCCTCAGGCCAGCCAAGGGTGGAGAAGGGCCAGAGCGCCGAGCTGAACCAGGTGTCGAGGACATCTTCATCCTGGCGCAGGGGATAGTCGGCGCTGAAGCCATGCTTGTCGCGAACCTCGGCCTCGTTGCGGCCCACGTAGACATTGCCCTCATCGTCATACCAGGCGGGAATGCGGTGGCCCCACCAGATCTGGCGGCTGATGCACCAGTCCTGGATATTGCGCATCCATTCATAATAGGTGTTCTTCCAGTTGTCTGGTACAAAACGGATTTTTCCGGTTTCCACCGCCTCTATCGCCGGTTTCGCCAAGGGCTCGATCTTGACATACCACTGGTCGGTCAGGAGAGGTTCAATGGCCGCACCGGAGCGGTCGCCACGGGGCACCATCAATTTGTGATCGACAACCTTTTCCAGCAGACCGGCGGCTTCTAGATCGGCGACGATCTGCTTGCGCGCTGCATAACGATCCAGGCCTGAATATTGAACGGGGATGACATCACCTTCGTCATCCTCGTTATGGCGAACCGCCGCGTCGATGGTGAAGATGTTGATCAGACCGCCGTGAATCTGCTCGCTGATAGCGATCTCGTCACGGTGCCGCTGCCAGACGGCGTAATCGTTGAAGTCGTGGGCCGGGGTGATCTTCACGCAGCCGGTGCCGAATTCGGGATCGGCGTGCTCGTCGGCGATGATCGGGATCTTGCGCTTGGTCAGCGGCAGCACTACCAGTTCACCGATCAGGTGTTTGTAGCGTTCATCTTCCGGGTTGACCGCCACGGCGCAGTCGCCGAGCATGGTCTCCGGGCGGGTGGTGGAGACCACCAGATGCCCCTGGCCATTGGAGAGCGGGTAGCGCATGTGCCACATGTGGCCGCTCTCCTCCTCGTTCAGAACCTCCAGGTCGGAAACGGCCGTGTGCAGCTTCGGATCCCAGTTGACCAGGCGCTTGCCGCGATAGATCAGGCCCTCTTCATAGAGGCGCACGAACACCTCTTTGACGGCGTTCGACAGCCCGTCGTCCATGGTGAATCGCTCATGTTCCCAGTCGAGAGATGAACCCAGACGACGTAACTGGCGGGTGATGTTGCCGCCGGATTCACCTTTCCACTCCCAGATCCGGTCGATAAAGGCGTCGCGCCCCAGATCGTGCCGTTTCTTGCCTTCGGATTCGAGCTGCCGCTCCACTACCATCTGGGTGGCGATGCCGGCGTGATCGGTGCCTGGCTGCCAGAGTGTCTTGTCGCCCTTCATCCGGTGGTAACGGATCAGGGTGTCCATCACGGTATTATTGAATCCGTGGCCCATGTGCAGACTGCCGGTGACATTCGGCGGGGGAATCATGATGCAATAGCGGGAGTCGCCGGCTGCGTCATTTGACGGGGCAAAGTAGCCGCGCTCTTCCCAGGTGGTGTACCAGCGCTGTTCCAGGGTATGGGGATCGTAGGTTTTTTCCATGGATGGTCTGAATCTGTTCTTGATTTGAATTTGTATTTGATAAAGCCCCGCATTATAGCGCAAGGTTAATTCCGAGAGGGGCGATAATTACCAAATATTCTCCATGCACCAGTGACTGACAATCGCTGGCTATACTCAGGGGAACTGGCTACCAATAATAACGAGGTTTATATGGGCCGTAACCGACTGATAATACTATTAATAATTGCCATTCTGATTACTTTGTTCTTTGCCTTTGATCTGGGCCAGTATCTGAGCCTCGACTACATGAAGCTCAAACAGACCGAGTTTGAAACGATCAGACAACAGTCGCCCTGGACAACGGCACTGGTGTTTTTTCTTGTCTATGTGGTGGTGACGGCCCTTTCTCTACCTGGGGCCACGGTAATGACGCTCGTTATTGGTGCAGTGTTCGGTCTGGGATGGGGGTTATTGCTGGTCTCTTTTGCGTCGACTCTTGGGGCCACCCTGGCTTTTGTCATTTCACGGTTTTTACTCAGGGAGACGGTTCAGAGCAAGTTTGGTGATCGTCTCGCCGCCTTGAATGCCGGGATAGAAAAGGATGGGGCCTTTTACCTGTTCGGCCTGCGTCTGGTGCCGATCTTTCCCTTCTTTATTATTAACCTGGTGATGGGACTGACTCCGATTCGCACCTGGACCTTTGCTTGGGTCAGCCAGCTGGGTATGTTGGCGGGCACCCTGGTCTATGTGAACGCAGGCACCCAGTTGGGGAAAATCGAGTCACTGTCGGGCATTCTGTCTGCACCTCTGCTCTTCTCTTTCGCCCTGCTTGGGGTGTTTCCGCTGATTGCGAAAAAGATACTCGAGGCGGTCAAGGCCCGAAAAGCACTCTCGGCCTATACCAAGCCTGATTCTTTCGACACGAATATTGTGGTGATCGGCGCCGGTTCTGGTGGCTTGGTTGCCTCCTACATTGCAGCCGCAGTGAAGGCCAAGATTACCTTGATCGAGAAACACAAAATGGGCGGTGATTGTCTGAACACCGGTTGTGTACCGTCCAAGGCTTTGATCCGGTCGGCACGTTTTCTGGCGCAGAGCCGACGAGCAGTGGAGTTCGGATTTAAAACCGCCGAGGTTGATTTTGATTTTGCCGATGTGATGGAGCGGGTCAGCAGGGTAGTCAAAACCGTCGAGCCACACGATTCGGTCGAACGTTACACAGGACTGGGTGTGGAGGTGATCGAGGGAGAGGCGCAAATTACCTCGCCCTTCAGCGTCGAGGTCAATGGCAGAGAGATAAGAACGAAAAACATCATTGTCGCCACCGGGGCGCGTCCCTTTGTCCCCCCCATTGATGGAATAGATCAGATTGACTATTTCACCTCGGACAATCTCTGGGAGATTCGGCAGCTTCCAAAAAGGCTATTAGTCCTAGGCGGTGGTCCGATAGGTTGTGAGCTGGCCCAGAGCTTTGCGCGTTTTGGCTCAGCGGTCACCATTGTTGAGATGGCGCCACGGCTGATGATTCGTGAGGATGATGATGTGGTGGCCCTGGTTGCCGAGCGTTTTCGCGATGAGGGCATAGATCTGCGTATGGGACACAAGGCAAAGGCCTTTCGACTGGAGGGTGAGCGGAAGCTACTGGTGGCCGAATACAATGGCGAGGATGTCACAATCGAGTTCGATCAACTGCTGGTGGCTGTGGGTCGGGCAGCGAATGTGAGTGGTTTCGGTCTGGAGGAGCTGGGCGTGCGGCTGACTGAGCGGCGCACAATCGAAGTCAATGAATTCCTGCAAACCAATTTCCCCAATATCTATGCCTGTGGTGATGTCGCTGGGCCTTATCAGTTTACCCACACCGCAGCCCATCAGGCCTGGTATGCAGCGGTTAATGCGCTGTTAGCCGGTTTTAAACGGTTCCGGGTCGACTATTCGGTGATTCCCTTTGCCACCTTTACCGACCCGGAAGTGGCACGCGTGGGTCTGAACGAACTGGAAGCGCTGGAAAAAAATGTCGCCTACGAGGTCACGATCTATGGCCTGGATGATCTCGACCGGGCCATTGCCGACGGGGAAAACTTCGGTTTTGTGAAGGTGCTTACCGTTCCCGGAAAAGACAAAATTCTCGGCGCGACCATCGTTGGCGAACATGCAGGGGATCTGATTGCCGAGTTTGTCGCAGCCATGAAGCATGGCTTTGGACTGAATAAAATCCTTGGCACCATTCATATCTATCCCACCTGGACCGAGGGCAACAAGTACGCCGCCGGCAATTGGAAGCGGGCCCATAAGCCGGATAGGCTTCTGCACTGGGTTGAGCAGTTTCATACCTGGAGAAGGGGTGGCTGAGCGGGGTGATCCATCACGCCGGTAGATGAAGTAGAATAGAAAAAACAGACCCATGTGAGCGGTTTCTATCTCCACAGACAGGGCTAAGGGAAAATGCAAAAGAAGACAGTTTCGCTGGTCTTGGGTAGCGGTGGCGCCCGGGGACTTGCCCATATTTGCATTATTGAGTGTCTGATAAAAAACGGCTACGAGATTCAATCCATTGCCGGCTCTTCCATGGGAGCCCT
This sequence comes from Sedimenticola sp., assembly GCA_002869585.1. Lineage (GTDB taxonomy): Bacteria > Pseudomonadota > Gammaproteobacteria > Chromatiales > Chromatiaceae > BM503. The sequence continues at coordinate 247,495 of PKUO01000045.1, forward strand.
GATCGGTGGTATCTACGCGGCGGGCGAGCTGGATACCTATAAACACTGGGTCAAGGCGCTGCAGCAGATGGATGTACTGCGTCTCGTGGATTTCTCATTCAGGCGCAGTGGCCTGATCAAGGGCGAGAGGGTGATGGAGACGCTGAAAGATCTGATCGGCGACCGCAATATTGAGGATCTACCCATCTCGTTTACTGCCGTTGCCACCAACATTGAAGATCAGAAAGAGGTCTGGCTCAATCATGGCTCGCTGTTCAAGGCGATCCGGGCATCCATTGCCATACCGACGGTTTTTACCCCGGTTCAGTATCGCGGCAAGACATTGGTCGATGGTTGTCTGGTCAATCCCATACCTATCGCGCCAACACTGCGTGATAAAACGGATTTGACCATTGCGGTCAACCTGAGCGGCAAGGCAGATTCCAGGCAGAAAAAACCGGTCCAGCAACAACGCCCCCCGATCAATCACAGTGTTGATAGCTACCGGCAGAAAATCGGTCTGTTCATCGATGGTCTCCAGCAGAAACTCGGTAAAGAGGATGACAACGAAGAGTTGGGTGTATTTGAGGTGGTATCCAACTCCATTGAGACCATGCAGAATCTGATCTCCCGGTTCCAACTGGCAGCCTATTCGCCGGATATGGTCATCGAAATACCCTTTGATAGCTGTGCATTTTATGAGTTTTACCGTGCTGATGAGATGATCGAGATAGGCAGAGCCCAGGCGCAAAAGGTACTGGAGCACTATCAATGATCCAGGACTGGCAGGGTCTCAACCAGGTAGTCAGTGGTGGTCAGACAGGTGTCGATCGGGCTGGGTTGGATGCCGCGCAAGAGTTGGAAATACCCATCGGTGGTTGGTGCCCCAAAGGCAGAAAAGCGGAGGATGGCAAAATTGCGGACCGCTATTCGCTGAGGGAGACGGCATCCGGCGACTATGCCGTCAGAACTGAATGGAATGTGCGTGATTCAGATGCCACCCTGATTCTCAATCTGGGTGCCTTGGAGGGAGGAACCGCATTGACCGAGGTCTTTGCACGGCAGCACCAGCGTCCCTGCCTGATCGTGGCACTCGACCAGCATGCAGATGCCCAACTGGTCATTGACTGGCTCAGGGATAATCAGGTAGGCGTGTTGAATATTGCCGGTCCAAGAGAATCGAAAAGACCAGGGGTTTATGGCGCAGCCAGAGAGTTTCTGCTGGAACTGCTGGTTCAGACCAACATCAGGCCCTAATAGCCAGAATCGGGGTAGTATCTTCAAACCGGATACAAATGTTCAATATTGGCCTGTTGTGATAGCGCTGTTCGGGGACTAGTCTGAGGAACAAGATTTACCTCTTAAATGGTTTTTATAGTCAGGAGACTCATATGAATTTATTGGAAATGCTGTTGGATGATAAAAACAGTTCCGCGATTGGTGAAATTGCCCGTCAGTTCAACCTGAATCCGGATCAGGCCAAGAGCGCAATGGGGCAGATCGCACCGGCCCTGGCCAAGGGACTGCAGAACAACGTCTCCCAGGGTGGGTTGGGTGATTTGATGAGTGCGCTGGGAAAAGGCAATCATCAGCGCTACCTGGATGATCCGTCTTCACTGGCCTCGGCAGATAGCCTGCAGGATGGAAACAATATCCTCGGTCATATCTTCGGCAGCAAGGATGTCAGCCGTCAGGTGGCCTCGCAGGCCGCCTCTCAGACCGGACTCGATGATGGCATGATCAAGAAAATGTTGCCCATGGTCGCCTCCCTGGCGATGGGAGCTATGAGTAAGAACGCGGCATCGAGCGGCATGTTGGGTGCCAGTTCCGCCGGACAGGATTCGGGTGTGGCAGGCATGCTGGCCAGCTTTCTTGATGCGGATAAGGATGGTTCTATCGTCGATGATCTGGCGAGTATGGCGGGGAAGTTTTTTCGCTGATCTAATCAATCAAGAGCAGTGTATATCAATGAAAATCGGGAGCTTTCTAGCTCCCGATTTTCGTTTCCAGCGTCTAAACATGAGGATGTCTATAGTTACATTTTATTCTATTGATTCTGCGGAACCAAAAATGTTTTTGTATTTACGCTATGCAAACAATCAAACGCATTGTTCACTGGAGACATCAGTCGAGAAATGGTACTCCCTAGGGGACTCGAACCCCTGTTACCGCCGTGAGAGGGCAGCGTCCTAGGCCACTAGACGAAGGGAGCAGAAATTTGCCAAGAGGTGTATTATACGCGAGCCGATGACAAGGCAAAAGAGAGATTTGCGACTCATTTGAGTCTTGGCGGATGAAATCAAAATAAATAGAAGTGAAGGCACGACGATTATCACACCGATTGTAATTCCGCGTCCGGAGCACAAAATTTCCCGGGCGAATATCAGCGAAAATGCCGTTAAGGTATTGTATCGATTAAAGAATGCCGGGTTTCAAGCCTATCTGGTGGGCGGTGGCGTGCGTGACCTTTTACTGGGGCGCGAGCCAAAAGACTTCGATATCGCCACCGACGCCCATCCGGAGGAAGTCAGGCGGGTGTTCAGCAACTGCCGTTTGATTGGCCGGCGTTTTCGCCTGGCCCATGTGCATTTCGGGCGGGATATCGTCGAGGTGGCAACCTTCCGGGGTAACGTCGATCCTGATGCCGAAGTCGATCATGAATCCGAAAACGGCATGCTGTTGCGGGACAATGTCTACGGATCAATTGAGGAGGATGCCATTCGGCGAGATTTTACCGTCAATGCACTCTATTACAATATTGAGGATTTCTCCGTTGTCGATTACGTCGATGGCGTCAAGGATCTCGAGGCCGGTGTGTTGCGCCTGCTGGGCGATCCGGAGACGCGTTACCGGGAAGATCCGGTGCGTATGCTGCGGGCGGTCCGATTCGCGGCGAAACTGGGCTTTCTCATTAATCCCCAATGCGAAAAACCGATTTTTGAATTGGGCGACCTGCTGGACGATATACCTGCAGCAAGGCTGTTTGAAGAGGTGCTGAAACTGTTTATGGGCGGTGTTTCGCTCAACACCTTCGAAAAACTCCGACACTATGATCTGTTTGGACGCCTGTTCCCTGATACCGAAGAGTACCTCTCCCACGAGGAGTTTGGTTTTCCAGTAACCTTCGTCAATCGCGGCCTGGAAAACACGGATAACCGGATTGCCGAGGGCAAGCCTGTGACTCCCGCCTTTCTGTTCGCTGTACTCTTATGGGAGCCGGTCAGGCAGATGGCCAATCGCATGATGGCGAATGGCGACTCACCCCTGCAGGCGATGCAACAGGCGGGCAACGAAATTGTCTTCCGCCAGTCACAACGCATTGCCATTCCCAAACGTTTCAGCCTGCCGATGCGCGAGATATGGAATCTGCAGCATCGTTTTACGCAGAGGAACGGCAAGCGGCCGCTACGCCTGTTGAGCCATCCACGTTTTCGCGCAGCCTATGATTTTCTGCTTCTGCGCGCCGAAGGCGGTGAAACCGAGATGGAACTGGCTAATTGGTGGACGGAGTTCCAGGAGGCCTCTGAGGAAGATAAAAACCGCATGATGAGTCAACCGAAAGGGGATTCAGAGGGCGTAAAACGCAAACGGCGGCGTAGAAGAAAACCCAAGGTAAAAAAACAGGATCAAGAATGATTGCCGATGAACCATCCGCAATGGATGGATTGGCCGATGTCTATATTGCGCTTGGCAGTAATCTGGATAATCCCCAGGCACATCTGGAATCTGCACTAAGCGAAATTGAGAAAACCCCCGGGATAGCGCAGGTCAGGTCTTCCCGGTTTTACCGGACGACCCCGGTAGGTGGTCCGCCAGGTCAGGCGGATTACATCAATGCTGCTGCCCGCATGAAAACCAACATTTCCCCCGAACTGTTATTGAAGACTCTGCAGGAGATTGAACAGGCGCACGGTCGAGTCCGGCATGTGCGTTGGGGGGCAAGAACCCTTGATCTGGACATCCTGTTGTATGGTCAGCGAGTGATAGATGATGTTGATCTGATTATTCCCCATCCCAGGATGCATGAGCGGGCATTCGTGTTGATCCCATTGCTGGATATTGCTCCGGGGGATCTGGATATTCCGGGAAAAGGATTGTTGAATGCCCTGGTTGCAGGCATCTCACGGAATGGTGTTTCTGAAATTTAGGGAATCAGTATTGGCCGGGTGATGACCATGGCTTAAAGTGAAGGGGATAGCTGTCTACCCAGGGTTTTTGGATTTATCTCGGCTAAAGCCGCTCCCACGGAATGACAGATTCACCTAGGGAAAACACTATTTCAATCCTGCCCTGACGCTGTTCTAATATTGCGTTGCAGCATCAACGGTTACTGCAACCCAGAGTCAAGAATATAGAGAGGAAGCCCGATATGTCGCGTGTGACGACTGCCAGCCTGATGCAGATGAAGCAGAAGGGCGAGAAGATCGCCGTTTTAACCAGCTATGACGCCAGCTTTACCGTGCTTCTCGAGAATGCGGGTGTTGAAGTGATTCTGGTCGGTGATTCCCTGGGCATGGTGATTCAGGGACAGGAGAGCACTCTGCCCGTGGATGTGGATGATATGGTTTATCACACGCAGTGTGTCGCCCGCGGACGCCGCAATGCACTGCTGGTGTCCGATATGCCGTTTATGAGCTATAGCTCGGCAGATCAGGCGCTGGGTACCGCCGGGCGGCTGATGAAAGACGGTGGAGCGCACATGGTTAAATTGGAGGGCGGCGCCACTCAGCTTGAGACAGTGCGCCAGCTAACGGCCAACGGTATTCCGGTATGCGCCCATCTGGGTCTGTTGCCCCAGTCTGTCCACAAACTGGGGGGCTACAGGGTCCAGGGGCGTGATGAGGAATCCGCCCAGATCATGAAAGAGGATGCGCTTGCCCTTGAGCAGGCGGGTGCGCAGATGCTGGTGCTGGAGTGCGTACCCAAGGCGCTGGCTGCTGAGATCAGTCAGTCGCTTGCCATTCCCGTGATTGGTATCGGGGCAGGGCCGGATTGTGATGGGCAGGTCTTGGTGCTGTATGACATGCTGGGTATCACCCCCCGCTATGCGCCGCGTTTCTCCAAGAACTTTCTCGCTGAAACCCACTCGGTCGCCGAGGCGATCGCCGCCTATGTCAAGGCGGTCAAAGAGGTGAAATTTCCCGCTGCAGAGCAGAGTTTCGAATGAACAGGGTAAATTCAGTGAAGGACCTGCGGGCGCAGGTTCGGCAGTGGAGAAAAGCGGGAGAGAGGGTCGCCCTGATCCCGACCATGGGCAATCTCCATTCCGGGCATCTGCATTTGGTGGAACAAGCGCAGGCGGTATCGGATCGGACGGTTGTCTCCATTTTTGTCAATCCCATGCAGTTTGGCGCCGGCGAGGATTTTGAAAGCTATCCCCGCACTATGCTATCAGACAGCGAGAAACTGGAGAGTATCGCGACAGACCTGTTGTTTGCGCCATCGGTGGCCGAGGTCTATCCCAAACCCCAGTCACAACAGACACGGATTGAGGTGCCTCTGATCTCCGATATCCTCTGCGGCTCTTCGCGGCCAGGCCATTTTGTTGGCGTGGCAACGGTGGTGTGCAAGCTGTTCAACATGGTGCTGCCGGATGTGGCGCTGTTCGGAGAGAAGGATTTCCAGCAGCTGATGGTGATACGGCGCATGGTCGAGGACCTCTGCATGCCCGTGGAGATCATCGGTGTACCTACAGTTCGCGAGCCCGATGGACTGGCGCTCAGTTCGCGCAACGGCTATCTGAGTGACGAGGAGCGGGCAATGGCGCCAGCTCTCTTTCGTATCCTCAGTGAGACAGCGGATGCCATTCAGGCAGGGAGTTGTGATTTCCCGCTGTTGGAAACACGGGCCAATGACGCCTTGCAAGCGGCTGGCTTCCGCCCGGATTATTTCAGGATACGCCGGTCAGATGATCTGGTCGAGGCGACGGCAGCTGACCGGAATCTGGTTATTCTCGCTGCAGCCCATCTCGGCAGGGCACGCCTGATAGACAACCTGACAGTCAATCTGTCGGCGTGAGGGCGCGGTGATCTGCTCGCTGGCCCCGTTTAGACACTGACCCGGCCCAGGGGTAAAATACCCCGCTTCGCAATTGATATAAAGACAGGCATTGGATGATGGTCGCTAAACGCATCGCCTTCGAGGTTGTGGTTTTTATCCTTTTTTTCGTGTTGTTTTCAAACAGCTGGGCTGAAACCGCTGCGCAGGATGCAACGAAAGAGGCAGAGGTCATCCAGGAGTCAGTTCCGGAGAGCCTGAAAAGCCCGCGCGCCACCATGGAGACCTTTCTCCAGGCGATGAGTGAGATCAAGGGTGGTGCATCGGACAGAATTGACGCTGCCACATCGACACTCGACCTCTCCGATATCAACACCCTGGTGAGGAAGGAACGGGCCAAAGACCTGGCCTGGATGCTGCTCGAGGTGCTGGATCGCACCCAGGTTGTCAATATCAAAAAGATCCCGGCGCGGACCGAAGGCAACCCCTACCTGTTCAAAACCTATAAAAATGGCGAAATAAAAATATCCCGTAACGAGGCGGGGTACTGGCTGTTCGACAGGGCGACAGTGGACAAGTTGCCCCTGATCATGGATGAAGTCTCCGAGACCCGGCGCGTGGAAGGCAAGGATGCGGAGGCCTCCTCCGTTCCCTGGCATATCCGCTTGCGTCAAAAGATCCCGGCGACGCTAAAGGAATCGACCTTTCTGTTACAGAACTGGCAGTGGATTGGCCTGTTCCTGATGATTCTGATCGGCGTGGTGCTGGATAAAATCGTCGCATTTTTTCTGAGAAGCTTCGTACGCCGCTGGCGGGATAACTCCCGGCACAAGGAGTTCAAGGAGATATCCGATCATATCCTTCGTCCTCTGGGGCTAATGGTAATGGCGATTGTCTGGTGGATTTCGATCAACCTCATGGGGCTGCCCGAAGGCGCAATGCTGATACTGCTGGTGGCAGTGAAATTCCTCGCCAGCATATCCGGGGTCTGGGCCGCTTACCGGTTGGTTGATCTGGTGTCTGCGTTTCTGCACAAGCGCGCCCAGATGACCAAGAACAAGCTGGATGATGCCTTGGTGCCGCTCATCCCCCGCACCCTGAAAATCTTTGTCACCGTGATAGGCTTTGTCTTTATCGCGGATAATCTCAATATTGATATATCCAGCCTGCTGGCCGGTCTTGGACTGGGCGGCCTGGCCTTTGCTCTGGCCGCAAAAGATATGGTGCAGAATCTGTTCGGTTCGGTGACTGTTCTGATGGATAGGACCTTTTCGGTGGGTGATTGGATTATCGTTGATGGGGCCGAAGGCAGTGTCGAGAGAATCGGGTTTCGCAGCACACGCATCCGCACCTTCTACAATTCACTGGTAACTGTTCCCAACTCCAAGTTCATTACAGCAACCGTCGATAACATGGGCGAAAGGCGCTACCGGCGCCTCTCCTGCAAGCTGTCCATTACCTATAACACACCGCCGGATCGTATCGAGGCCTTCTGCGAAGGCATCAGGGAACTGGTTCGCCAGCACCCCTACATGCGCAAGGACTACTATCAGGTCTATCTCAATGAGTTTGCCGCATCCTCACTGGATGTGCTTTTATACGTGTTCTGGGAGACGCCTGAATGGAATACGGAACTGCGTGAGCGGCATCGTTTCATGCTCGATATACTGCGCTTGGCACAGCGTCTGGATGTTGAGTTTGCCTTCCCGACCCAAACCATTTAGATGAAGCAGGAGGGTGATGCCACAACCTCTTCCGAGCTGGAACAGACCCAGGCGTTTGATCTTGGGCAGAAGCTTGCCAAAGAGATTGTTGCTGAGACAACAGGAGCGGGAGTCAGGCCACCACCTGTGGTGTTTCCACCGGCCCACTAAGGATAGGGAAGATATGAGAGTTTTGATTGGGATAATTACTGTCTTTTTTGCACTGGCGGGTCAGGTAATGGCGGATGCGGTGCAAGAGGGGTATGAAGCGTTCCAGCGGAAGGACTGGACTGCAGCTCACAGATTGTGGTTGCCCGAGGCGGAATCGGGCGATGTCCGTGCACAGTTCTACCTGAGCGTGCTCTACGCCGAGGGCATGGGGGTTTCGCCCAGTCCTGATCTCTCCACCACCTGGCTGAAGAGAGCGGCAGAGGGTGGTTTTCCTCCTGCCCAGTTTAACCTGGGTAATCTGCACCAACAGGGCGACTGGGTTGAAAAAAATGATGCCCAATCAGCATACTGGTGGTCACTGGCGGCCAAAAGCGGCTTTTCCAAAGCCCAATACAACCTGGCCTCACTCTATTCCCTGGGGCGTGGTGTTGAACAGGATTTGGACAAAGCCATCTACTGGTATCGCAAAGCGGCCCAGGGCGGTTCTGAAAAGGCCAAGAATACGCTTGCCACGTTGGGCCTGCCGTTTGCTGAAACAACCGCCTTCGAAGCGGGTTCAGCAGATGCCGGCCAGATAATAGAGGCGACCTCCACAAAGCTTGCCGCCAATCAGAATTATTTAAAAACTAATAATAATATTAACAATGAGTTAAAGTCGGAATCTAATGTAATTGATAAAAATAATTCCAGATCGACTGATGACGGTATATTGCCTGTGAGACAGGATTTTCGATGGATTCAGATGCAACCGGATGACAATTTCACGGTCCAAATATTCGCCTCTGACAAGAGCGGAAGCGCAGGGGAAATTGTCGAGAATTTAAAAATGGCTGAACATGTTGCTGTTTTTCGATATTCTCGCTTCGGAGAGGAGTGGTTTGCTGTAATTGTTGGCAGTTATGCAACACTAGAGGATGCAAAGAGTGCGGTTGAAACCTTTCCCGAGGCAATCAGGAATGATAAGCCCTGGATTAAAAAATTCCGGATCATAAAAGCGGCAATGGACCCCCAAGGGTAAAAAATTGAAAATGCTGCATTGCAATATGCAGGCATTTAAGCTAATAATAAGTTGTTTTTTTTGTTACGAGGAGTCTGTTCCCGATGCAGTTGACGCTTCTGAAATGCAAATTGCACCGTGCCTGTGTGACTCATTCCGAGTTGGACTATGAGGGGTCATGTGCCATTGATAAGGATTTGCTGGATCTTGCCGGCATACATCCCTATGAACAGATCCAGATCTACAACGTAGCCAACGGCGAGCGGTTTACCACCTATGCTATTGAGGCCGCCCGTGGTTCACGAATCATTTCTGTGAACGGTGCTGCGGCGCATAAGGCCTCTCCCGGTGACAGAATTATCATTTGCGCCTATGCGACACTGGATCAACAAGAAGTCGCAAGTTTCAAGCCCACGCTGGTTTACTGTGATGAACACAACTTCGTGACGGGCACCAGCGATCAGATTGCAACCCAGGTTGCCTGAGTAGGGTATTCAGTTCAGAAAAAGCCGGTCAGCTAAGTAGCTGACCGGCTTTTTCGTTTTCCGCCATCTCGGAAGGTTCATCGAGCCATCAGGCATCAATGCTGCTTGAGTGGATTTACCGCTGGGTTGTTCATCGCTTCCTGGTAGATATCGAGGTAATGTTTCGCGCTTGAATCCCAGCTGAAGTCCTGTTTCATGCCGGTGGTTGCCAGTTTTTCCCACCAGACAGCTGGCCGGCTACGCAGTTGGAAGACCCGCTCGAGACACTCCCAGAGAGCGGCTGCGCTCGGCTCATCGAAACTGAAACCGGTGGCTACACCGTCCAGCAGATTTTTCGCTGTGGCGTCAATCACGGTATCCGCCAGTCCACCGGTACGTTTCACCACCGGGACTGAGCCATAACGCAGGCTGTAGAGCTGATTGAGACCGCAGGGCTCGAACCGCGAGGGCATGATAAAGCAGTCGCAGGCGGCCTCGATGCGGTGCGCCAGGGACTCGTCGTAGCCGATATAGACCGCTACTTTGTCAGGGTGCATCTCGGCGGTATCGCGGAGGCGATTTTCGAGCGATACATGGCCAGAGCCGAGCATCACCAGTTGGACAGCCTCCTGTTCCAGAAGATCGGGAAGGATATCCAGAATCAGATCCACTCCCTTTTGTTCAACCAGTCGGCCGATGTGACCGAACAGAAAGGCATTTTCGTTCTCCGGGAGCCCGAGTTCCCTCTGTAGATGCAGTTTGTTGATCTTTTTCAGGTTGAATGTTTTGTAATCGAAGTGCTGCGCCAGTGCCGGGTCAGCAGCGGGGTCCCAGACTTCGTAGTCGATGCCGTTTAACACGCCAGAGAGCCGATCTGCGCGGTGATGGAGTAATCCCTCCAGGCCATAGCCGAATTCCGGGGTGAGGATCTCTTCGGCATAGGTTGGGCTGACTGTGGTCACCCAGTCAGAGAAGGCGATACCCCCCTTGATGAAGGAGAAGTGGTCGTGAAACTCCAGCCCCTGATAGGACCAGAACGCTGCCGGCAGATGCAGCCGGTCGAACACCGCGCGGGGATACATGCCCTGATAGGCGAGATTGTGGATTGTGAATACGGTGGCAGGCCTGTTCCACTCCATCGCCAGGAGCGGTGGCACAAGACCTGTCTGCCAGTCATTGCAATGGACGATGTCGGGCTGCCAGTGCAATCCGGCATGGTTCAGAGCGATTGATACGATCGCCCGACAGAACAGGGTGAACCGCTCAGGATTGTCACCCCAGTCATGGCCCGAGGCATCCACATAGGGGTTTCCAGGGCGGTTGAAAAAGTCAGGGGCATCAACCAGGTAAGTGGTGACGTTCGTGCCCAGCTTTCCCTCGAGAATCCGTACCGGATGGAGCGCTCCGGTCAGCCGCAGGCTGGCCACTTCCTTCAGGGGAATGGCCCGTTCCACGGCGCGAGGATAGGCCGGAAGCACGAGGCGCACATCATGCCCGAAGTGACTGAGCGCCACAGGCAGGCTGCCGGCGACATCAGCCAATCCGCCGGTTTTGATGAAAGGTTGGGCCTCGCTGGCGGCAAAAAGAATCTTGAGGGGTGAATTGTTGTGACTACTCATATTGACCGGTTCTATCTTTAACGGCAAAGTGTTGCCGGAATTGTTGTATTTTTTTGCGACAGCAGGTGCATTATATCCTTCATCAAAGCGGAATGCTTGATTGGGTATTCAAATCAGTAAATCGGATCGACATGAACTCTCTGACAAATCTCCCTGAGTGGAAAGCAATTAAATCCCATTGGCAAACGCTGTCAAAACGCCACATGCGCGAACTGTTCGCGGAGGACCCAGGGCGGTTCAGGCGCATGTCCACGGAAGCGGCCGGGCTGTTCGTTGATTACTCGAAAAACCCGGTAACTGGGGAGACGCTGTCACTGTTACTCGACCTGGCTCGTGCCGTGCAACTTCCAGAGTGGCGTGACCGGATGTTTTCCGGCGAACACATCAACAATACCGAAGACAGGGCCGTTTTGCATGTTGCTCTGCGAAACCGCTCTAGCCGCCCGATCACCACGGACGGCGCGGATGTAATGCCCGGAATCAACACTGTATTGGCGCAGATGGAGGCCTTTACCCATGCGCTGCGTTCCGGGGAGTGGAAGGGCTACACCGGCAATCAGATTACCGATGTGGTCAACATCGGTATCGGCGGTTCCAACCTCGGGCCGCTGATGGTGGCAGAGGCCTTGCGCCACTACCAATCAGCCGGGTTGCGGGTGCACTTTGTCTCCAATGTCGATGGCACGCATCTGACCGAGACCCTGAAACCCCTCAATCCCGAGACAACCCTGTTCATCATCGCCTCGAAGACCTTCACCACCCAGGAGACCCTGGCCAACGCCCACGCGGCCCGCGACTGGTGTCTGGCCAGTATGCCGGATGACGCGGCCATCGCCCGGCATTTTGTGGCGGTTTCGACCAATGCGGAGAAAGTTGAAGCGTTCGGCATAGATCCGCAGAATATGTTCATTTTCTGGGACTGGGTCGGAGGGCGCTATTCCCTCTGGTCATCCATCGGGCTGCCGATTGCCCTGGCCATTGGTATGGCGAATTTCTATGAATTGCTGGCCGGCGCCCATGAGATGGACGAGCATTTTCGCAGCGCACCATTGGCGGAAAATATTCCGGTCATCCTGGGTATGCTGGGGGTCTATAACCATAATTTCAACGGCATCAAAACCCACGCTATCCTTCCCTATGATCAATATCTGCGCTATCTGCCTGACTATCTGCAACAGGCGGATATGGAGAGCAACGGCAAAGGGGTGACACGCGATGGATTGCCGGTTGACTACTCCACCGGTCCGGTGATCTGGGGGGCAGCGGGCACAGATGGTCAGCACGCCTTTTACCAGTTGATACACCAGGGGACCCAGGTCATTTCATCGGACTTCATCGCTCCGGTGCACAGCCATAACGAACTCTCTGATCAGCACGAAAAACTGCTGGCCAACTTTTTTGCCCAGACCGAGGCCCTGATGAAGGGACGTACCCGTGAGGAGGCCGAGGCCGAACTGCGCACCCAGGGTTTGGGTGATGAGGCACGGCAGGCGCTGCTACCGCACAAGGTGTTTCCGGGGAATCGCCCCACCAACAGCATCCTGATCGACAAGCTGACGCCGCGGCGTCTGGGAGCGCTGATCGCGCTCTACGAACACAAGATATTTGTGCAAGGGGTTGTCTGGGGCGTTAACTCCTACGATCAGTGGGGTGTAGAGCTCGGCAAGCAACTGGCCGGGGTGATTCTCAAGGAGTTGGAAGGCGATGCCAGACCCGAGCTGCACGATGCGTCCACCTCAGGTCTGGTGGCCCATTTCAAGGCGCTACGGGGGAAACCCGCCGCCGAGTGATTACTCCTCTGGTGTCAGGATCAGAGCCGCTAGTGGCGGTATGGTGACCACGATTGACTGGGCATGGCCCATCCAGGGGATATCCTCGCTGGATACACCTCCGGCATTGCCACTGTTCGAACCACCAAAAAAGGCCGAATCAGAGTTCAGCAGTTCGCTGTATCGTCCCGCCTTGGGTACGCCAATGCGGTAGTTTTCCCGGGGAACCGGGGTAAAGTTGAGCACGACCGCTGCAATCTGACCCTCCCGGGATTTGCGAAGATAACTGAGAATGGACTGGCTGGCGTCATGGCAGTCGATCCATTCGAGCCCCCCCTCATCGAATTCGATGCTGTGCAGTGCAGGCAGCGCCTTGTACAACTCGTTAAGACGGGATACCAGGGCCCGGATGCCCTGATGCTGGGGACGCTCCATCAGGTGCCAGTCGAGCGCGGCATCCTCGTTCCATTCCCGCCCTTGGGCGAATTCGCACCCCATGAACAGCAGTTTTTTGCCGGGGTAGGTGAACATATAGCTGTAGAGCAGCCGCAGTGAGGCAAATCGCTGCCAGTCGTCGCCCGGCATCTTATCCAGCAGTGATCGCTTACCGTGAACCACCTCGTCATGGGAGAAGGGCAAGATGAAATTTTCGGTAAACGCATACAGCAGGCCGAAGGTGAGCTGGTCGTGGTGGTAGTGGCGATGCACCGGGTCCTTGCTGAAGTAGGCCAGAGTGTCGTGCATCCAGCCCATGTTCCATTTCATGCTGAACCCGAGTCCACCCAGCCAGGTGGGTCGTGAGACCTGTGGCCATGCGGTTGACTCCTCGGCCATCATCAGCGTGCCGGGAAACTGGTCATGGGTGACAGTATTCAGGTGCCTGAGAAAATCCACGGCTTCCAGGTTTTCCCTGCCGCCATACTTGTTAGGTATCCAATCACCGGCATTGCGTGAATAGTCCAGATAGAGCATCGATGCGACCGCATCGACCCTCAAGCCATCGAGATGGAACTCCTCCAGCCAGAAGACCGCGCTCGAGAGCAGGAAATTGCGTACCTCCGCGCGGCCGTAGTTGAAAATCAGGGTTCCCCAGTCACGGTGTTCGCCCATTCTGGGGTCCTGGTGTTCATACAGCGCGGTGCCATCGAAGCGGGCCAGGGCGTGCTGGTCTTTCGGAAAATGGGCGGGTACCCAGTCGAGGATGATGCCGATGCCGGATTGATGCAGATGATCCACAAAATATCTGAAGTCATCCGGGGTTCCAAAGCGGCTGGTCGGCGCGAAATAGCCGGTTGCCTGATAACCCCAGGAGCCATCAAACGGGTGTTCGGTGATCGGCAACAGCTCCACATGGGTGAAGCCGAGATCCTTCACATAACTCGCCAGTCGATGGGCCAGTTCCCGGTAATTGAGGAAATTGCCCTCTTCGTCCAACTGCCAGGAGCCGAGATGCACCTCGTAGATCGAAATGGGCTGCTGCTGCCAGTTGGCCTGTTTGCGCGCCTCGAGCCAGCGATTATCCTGCCATTCGTGTTCCACGGGGGGAGGGACGATTCCGGCATTATCCGGACGTTTCTGGAAATATTGTCCATACGGGTCGTTTTTGATCAGGATATCGCCCGTGTTGCTGCGGATCTCAAAGCGGTAAAAGCTACCGCTCTCGATGCCCGGGATGAAAAGCTCCCAGACACCGGATCCGCCGCGATTGCGCATGGCATGGACCCGGCCATCCCATTGATTGAAATCACCCACGATACTGATCCTTTCAGCGGTAGGCGCCCAGACCGCAAACAGTACCCCGGAAATACCGTTGAACTCTCGGGCGTGTGCGCCGAGCACCTTGTAGGCATGCCAGTGTTTTCCCTCGCTGAACAGGTGCAGATCAAAATCGCTGATCATGGGGGGGAAGCTGTATGGATCGTGGTTTGTGGTGGTGCGCCCCAACTTATCCGTGGTAATGATCTGGTAATACTCTGGCAGGATATTCGCATCGCCATGCCATTCGAAAAAATCAGTGTTGCGAATGCGTACCATCGGTTTATCAAAGCCCGCGATACGTGCCTCTTTGGCATTGGGAATAAATGCTCTGACCAGGGCGTGCTTGTTGTGCGTGTGCCGTCCCAGAACCTCGAAAGGATTGTGGTGTCGCGCTTCGGCGACCCGGACTAAGGGTTCTTCAATATTTGGTGTTGACATAGGCCACCTAAAAGACTGCAGAGGGCATTATCCCATCGGGAATGGTCATTTAATTGTTACACGCAGGGTGTATCTGCATGTTAGCATATATGGATAATCGACAGATAAGTAGTACCAATTTACGAGCCGGAGGCGAGATATATGAGTGCAGGACAGGATCCACGTTTCGTCAGTCGTATAACCAAGAAAACATTGGCACTGATATTGGCCGGGGGGCGAGGCTCGCGCCTGAAACATTTGACCAAGTGGCGCTCAAAGCCGGCGGTTCCCTTCGGTGGCAAATTCCGTATTATCGATTTTCCCCTCTCAAACTGTATCAACTCCGGGATTCGAAGGGTTGGGGTGCTGACCCAGTACAAGGCCCATTCACTGATCCTGCACATTCAGCGCGGCTGGAGTTTTTTGCGGGGTGAATTTGGTGAGTTCGTCGAACTGCTGCCGGCTCAGCAGCGCATCGAAAACAGCTGGTACACAGGAACCGCCGATGCGGTCTATCAGAACCTGGATATCATCCGTAATCACAACTCCGACTACATCCTGATCCTCGCGGGAGACCATATCTACCGTATGGATTATGGCACCATGATCGCCCATCATGTAGAGACTGGCGCCGATATGACCGTAGGTTGTATCGAAGTCGATCTGAAAACAGCCAAGGAGTTTGGCGTGATGTCGGTCGATCAGGATGGTCGTGTGATTGAGTTCGCGGAAAAGCCCGCCAACCACAATCCCATGCCTGGCGACAGCAGCAAGGCGCTGGCTTCGATGGGTATTTATGTCTTCAATACCGGCTTTCTGTTTGAGCAGTTGATCAAAGACGCTGATATGCCCAGTTCTTCCCACGATTTTGGCAAGGACATCATTCCCAGCGTCATCAATAAATATCGGGTTATGGCCTATTCATTCCAGGATCCGAGAAGCCAGCGTCAGGCCTATTGGCGTGACGTGGGTACCATTGATGCCTTCTGGTCGGCCAATCTGGAACTGATCGGGGTTACGCCTGAATTGAACCTCTATGACGAAACCTGGCCGATCTGGACCTATCAGGAACAGCTTCCCCCAGCAAAATTTATCTTTGACGATGACGATCGCCGGGGCATGGCGGTTGATTCCATGGTTTCTGGTGGCTGTATTATCTCCGGCGCGACAGTTCGCAATTCGTTGCTGTTCTCCAATGTCCGGATCAACTCCTATTCAACGGTGGAAGACTCGGTCATCCTGCCGGGTGTGGAGATCGGGAGGAACTGCCACATCACCAAGGCGGTAATCGATCGCGGTTGTAATATTCCCGAGGGGATGATTATCGGCGCTGACCCGGAAGCTGATGCAAAACGCTTCTACGTGTCAGAAGGTGGCGTCACACTGGTCACGGCCGAGATGTTGGGTCAGGTGCTGAACTATGTCCGCTGATGCGCCACTGAAGGTTGTATTTTGCTGGCACATGCATCAACCGGATTATCGTGGTCCGGATGACAGCGATTTTCAGCTGCCCTGGGTATATCTGCATGCGATCAAGGATTACTCGGATATGGCTTATCATCTCGAGCGATATCCCAAGGCGAAAGGCGTGGTCAATTTTGCGCCGGTGCTGCTCGAGCAGATGGAGGACTATGCCGCCCAGATCAGGGAGTGGTTGAATAAGGGCACCCTGATCAAGGATCCACTCCTTGCCGCCTTGGCCGGCCCGGGCTTGCCAGTCGATCAGGAATCACGACGGTCATTGATACTGGCCTGCCGCAAGGCGAATGAAGAGCATCTGATCAATCGTTTCCGGCCACTGCGCAATCTGCATGAACTCTCCCGCACCATTGATCTGCACAAGCGGAATATCCTCTACTTCAATGATCAGTTCATTGTGGATCTGATGGTCTGGTATCACCTGGCGTGGATCGGTGAGTTTGCCCGGATCAATGACCTGCGAATCCTTTCTCTGGAAAAGAAACGGAAAAACTACACGGCCGCCGACCGGCGCTGTCTGGTGGAGGCCATCGGTGACCTGATCAGCGGGATCATCGGTCGCTATCGTCGGCTGGCTGAATCTGGCCAGGTCGAGCTTTCAGTCACCCCCTTTGCGCATCCCATTGTGCCTTTGCTTCTCGATATCGATTCGACAAAAGAGGCAATGCCGGATGCAGAGTTGCCCAGCCTGAAAAAATACCCGGGTGGCGAGCCCCGCGCCCGCTGGCATATTCGCAAGGGCATAGAGGCGTTTGAACGCCATTTTGGTTTCTTGCCGGCCGGTTGCTGGCCCTCGGAGGGCGCGGTCAGCGCCGAAACACTGCGTTTACTCGAGGAAGAGGGCTTTCGATGGGCGGCGAGCGGCCAGCAGGTGTTACATAACAGCCTGGTAGCCTCCCAGGTTTCACCGTTGCCGGAAAACTGGATTCATCAGCCTTACCGTCTGAAACAGGGTAATCTCTCCTGCTTTTTTCGGGATGACGGCCTGTCGGACCTGATTGGCTTTACCTACGGAAAGTGGCACGCTGAGGATGCCGTCGCCAATTTTATCCAGCATCTGGAGAACATCGAAACGTCCACCAAGGGTAAAACCGATCGTGTGGTTTCGATTATCATGGATGGCGAAAATGCCTGGGAATACTACCCACGAAATGGCTGCTTTTTCTTTGAAGCCCTGTATAGGAAACTGACCGAACACCCACGTCTGCAGATGAGCACTTTTTCCGAGTCTCTCGACCAGATCGGCGCCACCAAGAACACCATCACCTCATTGACTGCCGGTAGCTGGGTCTATGGCAGTTTCTCCACATGGATAGGTGATTCTGAGAAAAACCGCGGCTGGGATATGCTGATTGAAGCAAAACAGGTCTATGACCGGGTAATCGCCAGTGGCCGTCTGGATGAAAAACACCAGCAGGAGGCGGAGATGCAGCTCGCCAGATGCGAGGGGTCAGACTGGTTCTGGTGGTTTGGCGACTACAACCCCGGCAGTACCGTCAGTGATTTTGAGAGGCTCTTCAGGAGTCAGTTGACCCATCTGTACATGTTACTCGGTGAGAAACCGCCGGAATATCTGTTGCATGTCTTTACTACCGGCAAGGGAGACCCATCACACGGTGGTGTCATGCGACAGAATGTCTAATTGGCCAGCACGGGATTGCCATGAGTGACGCGGTATCAAAACCCAGTCTGGACAGACGCCGGGCCGGTGTGCTGTTGCATATCACCTCGCTGCCTGGCGAAGCGGCAACCGGCGATCTGGGGCCAGAGGCCTATCACTTTGTTGATTTTCTCGCCAGCGCCGGGATCAGCGTCTGGCAGATGCTGTCCATCAGCCCCACTCAGTCGGATGGGTCTCCATACCAGTCGTGTTCTGTTCATGCCGGTAATCCGGAACTGATCAGCCTGAGTTTGCTGGTCAAGCAGGGGCTGCTCGACCAGCAATTGATCGAGAAGAGACGCCTTCTTTCCCAGTGCAAGGAACAGGGCATTCTGCAAGCCTGGAAGACCTTTAACGCACAGCCTGAGAAATTCAACACTGATGAACTGAGTCGCTTTATCAGCGAAAACAGCTACTGGCTGGATGACTACGCCCTCTACCAGGCGCTGCACAAGGAGTTCAATGATGCAGCCTGGTGGGATTGGCCCGAGGCACTGCGTGATCGCAACCCGCAGGCGATCGCTGAAGCCAGGGCGCGTCTAAGACGATCCGTGGATTTTGTCTGCTTTGAGCAATTTCTGTTTTATCAGCAGTGGTTTGAGTTAAAGACCTATGCCAACAGGCATGGGGTCAAACTGTTCGGCGACATGCCGATTTTTGTTGCCCATGACAGTGCAGAGGTCTGGGCAAGACCGGAGTTTTTTGCCTTGAACGGTGAAGGGCATACTCAGGTCGTGGCCGGGGTGCCGCCTGACTATTTCTCTGAAACCGGTCAGCGCTGGGGGAATCCGCTGTACCGATGGGACAAACTGGCAGACGATAATTTTTCCTTCTGGATTGACCGGATGAAAACCCAGTTGCATCTGTTCGATATAATACGTATCGATCATTTTCGTGGTTTTGAATCCTACTGGGAGATCCCGTCGTCCGAAAAACATGCCATCAACGGTAAATGGGTAAAGGCCCTGGGTGATGAGCTATTCGATAAACTCCACGAGTTTTACGATCCGCTGCCCCTGGTGGCTGAAGATCTGGGTATTATCACCAAGGAAGTTGATGTACTACGTAAAAAGTATGGGTTGCCAGGAATGAAAATTCTCCAGTTCGCCTTTTCAGGTGAGCCGGACAATCCGTACCTGCCTTATCAGCATCCAGTGAACGCGGTGGTCTATACCGGCACTCATGATAACGATACGACATTAGGCTGGTACCTCAGCCTGGATGATACAACCCGACACTACGTGGATGAGTATCTGGGGTATTCCAAAGAACCCATGCCCTGGCCGTTGATCCGTCATGCCCTGGCATCCCGGGCGAGACTGGCGGTGATCCCCATGCAGGATTTTCTCGCCCTGGATGGCGCCCACCGAATGAATCTGCCGGGTACGATGGAAGGCAACTGGCAGTGGCGTTTTGACTGGAAGCAGGTTGAGAGTGATCTGGCGGAACGGATCAGGCACAGGGTGGTGATGTATAATCGTTTGGAGAGTAGTTCGTAGAGTTTTCGGGATGGCAGTAAAAAAGATAAGGATTGCGGTATGACCAAAAGTATCAGAAAGGCGGTTTTCCCGGTTGCAGGTTTAGGCACACGTTTTTTACCTGCTACCAAGGCAAGTCCCAAGGAGATGCTGCCGGTAGTGGACAAGCCACTCATTCAGTATGCCGTTGAAGAGGCGGTTGAGGCCGGGGTTGAGGTGATGGTATTTGTCACCGGCAGAAACAAGACCGCCATCTCCAACCATTTCGACACCGCCTATGAGCTGGAGAACGAGCTGCAGGTCAGGGGCAAGGACAAGCTGCTGGAGATCGTACAGGGCATAGTGCCTCCGCATGTATCCTGTGTTTTCATACGGCAGTCGATGCCGCTCGGCTTGGGGCATGCGGTGCTCTGCGCAGAACCTGTTGTAGGCGATGAGCCCTTTGCTGTCATTCTTGCGGATGATCTGATTCAAAATCAGAGCAAAGGCTGTCTGTCGCAAATGGTCGAGGCCTTTTCCAAGACCGGCTCGAGTATCCTTGGTACCGAACTTGTCGACCCCCAGGAGACTGGCAGTTACGGCATCGTGGATACTGTGGGCGAGGGCAGCCTGGTTGAGGTAAAGGGGATAGTGGAAAAACCGCGTCCCGATGAAGCCCCGTCGAACAGGGCGGTAGTGGGACGCTATATTCTCACTTCGGAAATATTCCACCATCTGGCACAGACCGGCAAGGGCACTGGGGGTGAGATTCAGCTGACCGACGGTATTGCCCGTCTGATGCAGCATGAGAAGGTGATGGCCTATGCTTTCAAAGGCACACGTTATGATTGTGGCAACAAGCTTGGTTACCTGATGGCCACGGTCGACTATGCACTCCAGCATGAAGAGTTGGCGGATGAATTCAGGGATTGGTTGCGCCAGCGTTTTATCAGCTGAAGCATTTTCCCAGTACTAGCTTATGCGAAGGCCGTGTCTGAAGGGATGCGGCCTTTTTTCACTGCGGTGGCTCTAGTAACCCAACTGCCCTGTTTGATGATAGGCGAAGTTACTTGATTATCTATATTAATCAATAGGATAAAGAAAATATTTAAAGTATATTATTTGTTCGATTAGATAGCACAGCGGTACTCTTCTTCTGGTAAAATACCCTATTTTTTGATCAGCCCGATCATCTAGGTTATTTGAAAATGACAATTCGTACCCGATTTGCCCCCAGTCCAACTGGCTACCTGCATGTAGGTGGCGCCCGGACAGCGCTCTTTTCCTGGCTGTTTGCCCGTAAACACGGCGGGGCATTTGTTCTGCGCATCGAAGATACCGATCTGGAACGCTCCACGGCGGAGTCGGTCAATGCCATCCTCGAGGGTATGACCTGGCTGGGATTGGAATACGATGAGGGTCCTTTCTATCAAACCAAGCGTTTCGATCGCTACAATCAGGTCATCGATGAACTCCTGGCCAACGGGCTGGCCTATCGTTGCGATTGCTCCAGGGACAGGCTCGAGCAGTTGCGCGACGAGGCGATGAAGAATAAGCAGAAACCTCGCTATGACGGGCATTGCCGCAACCACACCATCGATCCGAATGCACCGCATGTGGTCCGGTTCCGCAATCCCGATCAGGGGAGCGTGGTGTTTGATGATCTGGTACGTGGACGGATAGAGATCGCCAACGATGAGCTGGATGACCTGATCATTCGCCGCAGCGATGGCTCTCCTACCTACAACCTTTCGGTAGTGGTGGATGACAGCGATATGGAGATCACTCACGTGATACGCGGTGATGACCACATCAATAACACCCCACGCCAGATCAATATTCTCAAGGCCATGGGTAAAGAGATTCCCAGATATGGCCATCTGCCCATGATTCTCGGTGATGATGGGGCCCGTCTCTCCAAGCGGCATGGTGCGGTCAGCGTCATGCAGTACATGGAAGATGGCTTCCTGCCGGAGGCATTGCTCAACTATCTGGTCAGGCTTGGCTGGTCACACGGTGACCAGGAGATCTTTTCAGTTGATGAGATGATCCAGCTGTTTGAGATCGAAGATGTCAACAAAGGGGCATCCAGTTTCAACACGGAAAAACTGCTCTGGCTGAATCAGCATTACATCAAGGAGAGCGATCCGCTGCATATCGCCCATCTGCTCAGTCCGCACATGGGACGCCTGGACATTGATCCGACCACTGGACCGGACCTGGTGGAGGTCGTGAAGGCCCAGCAGGAGAGGGCGCAGACACTCGTGGAAATGGCCGAGATCAGCGCCTTTTTCTATAAGGATTTCCAGGAATTCGATGACAATGCCGCCAAGAAAAATCTTCGCCCGGTTGCCAGGGAACCCCTGGAAGTGATGCGCGAAGCGCTTGCTGGCCTGGATGAATGGACTGCCGAAGCGTTGCATCAGCTGGTACAGGATGTCGCCGATAAGCTGGAGGTGAAGATGGGCAAGGTAGCCCAGCCGCTGCGTGTCGCCGTGGTAGGACGAGCCGCATCCCCAGGAATTGATGTGACACTCCACCTGGTAGGGCGTGAAGCCTGTCTGCGCAGGATCGACAAGGCGCTTGAGTACATCAGTTTGCGCGAGCAATCGGCCTGAATGTGGCAGGCGGTCATCGGTCGTGTTTGATATGCAGATTCAACGAGAGGTTTTGGTCCTGAAATGAGTAAAAACGCCAGTGTTACGCCAACCAATTTCATTCGCCAGATTATTGATGAAGATCAGAAGGCGGGTAAGCATCAGGGCAGGGTACACACCCGCTTTCCACCCGAACCCAATGGTTATCTGCATATCGGGCACGCCAAATCCATCTGCCTGAATTTCGGTATAGCCAGGGACTACCCCGGCGGTCTCTGCAATCTGCGATTTGATGACACCAACCCGCATAAAGAGAACCAGGACTATGTGAATGCGATCAAGGAGGAT
The DNA here is from genome assembly GCA_002869585.1 of Sedimenticola sp. Lineage (GTDB taxonomy): Bacteria > Pseudomonadota > Gammaproteobacteria > Chromatiales > Chromatiaceae > BM503. The sequence continues at coordinate 269,910 of PKUO01000045.1, forward strand.
GTGCGCTGGCTCGGCTTTGATTGGGGTGACAGGCTGTTCTATGCATCGGATTACTTTGACAAGCTTCACGACTTTGCCGTTGAACTGATACGCAATGGCAAGGCCTATGTCTGCGATCTGAATGCAGAGGATACCCGAGCCTATCGTGGAACCCTGACCGAACCAGGGAAGGAGAGCCCCTATCGCAACAGATCGGTGGAAGAAAATCTCGATCTGTTCAGTCGTATGAAGTCCTGTGAATTTGCCGATGGTGAGCGGGTTCTGAGAGCCAAGATCGACATGGCTTCTCCAAATATCAACATGCGCGATCCAACCCTGTACAGAATCCGTCATGGCGTGATCCACCACCAGACTGGTGAAGAGTGGTGTATCTATCCGATGTATGACTATACCCACCCTATCTCTGATGCCCTTGAGGGCATCACCCATTCCCTGTGCACACTGGAGTTCGAGGATCATCGTCCTCTTTATGACTGGGTGCTGGACAACATCAGCATAGACTGCCATCCCCAGCAGATAGAGTTCTCGCGCCTCAATCTGCAGTACACGATCGTCAGTAAACGCAAACTCACGCAGTTGGTGAGCGAGGGGCATGTCAACGGCTGGGACGATCCGAGAATGCCGACTATCGCCGGCCTGCGCCGTCGTGGCTACACGCCTGGGTCGATCCGCACCTTCTGTGACCGAATCGGTGTCACCAAGGCCGACAACTCGGTGGAAATGGGGATTCTGGAAGCCTGTATTCGGGAAGATCTGGACAGCAACGCGCCGCGGGCGATGGCGGTACTCAACCCCCTTAAAGTCGTGCTGGAAGACTATCCGGCAGACAAGGTGGAAGAGCTCACGGCTTCAAATCATCCTAAAGATGAGGCTATGGGGAGTCGTAGCATCCCCTTTACCCGGGAAATTTATATCGACCGTGCTGATTTTCTCGAACAGGCCTCGAATAAATTCAAACGCCTGGTTGCCGGCGGAGAGGTGCGTTTGCGTAATGCCTACGTGATCAAATGCGAAAGCGTGATCAAGGATGATAACGGTGAAATTATCGAACTGCGCTGCAGCCATGACTCGGCAACGCTTGGAGCCAATCCGGAAGGACGCAAGGTGAAAGGCGTGATCCATTGGGTATCTGCCACACACGGGATCAAGGCCGAAATCCGGTTGTATGACCGCTTGTTCAACCATCACAATCCTGATGGTGACAAGTCGGTTGAATCCTTCCTGGCGCACCTGAATCCTGAGTCACTGCGAACCCTGACGGAGGCTGTGGTTGAGCCGAGTCTGCTCAACGCAAGCGCCGGTGATCGTTTTCAGTTCGAACGTGAAGGCTATTACTGCCTGAACGCTGAGCCGTCAGAGCAAGGGCGCTTGATCTTCAACCGGGTTGTGACGCTTAGGGACTCCTGGGCGAAAATCGAACAGCAATCCTAGGGGTGTTTCTGCGAGGAGCGAGTGAATTGCGGGGTGATAAAATTGCCCAAAAGGAGTAGACAAACAACGTCCATTCCTCTAATATTCGCGACTCGTTATTTGGGGCTATAGCTCAGCTGGGAGAGCGCTACACTGGCAGTGTAGAGGTCGGCGGTTCGATCCCGCCTAGCTCCACCAAAAATCGAAGGTTTCTGTCCCCTTCGTCTAGAGGCCTAGGACACCGCCCTTTCACGGCGGTAACAGGGGTTCGACTCCCCTAGGGGACGCCATATATAGCCTATTCTCAGGCTACTCCTCAACCACCACCCTATAATGAATTATGCATGCCAGGGTGGTGGGGTCGAGGATGACCTTAGAAATCAGACTCCGCCATAGCCCCCTTTAAGCATTCTTTGAATACTTTCCTAAAGTCTCTTCAATGCCTGTTTGGTGGAAATGCTTTTATTTCTTACATCGAACTATCGATTAACGTCTTGTCTTGCCCGGCTTTTTTGATCGATGCGCAGGTTCTTCACTGATCAACCAGTCGCGTGCTGCCTCAGTCACGGCGGCCACGGCAGGGTGGGAGATCTTACGTTCCACGGATATCGCATAGAAGTAGTCTCGCACCTCATCTGTTTGACCTATTGATTCAACACCGAACTGCTCTGTCACCTCTTTCTCAATAGGCGTTGGCACGACAAAAATGCCAACACCGGCCCGGCCAAAGGCCTTCATCAAAGCGCTGTCGTCGAACTCACCGATGATGTGTGGATGAATGTTCTGGCCATCGAACCAGTCCAGTAATTTCCCACGGATTTCCGTGCGCTCACCAGGCAGCATTAAGGGCTGGCCTTTGAGACACTGTGGAAAATCACCATCCAGTGTACGCATCAATTCGGGTGATGCCATGAAAGAGAGGCCGCAGTCGCCGAGGAGGTGGTTGAAGCCGCGCACACTTACACCCGCGGGGATAGGGCTGTCGGCGATGATGAGATCTATCTGGTGTACTGCGAGGTCGGCCAATAGGGATTTGACCGAACCTTCCCGACATATAATTTTTACCGTGCCGGGCAATTGCAGGGCCGGTGCCAGCAAGCGATAGGCAATGGATTTTGGCACGACATCAGTGACGCCTACGCGGAACACGGGTGGCCTGCCTTTGGGCAGGTTATGCACCATCTCCACCAGTTCTCCGCCGAGCGAGAATATCTCGTCGGCATAGCTCAACACAAGACGTCCCGTTTCGTTTAATGTCATATTCCGTCCAGTCCTATCGAACAGCGTTTCTCCCAATTGCTCTTCCAGCAGGCTGAGCTGTCCACTGATGGTTTGCGGTGTTATGTTCAAACGCTCACTGGCCCTGACGACGCCGCCTTCTTTGGCGACAACCCAAAAATAGTGAAGGTGTTTATAGTTGAGCATTGACGTTTAATATTGCGAAAAAAACGAAATAAAGTGTAATAAATATCGACTATATCTTAGTTAATGAAATGGTTATATTCAAGACGCTAAACAACAAGACTCATGCGTACAGTGAAAAAGGTAGACATCAGAGCCAAGAACATCAGCTTGACGAACCACTTGCAGAAGCACATTCACCAGCGACTGGGGTTTGTCCGTTTAACGGAGGAAGATCAAGTCCGGCATGTGCTTGTCAGCCTGTCCGAACGAAAGGATCAATATGGCAGGCCGGGGATGTGTTGCCAGATAAAGGTGTTGTTGGCTCGGCGGACTGATATGGTGATTGAGGATGTAGAAGCCGATATCTATACCGCCGTTGACCGTGCCGTCGACCGTCTTGGACGTAGGCTCAGACGCATCCTGGTTACGCACAGGAGGGCATAATTTCAGGATGTTCGGCGGTGAAAAATTAAGATCCTGCACGGATTGTTATAGGAGTTTTTGCCATGGCGTTGGTTAATATGCGAGACATGTTGAACCATGCCTATCGCAAC